>CATDIL010000001.1 GCA_949517355.1 uncultured Mycoplasmatota bacterium
CGCTGTTTTTTTCTTGAATAGAATAAACTATTCCACCTATGCCGACTGCAACTGTAGCCGTTATTCCACTACATAATGCAATTAAATTTAGTAATTTCTTATTTAACTTCTTGTTCATATTCGTCTTTGTATATTAATAAATATACTCTCTTTTTTTTTTTTTTTTTTTGCAACAAAATTTAAGGAATAGGACAAAAAATATACCCAATTTTGTGTATATTTTGTAGTTAAGTTAATTAATCTTCTGCTACTCGTCAACCAGATGGTAATCCAGAATTTTGTTTCAAATATGCAAGTAATGCTGCACTATTATGCGTATCATCTATTGGATTAGTTACAGTAACTGTTCCACCATCTTGACAAACGCCATTGAATGGAGTAGATTGAAAAATAATATTACCATTTCAAGCGTCTCATCTAATACTGCTTAAATTAAGACAATTATTAAAAGCTTCATAACCGATGGTTGTTAAACTGCTTGGAAAACTTACAGAAGTTAATGATGAACAACCATAAAAAGCACAATGATCAATTCAAGAACAATTAGAGTTTTCTTCAAAAGTTAATCTTGTAATAAATGATGGAATTGTTGAACTTGAGTCATGATAATCATAAAAAGCATTAATACCAATACTTGTTAGACTTGCTGGAATTTGCATAGTGTTACAATCTTTAAAGTTGTCTTTATAAATAGGAGAAGTCGAATCATTTAAAAAAGCATCTTGAAGACCTAATAACGTTTTACCATCTTCAGAAAATTCATAAACTTCTTCTGGTGAAACTTTTTGATCAACTGGTTCATCACCACCATTTTTTTCTTGTCTAAGTGAGTAAATTACTCCACCAGTGCCGACTGCAACTGTAGCTGTTATTCCACTACATATATATATATATATATTAATTAAATTATACTTTTTTTCAGCAAAGTTATATTTTGTTTAATAAATCACATCAAAATAAATAATTAGCACTTTAATGTAAAGAGTGCTAATTTTGTGTTATAATATGGTTGTTTAATAAAACAAGGAGAATATTATGGACTTTAATTTTACACCAGGTGATAACAACCAAAACCCATTACAACAATTTGGTAGAAATCTAACACAGGATGCTAAAGATAATAAATTAGATCCTGTAATTGGGCGTGATGACGAAATTAGAAGACTAATCGAAATCATGTCACGTAAATCTAAAAATAATCCTGTTCTTATCGGAGAACCAGGTGTTGGTAAAACTGCAATCGTTGAAGGATTAGCTCAACGTATTATTAATAATGATGTTCCAGAAGAATTAGCTAACAAAACTATTATTGAATTATCATTACCTTCATTAATAGCAGGAGCTAGCTATCAAGGACAATTTGAACAACGTATTAACTCAGTTATAAAAGCTGTAAAAGATAATGGTAACATTATCTTATTCATCGATGAATTACATCAATTAGTAGGTGCTGGACGAACAGGCCAAGGCGGGATGGATGCTGCCAACATTTTTAAACCAATGATGGCACGTGGAGAAATTAAAATTATTGGAGCTACTACATTAAATGAATATCGTCAATACATTGAAAAAGATGCTGCTCTTGAACGTAGATTACAAAAAATCTATGTCAAAGAACCATCTAAACAAGAAGCAATTACTATCATGAGAGGATTAAAAGATAGATGAGAATTATTTCATAAAGTAAAAATTCATGACTCTGCTTTAGTAGCTGCTGTTAACCTCTCTGATAGATATATCTCTGATAGATATCTTCCTGACAAAGCAATTGATTTAATTGATGAAGCAGCTGCTAAAGTAAAAACTGAAATTCACTCATTACCACCTGAATTAGATCGAATAAACAGACAAATCATTCATGTTGAAACTGAACGTGCAGCTTTATTAAATGAAACTGACGATAAATCTAAAAAAAGATTGGTTTCAATAGAAAGAGAATTGCAAGACTTAAAAAAATCTCAAGAAAAAGAAAACAAAAAATGACAAAAACAAAAGTCTGAACATGATCAATTAAATAATTTAAAGAAAGATTTAGAAACTTTTAAATCAAAGATTGATAGATATCAATCAGATGGAGAGTTTGAAAAAGCATCAAAGTTACTTTATGAAACTATTCCTGCTACTCAAAAAAAGATTGATGATTTAGAACAAAAGATTAATAGTGATCCAGATTCTTATATTTCTGATTCTGTAACAGCTAACGAAATATCAGAAGTTATTTCAAAAGCTACCGGTATTCCATTAAACAAAATCATGGAATCTGAAAAGAATAAATTAGTCAATTTAAAACCAGAATTAGAAAAATACGTTAAAGGACAAGATGAAGCAATCACATTAGTTTCTAATGCAATTCTAAGAGGACGTGTAGGGATTAATGACCCAAACCGTCCTATTGGTTCATTTCTATTTATGGGACCAACAGGTGTTGGTAAAACAGAACTTGCTAAATCATTAGCCCGTGCGTTATTTGACAGTGAAAAATCAATGATTAGATTTGATATGAGTGAATATATGGAAAAACACTCAGTTTCAAAATTAATTGGAGCTCCTCCAGGTTATGTAGGCTATGAACAAGCTGGAGAATTAACTGAAGCAATCAGACGTAGACCTTATTCAGTTATTTTATTTGATGAAATAGAAAAAGCACACCCAGATGTTCTAAACTTGTTACTACAAGTTTTAGATGATGGTGAATTAACTGACTCACAAGGCAGAAAAGTAAACTTTAAAAATACAATTATCATTTTAACAAGCAACATTGGTGGTGCTGAAGTTCTAAATGATAAAAAAGATAAGGCTATTGAAGAATTAAAGAAAGCTTTAAGGCCTGAATTTATTAACAGAATTGATGAAATAATTATTTTTAATAAATTATCAGAATCTGTTGTAGAAAAGATTGTTGACAAATTATTAAACGAATTGTCTTATAGATTAAAACAACAAGATATCTTAATCGGATTTGATAAATCTACTATTACTAAGATTAAAAAAGAATCTTATGATCCACTATATGGAGCTAGACCGATTAAACGTTATATTCAAAAGAATATTGAAAATTTCTTAGCATCAGAAATAGTAGAAAATAAAATTAAGAAAAACATTAAATATTCAGCTAAAGTGGTGGATAACAAATTCAAATTAGTTAATGACAAGAATTAGCACTTTATTATTTTAATTGCTAAATTATCTTTATAATAATATATTATTATGGCTAGTAATAAAAGAGACTACTATGAGGTATTAGGCATTTCTAAAAACGCTAATACTGATGAAATCAAGCGTGCTTTTAGAAAGCTCGCTATGAAATACCATCCAGACCGTAATAAAGCCCCTGATGCTGAAGCTAAATTCAAAGAAATCAATGAAGCTTATGAAGTTTTAAGTGATGAACAAAAACGTAAGACTTATGACCAATTTGGTTTTGATGGTTTAAATTCTCAAGGTTTTAGTGGGGGTAATCCTTTTGATATCTTCAACCAATTCTTTGGTGGTAGAGGCAACGCCTCTAATGTCCACTTTAGTTTTGGCGGAGATGAAGATGGTAGCCCTTTTGATGATATCTTTGGTAATATTTTTGGAGGTAATCGTTCTTCTAGAACTAGAAGCAATAGAAACACTGAAGAACAATTGTATGACATCAATATTAAAGCAAGATTTGGTATCACATTTTTAGAATCAATCTTAGGTTGTCATAAAAAAATTAAATTTAAAATTAAAAAAACTTGTCCTGAATGTAATGGTACAGGTGCAAGTAATGAACAAGGATCAACAGAAGTGTGTGACATGTGTCATGGGTCTGGAGTAGTTATTAAACAACAACGTACCCCTTTTGGTGTAATGCAAACTCAAGGAGTTTGTCCTAAATGTCACGGACAAGGTAAAATTATCCATAAGAAATGTAACACTTGTGGTGGAGCAAGATATTTAGAAGCTGAAAAAGAAATTGAATTTGATATAGAACCAGGTATCATTAACGGAGAAACAATTGTCTTCAAAGGACATGGTAACTCTATTAAAACTAGAACAGGAGATTTATATTTAACTATCTTTGTTCAAGACTCTAAAGTCTTTCAAAGACAAAAAAACACCATTTATACTAGTGTCTTAGTTGATCCTATGAAAGCCATTGTAGGAGGCAACATTAAAGTTAATACTCCTTATGGAATTAAAGAAATTCAATTAAGACCTGGAACAAAGAACAATGAACAAATAACTCTTAATAGTTTTGGTATTAAATCAACTAAGAAAGGTTTATTCAACAGAAACAATGGTGATCTTGTAGTTAATATTGTTTACGCTTCTCCAAATAAATATTCTTCAGATCAAATCAAAGAGTTAAAAAAAATAGCAAATATGGATAACCCTGAGGTAGAAAAATATTACAAACATGTTGAAAAGGAGTTAGAAAATGAGTAAAGATAAAAAAATAGAAGAACAAAAACAAGAATCAAAAATTGAAGAATCTAAAAAAGAAAATGAAGATAAGATTTTAATTGAACAATTAAAATCTGAAGTTTCTTCTCTTCAAAAAAAAGTTAATTCTTATGAAGTGCAAATTAATGAGATAAACAAAGAATATGTTAGTAAACTTAATGAGAAAGCTAAACAAGCTTCGTTATTAATCGAACAGCAAACTAATGAAATCAAACAAAAACTTCAAACAGAATTTACTAACAAAGCAAAGTATGCTACAGAATCAATTGCTATAGAAATTGTTAATGTTACTAACCAGTTTGAAATCGCATTGTCTCACACCCCTAATGATCCTAATATTCAAAACTATCAAAAAGGTTTTAACATGTTTTTAACAATGTTAAAAACAATTCTTAATAACATTAGTGTTACTGAGATAAAGGTTAATGTTAATGATGAATTTGATCCAAATACCATGGAATGTTTTGAAGTTGAAAACAATCCAAACTTTAATGATAACCATGTCATTAAAATTATTAAAAAAGGTTATAAATTACATGATAGGGTTATTGTTCCTACATTAGTAGTAGTATCAAAAAAATAATTTACTATTTTTACTAAAATTTTATGATTAAAATTACAAATTTTAAATAGTTCAACCGCTTGGTAAATTGGCATTATTTTTTAAATATTCTAGACTGTAAAATAGGTTTTACAGTCTATTTAATTAAAAAACTACTAGCAATTGCTAGTAGTAATATTTTTTTAAATGGTGGTTTCGGGCAGAATTGAACTGCCGACACACGGATTTTCAGTCCGTTGCTCTACCGACTGAGCTACGAAACCATGGCGGTCCAGACGAGAATCGAACTCGCAATCTCCTCTGTGACAGAGAGGCATGTTAACCGGTACACCACTGGACCAAATGGTTGCGGGAGATGGATTTGAACCAACGACCTTCAGATTATGAGCCTGACGAGCTACCAAGCTGCTCTATCCCGCGATAATGGCGGATGATGAGGGATTCGAACCCCCGCGTGCATTGCTGCACCTTTCGGTTTTCAAGACCGATCCCTTCAACCGGGCTTGGGTAATCATCCGTTTTTCATTAATTATAAAAAAATTAATGAATAAAATATTGTTATTGGTGGAGCTTGCAGGACTCGAACCTGCAACCGACCGATTATGAGTCGGGGGCTCTAACCAATTGAGCTAAAGCTCCTAATATGGTGGCAGGAGTGAGATTCGAACTCACGACACCCCGGGTATGAGCCGAGTTCTCTAACCAACTGAGATACCCTGCCGTAAATGGTCGGGAAGACAGGATTTGAACCTGCGACCCCTTGGTCCCAAACCAAGTGCTCTACCAAGCTAAGCTACTTCCCGAATATTAATGAATATATAAATTATATTAATTACAGTTGTTAATTAAGTATTATTTGATATATTCACTAACACAAATACAATTAGTTTCTAATTGCATTATTAATTAATTTCTTAAATTTAATTCTTTAACAAGTTTACGATAAGCTTCAATATCTTTATTTTCTAAATATCTTAATAAAGATTTACGTTTACTAACTTTTTGAAATAAACCTCTTTTAGATGAATTGTCTTTTGGGTTGTTAACTAAATGTTTAGTTAACTCATTAATTTCAAGAGTTAATAAAGCAACTTGTGTTTGAACACTACCAGTGTTCAATTCACTACCACCAAATTTCTTGATAGCTTCTTTTTTAGCTTTTGTAGTTACTGCCATTTCTTTTTACTTCCTTTCTTTGGCTATTACTGATTACCAAGTAATGAATGGAAGGTTTTCATAACCTAGTAATAAGTGTAATGGTATTATATCTATAAAGTAAAATAATAAATTATTTTTTAATCTAGTTGATATTAATTAATGATAACTATGAATTAGGGTTGTTAGAAATTTGTAAATCTTTTATATATTTATAAATTGAAGTAGAAGGATAAGTCCCTAAAGATGGCAAATAATGACTATTTAACGTTTGAGTTTCACCATCTTTTGTTATTTGAATTGTTATAAATTCATTATTAGATTCTAAATCAACTAATAAAATTCCAAAATGATATAAAATGCCATCACGATCTTCATGAAAAATACCTCCAAATTGTGAAAATCATATTTTCTTATTCGTAAAATTTACAATAGTTTCAACAGTGTGATATTCATCTTCTTGGTAGTTTTTTGCAACAAGATTCATTTTTCAACTTCCACTAAAGCTAAATGTATCACGTCCATCGGCAGCTTTTTCTTCTAATTTAAGATTAGTTATTTGATCTATATGTAATGAAAAACTCTTTACATTATTATGTATATAATCAGCGAATGTCTCAACAGGTAACGGTTGATCTTTATAAATCATATTAAGTAATTTAAATAAACAATCTCCAAGTAATGTAAAAGCCAAAAAATCTTTAGTTTTTTCAATGTTTCCTGGTTTAAACATATCAGCTGTAACATTATTCAAATATTGTATATATTCTGGATCTGTAAAACGAACTTCTCTATTACCGTTTGTATAATCAGTATTTGGATCAAAACAAAAAGTACCATAATTTACTGCATCAAAATTCAATAAGTCATCAATTGAATCAAAGTCATACAATGAATAATGCGCTTTTGATGAAGGGATAGTACTATTTGTCTTAATAGATGAAATAGCACTGCATCCAGTAATGCATCCTAGTAAAATTGGAATGCTTAAAGTCATTACTTTAAATAATTTGTTATTCATAATTTTCTCATTTTTATTATATATCGCTTTTTTTGAAACAAAAAAAAAAAAAAAATACATAAATAAAAAACCTGCTTATGCAGGTTTAAATTACTTCATTGCTTCTGTAGCTAGTTTTTTAAATTCTTCAGGATTATTAACAGCTAATTCAGATAACATTTTACGATTGATCTTAATGTTTTTCTTGTTTAATTGAGCAATGAATTTAGAATATGAATAACCTAATGGTTTTAATCCAGCATTAATTCTAGAAATTCATAATTTTCTAAAGTCACGTTTTTTATTACGTCTGTCTCTATAAGCGTAACCACTCGCTTCAATTACTGTTTGGTGAGCAATTTTGTAAGAAGTATGCTTTGTACCTCAAGCACCAGAGGCTTGCTTTTTAATTTTATTACGACGTTGTCTTGTTGTATATCCACCTTTTACTCTCATATATATTCTCCTTTAATTAATCTTGTAATGTATATTTAAGACGTTTGTAGTTTGCTTTAGATACTAAAGCGTCTTTCTTTAGTTGTCTTTTTTGTTTAGTAGTTTTAGAGTGAGCCATGTGAGAACGGTTTGTTTGTTTTCTTTTTAATTTTCCACTAGCTGTTACCTTAACTCTTTTAGAAACAGATTTTTTAGTTTTCATTTTAATTTTTGCCATATGATTCTCCTTTATTTATTTTTAGCAATAGTACATTCGTACATAATTGGGGTAATCTTTTTTAAAGGTTGAATAACTTTACCTTTGTTTTGTAAAAGATTAATAAACTTGTTGTATGTTTCATCAATTAGTTCTTGCTTAAAGCCAACACGTCCAGCAGCTCTAATCTTGAATTTAACTTGACATCCGTCTTCTAATCATTCAATTACGTTCTTTGCGCGTCATTCAAGATCATGAATACCAGTTTGAGGTCTTATTTTAATTTCTTTAACTTTAATTACTGTTTGTTTCTTTTTAGATTGTCTAGCTTTTACTTTTTCATTGTAAGTAAATTTACCATAATCTAAAATTTTAGCAATTGGTAATCCTCCTGCTTTATTTGCTGGAACAAATAAAACTAAATCTAAATCTTTGTTTTTAGCATAATTGATAGCATCTAATCGATTCATTTGTCCGATTTTAGATCCGTCTTCATCAATTACTAATAACTTTGGATCTCTTATTTTTTCATTAACAGGTCTATATTCCATTTATTTCCTTTATTGTATATTGCTTTTATATAAAGAAAATAGTGCATCACTTGAAAGTAAATGCACTACAAATATTTAGATTAACTAATCTAAAGCTATTAACCCAAATCTACTAACAGATATCAGGTGAGTGTAAACTACTTTCTTTATATAGTATTAATATTAACACATTTTTAATATAAATATTAATTTTTTTATTTACTGAGCAGCTTGTCATTTATCTGACAATCCACAATTTTCATGTAAATAATCAATAAAGTCTTGATACCCTTGAGGATGACCATTCATAAAACGAATATAGTGAATTTGACCATCATCTACAATATTACGAAATGCTAATGTAGTTCACTCTGTATATACAGTTGGAATATCAGTAAATCATATTTCTTGAATTTTTGTTCCTAAAAAAGCATTATCATGAATAAATGCTATTGATGCAGGAAGATAAATTTTAGAAATTTCAATATCAGCTAAACAGTTATCAATAGTTTTTAACTTTTCGCAATTTGAAAAATCATATTCTTCAAAAGGTTCTGGTGAAGTAGTTGAAGTTAAAGCGAATTTATCAATTTTAGTCAATTTAGAGTTTTTTTCAAATGAGAGTTTCTTGATAAAATTTCATTTTTCTGTTGTAAAAGATAAAGAAGCAGACGAGAAAGCACCATAAGGTAAAGTTGTAACAAAATCAGGAATTTCAATTTCGTTATATCCTTTGTTTCTAAGCTCAGTAATTTCCTCATCTGTTAGATCTTGTCTAACACCATTACATTTTGTTTTATCAAAAATATCTAAATAAGTTTCTGGTAGTATAGTTTCACTTCTAATTTTCAAGAAAAAACTAACTTTATTTGAAGTTATAGTACCCAATTTAGCAGTTAACTTAATATTATGTTCACCAGGAGTTTTTGCTGTAGTTGTTGCATCTCAAGATAATTCATAAGCATTACCGAATGGTTTAATATGTAATCAATCTGGAGCTATCTGATTGTCAAATTCTAATTCTCAATCGACAGACTGACTCGCTTGTCAAGGTAATACATTTGCATTTATTGATGAATCTTCAAATTGTCCTTGTGAAAACGGATCAATTTCCACTTGTTTTAAACCAGTTTTAACATTGATTGAACTAGGCTCAGGTTGAGTAAATGAGATGCTTAAACAATTATTAAGTCTACCATAATAAGAAGAATTTTCTGCTTCTATACGTATTTGATGTCTTGTTAATTCACTTGTTGTCACAGGTAAATCAGAAGCATCACAAACAAGTCTTCCTAAATATTCATTAGCAGAATAATTTCTTTTCATTGATAATCAATTGATTTTTTGACCAGTAGAAGCATCGAAAAAACTTCATGTAAGACTTTCAATCTTAATTGGCTTTAAATTATTATCTTTAACAGAAAATAAATGAGTATATGGACCTATTACTTTATCCTCAGTTGTTTCGCCGGCCTTAAATGATAGTTGATAGAAATTACCTGTTAATGCGCTATTGTATGTTACTAATAACCCTTTTTCTTTTTTATTATTACAACTTGTTACAAACGGAATTGAAGAAACGATTCCTAATCCACACGCAATACTTGTAATTACTTTTATTAACTTTTTATTCATATGTAATAATTTTACTGTTTTTTTTAGAGAATAGATAAAAAACATACTCATTCTACTGAGTACATTTGTTTAACAAAATTGATAAAATAAATATGTTTAAATTTATTTAACTATCTTAAATCCATCTATGTAAGCGATAGTCTTACCAGGTTTAGATTTAAATGTTTTAACAGCGGCTTTAGATACTTTGTTGTATTCTTTTTTAGCTTTTGCCAAGTCATTAACATAGTATGTTTGGATAGCATAACTAATACCAAATGCTGTTAATAGATCTTTACGGTCAGTTATTACAACTATTGTAGCTGCAGGTCTAATATTAGATACAGCTTTAATAGTGTTAATATCATTTGTAAATAATGCTACAAATTCATATGGGAAACTAGGAGCTACATCCGAACCATAAGGCAATAGTTTTTTAGCAATTGTTTTAGCAACTGTTTTAGCTTTTGAAGGAAGTTTAGCTTTAGGGAAATAGAAAGTAAATGCACGATTGTAATCAAATAATAATTCTGATTTAACATCAATTTCAGCCATAGTGCTTACAGCACGAACTGGGAATAAACCTTGTGCAGATTCACCAGATAACATTGTAGAGTCAGAACCACGTTCTACTGCGAAGAACACATCAGTAACTTCAGCACGTGTTGGTTGAATATTTCTTTCTAATGAGTCTAGCATTTGAGTAGCTACAATTACTGGTTTACCTACATAACGGCATTTTCTAATCATGTATTTTTCTCAATAAGGAACATCATAATAAGGAATTTCTAATCCTAAATCTCCACGAGCTACCATGATACCATCAGATGCATCAATAATTTGATCAATATTATTGATAGCATGTGTAGTTTCAATTTTAGAAATAATTTGAATATGAGTGTTTTTGTTTTTCTTTAAAATCGCTCTAATTTCTTCTACATTTTCTTTAGAGTTTGCAAAACTTGCAGCGATGTAATCTAAATTGTGATCACAAGCAAATTGAACATCTTTTTTGTCCTTTTCAGACATAAAAGGCATAGAGTAAGTAGCATTAGGTAAGTTAATTCTCTTCTTTTCAGAAATATCTGCTTTATTTAAAGCAGTACAATAAATAAGACCATCTTTTTTATTTACTTTATTTACTCTAACTTGGAACTTACCATCATTAATTAAAATTAATCCACCTACTTTAACATCGTTTGCCATGTTATATTTACCAGTAGAGTCAGTAGCATAAAATTCTTTGCTATTTCCTACTATTTCCTTTGTAGTATGGATAATCAATTTGTCACCTTGTTGAATAGTAACAAAGTCAGATTCAAATTTTCCTAAACGAATTTCAGGACCTTTTGTATCTAACATAATAGAGATATTTCTTTTTAATTTTTTAGCAACTTCTCTAGCAATTTTAATTCTCATAATTTGTTCTTCATGAGAACCGTGAGAAAAATTAAGTCTAACACAGTTAACACCGGATTTAATGATGTCTTCCATTCTTTGATATGCTAATTCTCTGCTCTTAGCATTTTTAGGATTGTTTAGCATATCAAGATCCCATAATTTTTGAGTAATTGCCGGACCTAAAGTAGCAATTATTTTAGTTCTTTTGTAATAACTTATCATAGTGTTTTAATACACATATTATAAATTATTTAATAATGCCAAACACATTATTATTAATGACTTGTGTAATTTTAATTTTTAAAATTTGGTTATGCAAAGGTTTGCAAGTATTTACATTAACTTTAAAGAAATATTCAGAATGTCCTATTTGAACATTTTTTTGTTTTGGTTTTTCAAACAAAACATTGACAGTTTGGTTGATAAACTGTTTTAAATATTTATTAGTGTACTTGTTATTAATTTCATTAACAATTTTAAAACGATTTGTCTTTACTGATTCATTAACAGGATTTCCAATCATATTAGCTGCTGTATACTTACGAGGAGAGTAGGGAAAGATATGCATATTGGCAAACTTTACTTTATTTAAAAATTTCAATGATTCATTAAAATATTCATCAGTTTCATTGTTAAAACCAACAATGTAATCTGTAGTAATTGATATATTTTTATTTTTACTTTTAATATATTTGACTAATGAATAGAATTCATCAGTTGTATATTTTCTATTCATAGAATGTAAAACTTGATTGCTTCCTGACTGTAAACATAAATGGATGTGTTGACAAAATCTTGAATTATTACTAATTAAATTGATAATCTGATGATTAATTTGAAAAGGTTCAATAGATGAAATTCTAATTCTAAAATCTCCTTTGATTTCATTAATTTTTTTTAATAGATTAAAAAAATCTACTTTAAAATCATCTAAATAGCCTGCTGTATTAATCCCTGTTAATACTATCTCTCTATGAGATTTAGAAAGCTCTTTGATTTCATCCAAGACAATTTTATGATCTAAAGAACGTTGTCTACCCCTACTAAATGGAATTATGCAATAACTACACATGTAGTTGCAACCATCTTGAATCTTTAAAAATGCACGTGTATTATCAATAAAACTAATATTATTAAATTTTTCAAATTTAGTAATATTGCTAAAGTTTTCAACTTTAATAATTGATTTCTTTTTATATTTTTTTATTAAATCTACAACTTTATTCTTGTATTTATTACCAATAACAATAGTGTTCTTAAAATGTTTAAAATAATCAGGATTTGTTTGACTAAAGCATCCCATTACCACCAATAATACATTTTTATTTTCTCTCAATACTTTATTAATAAAGTATTTAGATTTACTATCAGCTTTATTAGTGACACTACAAGTATTAATTAAACAAATGTCAGCATCTTTTATACTATTAACCTTGATTGCACCACAAGCGGTAAAATCTGAACTAATACAATTAGTTTCATATGCATTAGCTCTACACCCTAAATTAATAACAATAAACTTTTTATTTTTTAGCTGCATCTGTTAATCCAGAAGAGGCTTTTTCACTTGATGAAGAATTATTAGTTTCACTTGCTTTTGCTTCACTAACAGTTTTACCATGTTTTCTTAAATAGATTGTAAGATCAATTTTGTATCTTGCATAGCGGTATAAACCAATACCTACTAAAGTAATTAAACACAAAATCACTAATCCTATCACATAGAATGTAGTGTTGCTTAGCGTAGAAATGCTACTTGGATAACAGAATAAATAAACAATAGCAAACAGTATTCCAGTCATGAACACAATTAAACTACTATAGTAAAATTTAAATAGTTTTCTTGGAACATGAAATTTAATTAAATTAAAATCTTTAGTATCGTAATAAAAAAATAATCCTAATAATACTATGGCTGCCAAACTACAAATAAGACTAGGAATGTAGTAATTTGATATTGTAGTAATCTCTTTACTACTCATGATTCATGTTAAAGCAAATCCAAGTAACAACAAGAAACAAAAACCTAATAAAACATATCAAGTTCAATTTAATAAAAATGAATCTTCATTTTCATTATTTTCTATTTCTGTTTGTTTTTTATCAATTTTTACTTTCTTTGTTAAATCAGACATATTTATTTAATTATCTTATCTAAAATAGCATTTATAAACTTTTTTTCATTTGGTTCACAATACTTGTCAGCTGTTATTAATGCTTGATCAATCATTATTTTTTTATTAATATTTAATGCTTGTGATTCACTGTAAGAAGTTATTAATATTGCTTGAGTTACTACAGAAATACGTTCTCAAGTCCAATTATTTTGTAGTCTAGTTGAAATTAAATTAATAATTTCTTGCTTATTATTAGCATAATATTCAATAATTTTCATTTGATCAGCAGAAAATGTAAATTGTTCAAAGGCGTTTTTAATAATATCTTTATCCTTAACATTTGACATTAATGTTGAATAAACATAATGAAATACTTCTACTCTTTTTTCTCACTGATTTTTAGACATATTATTCAAAAATAATTATTGAGAAAAAGTTTGTAATATTCAAAGAAGAACAAATTGCTTTTTTAAGACTTTTTTGCAATGAAGAAATATAGTTAATATAGTTTGTTAATGAACCATCATTTTTTAACATTACATAAAATGTTAAAATATCTTTTGTATCCTCAGTAAATTTAACTTCTTTTACTGGATATAAACTTAAAGAACTAACAATATTTGTGATAGTGTTTTCAATTACTTTTTTAGGAATTGTAATAGTCCCGTGTTTGTTTTCAAATTTACAAGTCATTATTTATTCTCTCTACCAGAGTATTCACCCGTTAAGGTGTTGATGATTACTTTATCACCTTTTTTTATAAATTGAGGAACTTGGATTTCATATCCTGATGAAATTCAAGCTTTCTTTTGAACAGATTGAACAGTGTTACCTTGAACAGCTTCTTCAGCATCAGCAACTTCGCAAACTACTTGGTCTGGTAGTTGAACACCTAAGATTTCTTCACCATATTTTTGAACACGAACTTCAGTGTTTTCATTTAAGAAATTTTTTTCTCATTCCATTTTTGATTTAGGAATTTCAATTGTTTCATATGTTTCATTGTCCATAAAAACAAAATTATTTCCATCATCATATGAAAATGTCATTTTAGTTGTTTCAACATTAGCTTTTTCTAATTTTTCACCTGTTAAAACTTCAACAGTAATTGAACCTGTTCTCAAATTTTTGCATTTACATTTAACAATACCTTCACGCATTGCAGTTTTATTAAATGAGTTTTCTAAAACCATGTAAATGTTTCCGTTTCTTAAAAAAGTGTTACCACTTCTTAAATCTTTTGCATGATATATCTCTGCCATATTTATTTAGTATCTATATATTAATTTTATATATTTTTAAGAGTTTCTAACAATACTTTGTAAATTAAACCAACACCTTTAATGTCTACATGTTCAGTATTAGAATGGCAAGCAACAATGTCTGGTCCAATTGAGATCGCTTCCATACCAGGATGTTTTTTAGTTAATACACCTGTTTCTAATCCGCCTTCAGTTACACTGAAAGTTAAATTTTTATTAAAAAATTTTTTAAAGATCTTTGAATATTTTACTTGAAGAACACTATTACCAATTACTGGTGTTCATTCTGGATAATCATCAGTAATTTTGTGAGTTGTTTTTGTTCCGTAAAAAGCAGAAATTAATTGACTTCTAATTCTTCTCTTACATACCTCAAAAGCGCTTCTTAACAAATAAGTACTACGTATAAATCCTTGTTGTGTTTCAATGATACCTAAATTACTTGAACCATTAGCTATTTTGTAATTTTCATCTAAAGAGTAAACTCCATTAAATGAACAGTTAATAGCATCAATAATGCTATTAGAATCTTTTAATGATATTGGTAAATATTTTGGTTTTGCTGACTTAATAGTCATAATCATATTTGCTTCTCTTTGAAAAAATTCTTTTTTAATTAATGCAAACATGTCATTTAAAATTTTTGTTGCAATCTTAACATCTTTCTTATTTAGTGCAATAGTTGCAACACATTCACTAGAAATTGCATTTGAAACGTGTCCAGCATTAATGTCTACCAAAGCAATATTTGCTTTTTCTTGAACAAATTTAAATAACGAAAACATCATTTTAATAGCGTTAATGATCTTTCATCTGATTTGGTTTCCAGAATGTCCACCAGCGCCGTGTTCTAAACTAATTGTTAAATAAGAATTTAAATTTTTATCTGCTTTTCTAGCAAATTTAGTAGTAAATTCGATTTGTGTACCACCATTACATCCTAAACAACAAGTGTCTGTTTCTTCGTTGTCTAAGTTAATTAGATACTTAGATTTTAATGTTCTTGCAGGGAATTCTTTTGCTCCTTGCATATTAGTTTCTTCATTAGTAGTAATCAATATTTCTAATGGACCATGTTTAATTTTCTTATCAGTAGCAATTGCTAATGCATATGCAACACCAATACCATTATCTGCTCCTAATGTAGTATCATTAGCATATAAAAAACCCTTTTTTTGAACTATTTGGATAGGATCTTTTTTAAAGTCGTGCTTTGAAGAATAACCTTTAGCTGGTACCATATCACAGTGCGCTTGTAAACAAACACTAGATTTCTTTTCACAACCTTTAGTAGCTTTTATTCTAGCTAATACCGTATGGTTTGAATATACAGTAATAGTTTCAGCTACTGGTTTTAAGACAGAAACTAAATAATCAGAAATCTGTTTGTTATGACCAGATGGGTGGGGAATATTACATAAATGAGCAAAGTAAGTAAAGACTGACTTTGGTTCTAATTTAGAAGCTAAATTAAGGTTTTGTTTTTCAATATTATTCATAATGTATTTATATAAATACATTATATTATTAAAAAATGGTTACTAAGCAAGTAATTAAGCGTTAACTACTACCTTAGTTTTCTTGTTTCTTTTAAACAATTTAACAATTAATCAAACAATTAAAATTAGAGTGAAAGAAATAGCAAAATAAATTAATGCATCTCTTCTATTTGTTTTCTTTTTAAGATTTGTAATTTCTTCTTCGTTAATAATTACAAAATTATAGAAATTTTCAATTCTTGTGTATCTAATGTAGTTACCTAATAACATACAAACTTGCATAATAAATGTACCGATAACAACTACTACACATCCTCAAAATACTATAGCAAACGCATAATTATTATGTAAAGTGATTGGGGAAATTACATCACCAAAATATGTTGGATATTGAATGTAACATATAATGCATGTTGCAAATAATGTAATCAATGAAATTGTGTAAGACAATAAAGACATTCAATTAATATTAATGTATCCTACTTTTAAAGATTTGTAAAGTTTTGATACATTAATAGAAATGACTTTCTCATCCTTAAAATTAATTGTTTTTGATTCAGACTTAAAGTTAAGATATTTAATTAAGTAGAAGATAAACAATCCAACAGCTAATCCATACAATGGAACAAGTGCTAAGATAGTTCAATTATTTACAACAGAAGAAGTTACAATGTTTGTAATCATTCAGCAGCAACCAGCAGTCGCTAATGTTAAGATTATAATTCAAGCAATTAAAGTAGCATAGCTATTCCTTAATTCCTTCTTGTAAAATGTTGGGAAATAAATTTTGTAAGGGTTTTCTTCTTTTTGTTTTTTTGTAGTTAAAATTTGGGTATTAATTGCATCATAGCTAGTGCTTTGAGTGTTTAAATGAATCTTTACCGAATTCATTCTTGGTTGATCATTAAAACTTGATGCTACAGTTTCATTTGAGCGATCGATGTTGATATATTTTGTAACAAACTCTTCCATAGTAATTTATTTATAAGTCTGTTAAATATATTTTTTTAAACTATTTTTCTTATTTATATTAATAAATAATTTTCTTCCAAATTTAGCCTCATGATGACCGTTTTTCAATACTAGATCTGCTGTAACATGCACATTACGAGTTATTAAATTACTGCCAACCCCATAAAAATCAACAGGTAACTTTTTATCTACAATGTGTTTAACCCTGTCATAGTCAATCCCAGATGAAACAACAATTTTTGTTTGTTTCATTCCATACTGATCAAGAGTGTGTCTTGCAAACTTGATTAAACTATCACTTACTCCATAATTAGCTTTAATTGGTTTTAATGATTTATCACAAACATTCTTGCTTGTATCAATTCTTATTGCAAAGCAATCATTAAAATCTTTAGAAATACTTTTAATATCTCTTCTAATGTCATTGTGGTAGTCAATTAATGCTACCAAACCTTTTCTACCATATTCATTTGAATATGCTTTTAATGCCTCATTAAGATTACCATCAAATTCTTGAATTAATGCATGAGGAATAGTTCCACCAACACTAACATCAGATTTATCTTTTAATAAACTTACAGATGCATCAGTAACAAATCTTCTAATTCCACCAACATATGCAGCATAGCCATCATACGGCTGAACTAAATAATCATCAGTTCTATCTGCCATATAAATTATTTTATTAGGATCAATTAAAGATAAAACTTTTCTACAATTATTAGCTACAGAACTACGTCTTGCCAATATACCATCGATAACGTTTTCAAATTTGCCAAACACATGGTATTTACCAAAAATTAATAAAATAGGATTTTTAGGACTAACAATAGTTCCGTCTTGTTGCCCATAAATCTCGATATCTTTTAATTCTTGTTTGGTTAAACAAGATTTAATCAATTCAACAGATTCTTCTATTCCACAAACCATAACTGGTTCTTTAGAAAAATGAGTAAATTGCATACAAACAATTTCATTAGGTTTATATTTTCTAATTAATTTACTAGTCTTAATAAAATAATTTGCTGTATAAAATCCTTTATTTAATAATTGTTTGTTAAATTTGAAGTTAAATTTAGAAGACATATTAAAATGCTTTACTTTCTTGATGATTGATTAATTTTTGAATATTAGACTTGTGTTTAAATGTTAATAAGAAATTATTAAACATTAACAAAATAAATGTAGCTCCAATTAATCAAGGAGCTTTTGTATATAGATCAAAATCTATATTGATGTTTGTATAAACTCAATGGTGATCAAATAAATAAAAACTACCTATTTGAGGAACAAATATAAACAATGTAGCAATTGTCATGCAAAATAATGATCCTAATGATACACGTCTATCTATCAAGACAATCAGTATTCATATTAAAAAAGCAATTAGTCCTAAATAAGGACTAACAGAAAATAATACTCCACCTGATGTAGACACACCCTTGCCACCTTTTCACATTGAGGCTTTATCAACACCATATTTAATTAATGCGCATAGATATTGAACAGGATAACAATGCCCAATAACAGCAAACACGCCAGCTAAGTATACTAATGGGTATAAATTTGCAGAACTATTAATTTTAAAAATTGTTACTCCATAAATTGCTCAACAAATAAATATAGCAATCATTCCTTTAAGAGCATCCAATACAGAAACTAACAAACCCATTGCAGAACCAAATTCACGTCTTACGTTAGTAGCACCAACATTGCTACTACCAATTTTTGTTAAATCTTTATTTTTTGCTCAAGCAATAAATTGACCGAATATCAAACTACCAAGTAAGTATCCAATTATGCAAAAAATGACAGTATATAGGAAAATCATAATTAATAAACTTCATTATATATTTAGTAAAATAATAATATGAAAAAATTATTAATAATCGTAGATTATCAGAATGACTTTGTAAATGGAGTTTTAGGATCTAAACAAGCAATGAAAATAAAAACTCCTATCTACAAAGAAATTCAAAAATATGTTAAAAATAAAGATCAAGTAATCTTTTTACAAGATACTCATGATAAAAAATATTTACAATCAATAGAAGGTAAAAACCTTCCTATTCAACACGCTATTAAAGGATCAAAATGTTGACAAATTTGTGAACCTTTAGATAAATATGTTACTAAATCAAATTGTTTCAGTAAACCAACATTTGGTTCACTAAAACTAGTAAATTATTTAACTAAACATGAATTTGAATCTATTCAAGTGTGTGGGCTATTAACAAATATGTGTGTAATGGTAAATGCCATTATTGCTCAAACTTGCCAACCAAACACTAAAATTTTTATTAACAAAAAATTAGTGGCAAGCAACGATAAATCTCTTGAAGAAGCTGCTTTTAAAATTCTTAAAAACCTTTTTATAAATATTATTTAAATATTTATAATATATAGAAATATTTTCTAACAATTATGCAAGGCTATAAAGATGATAATATTAAGGTCCTAGAAGGTCTAGAACCTGTTAGAAAACGTCCTGGAATGTATATTGGTTCTACCGATATACACGGATTACACCATCTAGTATGGGAAGTATTTGATAATGCTATCGATGAAGTTATCTCAGGTAATGCTGATACTATTAGAGTTACTCTACATAAAGATAACTCTATTACCGTTAAAGATAATGGTCGTGGTATTCCAATTGGAATAAACTCTACCACTAAACTATCTACTATTGATACAGTATTCACTGTATTACATGCTGGTGGTAAATTTGATGACAATGCATACAAAACATCTGGTGGTTTACACGGTGTAGGTGCGTCTGTTGTAAATGCTTTAAGTGAATGACTAGTGGTCACTGTAAACAGAGACAATAAAATTGTAGAATCTAAATATGAACATGGTGGAAAAATTGTTCAACCAACAAAAGTTGTTGGTACAACTAACAGAACTGGAACAACTGTGACTTTTAAACCAGATCCATTAATCTTTAAAAATGCTACATTTAATGCATCAGTTATAAAAGAAAGAATTAGAGAATCTTCTTTCTTATATAAAAATTTAAAGATTATCTTCGAAGATGAGATCAACAAAGAAACCACTGAATACTATTCAACACATGGTATTAGTGAATATGTAAGTTTTATTAATGACAATAAAACTACCATCACTAACATTGCAAGTTTTTCAGGAGTAGGAAGTGATAAGATTGAAATTGATATTGCTTTGCAATATACAAATGATACAAGTGATATTATTGTTTCATTTGCTAACTCTGTTAAAACCTCTGAAGGTGGATCTCATGAAACTGGATTTAAATCAGCTTTAACAGAATGTTTAAATAACTATGGTAGAAAGTGAAACTTACTAAAAGAAAAGGATAAGAATTTTGAAGGAGAAGATGCAAGAGAAGGTTTAACTGCTGTTATCTCTGTAAGAGTTCCAGAAAAAATCATTGCTTATGAAGGTCAAACAAAAAATAAGTTATTTACTCAAGAAGCAGTAGCATCGGTTAAAAAATTTTTTGGTGAGCGTTTTACTTTTTGGCTAGAAGAAAACAAAAAAGATGCAATTAAAATTATTCAGAAAGCTTTGCTTTCTAGAGATGCTAGAATTGCAGCAAAGAAAGCCCGTGAAGATACTAAAAAGATTAAAAACACTAATCAAACATTATTGTTGTCTGGTAAATTAACTCCAGCTCAATCTAAACAATATTCAGAAAATGAATTATTCTTGGTCGAAGGTGATTCAGCTGGTGGTACAGCTAAATTAGCTCGTAATAAACGTCATCAAGCTATTTTGCCTCTTAAAGGTAAAATCCTAAATGTTGAAAAGGCTCGCTTAAGAGATTTATTAGCTAATGAAGAAATTTGTACAATCATTTCTTCATTAGGAGCAGGAATTGGAAATGATTTTAAGATTGAGAATCTTAAATATGATAAAGTAGTTATCATGACAGATGCTGATACAGATGGTGCTCACATTCAAGTGTTGCTATTAACTTTCTTTTATCGTTTCATGCGTCCGTTAATCGAAAAAGGTCATGTTTATGTTGCATTACCTCCATTATTTAGAATTGCTTCTAAATTGGCAGACAAAAAAATAGCATATGCATGAAACGAACAAGATCTTGAAGAACAAAAACATAACTTCAAAAGTTATGAAGTTCAAAGATATAAAGGTTTAGGTGAAATGTCTGCTGAACAATTATGAGAGACTACAATGAACCCAGACACTAGACTTTTCTTAAAGGTGTCAATTCAAGATGCTGTATTAGCAGAACGTAGAGTTAACATTCTTATGGGTGATAACTCACAAGTAAGAAAAGAATGAATCAACAATAATGTCGATTTTACATTAGATGAATAGTATGGAAAGTAAGAACAATAATAAAGGAATATCAAAAGCATTAGAAGAAATCATGTCTGAAGGATATGGTAGATATGCTAAGTACATTATTCAAGATCGTGCATTACCAGATATTCGTGATGGATTAAAACCAGTTCAACGTAGAATTATCTACTCAATGAATAACTTACAGTTATTCTATGATAGATCACATAAAAAATCAGCTCGTGTTGTTGGTGATGTTATTGGTAAATACCACCCACATGGTGATTCATCAATTTATGAAGCATTAGTTAGAATGAGTCAAAATTGAAAGAACAATGTTACTTTAGTAGACATGCATGGTAACAATGGTTCAATTGATGGTGATAGTGCTGCTGCTATGCGTTATACCGAATGTAGATTAAGTCAATTTGGACAATTAATGGCAGAAGGTATCAATAAAAATACAGTTAAGTTTATTCCAAACTTTGATGACAGCGAAAATGAACCTTCAGTATTGCCAACATTATTACCTAACTTATTAATTAATGGTGCAAATGGTATTGCAGCAGGTTATGCTACAAACATCCCTACATTTAATTTCAATGAAGTTATAGATACTATTATTACAAGAATAGATTCACCAAATTGTTTCTTATCTAGCGTTATGAGAGTAATGCCTGGTCCTGATTTCCCAACTGGCGGCATCATTCTTAATACTGATGGTATCAAGCAAGCTTATGAAACAGGAAAAGGTAAAATTACCATTAGAGCTAAAATGGAAAAAGTTGATGCTAAGAAAATTATCATTACTGAAATTCCATATGAAACTAATAAAGCTCAAATCATTAAAAACATTAGTGAACTAATTGATAAATATGATGCTTTACATTTGTCTGAAGTTTTAGATGAATCAGATCGTAATGGTATTTGTATTGCCTTAATGACTAAACAAGGTGCTAACTTTGATTTCATCAAAAACTTCTTATACAAGAATACTCAATTGCAAATTTCTTATAGCATTAACATGGTTGCTATTAAAAATGCTAAACCATATCAAATGCCTATTTTATTTGTCATTGATTCATTTATTGAACATGCAGATCACATAGTGTTATCATCATGTAAGTTTGATTTAGATAAAGCTACTCAACGTAAAGAGATTATTGAAGGTTTAATTAAGGCAATTAGAATATTAGATGATGTTATTAGTCTTATTAGACATTCATCTAATAAAGAAACAGCTAAACAAGCATTGATGCAACGTTTAATGTTTACTGAACGTCAAGCAGAGGCAATCTCTAATTTAAGACTATATCGTTTATCTAATAGCGATGTTACAGATCTTAAGAATGAATTAGAAGAATTAAACAATAAAATTAATGAACTTAATTTACTAATAAATGATAAGAATGTTAGAAATAACTTCTTAAAAAATAAATTACGTTCATATAAAAAGATTTTTGGTACTGCTCGTAAAACAGAGATTAGTGAAGAAGATTCTCAAATTGTTATTGAGCAAGTTGATACAATCAAAGATCAAGAACAAATTGTTGTTGTGACTCGTGATGGTTATGTTAAAAACATCTCTAAAAAATCTTATATTTCTAGTGACTTTAGTCAACTTAAATTAAAAGAAAATGATTTACCTATTGCTAAATTCATCTCTAACCAAAGAGATAAAATTGTGCTAATTACCTCATTAGGTAATTACATTTCTATTCCTACTTATAAAGTTGATATTACTAAATGAAAAGAAATGGGTATTCACATTAACAATTTAGTAACTTGTGATCCAAACGAAAAAATTGTTTATGCATTTAACTACAAAAACAATTTAGAAGATAATCGTTGTTTAGTATTAGCTTCTAAGAACGGAATGGTTAAGAGAGTGTTAGTAAAATCATTAGGTATTTCTAAACTAACCAAAATTTCTATGTGTATGAATCTAGATAAAGATGATACATTAGTATCATGTGTATTACTAGATAAATATGATGAAAATACTAAATTAGGATTTGTTACAAAGAATGGTTTAGGATTAATCTTTAATGCAGATCAAATTAGTATTGTTTCTAAGAATGCAGCTGGAGTTAAATCAATGTCATTAAAAGATAATGATCAAGTAGTAGCTGTATTCAATGCATCTAATAATAATGATTATGTTTTAATTGCTGCAATCCAAGGAATGAAACGAATTAGGATGGATTCATTCCAAATCGGTAACCGTGCCAATGTAGGTAGACACATTATCACTACAATTAAATCTAATCCAATTAAATTAATCAATGCTTATGAAGTTAATAATCAAAAGATTATTAATGGATTAGATGTTGATAAAGTTTGAAACGTATTTACACCAAGCGAAATTCCAATTGGTGATGAAACTACCAAAGTATCATCTATAAAGAATAAAAAATGATCTGATGTTTCTATTTTGCTTAATGAAAATGCATCTGAGCAAACTGTAGAACATTCAGATATAAAACAAAATGAGCAATTATCATTGTTTGACAATGAAAAAAAGTAACCATTTCTTAATTAATTATTTTAAACCTAATACATTTGTTGAAAACATTGAACAAATAGATGTTTTGTCTTTTAAAAAAAACAATATTAAACTAGTTGTTTGTGATTTAGACAACACATTAGCTCCACACTTTAATAGGTTACCTACTAACACAGCTATTAATTTTTGCAAAAAAATTAGAAATCAAGGAATTGTTTTTATTTTAGCTTCAAATAACTTTAAGAAAAGAGTTAAAGTTTTTGCAGACAAAATCAAACCTGATCATGTTATTTGAAATTGCAAAAAACCTCTTAAACACAAAATTAATAAAATACTAAAAAAATATAATTTTAAACCTGAAGAAATAGTTTTTATTGGTGATCAATTCTTAATTGATGTTTTCTGTGCAAACAGATTTAATGCTAAAAGTATTTTAGTATTTCCCTTAACAAATGTTAAATATAAATTTCAAAAAAATAAAATCTTAGGTTTTGTTGAAAATAAAATCTATAAAAAGATTAGCTTAAATAATATGGGTGCTGGTTTATCAGAAAAAAATCCTTTTGATTTTTATGATGTCGTGTAATATGAAAAAATTATTAATTTTTGGGGGTACATTTGATCCTATTCATTTAGGCCATATTAAAATGTTAAAAACTGCAATTAATAAAGTTAAACCTAACTTGACTTTATTAATTCCTAATAAAAATCCTCCATTAAAAGATAGTAATCCAAAGGCGTCTATTAAGGCACGTTTAGATATGGTTAATTTAGCAATTAAAAACATGCCTAATGTTAAAGTGTGTGATTACGAAATTAAATCTAAATCTAATCAAAAATCATATACATATCTTACTATTAACTATTTAAAAAAAATTTATAAAAATTACAAACTTTTTTTCTTAGTTGGTATGGATCGTTTAAATGATTTTAACCAATGAAAAAACTATCAACAAATCTTAAAGAATGTTACTTTAGTAGTTGCTGGACGTAATAATGAAAAATCTAAGTTTCAAGATGCTATTTTATTGAATACTAATGAAATAAATATTTCAAGTGCTGAATTAAGATCTAAACCAAATAAAAAATATTTATCACCAAAAATAGTTAAATATATAGCAAACAATGGTGTTTATTGTGCTCAACAAATAAAACCATTAATATCTGACTATCGTTACCAGCACACATTAAGAGTAGCAGACACTGCTATTAAAATCTCTAGAAACAAGTCAAAAGCTTTTGCTAAAAAAGCTTATATTGCTGCAATGTATCATGATGTTGCAAAAGAATTTAATAGAGAACAAATATTGGAATTGATTAACAATAAATATAACTCTAAACGTTTCCCTACAGCTCACACATTACATGGTTGCGCTTCAGCGGCTTACGTTAAAAAACATTTTTATGTCACAGATAAAGAGATATTAGATGCAATCTACAACCATGTAATTCCTTTAAGAAAATGTTCTACATTATCAAAAGTTATATATTGTGCTGATAAATTAGAACCTTCAAGAACTAATAAAGATATTCCAAACCGTGCTAAATTATTGAAAGAATCAATTACTAATTTAGATAAAGTATTTAACTTTATCTTAGATTACAATATTAATAGATACAAATAATATGTTAGGCATCATTATTTCATTACCAGCAGAAGTTCCAAATATTGAAAAATATTTTGAGAAAAACCAAAAAATATCAATTAATGGTTTTTCTGGATATATTTTTGAAGTAATGCAAAAAAATGTTGTTCTATTATTTTGTGGAGTAGGGAAAGCTAATGCAGCTAGTGCTACTATGTCACTAATTAATAATTTTAGTGTTTCAAGTATCATTAACATTGGTAGTGCGGGAAGTATTAGTAAAAAATTAAATCCTAATGTTTTCTTTGTTCCTTCGTCATTAAACTACATAGATGTAGATGCTTCATGTTTTGGTTACAAAATAAACCAAGTTCCACATGAACCAGAATCATTTGAATTATCAAACCGCATTAGACAATTATTCTTGGAAATTATTAAAGAATATCAAGAAAACTTTATTGATGGTTCATGTGGTACAAGTGATTCTTTTGTTTCAAAAGAAAACTTAAATAAATTTAATATTGATAAATGTATTGCTGTTGATATGGAATCAACTGCCATTGCGCAAGTGTGCAATAAAATGAAAATTGAATTTGCTTGTGTTAAATTTATTTCAGATTCAATTTATGCAAATGAAAGTTCATCTAAACAATGATCTAATAATGTTAACCAAGATAACAAATTAATGTCTGAAATTATTTTTAATGTCGCTAACAAATATGTTTATTTGTTTGATCTAGAAAAATAATATGGGAAGACTAAGAACAAACCCAGAAGCAATTAATTTAATAAAATTAAGTCCATATTATTTGTCTGAAACTTCAAATAAATATTTTGATAACAAAAATCCTTTATATGTAGAAATCGGAATGGGCAAGGGATTGTTCATTATTAATAATGCTATTAAATACCAAAACATAAACTACATTGGTATTGAAAAATATCCTACTGTAATTCTTAAAGCTATTAAGAAAACAGAAGTTTACGAAAATAATTTTCATAATTTAAAAATAATTTGTGATGATGCTAACAACCTTAAGAACTGATTTAAGAATAAATCAGTGGACAAGATATTTTTAAATTTTTCTGATCCATGACCTAAAAAGAGACATGAATCAAAAAGATTAACATCTATAGGTTTCATGAATATCTATAAACAGATTTTAAAACCAAAACAAACTATTGAATTTAAAACTGATAACCAAGGGTTATATGAATATACTTTAGACCAATGAATGCATTCTAAAGATTTTAAAGTAGAAGCACATACAGACGATCTATATTCAAATGTAGATTTACTTAAAGATAACATTCCGACTGAATATGAAAATAAATTTATCAAACAAGGTATAAAAATTAAGAAAATAATTGTATCTTTGATTAAATAGAGGTTTTATAATATTTATATATGAATAAGAGAAAAGTTGGTGTTATTGGATGTGGATTTGTTGGTTCCACAATTGCATTTGAATTAATGCAAAATGATTTATTTGATGAAATAGTATTAATTGATGCTAATAAAGAAAAAGCAATTGGTGAAGCATTAGATATTGCACATGGTGCTCCATTTGTTAAACCTATGAAAATTTATGCTGGTGATTATGATGATTTAGCAGATGCCGGTATGATTATCATCACTGCAGGAGTTGCTCAAAAGAAAGATGGCAATGAGACAAGATTGCAATTAGTTCAAAGAAACGTTAATGTTTTTAAAATGATTGTTCCTGAAATTACTAAACGTAATTTTCAAGGTATCTTATTAGTTGTTTCTAACCCTGTTGATATCTTAACAATGGTAACTTTAAAACTATCAGGTTACGAACCTCATAGAGTAATAGGTTCTGGAACTGTATTAGATACAGCTAGACTTAAATACCATGTTGGTGAACATTTGAATATTGACCCTCGTTCAGTTCATGTATACATTGTAGGAGAACATGGTGATAGTGAAATCGCTACATGAAGTGTTGCAACTGTAGCTGGGTTACCATTAAATGACTTTTGTGAATTAAGAGGTCATTTTGAACACAAACAAGCAGAAGACAAAATTCAAGAAATGGTTAGAAGAAGTGGCTATGAAATCTTAACTAGAAAAAATGCTACCTATTATGGTGTTGCTATGGCAGTAAATAGAATATGCAAAGCAATTCTTTCTAATGAAAGAGCAATCTTACCTGTTTCAAGTATGTTACATGGCGAGTATGGCCTAAATGACGTATGTTTAAGTGTTCCTACTGTTGTAACAAGTAAGGGTGTAGAAGAAAAAATTATTCTTAAGTTAAGTCAAGAAGAAATTCAAAACTTACATAAATCAGCTAATACTTTAAAAGAAGTATTTAATGGTATTGAATGATAATTCAATAATTAAAATAATTTTGGAACAGTAGTTCCAATCAAAATTATGGTAATCATTGTTAACAAGATAATACCTAATATTTTTCAAGCGCCTTTATAGAAATCATTTAATGAAACTTTACACAATGAACATCCAGCAACAAACGGACCTGCAGTTGGTGAGAATAAATTAACAAATCCGTTTGCTAATGAGAATGTTGTAATTGCACCACTAACTGTCAATCCTGAAGTAGAAGTTGCAATTGCTGGACCCATTACAGGGAACACAGTTGATGCAAATCCGCTTGTAGATGGAATCAAGAATGAAAGAATAATAAAGATAACAAATATTATTAATATTCCTAATTGAGCATTAATATTATTCATCATGTTTGACAAACCACTAACTAATATACTATTAACCCCTGAAGAAGTTAACATCATCGATAACCCTCTTGCAATAGCAATAATGAATGCTACGCCTATAAAGTCTCTTGCACCTGTGAATATGTTTTGTAAAAAGTCTTCTTCACTTTTTCATGTAATAATACCAATTATTAATGTAGAAGTAAAGAATAAGAAAGACATTTCAATTAACGATCATCCACCTATACCATGTTCACCTGATCAAATAAATGGTAAGTTTTCTCTTAACCAGTTATTGAATCAAGTAAATCCAGTAAAACCTGGTATTAAACCTTCTCAATCAATAACCATTAATATCATTAAAAGAAAAGTAAATCCAAAAATTCACAAAATTGCTTTTCTTTTTGTAGTTAATTGATATTGTTCACTATTTCCAATTTTAAAGTGTTTATGATGATCTTCAAATTGTTCATAAACTATTGATTTTTTAGGATCTTTTTTAACTCTATATGCATGATAAGTTACACAAGTAATTCCAACAATAACTAACAATGCATATGTTATTATTCTTCATGCAATACCAGTGGTAGTTGTCAAACCTTCTATACTAGCTGCCTCAACTGCAGGTGCAATTAAAAATGGGTTAAGAATTGAACCGGCAACTCCTAAACCAGCTCCAAATAAAATAGTAAACAATGATGTTAATGCATCAAATCCTGCTGCAAGCATTATTGGAGTAAGAATTAAATAGAATGGTAAAGTTTCTTCACACATACCAAATGTTGTTCCACCAATAGAAAAACAAAGCATTAGAACGGGAATAAGATATATTTCTTTACCATTCATTTTCTTAATAATTGCTGATATTCCAGCTTCTATAGATTTAGATGTATTTACTATTTGTAAAAATGCTCCAATAATTAATAAGAAAATAATTAATTCACCAGCATCAACAAATCCTTTTAATGGTGACATTAAAACATCAAGGATTCCAGGGACAACACCAGTTACAGTTTCACCATCTACTTCATATGTGATTGCACCCTTAGTCAGATAAATAATTCATATAATCAACGCAATTGCTAATGTCAAAAAGAAAAGAATAGTGTATGCACTTGGTGCATACGTTTTTCTATTTTTAACTAATTTATTTTCTTTAAATTTATAAAGATAAGAGGTTATCGCACCAGCAATTGGTATTCCTGTTGTATATAAATATGCAATAAATTTTGAATCTTTTAAATTTTTGTTATTTTTCTTTGCGTTCAATATAGTGAATATGACAATTAACACAAATGAAATAATTAACAAAAAACATCCAAAAGCTAAATTTGCATAAAATTTATTTTTATCTCCATCAAACGCATCTTTTCAACATGCACAACACAATATTAAAAATAATAATGCATATGTAAAAAACAAGTTAGATCAAATAATCTTGTTTCAATATTTTTTTTCTTTAATAACATTTTTTGTTTGTTTCATATTCTATTCTCATTCTATTGTGCCTGGCGGTTTTTGAGTAATATCATAAACTACACGATTAATACCTCTAATTTCATTTGTTATTCTAGTTGATATTTTTTGTAGAATATCGTATGGAATTTTTGCAAAATCTGCAGTCATACCATCAATTGAAGTTACTGCACGAATAACAATTACATTTTCATAACTTCGTTCATCACCTTTAACACCAACAGTTTTTACGTTTGGTAAAACAGTAAAGTATTGTCAAATTGATTTATTTAAACCTGCTTTTGCAATTTCTTCTTGAAGAATCCTATCAGATTGTCTTACTAATTCTAATTTTTCATTAGTAATTTCTCCAAGAGTTCTAATTGCTAAACCAGGTCCTGGAAATGGTTGACGACTAACCATTTTTTCAGGTAATCCTAGTTTTCTTCCTAGTTCACGGACTTCATCTTTAAATAAGATATTTAAAGGTTCAATCAACTTGAACTTCATATCTTTTGGTAATCCACCAACATTATGATGAGACTTTATTGTTTGAGCTGTACTCGTACCTGATTCGATAACATCAGTGTAAAGTGTACCTTGTGTTAATCATTTGATTCCTTTTTGTTTGTTAGCATAAGAATCAAACATGTCAATAAATAATTTACCAATTATTTTTCTTTTTCTTTCTGGTTCAGTTACACCTTTTAATTGAGTTAAAAAAATCTTTTGAGCATCAATCTTAGTGAACTTGACACCAAAATTGCTGAATGCATCAACAACATCTTGTGCTTCACAATATCTTAACAACCCATGATCTACAAATAAACAAGTTAATTGTTTACCTATTGCTTTTGCGATGATAGCAGCAGTTACAGCAGAATCCACTCCACCAGATAATGCACAAATTACTTTATCTTTACCTACTGTAGCTTTAATTTTAGCAATTTCTTGTTTGATGAAAGAATTCATGTTTCATCATTTCTTTGCTTTGCAAACATTAAAGATAAAATTACTTAGTAAAGTATTACCTTTTAATGTATGAACTACTTCAGGGTGAAATTGTACACCATAAATTTTTTGCTTTTCATTAGAAATAATAGCATATTTACAAGTAGATGATTTTGCATTATTAACAAATCCTGTAGGAAGTTTTTCAATTTGTGTACCATGAGACATTCATACTTGTTCAGATTTATTTAAACCTTTGGTTAATGCACAATGTTTAATAATGTTAATATTAGTTTTACCATATTCTTTTTTAGAACATGCAACTACTTTACCACCATTCATGTGGGTTGTTAATTGAACACCATAACAAATTCCTAAAATAGGTAAACCTAATTTAAAGATTCCTTTATCAATTTTAGGAGCACCTTTTTCAAATACAGAATTTGGTCCACCAGAAAAGACAATACCAACAATTGATTTGTCTTTTTTGATATCTGTTGGTTTAATTGAATTAGGAACTAATTCACTATAAACTCCTAAATCTCTTATTCTTCTAACAATTAATTGGTTGTATTGACTACCAAAATCAACAACAATAATTTTATTATTTTCCATGGTAGTTAGGTGCTTTTTCAACAATGTCTAAATCATGAACATGAGATTCATTGTAACCAGAAATAGTAATCTTCACGAATTTAGCCTTCTTCTTTAATTCTTCAATAGTACGAGCGCCAGAATAACCCATACCACTTCTTAACCCTCCTACTAATTGGTAAAGGATTTTACCAACTGGTCCTTTGTAAGCTAATTTAGCTTCTACACCTTCTGGTACTAATTTAGAAACGTCTTGGTTGTTTTGGAAGTAACGATCAGATGAACCTCTTTTCATAGCAGCCATAGAACCCATACCAACATATGATTTAAATTTTTTACCACCAATTGTAATAATCTTCCCTGGAGCTTCATCTGTTGCTGCTAGCATTTCTCCTAGCATAACTGAATCTGCACCTGCTCCAATGGCCTTTGTGATATCACCAGAATATTTAATACCACCATCTGCAATTACTGGAATGTGTTTTCTTTTTGCATATGAATACACTTTAGCAACCGCTGTTAATTGAGGTACACCTACACCTGATACAATTCTTGTAGTACAAATAGATCCAGGACCAATACCAACTTTTAAACCATCAACTCCTGCTTTAACTAAATGTTTTGCACCAGATACTGTTGCAATGTTTCCAGCAATTAATTGTAATTCTGGAAATTTAGCTTTAATTTCTTTTACTCTAGAAATAACATTGTAAGAATCACCGTGTGCACTGTCTAAAGAAACTACATCAACCCCAGCGGAAACTAATGCAGTAACTCTCGCAATACAATTAGCAGCAATACTAATTGCTGCACCAACAATCAATTTACCCTTATTGTCTACATTTGCATCTGGATACTTTTTCTTATCAAACTTGAAGTGTTTAACAGCCTTAATCATTTCGGCTTGTTCTTCAATAGATAAGTTTTTATGAATAAACGCTATTCCGCCAGCTAGCGCCATCGCTATTCCCATATCTTTTTCACTAACTGTATCCATTGCAGCGGAAATGATAGGAATATTTAATGAAATTTTTTTAGTTAATTTAGTTTTAACATTAACATCACGTGGTATTACATCTGAATAATTAGGAATTAATAGAACATCACCAAATGTTCTTCCATATTGTACATTTTTTAGCATAAGGGTTATTTAATAAAAGTTATTATATATTAAATATTTAAATAATATATTAAAAGACTATTGGTCTTTAATGGAATTTAAAACTGACTCAAAATTGATTGTTCCATTGCATCCACCTTGAGCAAAAGTGTCCCTTCCACCACCGCTTCCCTTAGTAATTACATTAAGTTTTTTAACTAGTTCACCTGCATTAAAGTTATTTTCTTGACAAAATTGTTTGTTAGCCATACAAACATATTGAGTTTTAGTGTCTAATAAACTTAAAGCAACATAGGCGTGTTGTTTATCCTCGTTAATCAATTCAGTTAATGCTGATGAAATTGTTTTTGAATCTAAATTACTAAATTTATTAATTAAAATTTTAGGAGATTGATCGATAGATTTATATTCTTGTTTAATCATCCTAATGTTATTAGAAGCATTTTGCTTGTTATAAGATAAAATCAATTTATTGTAAATACTATTTAACTCATTAAATTTATTTACTAAATTATGATATTCTGCTAAATCATTTTTGTATGAAACTGTAGCCAATAATTTAGTATATTGATCATCATTTATCTTCTTTGAAGATAAATCTTCATTCATTAAACTAATCTTTTGTTGAATTTTATTAATTTGTTCATCTAAATATTTAGAAATAGTTTCATTTGAAGTAATAGCTTCGATTCTGTATAGTCCACCACCAACAGAGAAAAGTTTAGTAATCATAAACTTTTCAATATCTTTAGTATTTTTAACATGAGTACCACCACATATATCAGTTGTAATGCCTTTCATCTTAACAACTCTTAGTTTACCACCAATCTTCTTGTATACATCTTCAAAGTGTCCTACTGCATTTTCTTGTTTAGCTTCTTCTAAGGTTAACATGTTTATGCATACAGGTTTATTAGATTGAATATAACTATTCACTTCATCTTCAATTTTCATTAATTCATCATTTGACAAATGATGATCACATGAAAAATCAAAAGTAACTTTTTCAGGTGATTTAAATGCACCTTCTTGGTTAATATTTTTATCGATTAAAGTTCTTAAAGCTTTATGTAATAAATGTTCTGTTGAATGATTTTTAGTAACTAATGAACGATTATGTTCATTAATTTGTAAATTAGCATAATCATTAAGTTTAATGATTGCATTAACTACATGATGAAAGTGTTGACCGTTAGGACCTTTAATTACATCATCAACTTTAACTTGATGATTGTTGATAGTAATAATTCCTGTATCACAAATTTGACCACCACTTGTCGCATAAAACACAGTGTTATCAAACACTACTCAACCATTACCATTTAATGAATTAACTTGATTAAAATCTTCATCAAACAAACCAATAACTAATGCATTATTCAACTTTGTTGAATCATAATCAAATGTCGAAGTTTCTTTATAGTTAAGCAATGTTGCATTTTGTTGCATCATTCCCTTAACATCTTTTCTAGATTTAGAAACTTCTTGATGAGTTTTAATCATCTTTGCATATTCTTCCTTATCAATTTTAATATGATGATAGTTCATCATCTCTTCAACTAATTCATATGGGAAACCATATGTTTCTGTTAATCTAAAAGCTGTTCTAGCATCAAAGTTTTTACTATTTAATGCCTTATTAAATAATTCAAAACCATTGTCAAGAGTTTTATTGAATAAAACTTCTTCTTCTTGTAAAACCTTAATAACTTTGTCTCTTGTTTGAATTAAATAAGGATAAAATTCTTTATTGACATCAATCAAAGCATCGACTGTAATTGAAATAAATGATTCTTTAATTTCAAGTCTACGTGCACACACCATAGCACGTCTAATAAGTTTTCTTAATACAGAACCACGATCTTTTGCAGATGGTAAAGCCCCATCTGAAATAGCAAACATATTTGCCTTGATATGATCAACAATTACTATGTAATCATGATTAATTAACTTTTGAGTTAAATCATTTCCAAAATAAGCATTCATATCATATTGCTTGTTGGTCAATTTGCCAATTGCTCTAATAACACTTTGGAATTCATTGGTATCGTAATTAGTTGGAACATCTTGGAAAATACATGCAAATCTTTCTAAACCTGCTCCAGTATCTATATTCTTTCTAGCTAATTCAGTGTAATGATTAGTTCCGTCATTGTTGAATTGGCTAAACACAATATTTCAAATTTCTACATAACGATCATTTTCAATATCTTCAAAGATTAATTTTTCTCCAAGTTTATTTGAATCATATTTTTCACCACGATCAAAATAAATTTCAGTACAAGGACCACAAGGTCCTTGACCTACATCTCAAAAATTACGATCACGATTGCCTTTAATAATTCTATTAGGTGATACACCTAATGAAACTCATTTATTAAAAGCAATTTCATCATCTTCAAAAATAGTGAAATATAGTTTTGATAACGGAATTTCAAAACGTTTAGTTAATAATTCAAAAGCAAATTCGATAGCTTCTGGTTTGAAATAATCTCCAATAGAGAAGTTACCCATCATTTCAAAGAAAGTATGGTGTCTTGCCGTTACACCAACATTAAAAATATCATTAGTTCTAATTGACTTTTGAACATTAACTAATCTTTGGCTAGGTGGATTTGATTTTCCTGAAAAATAATCTTTAAGAGTAGCTACTCCAGAGTTAATTCATAGCAATGAAGGATCATTTATTGGAATTAATGACTTTGGCTCTACAAATAAATGATTTTTTTCTTTAAAAAAATCAATTCATATTTCTCTTATTTGCTGAGCAGATAATTTATCCATATAAGTATTTATTATATTTACTATTTAAAGAAACTTAAAGGCTTAAATATATGATTACCATTAACTAATTGAGAAACTTGCGTTCTTTTTTTACCAGGTAATTGAATCTCTTTTAATAACAAACAATTTTTACCTGTTTCTACTAAAATTCCTTGTTTATCAATCTTAACTATTTTTCCAGGACTCGTTATAGTTTGTTCTACAACTTCTGATTTGTAAATTTTCACATTAAGATTTTCATATGTTGTAAAAGCTGCTGGTTTATCATATAAACCACGCAATAGATTATTGATTGACAAGGCATCTTTTGTTCAATCAATTTTCTCATCTTCATGAGAGATTATTTTACAAAATGTAGCTTTAGTATCATTTTGTTTAATCACATTAGATGGATTAAATAATTTATCAAAATTATTTTTAATCATCTTCACAGATAATTGACTTAGTTTATCATACAATGATAAATAGTTATCAGAAGCATCTATTGTTATTTCTTCTTGAAATAGAATATCTCCTGCGTCTAATTTGTCAGTAACATAAATAAAACTTACTCCAGTTTTATTTTCTCCGTTAATTAATGCACTTTGAATAGGAGATGCTCCTCTATATTTTGGTAATAATGATGGGTGAACATTAACTGATTTATATCTAGGTAATTCTAAAATTGAATTTGGAATTATCTTTCCATAGGCGCATGTAAAAATCAAATCAATATTCATTCATTTAAGTTCTTCATAAATATCAGATGGATGCTCTGGTTGAAATAATTTAAGATTATTTTTAAGTGCTAATTCTTTAACAGGACTGTAAATAATCTTGTTGTTTCTACCAGAAGGCTTATCACTTCGTGTGACAACAGCAACAATGTTAGCATTAACATCAATTAATGCTTGCAAACAGTCTGCTGCTATTTGTGGTGTTCCAATAAAAACTATTGATTTATTACACATATCTTTATTATAAAGTTAACATATATAATAATTAATAACTATGAAAATTATTAGAGAAGCTTGTGTAGAAACAAAAAAAGAAATAGATTCAGCATATGCAAAAAATGCTGAAAGAATCGAATTGTGTAGTCATCTAGATCGTGGAGGTTATACCCCTACTCCTAGTCTTGTTAAGTATTCAACTAGTTTTAAGAATAGTAATGTGTTGATTATGATCAGAAGAAAAGATGATAATTTTGTTACTAACAAAAAAGACATGGCAAAATTAATAAAAGATATTAAAACTTTTGCAAAAAGTAAAATTATAGGTTATGTCTTTGGTTTATTAACAAAAGAAAATAAAGTTGATGTTGAAAATATGAAAAAATTAATGAACTATGTTCCTGCTAACAAATACGTAGTTTTTCATATGGCATTTGATTTAATTGAAGACAAGAAAGAAGCTATTGATCAATTAACTCAATTAGAAGTTAGAAGAATTCTAACTAAAGGTGGAAATGATATAGCAATCAATAACATTAAATCTTTAATTGCATTAAAGAAATATGCTCATGAAAAGATTGAATTAGTTGTTGGTGGTAAAGTTTCTGATGACAACTATTTAATAATTAATAAAAAAACTGGAATTAATCAATTCCATGGACGTAAATTAGCTTGTTAATTAGAAAATCACTTATTAACATCTCAACGAGAATTTAAACCATTTAACATATTATCAAACGAAGGTGTAAGAGCTCAAATTATTCCTACGAATAAAAAACTTTCAAACGGATCTTTAACTGATTGAATAATAACTTTTGGTATCAAATAAACTATAAGACCATATTGTTCAAATTTTGCAGGAAGCTTACCTTTATTTAAAGCTCTCAGATATTCAACTGTTGCAATAGGACCTATTGCAAATGAAAAAATTTCCATAAGCAAAACAACTAATGTTGTTCCATAAATGAAGAGTAATAAATGAGACTTATTCTCTTTATACGTGTGATACTGGTATACAGTTACAAACTCCATAATGATGATGAATAGAGCCATCAAACATAATGCTAATACTTTATAAAAATCATATTTCCCATCAAACTTACCTGCAACATTTCCTGGATCTGCTCATGACAATAACGCTCCTAAACAAATAGCACCAAATAAGAAATAAATAATTTGTTGAGCAAGTAAGTCAATTCAAATCTTTAAATGTTTTGATTGACTTCTTGTTCTATAAACAAATCCAAAAATTCCCGATATTACACATACACAAGATTCTTGAATTGCATACATTCAAAATCAAATACCACTTGTGAATATTAAATAACACAATGTATCTGTAGCTCATCCAAAGAAGAAACCAACTACTGGACCAAAATATCATCCTGCTACCATAAGTGGAACTCAAGAGAAAGAAATATTTTGAACAAAACCAGGTATTGGAATACTTACAATACTAAAAATTAATCTTAATGAAATTAAGATTGCTAAATAAGCCATTAGTTTAGTATTTTTAAAAACACTTAGTGGATAAAGTGGAAATAAAAAGTTTCAAAATGTGTGTTTTTTAATAACATTAAATCCACCTTGTTTTGTTTCCATAGTTAACAACCAAAACTAGTTCCTCTAGACATGTCATCCATATATTGTTGGATTAATTGATTTACCTTTACTTTATCAACTTTTGGATTGAAAACATTACCACAGACAATTACAATTAATGTAACAAAAAATGTTACCAATGATAAAACTTCACAAGAAAAGAACCCATATAGTTCTGCTTTAATATTTTGGTTAGCATTTATCAAATCATTCAAACTATCAAATATGCAAACACGAGAAGTATATTTGATAGAGAAACAATCAAAAATGTATCAAAATACGAAGAAAAAGATTATGAAATATACTCCCATAAACTCAAATCTATATAAGAAATTTTCATTTAAATTTTTCTTTCCATTTGCAAATACATTTTTATAGCATACATATGCATAGTAATAGAAACCCGCTCCTAGCAATATGTACAAACTTGAAGTTCAAGATAAGTATGTATATGTTTCTTTACCATCAACAATACCACCATTTTTAAACTGACCTATAGCTAATCCAAAAATTCCAGTCAAAAATACAAATGTTCCTAAAGCTAATAAACAAAAGAAAAAAATCTTCTTTATGACAGGAATAATTTTTGGTTTAGAATCATAAACATAAACTCTTCCGTTTCTAATATCATCTTTTAACTTGACTTGAGCAGACATTTGTAAAAACGGATTGTTAATACCACTTGTTCCTGCAAATTTACCGAAAGGATTTGAATAAGTGTTGTTTGTTTGTCTTGGATTTACGTCTTCTGTTTTAACTTCTTCAACTTTAGAAGTATCCAATTTGTTCAAATCAGAAATATCTACTTTAAAAATATTTTTAATGTAAATAGATAAATAGTTAATGTCATCTAATAATTGGAATTTATCAGAATAATTAATTGTTTCATCAACAACAAAATTAGATTTTGACAATTCATTAAAACGATCTAACAATTTATTAGGCAATGTTTCAGAAGATTTATTCTTCTTTTTTAAATAGAAAAGAATATTTAATTCTTTTTTAATAACATTTTTGAATTGTTCATCTGAACTAATTTTTGTTAAAACATCTTGTCTTTTTGTATGCAAAACAACATCTAGTTCATCTAACAATTTAGTCTCACAAATTTTTGAGTCAAAATCCATATTTTTATATTATAGGTATCTAATGAATTATTTAATTAAATTTACAGATGAGATTAAATACTTTAAACCTTGATAAGGATCAACCAAACCTTTTTTAATATTACAGTCTAAATCAAAGAAAGCATCTTCAATTTTTTCAATTTTAGATAAAGGTATCTTATAAACATAAGACAATTGTTTTGCTTGATATGGTGTAATTCTTAATTCTTTTATTGTGGCATCAAGATTAGAAGATGTGGTAATTGCCTTTTTAAAAAGTTTTATCTTAAATAATTGAGTAGCCATTATTTGAATCATTTCGATTGGTTGATGTTTTAAATTTATTAAATTTTCATATAAATTAATGCAAATATCTATATTGTTTTGCAACAAATAATTAATTAATGAAAAAATGTTTGATTCACCATTATCAATTAAAATTTCATCAATATCTTTTTTTGTAATTAATTTACCTTCAGAATAAATTAATAATTTATTCAATTCATTCTTAATCATTAAATAGTTGTCAGGTAAGCAATCAACTAAATAGTTATATGTTTGATAATTGTCAGTTTTAACTTTTAATTCATCACAAATAACCTTTATTTCTTTTGCTTTGTTGAAAGCATTAATTTGTGTTTTCTTAATAGTCTTAATCTTTTTATTCTTAATACTTGGATTAAAATTGTCTAACTTATCATTTTTAACGAAACAATAAACTTCAATTTCATAGTTAGCCAAATAATTAATTAATGCAGATGCTTTTTCTTCTTCATCTAATAAGAAAGTAGAATCATAAATAAAAATAGCATCTGGTTGGTTAAACAAAGATATTTGATTTAGTTCATCATAAATTGATGAAACATCATCTAAATAATTGATTTTCAATGGATTATTGCATTTTAGATCTTGGTGATTGATTTGATCCAAATCATTACCGTAATAGATTACCATGAATATTTAATCTTTTTATATGTAATCATTATAGTAATAAAACACAATAGATAATAAGCACAATTAAACCATTTATTTTGAAAAGAAAACATAACCATAATGTTAATAACATTAAATCCGTTAACAATCATAAATACCAATTGAGTTATAAAATCATGAATTGGTCACAAAATTCAAATATATCAAAAGAAAAAGAAATAAATGAAGACAAAGCAGAAAAAATAACTAAAAATAAATGAGTTAATTACAGCCAATAAAGAAATTTCTTTATTTATCGACAATACAAAAGGTAAACTTAAAATAATTGCCATTATATTCATTAATACTTTTTCTAATATAAAATTCTTGATTTCTAATGAAGCCACATAAATTATTCCGAATGTGCAAATATAACTCAATGCATAACTTAATGAAAAACAAACCGAAGGAAAAAAGAATAAACAAAACATACCTGCCATTGCAGTAAATTCATAGTCTCCTTTACATCTCTTTGATGTAAGTTTAGAGAAAACCATTGTTAAAAACACTCTAAAAACGCTCATAGAAAAGTTAAGGATAAAACTGTAAAAGAAAAATATTATTAAATTAATTGCTAAACTAATTTTTGGAACTTTTTTAAAAATAAATTCTACTAACTTTCTAATAAACATTAAATGAAATCCACTGATTACTATTAAATATACAATTGATAGACTAATCATCTTTTTGTATAAATAATATGATTCATCTACTTTAATATTTAAAATCATTAATTTAATGAATGAACTAGTTAAAGGATCATATTTATTATCTAAATAATTACTCATTAAATCTCTAACTGAAAAACCTTGTTTTTCGTTTATTAAATTAACAAAGTAAACTAAAAAATTAAAATCTTTAATTAAGAAATAAATAATTGAAGGAATAAAAGATAATATTAAAAATATTAAAATTAATTTTAATTTTAACTTGTTATATCATGCATATACAAACGGTATTGTTAATAAAAGAATATAAATGGCATTTTTAAAAATTGTTAGCATGATAACTACTGCTAACATCAGTAGAAATAAGAAATGGTAATTCTTTTTTAACCTCTTGTCAATCATTTATTTATTAATTTTTAATTAATATAAAATAAAACCAGGAAAAACCTTTCCTAGTTTTGTACAAAATTTTTTCAAAAATTTTTTAATTAATTTCCAAAATTTTTCAAAATACTTTGTGGGTTTTTCCCTTTTTTTAGCATTGAACCTATTTGATCCATCTTTTTCTTAGATTGTTCAAATTCATTTAACATTTTATTTAATTCATCAGGTTTTCTACCTGAACCTTTAATAATTCTTGTTCTTCTAGATAATGAACGACGAATTAAAGATGGGTTTCTTCTTTCTTTTAATGTCATTGAATTCATTAATATCTTTCAAACTCTCATCTTTTCTTCAGCAGCATTTATTTGACTTTCAGAAATTTTAGCAGTTCCTGGCATCATTTTCATAACAGAATCTAATGAACCTAATTTATTCATCTGTTGAACTTGTCATAACAAATCTTCAAGATCCATTTTTCCTGATAACATTCTTAAAATAGTTTTCTTTCCTCTATCTTCATCAATGACATCAGAAGCTTTTTCAGCTAAGGTCATAATATCACCCAAACCTAAAATTCTGTCTGCCATTCTTTCAGGATAGAATAAATCTATTGAACCTACTTTTTCACCAACACCAGTCATTTTAATAGGAACATTTAATAAAGATGCTAAAGATAAAGCAACACCAGCTTTAGCATCTGAATCTAATTTTGTAATGATAATTCCTGTTAAATTTAATTTGTTATTAAATTCTTGAGCAACATTAATCATGTCTTGCCCGCTCATAGCATCAACTACTAATAAAATATCTGTTGGATTTATCGTCTTTTTAAGATCAATTAATTCTTGAATTAATTTTTCATCAGTTTGCAATCTACCAGCAGTATCAAAAACAATAAAATCATTGTTGTTATTCTTAGCTAATTCAAGTGCTTCAATAGCAGTTTGTCTTGGATTTTGATTTCCATGATCATAGAAATCAACTTTAATTTCATCAGCTAATTGTTTTAATTGATCAATAGCACCTGGTCTATAAATATCTAAACCAACCATTAAAGGTTTAACAGCGTTTTTATTTCTAAAATAATTAGATAATTTTGCAGCAGTTGTAGTTTTACCAGAACCTTGTAAACCAACCATCATAATTTTTGTAGGTTTTCCAAGATTTATCGGTTTTTGTTCTTTTCCCAGTATTTCAATTAATTCTTTTTTAATAACATTTAATAAAAATTGTTCAGGATCTGTTTTTGAATCTATAACTTTATCTACTACTTTAGATTTGATACTTTTAATAAAGTTTTTAACAACAATTAATGAAACATCAGAATCCATCAAAACAATTCTGATTTGCTTTAAAACCTCAGCAACATCTTCTTCAGTAATTGTGTTGTTGATAAGTTTTTTCTTCATGTGCTTAAGCACAATGGAACTAATTTTTGTATTTAGCATATTAGTTTCAATTAATTAAGAAGTAGTTCTTCTTCCCCTTTTTAATGTATGAAAATTTATTGTCAATTGAGTTTTCTTTATCAACAATAAAATTAATATCTTCAATTAGTTGTCCATTAATTGAAATAGATTTTGATTGAACTAAAGTTCTTGCATTTGACTTAGAAGGGCAAACTCCTAATTCAACTAATACATCAAGAATATTAGTTGATTTACTTAATGTAATTGAAGGAGTGCTAGATAAAGCATCATATAGATCATTGTGAGACAATGAAGCGATTTCTCCTGAAAATAATTTAGCAGAAATTTCTTCACATTTTGTCGCTACATCTTGTCCATGAATATCTTTTACAATTTCAAAAGCAAGTCTCTTTTGGGCTGTTTTTTTAAATGGTGCTTCATTATGAGCATTCATAATTGAATTAATTTCATCAACAGAAATAAATGTTAAAGCAAATAAAAGTTTTTTAACGTCTGCATCTGTTTGATTAACTAGGAATTGGTACATTTGATAAGGAGAAGTAATTGAAGAATCTAAATAGATTGCTCCTTTTTCTGACTTACCAAATTTAGTACCATCTTCTTTAGTTAGTAAATTAATTGTCAAACCAAGGGCATTATTGTCGTCACCACAAACTTTTCTAATCATTTCAATACCTGTAGTGATATTTCCTCATTGATCGCTACCACCAATTTGCATTCAAACATTATGATTCTTGTATAAATTTAAGAAATCGTAACCTTGAACAAGGTTATACGAAAATTCAGCATATGAGATACCAGACTCTAATCTACCTTTAATAATTTCTTTTTCCAATAAATAATTAACATTAATTAACTTACCAACATCTCTTAGAAATTGCAAGATGTTCATGTCTTTATAAAAGTCGTAGTTGTTAACTATTTCACAATCAAATAAACTTTTAATTTGATTTGTTAAACATTCAATGTTATTTTTAATAACATCTAATGGTAATACTTTTCTTTCAGCTTTTTTACCTGATGGATCACCAATTAATCCCGTTGCTCCACCAATCAAAATGTATGGTTTAAAACCAGCTTTTGCTAATCTATTAATGGTAATTAATGTGTAATAATTACCTAAATGCATAGATTTAAATGAAGGGTCTACACCAACATAAACACTAGGTTTATTTTTAATAAACTCTTCTAATTTCTTTTCGTTAGTGATATTGTTGATAACATTTCTTTGTTTCAACTCATCAAAGATAGTCATGCTTATAAATATTATATTTTAGTTATTAGATAGTTTTAATAATTTCATCTAAAATGATTGCAAAATCACTTCATGGGTTCTTTTCAAGAAAGATTCTTGAAGTTTTAAAATTTTTATTTAATTGATTGTTGTATGGAATTACATAAACTAAAGTTTTAAATGTTTTTCTTAAAATTAATAAATTTGATAAATGAATTGAGTTGTTTTTATCATAACCATTAAGAATAATACAAGAAAGTTTAGGGCGCGCTTCACCGGAAGAATTTTTGATAAAAGATAAATCTTTTAATACTTGATCTGAATTAAAATGATTAGCATTGTAAATCAAAATTACATCTGTTGAAATGGATAATATTAGTTGATTGTAATTGATATCAACTAATGACGATTCAATAAAACAATATGCTTTCTTTTTTGAAACGTAGTTAACATTCTTAAGAAACAATTTCTTTTTTGCAATTAGATCTTTTTCACGTTTAATGTTTTTATCAGCATTAACATAATACACAGATAAATTCTTATTTATCTTTTCTTGTGATTCAACACTAGGAGACTGAGAAATAATAACAGTGTTGTTTAATTTAGATGAGATTTTAAGTGCTAGATTATAAATTAGCGTATTCTTTCCAACCTCTGCTTGATCACTGTAAATAAAAACTTTTTTCATACTTATACGTTCTTAATAATCTTTGTTCATTCCCTAGGATAAACATGATTAGTTTTTTTCTTTTTCTTAAAAATTAAAACATTATGAACTACATCATTCAATGATGTAAATGTTAATATTTCTTTTGATACATCTAATGCAGACATTAATTCATTTAGTCCATTTGTTTCATTTATATAATTAACAGATTTTGGAACAATTATTTGCCCACCCACTTTTGCATAAGGGGTTGATAATTCTAACATTACTTTAATACTAGCAACAGCTCGTGAAGTTACTAAATCAAACATTTCTCTTTCATTTGGTCTAATTATTTCTGCACGTTTAGTAATTACTTTAACATTTTTTAAATCCAATTCTTTGATTAATTCATTTAAAAAAATAGTCTTTTTGTTATTTGATTCAATAATAGTTAAGTTTATGTGTGGGTATAAGATTTTTAAAACAATTCCCGGAATTCCACTACCACTGCCTATGTCTAATAAAGAATTAATTTTACTAAAATCAACTGTTTTGTAAGGAATGATTGATTCATAAAAATATGAACCATATATTTTTGCTTCATCATCTAATCTAGTTAAGTTAACTTTTTTATTGTATTCTCTCAAAAAAACTTTGTATAGTTCTATTTGATTGGTTCAATTTGAACCAATGTCTTTAAATACATTTGTAACACTTTTAATAAACTCTTCTTTATTCATTATCTAAATAATACTTGATTGCAACTAAATCTGTTAAATTAATTCCACTAATTCTTTGAGCTTGTCCCAAAGTTAAAGGCCTAATTCTATTTAATTTATCAATTGCTTCTAATGATAAATGTTTTACTGTTTTAAAATCTTTGATTTTAGATATATCAATTAATTCATATTGATTAGCTCGATCAATATATTTATTCTGATTTTTAATATAACCTTCAAATTTTACTTTAATTTCTATTTTTTTAATTGAATTTAAAGTTAAATTTTTTAACTGATTTTGTTTTAGAATTTGCTTTAGTTTAACTTCAGGACGTTTTAGCAGATCATAAAGATTATGGCTACTGTTTCCGAATTTTTTAGTTAAACCATTGATATAACTTAATTTGTGAGATTTTAAAAAACCAATAGTTTTTTTAATTAACTTATCTTGAGTTAAATAAAGGTTATAGTGTTTTTTACTTACTAAACCAATCTTGTAACCATACTTAATTAATCTATCATCAGCATTATCGTTTCGTAATAGTAATCTGTGTTCAGCACGACTTGTTAACAAACGATATGGATCATTAACACCTTTTGTAACAATGTCATCAATTAAAACTCCAATATAAGCTTCGTTTCTTTTAAGAATTAATGGTTTTTTATTTCTTAAAGAATTAATAGCATTAATTCCTGCCATTAATCCTTGACAAGCCGCTTCTTCATAACCGCTTGTACCATTAACTTGTCCTGCAAAGTATAAACCTTTGATTAATTTTGATTCTAATGATGGTCATAATTCTCTTGCATCAATTGCATCATATTCAATTGCATAAGCATACTTTTTAAATTTAGCACTTTTTAATCCAACTATTGAATGAACAAATTTTTCTTGAACATCTTTTGGTAAAGATGTAGAAAGTCCCTGTAAATACATAGTATCTAAACTCATAGACTCTGGTTCAATGAATACTTGGTGTCTAGGCTTATCAGCAAATCTAACAATCTTGTCTTCAATACTTGGACAATATCTTGGTCCTACTCCATGAATTTGTCCAGAATACATTGCAGATTTATGAATATTTTCTTTAATTATTTTATGGGTCTGTGTATTGGTGTATGTTAAAAAACAAACTTGTTGTTTGTTTAATGAAACATAACGTGGATGAAAATGCGAAAAACAATATTTACCTTTAGTACCTGTTTCAATTTGCATTTTATCATAATCAATAGAATCTTTATAGATTCTAGGAGGTGTTCCTGTTTTTAATCTAATAATTGTGAACCCTAAATCTTTCAGTTGAGTAGATAATGTTTCACTACGTTTGTGATGATTAGGCCCTTCCGATTGTTTTATATCACCAATATGAGTAATTGCCTTCATATAAGTTCCTGAAGTAATAATTACTTTAGAACAACTAAAATTTTTATTTGTAGTTTTTACACCAACGACTTTTTTATTTTCAATAATTAGTTCTTTAACTTCTGTTTCTAGCAAAGTTAAATATTTATTCTTTTTAATTTGATTAATAAATCAGTTGTGATAACTAATTTTATCAATTTGAGCACGTAGCGCTCATACACCAGCTCCTTTAGAACTGTTTAATAATTTCATTTGCAATTGGTTAGCGTCTGTTGCAATTCCTTGCATTCCGCCTAAAGCATCTATTTCTCTAGTAACTACTCCTTTGGCTGGTCCACCAATTGAAGGATTACAAGGAGTCTCAGCAACTGAATCAGCTGAAAGAGTACACATTAATGTTTTGTAACCTAAATTCGCACAAGCAAAAGCCGCTTCTGTACCAGCGTGTCCTGCACCAATTACAATAACATCAAAATCATTTTTCATATGATGTTATTAATTATATATTTTTAGAAATATATACTATTTGAATAATTTAGCAATGTCTGTTTTTGCTTTTGATATATTAAGAGCTAAAGTAGTTTTATCTTTAGCATATAAATTGTAATAAACTTTAAATTTAGGTTCAGTACCACTAACTCTAAATCTAATTCAACTCTTGTCACTTAACATTCAATCTAAACAATCACCCTTGGTATTTCAAACAACTTTAGTAATTTTGTAATTACCAACTTTCTTTAATTTAGTTGTTTTTAATTGTTGAAGTCTTTTTTGAACAACTGGTTTTCAATCTAAAATTCCAAAGAAATTATATGAGACTGTTTCTCCATATCAGTAACCAAATTCAGGATAAATGATTTTTTCTAAAATATCAATGAAATCCATACCTTTATCTAAATATTTTGTATAGATTTCTAATGCAGCAGCACTTGCTGTAAACGAATCTTTATCACGATTAAGAGTAGTATTTAATGCACCGATCGCTTCTTCAAAAGCAACTACAAATTGTTCTTTATTATCAATCTTGGTAATTACATTACCCATTCATTTAAAACCAGTGCCTGTACGATAAACTTTTGCCTTAAACTTTTTAGCAATATTATCAATCAAATCTGTTGATACATAAGAAGACACTATATAAGGAGTTTTAGTAAACTTCTTATTTGATAAAATGTATCAACTATATAGAATACCCATTTGGTTACCAGTCATAAGAGTTCATTTACCATTATGATTAATCATCACAGCCATTCTATCTGCATCAGGATCAATACCAATACAAATTTTAGATCTGTATTTATTAGCATATTTAATTGATAATTTAAATGAATCAGCAAATTCAGGGTTTGAACTTGGTGAATTTGTAAACATCGGATCCGAATAACATTGTTCCTTTACAGGGATAACATTGAAACCTAAAGATTTCAAAAATTTAGGTAATAATTTACAGCTAGTACCGTGATGTCCTGTAAAAATAATTGGAAAATTCTTTTTTTGTTTAATAATTTTTTGATCAACAATTGCACATTTAGCTTTTGTTAAATATGAATCAACAACACTTTGACTAATAGAGCAAACATTTTTAATATTTGGCTTATATTCTATATCTAAAATCTTAGATGGAGCTGGCATTAATTTTTCAATTTGTTTAGCAACATCTGGAAGAATTTGTCCACCATCTGGATTATATGCTTTGAATCCATTGTAATCTTTTGGATTATGACTAGCTGTAATGATAATGCCACCACACGCCTTTAATTCTCTAATAGCATAAGAGATAATTGGAGTAGGCATTAATTCATTATTTTTAAACATGTATGCTTTAATACCAAAACTTGATAATACTTCAGCACATAACTTTGAATATTCAATTGAACCAATTCTGTTATCATGTCCAATAACAACTTTTAAATTCTTTTTAAATTTATTCTTGATAAATTTACCATATGCATAAGCTAATTGGACATAAGTAAATTCATTAAATTGCTTAGTACCAGGACCAAGTGTTGCTCTGATTCCAGCTGTACCAAATCTCATAAGTGAATCATCAAAAAAGATGTCTAATTCTTTTTTAGACATTTTTCTAATAATGTTTTTATCTTTTGTTGATACTTTTGATGAGTTTAACCAAAGATGAGATAAATTATTTTTTGGCATTGTCTAACTCCTTCTTAGAAAAACTGACTGGTAATAAATCAGAAAATTTATAAGTAGTTTTTTTACCAACAAAAGAATAAACAATAACTGGTGCATTAGCATCAAAAAACTCAGACATCACTTGCAAACATACAGCACATGGAATAACATCATCTTTTTTAGAAGAAGAAATTAAATATAATTTCTTGAATTTTTTAGATCCATGTACTTGTGCATTAAAGATTGCTGCTCTTTCTGCACAAACGGTTGCTGAATAAGAGGCGTTTTCAATGTTATTACCAAAGAATAATCCTTTATCTGTTTCAATAGCTGCTGCTGTTTTGAATTTAGAATAAGGAGAATAAGAATTCTTTAATTGTTGTATTAATTGTGAATAAATTTTATCAGTCATACTATTTTATTACCTTTACAATAACAGGAAGCTCTTTAAACTTACTATTAGAGTATAAAATGTTCTTTTTAAATTTTTCAATTAATAATGAATTAATTTTTTTAGAAGAATAAAGAGTCGCTATTGTTTCACCTTTATTAACTTTTTCATTAATTATCTTATTTAAATAAACTCCTGCTTGGAAATCAATTGGTGCTCCTTTTACTTCTCTTCCAGCACCTAGTAGGAATGATATCATTCCTACTTCTCTAGCAGATTTATATTTAACATATCCAGATTTATCAGCTTTAATTTCTAAAGAATATTTAGGTTTAAAAAATTTATTTTTATAAACTTCATTAGCGTTTGCATGTTGAGAAGATATTCATTTTTTAAATACTTCTAATGCTTTTTTAGAATTGATCACTTCATCAATTTTTTCATAAGCTTGTTTCTTATTTTTGCAAATCTTAGTAGCTACTAAGATATCACTTGAAAATTCATAAATTAATTCCTTAACATCTTTTGATTCTGGTTTTCCATCAAGAAATTCGATGGTAGTTTTCATTTCAATGCAGTTACCAATTGAACGACCTAAAGGTTGATTCATATTAGTGATATGAACAATAGATTTTCTATTGAATTTTTTAAGAATTGAAATTAAAATTTTGCCTAACTTAAATGCCTTGTCATAAGTTTCACAAAAACCACCATCGCCAACTTTTACATCTATAAAGATATAATCAGTTCCCATTGCTACTTTTTTAGAAGCAATTGAAGAAGCAATTAATGGTAATGAATCAACTGTGCTTGTAGCATTTCTTAATGCATAAATTTTTTTATCAGCTGGTACAATATCATCTGTTTGACTAGCAATAAAAATTCCATTATCTTTAAGAAGTTTTTTACATTGTTGTAATGTTAAATTAGTATTGACTCCAATTGAATTTAATTTATCAATTGTACCACCTGTATGTCCTAATCCAGGACCCGACATCTTAGCAACTTTCAATCCACAAGCAGCTAATATAGGACCAATGATAACAGAAACTTTATCACCTACTCCACCAGTAGAATGTTTATCAATTTTAATTCCTTTAATTGACGAAAAGTCAACTGTATTACCAGAATGCAACATTGAGTTTGTTAATCAATATGTTTGTTCTAATCCAATATTATTAATATTGATTGCCATAATAAAAGCAGTAAATTGATAATCTGGAATTTTATCATTTACATATTGATTAATAGCGAATTCAACCTCCTCTTTTGTTAGAGGTTTTTTAGTTCTTTGCTTTTCAATAATGTCAAGGAAATTCATTATTTAATTAAATCCACTCCTCTACTTGTTCCGATTCTGTCTGCTCCTAATTTAACAAAACGAACTAGGTCATCATAAGTTCTTACTCCACCGGCTGCTTTTACTTTCTTGTTTTTATTTGTATATTTTCTTAGTAATTCAACATCATGTGCATTAGCGCCTGCTGTAGAAAAACCTGTCGAAGTTTTAATAAAATCAGCCTTTGATTTATTAATGCATTTGCATGCATCAATTTTTTGTTCGTCTGTTAATAAACAAGTTTCAATAATAACTTTAAGAGTTAATTTACCACAAGCTTGTTTTATTTTGTTAATTTCGTTAACAACATATTTAAAGTTTTTGGCCTTTAATTGAGAGATATTTAATACCATATCAATTTCTTTAGCACCTTTTTTAATAGCATCTTTTGTTTCAAACACCTTTGTTTCTGTAGTCATTTGTCCTAAAGGAAAACCAATAACTGTACAAATCTTAACATCTCTTGAATTTTTTAAAACTTTTTTACATGTTGGAATCATGCAAGGATTAACACAAACTGAAAAGAATTTATGTTTAAGTGCTTCTTTGCAAAGATTTTCAATTTGCTTAGTTGAAGCATCTGGTTTTAATAACGTGTGATCAATATATCTATTGTATTTCATATTAATATTATTTTAATTTAATAGCAGTATTAAGTGCTAGCTTAATCATAGTTTTAGTTGATTCTTGCCTTTCTTTAGAACTCATTTGTTTTTTAGAAAAGAATGAATCACTACAAGTCAAAATAGTTAAAGCATTTTTCTTTAAATATTGAGCATTTGCATACAATGCATATGCTTCCATTTCAACAGCAATTGAATTGTGATTACGTTTTATTGCTTCTTTCACTGAATATGCATTATAAAATGCATCTTCTGAAGCTGTTTGACCAACGTGGTACTTTAATTTCATTTCATTAGCTGTTTTAACAGCTGTATTTAATAATTTCTTTGAAGGCAATAATTTTTTAGGAGCATTTTTAATACCAATATCTTTAGCATATGTTGAATAACTATAAGCTGCATTAGAAATTATTACATCTCCTACCTCAATTCCTTTATATCCACCAGCCGTTCCAATTCTAATGATGTAATCTACATCATAGAATTTAAACAATTCGTAGGAGTAAATACCAATTGATGGTATACCCATACCATGAGCCATAATGGTAATTTTTTTACCTTTATAAGTTCCAGTATAAGCATACATTCCTCTAACTTGGTTTACTAATTTAGAGTTTTTAAGAAATGTTTCAGCTGCAATTTTAGCCCTTAAAGGATCACCAGGCATTAAAACAATTTTAGCAATGTCAGTTTTTTTTGCTTCATTATGAGGAGTAGGAATACACATATTATTTATTTTTATATTAATATAAAAATTATACTTAATATATGAAGTCAAAAAAGACAAAAGTAGTCTTAGGAATGTCAGGCGGAGTAGATTCTTCAGTTTGTGCATACCTATTAAAAAAACAAGGATATGAAGTTATTGGTTTGTTTATGCAAAACTGAGACTCATATTTAAATAATGACTTTTTAGGAAATGTTAATGAATCTAAACAAACATGTAATGTTCAAAAAGATTTTAACGATGCTAAAGCAGTTGCTGATAAATTAGGCATCAAAATTTATAGAGTTGAATTTATTCAACAGTATTGAGATAAGGTATTTAAATATTTGATTCAAGAATACAAAAAAGGAAGAACACCTAACCCAGATGTATTGTGCAATAAATACATTAAATTTAATGAGTTTATAAAAGTAGCTAAAAATAAATTTCATTGTGACAAAATTGCTATGGGTCATTATGCTAATGTTAAGAAAATTAAAGATCAGTATTATTTAACAAAAGCAATTGATGAAAATAAAGATCAAACATATTTTTTATGTTGGCTAAATCAAGAACAATTATCTAAGACAATATTTCCTATTGGAAATATTCCAAAAGACGAAGTAAGAAAAATCGCTCATGAACAGGGTTTAGACAATTGAAACAAAAAAGACTCTACAGGAGTTTGTTTTATTGGTGAAAGAAAATTCAAAGATTTCTTAAATAATTACTTACCAATTAAGAAAGGAAAAGTAATTGACATTGTAACTAAAAAAGTTGTTGGTGAACATGATGGAATTACTTTTTATACTTTAGGTCAAAACAAAAATTTAGGTTTAGGTGGTCAACAAAATAAATATTTTGTTTGCAAAAAAGATTTTAAGAAAAATATTATTTATGTCGTTGATCAAAACAATAAAGAAAAATATCTAAGTTCTACAAAGTGTGAAGTAGTTAAGTTTAATTGAATTAACAAAAATCAAAAGAAAAGCGCAAAAGTCAAAATCAGATTTAGACACCGTCAAGAATTAATTGATGGTAAATACGAAATTAAAAATAACAAAGTTATTTTGACATATAAACCAACTATCGCAGTTGCTCCTGGTCAATTTGCTGTTTTATACTCTAATAAAAAATGTTTAGGTGGTGGAATAGTTAATAAACTTATTTAATTCCAACTCTCTTATAGATTTCGTTTACGTGTTTTTGATAATATTCTAAAGTGAAACAACCATTAATGTCTTTCTTGGTTAGTTTCTTTGAAACTACTGGATGAACTAGTAATAAATCTTTAAATTGTTTATTATTGAAGTAAGCGTCCATGGCAATTGGTTGAACAGTATCGTATGCTTGTTCTCTTGAGAATCCTTTTTTAATTAAAGCATTCATTACTCTTTGAGCAAAAATAACACCATTTGTTTTGTAAATATTTGCAATCATATTTTCTTTAAAAATAGTCAAGTTATTTACAATGTTTGTGAATCTCTTTAACATGTAATCCAATAAAATTGTTGCATCAGGAAAAATAATTCTTTCAGCACTTGAATGAGAGATGTCTCTTTCATGTCATAAAGGAATATCTTCATAACTTGTTAACATATAACCTCTTAATACACGAGCACAACCACACATATTTTCTGAAGAGATCGGATTACGTTTATGAGGCATTGCAGATGAACCTTTTTGTCCTGAAGCAAAATATTCTTCTAATTCATGAACTTCAGTTCTTTGTAAATGTCTAATTTCAGTTGCGATTTTCTCAATTGTACTTCCAATTAATGCAAGAGTTCCCATATAAGCTGCATATCTGTCTCTTTGAATTACTTGTGTAGAAATATTAGCAGAGCTAATATGTAAATTTTTACAAACATAATCTTGAACAAATGGTGAGTTATTTGCAAAATTACCTACTGCACCCGATAATTTACCTACTTCTACATCTTTAGAAGTCATCTTGAAACGTTTTAAATTTCGTTTCATTTCTTCATATCATAAAGCGTATTTTAATCCAAAAGTTGTAATATCAGCATGGATGCCATGTGTACGGCCAATGCAAGGATAATCCTTATACTTAAGTGCTTTAGCCTTAAGTACTTCCATAAATTCTTTGATATCTTTTAATAAAATTTTATTTGCTTGTCTTAACAAATATCCATTAGCTGTATCAACAACATCAGTAGATGTTAATCCATAATGAACTCATTGTTTTTCAGTGCCTAGTGATTCACTAACATTTCTTGTAAAAGCAATAACATCATGGTGAGTTACTTTTTCAATTTCTTCAATTCTTTTAATGTTAAATTTAGCATTCTTTTTAATCGCAGCAACATCTTTTGCCGGAATTACTCCTAGTTTACTTCATGCTTCACAAGCAAGAATTTCAATTTTTAAATAAGTTTTGAACTTGTTTTTAACTGTTCAAATATTTTCCATTTTTGGATTTGAGTAACGTTTTATCATAACATATAAATTATATAAATAATTTATAATTAACAAAAATGAAAAAGACATATTTTAAATACGTTAAAATTGATCCTTCTCAATTGAAAAAATTAATAGCTATTGAACCTAAAATAGCAAATTTTGTTGATATAGAAAAACCTTTTTATTTTAGAGTAATGCCTGATCATTTTTCATGTATTGTACACACAATCATTTCACAACAAATTTCCAATGCAGCAGTTGATAGTATTTGAAATAAAGTTATTGCAAAATTTAAAAAACTTACTCCGAAAATAATTGCTAATGCATCTTTGGAAACATTAAGAGATGTTGGTTTGTCTGAATCAAAAATTTGAGGATTAAAGCAAATCTCTTATGACATGGTTGACAAAAAACTTAATCTTAAAAAATTAGGAAAATTAAGTGACAAAGAAATATATGAAAAATTAGGAAAATATCATTCAATTGGTAAATGATCAATTGATATGATTTTAATTTTTAGTTATTATCGAAACAACATCATTTCGTTCCAAGACTTTGGAATAAAAAACGGAATAAAGATTTTGTTTAGTATTAAAGATATTACTCCAAAAATTTGCCAAAATATTTATGATAAATTTTGTGATAATTTAACATTGCTTTCATTAGTTTTGTGAAAAATTTCTAATGAAAGGAATTCAAATTAAATTTTTACTTAAAAGTAGTAAGATTGAGCGACAGTCAATTAATTGTTTTTAGACTTGTTATCTGTGTTTAAAGCAAGTGTTGTTGTTTTTAACACATCAGTCATTGCTTGAGTAATTAAATTCACACATTCATCTGAACTTAGTGTTTCTTGTTTTTCAACATTATCTGATTTTTCTTTTTCAAAGAAAGATTCTTTATTAATGTAAGTTTTATGATAATTATTAGTTTTAAAAGTTTCTAATTCTTTTGGATCAATTATTGCTTCATTATCATGTTTTTCTAAATCCATTGAAGAATCAAGATTTTCATCATCTGAAAAGATTCTTTGTTGTGTTTGTTCTTTGTAAGAGTCGAATTTAAAATCTTCATCTTCTTCGATGTTATCTTTTTTATTGCTTGTATCTTCTTTAGCAGAAACTAAAGATGAAATTTTAATATTTCTATTCTTAGTGTAATCTACACCACAAACTAATGAAAGTTCATTGTTTTTAGTAATAGATTTAAATGTCTTAGTTACATCATTAATGATTGTCGGAGGAGTTGAATCATTAATTTTTAAGTTAACAATAATCTTATCAGCATTATCAATATTGATGTCAGTATATGATGTACGTAAAGAAGTACATATAGCATTTTTAATGTTAGTTTCTGAATATTCTTTATCTAATAAAATTGAAGTAAAACTAAAAGTTTTTGATTGCTTAAAAAATGATTTTAAATCAGCATAATCTATATTCATTTCAGTTGCAATATTAATCATGTCACAAATTTCACTTATAGTATTTGTAACTTGTTCGTTAGCTTTTTCAAAAGCTTTCATAAATGAAATATCATCACCACTGTTTTTAATGATTAAGTCATTACTGATAGTTGTTATTGAATCAACATTATTTTTTAATTCTTTTAAATGTAATAGAGCATTTTGGTAAACCGCATTACCTTCAGAATTAATAGAAGGTAAGTTTACAACAGCTACTGTTAAAATTCCCATTTCTTTTGCAATTCTTGCAATTTCAGGAGTAGCACCACTTCCTGTTCCCTTACCAAGACCTGCGACTAAGAATAAAATATCTGTACCTTTTAAAGTGTTTTTAATATTTTCTTTATCCTCTTCAACAGCCATCTTTCCTGTATAAGGATCTCCGCCTGAACCACTTCCTCTTAAAATCTTTTTACCTAAAAGGTAAACATTTGATAAATTACTAATTTTACGCAAAGCAGTAACATCAGTATTAAATGCAAAAATATCTACATTATCAGCTCACGGACGTGCGTTTCTCATGTGTTTGATAACATTACAACCAGCTCCACCAACACCAAAAATTTTGATATCGAAGTTGCCAACATTTTCTTCAATGTCATCTAAGTTGTTTAAAAACTTACCTTTTAATGGGTTAGTATTAAAATTTGCTTGAAATGTTGTTTCAGGCTTTTGTTCTTTTTTGTTGTTGTCATCAACTTTATTAATTATTTGATTTAATATGTCCATGATTATCCTCCTAATTTAGCTGATCATTTTGTAGTTATTAAACCAATGTTTAATAACACATCTCTCTTCACGCTTCTATTTGCATATTCTTGTGAAACATATGGATCAATGCTATATTTAATATGGTTTTTAGATTTTTGAACATTGTATGTGTATTCAATTGAACCTACTAACACATCAATGTTGTTATCATCAATTCCGATGATATTAGTTTTAAAGAATTCATAGTTAATGTTAGTTGAAATGTCTAAAAAACTATAAGCCATACTGTTTGCATTTATATATATATGGTCATAAGACAATTGATTCTTTCTACATAAAATATCATTAATCTTGTTTTGAACAACATTCATAAATTTTTGATTAATAATCTTAACATATTTTGTTAATTCGCCAGCAGAAGCACACATTAAATTTAAGAATTTTGGTTTATGCACATTGATTAAAGAAGTTGATGAATCAACTAGATTAACTGTTTGTAATGAATCAATGATTGGAATTAAATTAACATTTTCTGGAATGTTAAACTTGTGTTTTAATTCATCAACCATTCAGTTGCTGCCTCAATTTAACGATTCAGAATGAATTAGAATATTATGAGTGTCATAGAAGTTAATGGTTGAGCTATCACTTTTAACATCGATTACAACATTTTTCTTTCCTGAATTAGATCTAGCTAATAAACCACCAAACGATAATTGATTGTTAATAAAACCAATTATTGAAACTTTACATTCGTGAACTAAATCTCTAAATGCTTTAAGAAAATCAGCATTTGCTACATATGCATAATATTCAAAATTAATATTTTTTCCAGTTTTACCATATGGGAATTCACTATGATTCATTCCATCTAACGTTCATAAATATGGGTGTAAATCAATGATAGTTTTATCATTGTTACCATTTAAGAAGTTAACTTTTGATGTGTAAGACATGTAATCAGCTAAATCTAATTCATGATCAATCTTAACTTCATGATCAGTAGAAATATTTTTAATAATTTCTACTGGCATATAACTAATATTTACAATGTAACGTTTAACAACGATACCGATAAATTCATCAGCCTTAGTTAACATATTTAATAATGTTTTAGACAATTCTTCTTTGTTAATAAACTGATTATTCGCATTTAAGTAGTTTAAACTAACGCAATTGTTATACAAACAATTAACTTTACCAGATTCAGCACGTTCAACTACAAGAACTTTAATTCTTGATTTATTAAATGAAATTACTCCATATACATTTTTCAAGTTATACATTAGTTGTACCTCCTTAAGCATCTTAGCTTTGCACTACGTGCACGATTATTTAATTTAACCTCTTCTTGTGAGGCAACAATTGGTTTTTTAGTTAATATCTCAAAATCAGTTGCTGTATTCATAATTGGAACTTCTTTTGGGATATGTGTTACAGTTATATTGTTAAAGAATTGTTTCACAATTCTATCTTCCAAAGAATGGAAAGTAATAATTACCATTCTACCATCCTTATTTAATAAGTTAATTCCATCATTCAATAATTTTTTTAAATTATCTAACTCATGATTTACTTCAATTCTAATTGCTTGGAAATAAACACGAGCTGGATGTTTAGATTTAAATAATTCTTTTTTATTAATATTGTTTTTAATAATATTAACTAATTCATCAGTTGTTTCGATAGCATGATTTTTACGAGTTAAAATAATTGCATTAACAATTCTTCTTGGATTTGATACTTCACCGTATTGTTTAAAGATTCTTGTTAATTTTTTTGCATCATATTCATTAATAACCTTGTAAGCATCTAATGAATCATTTTGATTCATTCTCATGTCAAGTCTTGCATTTTGGTGATAACTAAATCCACGTTTTGCATCATCAAACATAGGAGAACTAACACCAAGATCAGCAATAATACCATCGACTTTCGAAATATTTAGTTTGTTCAAAATCATTTTGATATTTTTGAAATTATCATTAACCAAAATAACATTAATGTTGTTTTGATATTTTTTTAGTAAGTAGTCATAAGCTTGTTTGTCTGTATCTAAACAAATAATCTTGCCTTCATCATTTAAGCAAGATAAAATTTTATTTGTATGTCCACCTCTTCCACAAGTGCAATCTATATAGACGCCGTTAGGTTTTATTGACAAATACTTTATTGATTCGTTAAGTAAAACTGGATTATGTAAACTATTCATTGTCTTCATTTAATTTGTCCGCTACAGTTTCAAACACTTTATCTGTTTGGGCTTTATATTTGTTGTAAGTGTTTGCATCTCAAATTTCAATTTTGTTACCAACACCAATGATTGTTACACTTTTTGAAATTTTAGCTTCTGCTAATAAGTTAGCGGGAACTAAAATTCTTTTAGCATTATCTAATTTAATATCAGCAGCATTTGCTAATAATTGTCTTGTTACAATTCTTGTATCTTTTTTATTTTGAGCTAATGCACTTAATTTTGATGCATAGTCATTAAAAGAGTTTACATCTCTTACTTCTAAGCAGCAGTCAAAGCCTTTAGACACTACAACATCACTACCTAAAGCTTGTGCAAATTTTGCAGGCATTGATAGTCTGTTTTTAGAATCTAAGTTGTGATTGTACGTTCCTAGGAAAATCATATTTACCACTTTGTCCCACTTTTTAACACTTTTATTATACATAAAAGATAAATTTTGTCAATTTTTTTTAAAAATTTATAAATATGCTTGGTTTGCAACCAGAAAAAAAGACGCCTTTTTAGCGCCTTAATTCTTTTATTTTTTTTAGATTTTATGCTTTTTTTCAAAATCTTCTAGAGTAATGCAAATCCCTTCTCCGTCGCAGCATTTTTTGTTTTTACATCTTGGATTTTTATCTAAATCTGCAATAAATTTTTCTAAATCATCTTGAGAAATTTTTTCTTCTTTTTTAACCATAACTATTTAGTTAAATTTTGAACATCGTTTGCAATCATTAACTCTTCATCTGTTCTAACTCTATATATAGGATATGTAGCATTGTTTGAAGAAACCAAGATGTAATCATCGTATTTTTCAATTAATTTTTTATCATTAATTTCTGCATTAAATAGCTTGATATTTTTGCAAGTTTCATTAACAATATAATTTTGGTTTTCACCAACGCCTGCTGTGAAAACAATTGCATCAACCTTTCCCTCTAATTCGTTTGCATATGAAACAACGTATTTAGCAATTCTTTTAACATACATTGTTAATGCAAATTTAGCATCTTTATTACCTTTTTCAAGTTTATTACATACATCACGAACATCTGATGAACCTACAAGTCCTTGTAAACCTGATTTTTTATTTAAAGTTTCATCTATTTGTTTATCATTCATTCCTTTTCTCATTAAGAAAACAGCAACAGATGGATCCATATCTCCACATCTTGTTCCCATTACTAATCCTTCTAATGGAGTTAACCCCATTGAAGTATCATAAGATTTTGAGTTCTTAATTGCAGAAATAGAAGCACCATTACCAATATGACAAACAATTAAATTTACTTGTTTCTTATGAAGAATCTTTTCCATTTGCTTTGTAATGTATTTATATGAAATACCATGGTAACCAAATTTTCTAATTTCTCATCTATCTGCTAATTGTTTGTCAATTGCATATCTATAATTTAATTCAGGAATTGTTGAATGAAATGAATTATCAAATGCTGCAATATTTTTTACCTTTGGTAATTTTTTCATGAAAATCTTAATAACTTTTAATTCATGAGGATTATGTAATGGAGCTACTGGTATATGATCTTCAATAACTTTTAAACATTTATCATTTACAAGAACAGAGTCAGTGTAAACTGTACCACAGTTCACAACCCTATGACCAATACCACTAAACTCAGTAATTTTATTATAAATTTTATGAGCTTTCATTTGTTTCAAAATTAAATCAATTGCATCAGTATGGTCTTTAATATTGATTTTTTTCTGATAAGTCTTAAATTTCTTACCATCTAAGCAATTAATTTTAAAATTACCATCAATTCCAATTCTTTCACAAAGACCATAACAAATAACTTTATGATTTTTGCCTAAAAATACTTTGTATTTTAATGAGCTGCTACCAGCATTAATAATTAATATTTTCTTATCCATAATTTTGTTATTCTCTATTAAGAATTATATTATTTATTTATATAATATAAATAATTAAAATATGATCAGAGTTATAAAAAGTTTCTTTCATTATTTACTAGTTCCATTTGTATTTATTAGTTTAGCTTGAAGTATATGAAGAGCAAAAGTAAAAGCTAAAAAATACAAAAGAGAACCGTTGGTTCATACAGCTGATGTTAGATATAAAATGGTTTACAAGATTTGCAAAAGAGTATTGTTTTGTAAAAATATTCATATAGATTCCCAAGGTTTTGAAGACATGTCATTAACTCCAAAACTATTAATTGGTAATCACAAATCTAATTTAGATTCAATTGTAATGATTAAAGTTTTGTATGAAATAAATCCTAACTTCCGTTTTACTTTTTTGTGTAAAAAAGAGTTACAAAAAAATGCAGCTATTAGAGCTTGTATAGATTTGATTGATGGTATTTATATTGATCGTAATAATCCAAGAGCAATTCTTGATGTTATTAGACAAGAAAAAGAATTATTAAACCAAAACTATACATTAGTTGTTTTTCCAGAGGGAACAAGAGTGTTCTCACATGAATTTGGAGAATTTAAACCTGGTGCATTTAAAGTGGCTTACGAAAGTTTTGTCCCAGTTGCTTTCTTCACACTTTATGGAACAAGCGGAAGACTTGATAAGAGTAAAGAGTATAAAACTAAAGGTGACATTGTTGTTAAATACAACGGCATGATGAGACCTCAAGATTTTATTACAACAACTACAATTAATTTAGCTGGAAAAATAAAAAACATCATTAAAAATTCTTATGATAAAATTTTTAATGAGAATACTAAAAAAGGAGAAAAAAAATAATGAAACAATATCTTGATTTATTACAACACATTTTAGATAAAGGTAAAAAAAGACACAACCGTACAGGAGTTGATACAATTTCAACTTTTGGTTACCAGACAAGATATGATATTTCTGAATCTTTTCCATTGTTAACAACAAAAAAAGTTTTTTATAAATCTATGATTTATGAATTGCTTTGATTTATTAAAGGGGACACTAATATTAAATACTTAGTTGATCATAACTGTAATATTTGAAATGAATGACCTTATGAAATTTACAAAAAATCCCCTGATTTTCAAGGCGAAGATCTAAAACAATTTGTAGAAAAAATTAGAAACGATGCTGAATTTGCTAAAAAACATGGTAATTTAGGTCCTGTTTACGGAAAACAATGAAGAGATTCTTATGGATTTGACCAATTACAAAATGTGGTCGATCAAATCAAGAATAATCCTGACTCTCGTAGATTAATTGTTTGTGCTTGAAACCCAAGCCAAGTATGTAATATGGCATTACCACCTTGTCATGCATTATTTCAATTTTATGTAGAGGATGGAAAATATTTATCATGTCAGCTATACCAAAGAAGTGCAGATGCTTTTTTAGGTGTTCCATTTAATATCCCAAGTTATTCATTATTAACTTACATAATTGCTGATATGACTGGATTAAAACCAAAAGAGTTTATTCACTCATTTGGCGATTTACATATTTATGTAAACCATTTAGATCAAGTACATGAGCAATTATCACGTACTCCTAAACACCAACCAAAACTAATTATTAAAAATCATCATGATAGAATTGAAGACTATGTCTTTGAAGATTTTGAAATTGTAGATTACGATCCAGCTCCTGCAATCAAGGCTCCAGTTGCTGTATAAATAAAATATATGTTAAAAATGATTTGATGTGAAGATGCCAATCATGGTATCGGTATAAATAATAAAATGCCTTGAGATATCAAGGAAGAGATGAGACATTTTATAAAAACAACTAAAGGTCATACAGTTGTTATGGGTCGTAAAACTTTTGAATCAATTGGTAAGCCGTTACCAAATAGAACAAACATTGTTTTAACTAATAATCCTGACCTTAAAATTAATGGTGTTCAAATTATTCATGATTTTAACAAAATCATAGAATTAGCAAAATCACAAGATATTTTTATAATTGGTGGAGCATCTATATATAAGCAATTTTTGCTATTTGCTGATGAATTAGTAATTTCAAAATTGCCTGATACTTACCATTGCACTGAATACTTAAATTTTGATTTATCAAATTTTAAACTTAAAAATACAGAAGATTTTGGATTATTCAAAGTTAACTATTATGCAAAATAAAGACATTGAGTTTAATATTGATATTGAAGGATTCTCTGGACCACTTGATGTTCTAGATACACTTATTCGTGAAAACAAGATGGACATTCTTGATCTTAATATTTCTTTATTAGCTAATCAATACTATGAATTTATTAAAAAGAATTTTAATAAATTCGAAATAGATAAATTAGGTAATTACCTTGTTATGGCTACTTATCTATTAGAGCTAAAGACAAAGAAAATCCTTCAAGGATTAGAACAAACTCAAGAAGAATCAAATTTTGAATATGAACGCGATAAACTAGTTGCTCAAATTATTGAATATCGTAAATATAAAGAAGTTTGTGAAAAGTTAAATATTAAACGTGAAAAACGTCAAACGCTTTATGCAAAATCAAGTGATATTACAAAATTGAAAGAAGGATCTGAACGTTTCTATATAGAAAAACTTCCAAGTTATATAAATCCAGATAAATTATTGAAATCAATTATTAGTGCATATGAAAAATATCACTTCTCTTTATTTTCTAAAAATAAAATTATTGTCCAAGAATTGTCTGTTGATGACATTAAAAAAGATCTTATTTCTTTTCTAAATACATCAAAAAAAATTACTTCTTTTGGTGAATATCTATTCTCGATAGATGAATTAAAAATTTCTGAACAATATATTGTCACAACTTTTTTAGCTCTTCTAGAATTAGTTAAATATGATGTTATAGTTTTGGAACAAAATGAACAAACAAATGAGATAATAATTACTATTAAGGATCTAAATAATTCTAAAATAGCTTTGGGACAAGGAGGATTACATGAATAATAAATCAATTATTGAGAGTGTTCTATATACATCAGGAAATGATGGAGTTGATATCAATACTTTTAAAAAAGTATTAGGCATTGAATCAGAAGAAATCATTAAGTTAATTAATGAGTTAAAAACTAAATATGAATCTGATCAAGACTCGGGTTTATTAATAAAAAAATATGGGAACTCTTTTTATTTATTGTCTAAAGAAGATAATAATCAACATATTGCTAAAGCAATGAATTATGCTTCCAAAAACCCCTTAACTCCTGCCATGATGGAAGTATTGGCAATCATCGCATACAATAATCCTTGCACATCAACTAAAATTGAAAAAATTAGAGGTGTGGACTCTAAAAATGCAATTAGTAAACTAATAGCATTAAATTTGGTTAAAGAAGCTGGACGTGACACAACTCCTGGCTGTCCATATTTATACAAGACAACTCAAGAATTCTTAAATTTATTTGGTATTAAAGCTTTAAGTAACTTACCGAAATTAAAAGATTCTGATCAAAGTTTACTTGAAGAAACCGATGTTGATTTTTTCAATTCTAATAGAATTGAAGAAGAATAATTATTCTACTCTTAAAATGATTGCAGCATAATCAATACCTGTATGCACAGTAATTACTGATGGTAAAACATCTCTTGGTGTTTTATCATTTAATTTATATTCTTTCTTTAATAAATCTATTAATGGCTCAATGTGATACTTGTTGTCATGATAATTTACTTTCATTAAAACTGCGTTTTTAATTTTAGACTTATCTAAATTAATTCTTTCATTAAATGTTTTAGTTAAAATCTTAACACAATTTTCATATTTAGATGCTTTGTCTAAAAATACTAAACCATTATGATCATATGTAATGATCAATTTAAGATTTAACACTTTTGCAAACATTCCTTTAAAGTTGCTTACTCTTCCACCTTTAACTAATTGATCAACATTTGGAACGATTAAAAAACCTAGTCATTTTTTCTTTTCTGATTCAATGTAATTTTTAACTATTTCTTCAGTTAGATCTTTCTTCTTAGAAAGTTCTATTAATTCTTCTAATTGAATTCTACTTCATCTAGACAATGAATATTGTGGGATAACATGAACGTTTTTGTAGTCTTCAGCTACCATTCTTCATGTATTAATAGCAGAAGAAAGTTTCTCATGAATTGGCAAGACAAATATATCATCATATTTGTCTGCAATCTTATCTAGTAATTCAGTGATCATTCCAGGCGAAGGTTGGCTTGTACTAACATTAATTCCTTTATTAATCAATTCGCAAACCTCTTTATTATCAATCTCAATTAAATCTTTGTATGATGTGATTTGACCATTAAGGTTTTTATTAATTATTAAAGGCATATAGTATACGTTTTGATACTCACCTTCTTTGATTCCAGATGATGAATCAATAATAAAAGCAACTTTCTTCATATTAAATAATTATACTAATTATAAATAATTTATTTAATTGCTATGATAGGATGTTTTTACAACAAAAATTCATTAAATGACACATTAATCCTTAATGTGTCAAATGAAAAACCAATTAAAATTGACCAAAACAATAGATATTGTTTAGGTTTTGATAGAAACAATGAAGTTTGTTTTATAAATATCTTTAATTTTTCTAAATATGACAATTTTGATAAAAGCTATTTTTTGTTTAATGATAAATTAAACAAAATAGTTATGGATGTTTGCAAAGTTGATTTATCTAAATATGTAAACAAAAATAACTTTGTTATTGGTCACATTGATGAATGTGAAGATGTTTCTGGAACTCACTTGCATAAATGTAAAGTTAATATTGGTAGCGAAATACTCAATATTGTATGTGGTGCTAAAAATGCTAGAAAAGATTTAAATGTAGTTGTTGCTACTGTTGGAGCTATATTACCTAATGGTAAAAGAATTAATAAAGGTAAATTACTAGGAATTGAATCTTTTGGTATGTTGTGTTCAGCAAAAGAGTTAGGAATTACTAATAAAAAATTCAATGATCAAGGAATCATTGAATTAAATACTACTTATCTTGTTGGAAGCTCTTTCAACGAAATGTTTTAAACTTTGTAATATCCTACTCAGAATGGACGTTTTGCTTTAACATTAGGTATTTTGTAAGGACGTAAAAGTTGAACTGTTCAGTTCAATCATACAATACCTGAAGCAATTAAAGTCAACAACAGAATTGTTATTACTTCTTTGAAATATCATGGAATGTCACCTAATACACTTCCAAATCCTGAAAACACAGCATTAATTTGTTTAGGATCTGCTGCTCCTTGAATTGCAGGCAAAATTTCTTTTAATCAGTCATTTTCAACTATACCTGTACATTCAACAACAATACCACTAATTGCAAAACTTTCATTTTCTATCTTCATTAATGAAGAAGCATATTTCATAATTGTAATGTATAAGAAAAACACAATACATACAACTCCTGTATAAAATCAATTCTTCATCTTAACATTGGGTGTGTTTAATAAAACTCCTAAAGCAATGCAAGCAGATAACGCATGCATAGAATACTTTAATCTATATGGATCATTGCCCATAAAGACATATTGAAAATTCAATTGAGCATTTCCATCATCTCCAGGAAAAATTGATACAAACAATGTTAATAATGCTCCTAATAGTTGAGGACCTGCTAAATATGAAGCAATCTTTCTTGATGGTTGAAGTATTAAAGCTAATAATGAAGCTACAAAAAAGAAAGGACAAAAATCTGTAATAAATATTTTTGATAAACAGAATCCTAAATAAATTGAGCTAGCACGCGTGAATTCTCCACTAGCAATCATTTGTGGATAATAATGAGTTACAATTTCTCTTAATTTTTCTGAATCTCCTTGAGCAGAGACAACAGTAATTAATGCCTTAAAATCAGGCACATATCTAAAAATAATAAAATAAACTAAACAAATGATTGCAATAAATAATCAAAATAAATATGAATTTGTTAGTTTTTTAATAAATGGGTGTAAAGCTATTTGGAAAAACATTGCAATTAATACAACGAAGACTAATAATACCCCAACTGCTAGCGGTGACATATTTTAATATAATTATATTAATTATACTAAATCTTGTTTTCTATGCCTTTTATAAAAAATATTAACAATGATTTTTCAATTAAAGATGATAGGATAGTTTTATCAAAAAATTACTTTGATAATTATCATAATCGTTTTGCAAAAATCACCGGAACTAGATTTTCTTGTATTTTAGGTCAAAATAAATTTTCATCTCCATTTAAAACTTGAGCAATTATGACAAAAATTTATAAAGAAGAGATGGATCCGACTTTATCAAAAGTTGGATGTGCCATAGAACCAAAAGTAAGAGAGTATGTAGAAAAAGAATTGGGATGCAAATATCTTTCTTATGATCCTGTTCAAATAAGGTTTGATGTTTTTCATGAAAATAAAATTTTTGGTGGGATTCCAGATGGTGAACCAATAGTTAACGGATGTATTGATTATTCAAAATTCCCAATGTTAGAAATTAAAACCACTTCAATAGACAGCTTTGTTTATAAAAAAGAAAATGGAAGTTTTTTTATGAAAAAAGATGAAAATGGTTATCCACTAATTAAACTTCCTGGTGAGAAAAGAAATAGTTGATATTGTGATAATGACATAGTCATTAGTGAAGAATATAAATATCAACTTGGTCTATACTTATATTTAAGAAAGATAGATAGAGGAATCTTTGCTGTTGCTTTTTTAACTGGTGAAGATTATGTTCATCCTGAAAATTATGTTGCAAATGAACACGAAATTGCTCTTGTTAATTTCTCAATTAATGATTTAGACCATTTTAAGCAAAAGGTTGAATATGCAAAGCAATGATACATTGACCATATTCAAACAGGTATTTCTCCTAAAATGACAGCCGAAGATAAAAAATGGCTTAAAGAAGAGTTAGGTCGAGTGTTCTAATGAAAATAATTTATCTTAAATATGGTGAACTTACTTTAAAAGGTAAAAATAAAAAAATATTTATCAACCAATTATTTCAAAATATTAAGATTGCTCTTAAAGATTTTGATTTAAAAATTATTAAACAATACGATTCTTCTTTAATCAAGGAAATTAAGGAAGAAGATTTTGATAGAGTTATTTCTGTTTTAAAAAATATTCCAGGTATTTCTCAAATAATTGTTGCCCAACAATTAGAAAGAAATTACAATAATTTAGTTAAGTTTTTAGTTGACAAATTCTCAAATTTAAAAGAGTTAACTCTTTTTAAAATTGAAACAAAAAGAAATGATAAATCATACGAATTAAATTCAATGGAATTTTCAAGAAAGCTTGGTCATGATTTATTGGTTTCTAGCAAATTACTAAAGGTTGATGTTAAAAATCCTCAATACAAAATTGTTGTAGAAATTCATAAAAACAACTTTATTTGTTACACAAATAAAATTAACGGAAGAGGTGGTTTTCCGATTGGCGTTGGCGGGAAGGTATTAATGTTAATATCTGGTGGTATTGATTCACCAGTAGCTGCTGGACTATTAATGAAAAAAGGTTACAAAGTAGATTTCTTAACATTTATTTCTCCTCCTCATACTAAACCAGAAGCCTTAACGAAAACTGAAGACTTAGTTAAAACCTTAACTAAAACTTGTCCTTATGCTCCAAAATTATTTGTATGCAATTTCACTAAATTGCAACATGAGTTATCTCATATCTCTGATCATTCTTATCAAATAACTTTAATGAGAAGATATTTCTTTAGAATTGCTCAAGAATTAAAAAATAAATTTGATTATGACGCAATAGCAACTGGTGAATCATTAGGACAAGTTGCTAGTCAAACCATTCAAAGTATAAATACTATTGAATCGGTATTAAATAATACGGTTGTTTTGCGTCCGCTACTAACATATGACAAATTAGAAATTATTAATTTAGCAAATCAATTTGGCACATATGAAATTTCTATTTTACCATATGCTGACTCATGTTCTTTATTTGTTCCTGTCAATCCTGTAACTAAACCAACTATTCATAAAGCTGAAAAATTAGAAAATGAATTAGACCTAATTAATGAACTTTATAATATAACTATTGAGAAGCACATCGAAACTAAATTAATTAAATAATATGGAATTTATTAAAAAAACTATCATTGAAAAAATCAATAGTTATAACAAAATATCACTATTTTTTCATGAAGTTCCTGACTTTGATGCTTTAGGAGCATGTTATGGTCTAAAACGGTTTATCAAAGATATAGCTCCTGAAAAAGAAGTTAAAATTATTGGTTTAGATATCATTGATGATTTTTTTTCAAAGAAATTCTTTGAATTTGATCATACACATGTTGGAAATTCTTTTATTAGTCAATCATTAGGAATTATTCTAGATACAGCCAATGAACAAAGGATTTGAACTAACAGACATAGATATTGTAAAGAGTTAATTAGAATTGATCACCACCCACAAGTAGAATCAATTGCTAATATTGAATGAATCGATCCTTCATATCCAGCAACTTGTCAAATGGTTGCTGAATTATTATTTGATTGAAATTCAAAATATGTGTTGGCTCCAACAGCAATGTATTTATATGCAGGCATTGTTACTGATACTGGTAGATTCTTACACTCTAATACAAACCCATCAACATTAACAATTGCAGGTAAATTACTAAATACTGGTTTTAATAGACAATCTATTAATGATGCTTTGTATTTAAGAAATTACAAGCAACTAAAATTTGATTCATATGTTATTTCAAAAATTGTTTTCATAAAAAATAAAAAGTTTGCTTATGCTGTTTTAGGAAAAAAATCTTTTGACAGATATGACATTGATGTTAGAATGTCAATGGTACAAATTTTAAACAATATTGAAGGTGTTGAAGTTTGAATGAGCTGTTATTATGACAAAACTAAAAAATCTTGAAGAGGTTCTCTACGTAGTAGAGAATTACCAATTAACCAAATTGCTGAAAAGCATAATGGTGGTGGTCATAAATTAGCAGCTGGTTTCACTTTAAGAAACAAAAGAGAAATTAAACAAATTAAAAAAGAAGTTATTCAATATTTACAACAAGTTCAAAAAGTTTATTAAAAATTTATATATAATTAAATTGCTATGAGTAAGACAAAAACACTAAGAGTCTCTGATGTAGATCCAGAAGAATTTGAAAGAATTAAGGTTGAAGAAACTAAAGTAGTTAACCTTAAAGACTTAGGTGATTTATCTTCTTCAAATATAGATGAGGAATTATCTAAACTTTCAAAAAAACAACTTAAATATCGTTTAAAATACGAAGAAACCGATCCTGTAGTTATTGCTAAGATCAAAGAACTACTTAGAAACATGTAGTAAAAATGTTTATTAACCTTAATACACATTCGTACTATTCATTATTAATGTCATCAATTACTATTGATGACATTATTAATTTTGCAATTAAAAATAAACAAAAATATGTTTCATTAATTGATATTAATTCAATGTATGGAACAATTGAGTTTTATCATAAAGCTATTAATAATAACTTAATACCTGTTATCGGGTTACAAATAGAATATCAAAATGAAAAAGTCATTCTTGTTGCTAAAAATAACAATGGTTGTAAAAATTTATTTAAAATTTCTTCACTTGTAATGACTAATAGAAAATTAGATTTATCTCAACATTTAGCAGATCTATTTGTAATTGTTAATGATACATCTAAATGCTCATGAATAAAAGATCATGAAAGTTCTTTTAGTTTGAATCGAAATGCAAATGATTGCATTGCATGTAGAGAAGCATTCTTTGAAAGCAAAGATGATATCGAATATATTAAAGTCTTACACGCTATCAAAGATGGTATTACATATAAAGATGTAGGAGATTTATCAGAGTTATCTGATAACTACATGTTAAACGAGGAACAAGCATCTAAATTGTATTCAGAAAAATCATTAGAAAATTTAAATAAACTTTTAAGTTCATGTAAATGAACTATGGAATTTAATAAAGAACATCACTTTATTAAATACAACAAAAAATATAATTCTAAAGATCTACTTCAAGCAATGTGTGTTGAAGGTTTAAAGAAAAGATTAAACTCTACTGATGCACCAATAAGTTATATTGATAGATTAACCCATGAATTAGATGTTATTGATAAAATGGGGTTTAATGACTATTTTTTGGTTGTTCAAGATTATGTTAGCTTTGCTAAACACAGCGGAATTTTAGTAGGTCCTGGTAGAGGTTCTGCAGCTGGTTCTTTAGTTTCATATACATTAGGGATCACTGAAATAGATCCACTTCAATATGGATTGATCTTTGAAAGATTTTTAAATCCAGATCGTAATACCATGCCTGATATTGATGTTGATTTTATGGATGATAGACGTGGTGAAGTTATTGAGTATATCCATAATAGATATTCACAAGAACATGTTGCTCATATCTTAACTTTTCAAAAAATGAAAAGTAAAATGGCTATTAGAGATGTTTGTCGTGCTTTTGAATTTGACTTAAAACTTGTTGGATTAATTTCAAAAGAATTTCCATCATCTTTTTTTGATTCGAGTATTGAGGAAATTATTAAATCTAATAAAAAGGTTGCTGAATATGCAAATAAATATCCAAAGATATTTAAGATTGCAAACAAACTTGCAGGATTTCCAAGACAAATAGGCCAACATGCAGCAGGTATTATTATTTCTGATAAACCATTAGATGAAATAATTCCAATTCAATCTTCAACTGACAATATTTATTCAACTCAATTCTCGATGGAATATCTTGAACCTTTAGGTTTAATTAAGATGGATATTCTAGGTTTAGTAAACCTAGCAACTATTGATCAATGTTTGAAATTAATTGAGCAAACAATTGGTCAAAAAATCAATCTTTCTAAAATTTCTTTAAATGACCAATCTGTATTTAAAGAGTTATCTAACGGAAATACACAAGGTATATTTCAATTAGAATCTCCTGGAATGACCAATTTAATTAGAAGAATTAAACCTATAAATATCGAAGATATTTCAATAACTTCGGCTTTGTTTAGACCGGGGCCACAAAAAAACATTAATACTTATCTAGAAAACAAAGCTCATCCAGAAAGCATTAAATATTTAAATGATGATTTTAAATCAGTTTTAAGTTCTACATACAACATCATCATTTATCAAGAACAAGTTATTGAAATGGTTAAACGGGTTGCTAAATTTAGTCTTGCACAAGCTGATATGTTTAGACGTGCTATTTCAAAAAAGAATGCAGATAAAATGTCAAGTCTAAAAGAAAAATTCATTGAAGGTGGATTAAAAAACGGCTATTCACAAAAAGAAGTAAATCAAATTTTTGATTATATTTATGAATTTGCTAATTATGGTTTTAACCATTCACACTCTTTAGCATATTCATATGTAAGCTACTGAATGGCTTATTTAAAATTTAAATATCCATTGCAATTCTTTACAACCTTATTGTCATCTAATGACAATAGTGCTGATAAAATTGCTATGTATGTTGCTGATGCTAAAAAATGTGGAATCAATATTTGTCCACCTTGCATTCAAGATTCACATTTTAACTTCAGTATTAGAAAATCAAAAATCATTTTTGGTTTCAATGCAATTAAAGGTATCGGCAGAGAAACAATTAATAAAATTTTAAGCATTAGAAATCAACAACCTAATCATGAATTTAAAAATATGTTCTACGCTATAGGGCTATTAGCAAATAATTCCATTGGAATTAAAACTATAGAAATTTTAATAAAAGCAGGATGTTTTGATTGTTTCTTAGAAAAAAATCAAACTAGATTATTTATTCTAAAAAACTTAGAAGAAATCTTTAAAGCAAGTAGGTTAATGAAACCTAATGGAGAATTTATTATTTCTCCTAATTTGGTTGAAATTATTCCAACAAATGAAGAAATCTTAGAATTGCAAGAAGAACAATTTAATTTACTAGGAGTAAATTTTGCAGAACATCCTGTAGTAACCATTAGAAATAACTATAAGGGCAGTGAAACGATTTCAACATTAGCAGATGTTTCAAATAACACTTCTGGATTTATTCATTGTTTTGTTGTTCTAGACAACTTTAGAGAAATTAAAACTAAAACAGGTTTACCAATGGCTTTTGCAAAAATAGAAGACGATACAAAAGTATCAGATGTTGTTATTTTCCCTGGTGTTTATACTAAAGCAAAAGGTATAATTAAAAAAGGTGAAATTTATTTAGTGTGCGTTAAAAACGCACCACGTGGACTTCAACTAATGAGTATTAAAGAAATAGATCATGAGTAAAAAAGCAATTGTAATCGATGGGAACTCTCTTATATATAGAGTGTTTTATGCTACTTACCAACAATTAGATTACTATAAAAAAAATAATTTACCACCAGCTAATGCTATTAGATTAGTAGCTAGTATTGTTCTTAAATTATTAAACGAGAATCAATATGACTATGCATTATTTGCTCTTGATTCTCATAAGAAAACCTTTAGAACAGAACAATTCGAAGACTATAAAGCTGGACGTAAACCAATGCCAGAAGAGTTACTGAGTCAATTAGAAGATATTAAAAATATAGTTTCTGCTATTGGTTTAAATATTGAAGCGATTCCTGGAATAGAAGCAGACGATATTATTGGTAGCTATTGTAAAATAATGAATGATTCTGATGTTGATGTTACCATCTTTACTTCAGATCGTGATATGCTTCAATTAGTTAGCCCTAAAACATCTGTTTCATTTTTCGTAAAAGGAATATCTGTTAGAGATTTATATACAGAACAAAACTTTTGTGAAAAGTTTATGGGATTAAAACCCTGTCAAATTCCTGACTTTAAAGGAATTTCTGGAGACTCTTCTGATAACTTAACAGGTGTTAAAGGTATTGGGCCTAAAACTGCTGTTAGTCTTTTACAAAAATATGGATCATTAGATGACATCTACAATCATATAAACGAACTTAATGAAACGCAAGCTAAAAAATTTAACGAATGTAAAGATCATGCTAAACTTTGCAAAAGTTTAGCTACTATTCGTTTAGACGTTTTAAACAATAGATCAATAAATGAATTTTTAACAAAAAACTTTAATGTAGATGAGTTTGAAAAAATAATAACTTATTACAAACTTGATTCTTTAAGGAACTTATTAAAATAATTTGTTCCAATATATAATAAATATATATGGTAAAAATTGGTATTATTGTAGCAAATGGTACAGAAGACTCAGAGTTAGTTGTCCCTGTAGACATTTGAAATCGTGCTGGAATAATTACTAAAATTATTTCAATTCACAAGAAGAAAAACGTTCTTCTTGCAAACGGTATTAAAGTTTCATGTCATGAAACTTTAGATGTTGAAAACTTAAGTAAATATAATGCAATATATTTACCAGGTGGTACAAAAGGTGTTGAACAATTATCATCAACTAATACCCCTAGGTTAATTAATTTCTTAAAAGGCAACACAAACAGCAATGTATGATTCTTATCTATTTGTGCTGCTACAAGCATATATGGAAAGTTAGGAATGCTAAAAGGTGTTAAAGCAACTTGTTATCCAGGTTATGAATCTAGTTTCAGATCTTCTTATGTTAAACAACCAGTAGTTGTTTCAAAACACTTTATCACTGCTAATGGCCCTGGTAACGTTTTTGATTTTGCCTTTAAAGTTGTTGAAAAATTAGTAAGCCCTGCTATGGCTAAAAAAGTAGCAAATGATATGTTATACAAAGGAAATAAATAGTTATGAATTTTACAATTAGATGAAAAGACTGCAAAAAAAGTGATGCAATTGCAAACCACTTACAAAATAAAATGGATAACTTCCAAGATTTTCATTTTGTAGAAGATGATGGTAAGGTAGAAATCGTTTATTATGCAAAGCAAAATAAATATACCTGTAGAATGAATGTTCATGTTAAAACTAAAGGTATCATTAGAGCAGAAGCTAATGCTTATGATGTAATCACATCAATTAATGATTGTGCCAATAAAATTACTGATCAGTTGAGACGTGTAAAAACACAATTCAAAGATAGATAAAAAATACACCGAGCGGTGTATTTTTATTTTTATGCTAATTTGTTATTTTTTCTTAATGTTTTTAAAGTTCTAGCAGAAACTCTTACTTTTTTAGTTTTACCATTTTCTTTAATGGTAACTGTTTGAAGATTTAATCCTCACTGTCTACGTGAATGATTTAATGCGTGGCTTCTTGTATTACCACTCATTGCTTTTTTACCAGTTATTTGATCTTTTCTACTCATAATCTTTTTGATTGTTATTTTATTATATTAATTATTTTCTTTTTAATAAAGAAAACATATTAGTCTTATATGCTTCTACACCCGGTTGGTCAAATGGATTAATCTTTAATAAATAACCACTCATCATAGCTGCACGACACAATCAAATATACAAATATCCATAGTGGTAAGAATCACATCTAGTAATGTGAATAATTAAATTATTTGTTTTACCATTTTTAGTGTGAGCTAAAACTGTCCCTTTAAACGCTTGTTCATTAATGTAATTTAATGTCTTCTTGTCTAAATATTTTAAACCATCAGTATTATCATTAATTGATAATTTGAAATCTTTTCTAGGTTCATCTACTCATAGAGTAGTTTCACAGAAATTTCTAGTTCCTTGTTGCAAGTATTGACCTAATGCATGCAAATCAGTAGTAAATAAACTAACAGTTGGATACATTGCCTTGTGAGATTTACCTTCTGATTCACCAAATAATTGTTTTCATTGTTCTCCAATCATTGTTAATGATGGATCATAAACAATAAAGTTTTCAATTTGTAATTTTTTAACAACATGAAAATAATGTCTATAACATGCATATAAAAAAGCTGAATTTGATTTTAAAGAGAATGTTTTTGTATCATCCAAAGCTTTCTTGGCACCCTTTAACACTTCTAATGGATCTAATCCTGCCAACACCATCGGAAACATACCAACTGGAGTTAATGTTGAATAACGTCCACCAATATCATCAGGAATATAGAACATTGTTCATTTATTAGCTTTAGCTAATTTATGAAGTGTTCCTGAACAACTATCAGTTATTGCAACAATCATTTTCTGACAATATTCTTTGCCAAAATTTTTACACATTATTTCTTTAAAGATTCTAAATGTTACAGCAGGCTCTATTGTTGTGCCTGATTTAGAAATGACAATAATAGAAAATTTATTCTTTCCAATCTTCTTGATTACATCATATATGTAAGAAGAAGACATATTGTGAATGTAAATAAATTTATGATGACCAAAGCCAATTGATCCTTGAACCATTTCAATTGCTGCTCTTACACCTAGATAGCTTCCACCAATACCAATAACTAAAACATACTTAAGATTTTGTTTTTTTCATTGTTGAGCTTTTTTCTTCATTGCTAACAATTGTTGATTACTATAGTAATCAATAATGTTTACTCATCCTAATTTTTCAAGACCTGGCAATGTACTAGACATCATTTGTCTTTGAATCTTATCAACTTCTTTTTGGTATTTTTTTTGAATTGCTGATTCACTAATTTGAATAGCATTAGATGTAACAAACTTTAGCATAATTCCTAATATTTAAAATTATATACTATTAATAAATCACTTTGATTACTACAGTAATGATTATTATTACCAAAGCTAATAATAATATCACAAAAATAAATCATCATTTTTGGTAAAATTTTTCATGTTGACGTTGTTTGCTTGTATCAAAAATATTTTTAATTTGAAACGTTCTATCTTTACTTGGTTTTAACAATTTTTCATTAATACTTGTGGTATTAGATACATTTTTTAAATCATTAATAATTTCTTGAACAGAATGGTAACGGTATTTAATATCTTCAGGCTTAGATGCAATACATCTAAAGATGATATTTTCAATTGCCGGAGTGATATTAGGGTTAATATCACTCATAATTGGCATATCAAATTTAAGAGGCAATTTAATTACTTCTATTGAACTATAGTTGCTTGAAAAAAATGGTTTTTTACCAATTAACATTTCATAAAAGATAATTCCTAAAGAGAAAAAATCAAATTGTTCAGAGATAAAATTATTAGTATTTTTATCATTTGATCTTGCCATCTTGAATACATCAGGAGAAATATATGGATAAGTTCCATATAAAGTTGCCTCGTTTGTTAAAACTTTATTTTCATCATTGTTAGTAAATTCAATCACTGATGAAATACCAAAATCAATAATTTTAACTTGTCTTAAATCATGAGACAATAAAATGTTTTCAGGTTTTAAATCACGATGAATAATCTTGTGTTTAAATGAATGAAGTTCTTTAATAGCTATTAAAACTTTTTCAAAAATAAATGTAGCTTCTTTAACACTTAAGTAGCCATGTTTGTTTAAATGGTCTCTTAATGAAATACCATCTACATATTCCATAACAATAATGATAGTATTATCATTGTTAATTTTTTCTACTTGGAACGTTCTAACAATATTATTTAAGTTGTTAACTCTCTTAGTAGTTACGCATTCATCAAGAAACTTAATTCATTCGCCATCAGAAATTGAAGGGTTTCTTGTAACAACTTTAATTGCTACATATTTATTTTGTAAAGCAAAATAATCATTCTTGTCAACAAAAGTGTCTTCGGCTTTATAAATTATTGAATTCATGCCTCCACGAGCTATTTCATCAATAATTTTGTATTGACCTAAAACAATGTTCCCCTTTGTAAATATGGGAAGTTCTATTGGTTTTTGTTTTATCTCTACAGTTTTTTCCTCTTGACTCTTAATTTTTTCTGACATTGTTTTATAAGATTTCAATAACTATAGAAGTTAAATTATCATTACTATGATTTTCTAAAGCTTTTCTAATTAATGCAGTAGATGTGGCATAAAATGGTTTATCACGATTCTTATTGATGTAATCATCAATGTAAGGCATATCAATGTAGTTATAAACTCCATCTGATCCTAAGAAAATTAAATCACCATGATTTAATTTAAAGTTAAACTTATCATAGTCTAATGGACAATTAGTATTTGAATCTACATATTTTGTTAATGCTAAGAAACTATCTTTATATTTAACAAACATTTCTTGAGGGGCATTTGATGAAACTAAATAATTGTATAGATTATGATCTTTAGTAATTTGTCTTCATTTAAAGTTAGTAATATCAAATCTGTATAAACGAGAATCCCCTAGGTTAAAACAAGTTGCTCTTCCATCTTTTTGAATAAAGATACAAACAAAAGTTGTAGTAATTTTTTTGTTATTTAATTTTGCTTTGCAATATGCTGCAAGTTTTTTTCTAGCATTTACAATGTTTCTCGAAATTCATATAGATGGGTTAACAATGTGACGTCTTTTTTTAAATTTATTTTTAAAATAATCAACAATCATGTTAGAAGCTATCTGGCTATCTGACTGTGAACCAATACCGTCACAAACTATACCAAAACATTGGTCTGTAGCATTAACTCCAACAAAGCCAGCATCTTCATTGTGATCTCTTAAGCCTTTTGCTGTTGCAAAAGAATAATTAAATTTATTTTCTCTATTTTCCTTTTTCATAGTTAGCTCTGAGTTGTCCACAAGCCGCTGCAATTTTAGAACCGCGCTCTAAACGAATGGTTGCAATTATATTGCTATCATTTAAAACTTTAGAAAATACATCAATGTTTTTGCTAGTTTTAAACTCGTTTTCAACTACATTATTATATCTTATTAGGTTAACATAACAATAAATAGGGTTTAACAACTTTATAAGTTGTTTAGCATTTTCTGTTGAATCATTTAAGTCTTTAAGCATGATGTATTCAATCCCAATTCTATTCTGTGTAATCTTTTGATATTTAACTAATGAGTCAATTAGTTTTTCTAAAGGATATGCTTGATTCACTGGCATTATTTTATTTCTTATTTCATTTGTTGGTGCATGTAATGAAATTGCTAAATTCATTTGAGGAAAGTCTTGACCAAATTTTACAATTTTATCAATTAACCCACAAGTAGACACAGTAATGTGTCTAGAACCTAATCCAATTCCAAAAGGAGAATTTAGAATTTGTAAAAACGATTTTAAGTTATCATAATTATCAAATGGTTCACCAATACCCATGACTACTAAGTTAGAAATTCTTGAATTTTTATTTTCTTTTAAATATCTATTAACAGTAATAACTTGTAATACAAGTTCGTCTACATTTAATCCCCTAACTTTTTTTAATAAACCAGATGCACAAAATTTACATCCCATGTTACAACCAATTTGACTTGATACGCAAATTGAGTAACCATAGTCAAATTTCATTAATACAGTTTCAATAGTTCTATCATCTTCTAATTTAAATAAAAATTTAGTTGTTTCATCTATAGGATCAATTTGTTTTGTAACTTCAATTAATTTATTAAACCTAAAATTCTTTTTTAAAACTTCAATTGATGATTTTGCAATATTTGACATTGCATCAAAATTATCAACATTTTGTTGATAAATTCATTGAAAGATCTGTTTTGCATTAAATTTCTTTAAGCCTAATGAAATGACTTTTTCCTCTAATTGTTCAAGAGAATATGAATATATTGATGTTCTATTTTCTTGCATTGTTGAATGATCTTACAAAAATTTCTTTAATTTTTTTAGTAGCATCTTTTGGATTAGAACCATTGACTACACAATAATCATATTTATCTTTAAGAGATAATTCTCATTCAGCTTGTTTAATTCTTTTTTCAATTTTAGCTTTTGTTTCAGTTGCTCTTCCTAATAATCTAGATTTTAATGTCTCAATAGATTGAGGAGCGATAAAAATAGATAAGAATTTATGATCATTTTGTTTTTTTATGTAATCCATAATAAGTAATGCACCTTGTGGTTCAATTTCTAACAATACATTCTTACCTTGGTTTCTTAGATCGTTAACATATTTTTTAGGAGTACCATAATAGTTATCAACATAAGTTGCATATTCCAACAAGTTATCATTTTTGATTTCTTGTTTAAATTGTTCTTTAGTTAGAAAGAAGTAATCTTTTCCATTAATTTCTCCTTCACGTTTTTCTCGTGTAGTCATAGAAATTGAATAGGTAAGGTTAAGTTCAGAGTCATTTAATAGAGGTGTAAGAACCGTTCTCTTCCCAACTCCACTAGGTCCACTAATTACAATTAAAAAACCCTTTTTCATAATATTATTATATTACCCTATACGAATGTCTTCTACTGGATAAGACGAAGCGTTGCCCTTTGGGTTTCTTCTTGTTCATGACAATAACGTAGAAGAAACACCTAATTGTCCAACAAACATTAGAATGATCAAAAGTATTTGACCAAGAGGAGTAATTTGAGAAGTAATACCAACAGATAAACCTACGGTACCAAATGCACTAGTTGCTTCATAAAATACACTTAATAATTGGAATTGTGGTAAATCATCTTGACCGTATTGAGTGTATGTGATTAACAAAGTAACTAAAGTTACTAAGATGATTGATGCACAGAAAACAATTAAAGAATCTTTAACTTTTGTTGTTGGAATAGTTCGTTTATACATTGAGACCCTATTTTTACCAATTATTTTATTGAAAATTGCTACAGCAACAATTACTAAAGTAGTAGTACGAATTCCTCCAGCTGTAGAAGATGGTGAACCACCAATGAACATTAATAAACAATTAGTCCATTTAGCACCTGCACATAATAAGTTATGATCAAGTGTTGAAAAACCTGCAGATCGTGTAGTCATTACATTAAAGAAAATACAGAAAGTTTTATTTCATCCTTCTGCTTTTCCAAATTCATGATAAATATTTGAATCAGTAAATATTGAGTATTCATCTGTATTAAGCTTTGCGTCTATACCTTCAAAACCAAATGCAAGAATTAAACCAATAATGGCGATTATAAAATAAGAAGAAAGCGCAACTTTAGTGAATAAAGAAGTCCTTGTTTTTATTCCTTTTTTAGCATTTTTTCTTTTTTCCATTACATCAAAGATAACAGGATAGCCAATACCTCCAATAACAATTTCAATAACAATGAATAATTGAAATATTGTATTTCAATCGTTTCTATATGAAGCTAATGAGGAAGTACCTTGAAAAATGTCAAATCCCGCATTATTAATTGCAGAAATAGAGGTAAAAATACCAATTCATAAACATTGACCATAATTATGATAACAATGTAACAATGTAGTTGTATCATGTGTTGGTCTTAAATCATCACTCCCACTAATGAAACTTGCTTGTTCATACGCTGGAACAGCATACATTCAAACTGAATAAATTAAACCAAAAATTAATTCACTAATAAGAATGAAACCAACAGCTTTCTTGACCATTTTAAATGAATTACCAAGTTTCTCATTTCCACGTTCAGATTGGACCATCACCATCTGCTTCAAACTTACATCGTTAGTTTTCTTGAAGAAATTTCATATCAAAAAGAAAATCGAAATAACACCAATACCACCAAGTTGTATTAAAAATAACAAAATTACTTGTCCTACAACTGTAAATGTTTTAGATATTACAGCAGGAGTCAATCCAGTATCACTAAATCCACTGCACGCAATGAATAAAGCATCTCAAAATGTATATGCTCTTGAAAATTTTTCATTCATTGGATCTAAATAAACAATGTATTTTCCATCGGTCAAGCTAAATGGACAATACAAAAGAGAAGCACCAAGCAAGATTAGAATTAGATAAATTCTAAACATTCTTTGCGCAATAGTTTTACCAAAAATTATTCTAAAAATTCTAGAATGAATTGTATGACGTTTGTTTTTTGCAAAGTCTTTTATATTAGGTTCATTTGACTTTGGTTCTTTTTTGGTTGGCATTATTTCAATAATATATTTATTATATATTTCAAGCCAACATTAAAATATAATAAATTAGTATTACTTAAAATTTATGAGTCAGAAAAAAAGTTATTGTGTAATTGGTCTTGGCCGTTTTGGTTATCAAGTTGCTACTAAACTAAACGAAGGTGGAAAAGACGTTATTGTTATAGATAAGAATGAAGAAAAAATTGAAAAAGCATCAAAGATTTTTGATATTGCTTTTAAAGCCGATGCTACCGATATCAACTCGTTAGTTGAAATTGGTATTCAAAATGTAAGAACAATTATTGTTGGTGTTACAAGCATTGAAGAATCAATCATGGTGTGTGCAAACTTGCGTGAAATTGGTGTTAAGGATATTATTGCTAAAGCAAATAATGATATTCATAAACGTGTTTTAAAAACTATGGGTATTGCAAGAATTGTTGTTCCTGATATTGAAATTGCAAATAGAATTGCTGTTCAAGCTTTATATAACATTGGCATTGACATTTTCTCAATAGGTGATGGATTCTCATGAGTTAAAGGTGTTGTAAACAATGAAGCTGTTGTTAACAAAACTTTAGAAAAACTTGATCTTAGAGTTAAGTATGATGCAACTGTTATTATGGTACAACGTTCTGGAAAAACTATTTTTCCACCAGCTAAAGATACATCTTTAATGATTGGTGATGTAGTTACAATCATGTGTCGTAACGAAAAGATTAAATCTGTAGTTAAATTACTTAACGTTGAAGACATTGATAATGACTAAAATTTTAGAACCATCTTTACTTTCATTCGATTTTAAAAATATGCAATCTAACCTCTATGAGGTTAAACAATTAGGCATTTCACAAATCCATTATGATGTGATGGATAATAAATTTGTTCCAAATACAGCTTTTGATACTGAATGATTAGATTTATTACATCAAAACGGATTTGATATCTCAATTCATTTTATGGTTGAACAACCAAGAGAATGAATAAAAAGATTTATCTCTTTTAAAGGAATAAAAGCTATTACATTTCATCCTGAACCAATTAATGAAAAAGAGACTCTTGATCTTTTAAAATTTATTAGAAATAATAAAATCTTAGCAGGCATTGCTCTTAAACCTGATACTAACATTTTTGAATATCAAGACGTTTTAAAAGAATGTAATTTAGTTACAGTTATGGGAGTACAACCTGGTTTTGGTGGACAAAAATTTATGCCAATTACTATTGACAATTTAAAAATATTTAGTGAAATAAAAAATAAATTAAATCCAAAATTAATTATTCAATTGGATGGTGGTGTAAATTTTGATGTATTAAAAGAAACTTACCATTATGTTGATTGGTTCGTTTCTGGCTCTTTTTTAATGAAATATAACGGAAACAAAAAAGATATTATTGATTATTTTAAAAATTTAAAATAATTTATCCAACTACTCAACCTGATGGTAATCCTTTAGTTTTTAAATGTGCAAGTAACTGTGCACTAGTAATAGAAGAATTACCAGTAACTTTAACAGTTCCTGTCGCTCCTACTTTATTAAAAGGAACATCAGTAATATTAGGTAAACTTGTTAAATTGTTTCAAACAATTTGCTTTATAGGTACCGCTCCTACTGTAGTAATAAAATTTGTAGTTATTGTTTGTAATGTTCCTGGAAGAACAATAGTTTGTATTTGCGATTTATGTAAAAAATTTTCAAATACAGAACCATCTGTTTGTTCAATTCCACAAAACCTTGTAAAAGCAGTTTCGCTTAAATCTAAAGTTTGAACAGCTGTATTTTCAAAATTAAATGTGTAATTATAATTTTTTGAAAGATTTCTACATCCAGAAAAATTAATATTTTTAAGTGATGTGAAATTTTTAAAACAATAACCACTTAAATATGAAAGTTGGCTACATCCAGAAAAATCTATATTTTCTATATATGTTGGACATTTTGAACTTCCAATAGTTGAAAAATCAAACGCTTGTTGAGCAATACCAGTTACAGTATTTGGAATCTTTATTGTATCATATCCTTTATTTGCATAAAAATCTTTATTTTCTAAAAATTCATTTTTAAATCCCTTTAATTCGTTATTTTCAATTCTAAGAAGTTCAGTTGGTAAGGCATTATCTACAGTAAATGTAAAATGTTTAGTTGTACTAGTACCATATTTTTTACTAGTTGCCTTAACATCAAATGAATAGTTACCAATTGTAGTCAATTGATTTCAACTAAATTTTAAGGTATCAGTATTAAGAGAAACCATTCCATCAGATGTATCATTAATAATTTCTCATTCAACTGATTGATCAGGGGTATTTGAATCAATTATTGAAGCAGATAAAGCTTTGGTAGTTGTACCAGCAATATTGTAATATGTAGGAAGATCTGTTGAATCATTTCATGTAATTTCAATAGTTGGTACTGATACATTTAAAGTAAATGTATAACTATCACTTTTAGAAGAATCTTGATTAGAAGTTGCTTTTAACGTTAATTCATGACTACCTGCCTGATTAGAATCCATTGCTTGTCAAGAAATTTGATGAGTGTCTTCATTAAAAGTAATTTTATTACTAACAGTATCGCCAGTCAGTGATCAAGTAACATCTTGGCTAGTTTGATCAGCAGGTTTTACTATAGATTCAAAAGTAAATGGATTGCCATCTTGACCTGTAATATAACCAACAGTATTGTTGTATGTAGAATATGTAGTTTGACTCGGATGAACAATCTCAACACTTTCTACTAAAGTGTATGTAAAGTTGAATTTTAATTCGATTATGTTTGAACTTTTAGTTTTATCTTTTGAATGAAAAGCTTGAACTTGCAATAAAACTTCTTTAGGTTGATTAACAGGTTTAACAGTTAATGAACCATCAGGATTCACATCGATATCTTGTGTGTCAGAGATTTTTTTAAAAATAACACTAGAACTTTTTAAACCAGAAACCTTTCAAGAAGAATCAATTGTTTTTTGTTGATTAACTAGTAAGTTAATTGTTGTTTCACTAGTTCATTCTATTGAAAAACTTTGCGAAAATGAACACGATGAAGTTAAAGGAATAGTTGTAGTTATTAAACAAGTTGCGCTTAATATTGCAAATATTTTTAATGCTTTTTTTAACATAATAAATTACTCTATTATGTAAATTATATATATATATATTAGGAAATTTTTACAAAACTATGTTAAAATTTACCCTTTATTATCTTCTATAAACTTGATAAGTCGTTCTTTAGGCATGTAGCCATGTGTAATTGCCTTATCTTGCCCGTCTTTGAATAAAATTAAAGTCGGAATAGAAGAAATTGAATAACGCATAGCTATAGATCTATTCTTATCTACATCACATTTACATATTTTAATAATGTTATCATTAGCAAGATCTTCAATAACTGGATGGATCATTTTACATGGACCACATCATATTGCATAAAAATCTATTAATACTAAACCTTTAGTGTTTAACACTTCTTGCTCAAAATTTTGTTCATTTAATTCAATTACCATAATTAATTTTTAATTTGTTTTGTTTGTTCTGTTTGTTTTTCTTCAGGCTTAGGTTCCTTAGGAATATTTCTTACATAATGACATTTTGGATAACCTGTGCAACCAATAAATTTTTGACCTCTTTTGTTATATCTTTCAATTAGTGGTTTACCACATTGAGGACACTTTTCTTCAAGTACCTTTTGAGGTGAATTAGGGAATTCAGCATATTTACATTTTGGATAGTTAGAACATCCTATAAATTTAGCTCCTGATTTTTTAGCATATCTATAAATAAGATCATGCCCACACTTAGGACATTTACGACCTGTTTTTTCTGCTTCTGATGTTTTCATTTTTGTTGTTGCTTGTTTTAAGTCTTTTTTAAATTTTGGTTGGAATTCTTTAATTCATTCCTTTCAGTTTTCTTCTTTAGATGCAATATCATCTAAGTGACCTTCCATTTCCTTTGTAAAATCTTTATCTACAATGTAAGGAAAGAATTCAGACAATTCTTTAATTACCAAATCACCAATTGGTTGCATTACGTAAGCACGATTCTCTAATCTTGCATATCCACGTTCAAGAGCCATATTAGCCATTGATTTATAAGTTGATGGTCTTCCTACGCCTGCTTCATCAAGAGCCTTGATCAAGCTAGCTTGGTTATAACGAGGAGGTGGAGTAGATTCGTGTTCTTTAACTTCTGCTTTATCAAGTTTTAATGATTGATTAATCTTTAATTTTTTTAGACCAATATCATGCGGTGTATTTGCATCTTCGAATGGATTATAAATAATTCTGAATCCATCAAATACCATTCTTCTGTTAAACGTATAGAACTTATTCTTATTTGATTCAAGACGAACAATAACGTTTTCAAATTTACTTGGAGCCATGAATGCAGCTAAAGTTCTAACCCAAATCATTTTATAAAGTTTATATTCATCTCTAGTAATTAATTTACGTAGAGATTCAGGTGTAACTGTTGGGTCAATTACTCTAATAGCTTCATGCGCATCTTGTGTATTTTGTGAATTACCTTTATTTATAAAAGTTCTTTCAAAGTAATACTTCTCACCAAATTTTTTAATGATATATGGTTTTAATTTTTTTACAAAGTTTTCAGAAATTCTAATACTGTCTGTACGTGGATAAGAAATTAATGCAGTGTGTTCTCCATTAATTTTAATACCTTCATATAAATGTTGAGCAACTGATGTTGCTTTACTTACTTGTCATCCAAGTTTATTAATAGCATCTTGTTGCATTGTAGATGTCTTATAAGGATCTCTTGGATTAGATGTATACATTTTTGGATCATCAATTGCATAAATCTTAAATTCATTTTTGATGTTCTTTTTTACTATTTCTGCACTTTCAGCATCTTTAAAATCAATACCTGTACCATGAACATCATCGTTGATCTTTTTATAGTTAAGGCCTTTAATGTTAGAGTTAACATTACGAAGAACTAATTTTACATCACCTTTTAAAGTAACATCAAGTGTTCATCATTTAGTTGATTTAAATTTTTTAATTTCTTTTTCTCTGTCATATAAAAATTTTAAAGCAACAGTTTGAACACGACCAGCTGATTTAGCACGTAATTTTTTACGTACTAAAGAAGATAAACTAAAACCAACAAGTCTATCTAGAATTCTTCTAGCAAATTGTGATTGTACTCACAACATATCAATTTTTCTTGGATGCTCTAGAGCTTCTAGAACTGCATCTTTAGTAATTTCGTTAAATGTTATTCTATAGCATTTTTCTTGTTGTGCTTTTGGCAATATTTCATAAACATGTCAAGCAATTGCTTCTCCTTCACGATCAGGGTCGGATGCCAAATAAATTTTTTCTGCTTTTTTTGCTTCTTCTTTTATTTCAGCAATAATTTCTTGTTTATTCTTTTGACCCTTAGGAGGTTTTTTAGATGGAATAATTCATCTAGGTTCAAGAGTTTTTTCGTCAAAACCCATTCCTCTTGAAGACAGATCACGTATATGACCTATAGTAGCAATGATTTTAAAGTCTTCATTCTTTAAATATCTCTTAATCGTTTCAATCTTGTTAGGAGACTCAATAATTAACAAATTTCTTGACATAACTATATAAATTATATATTCAATAAATATGGTAATTAATTTCTATCTTCCTACATATATATTAATATATATGTAATTTTTTTATAACTAGAGAAATTACGTCTAATTTTATTGATAATATATAATATTATCATCAACTTATAGCCCGTTGGTGAAGTGATTAACACATACGCCTCTCAAGCGTAGATTCGCTGGGTTTGAATCCCGCACGGGTTACCATTGGGTTGTCGCCAAGCGGTAAGGCCTCCGGCTCTGAACCGGTAATCCGTTGGTTCGAATCCAACCAACCCAGCCAAATAATAAAAAATAAAACTCCATTAAGGAGTTTTTTTATTTCTTAGTTTTCTTTTGTTGTGAATGTTTAATTGAAGCACCAATGAAACCAATGAACATTGGATCAACATTTCCTGGTATAGAACCTAATTCAGGATGGAATTGTCCACCTAAGAAGAATGGATGATCTTTTAATTCGATCATTTCAACTGTTTTTTCTGAATCATTACTAAAAGCAGAGAATACAAATCCTTTATCTTCAAATGCTTTTATGTATTTGTTATTAAATTCATAACGGTGACGGTGACGTTCTGCTACAAATTCGTTCTTATACAATTTGTAACACTTAGTAGATTTATTAACTAGTTGACATACTTGTTCGCCTAAACGCATTCTACCATCAATATAGTGGAACACGTGACGTTTAGATTTAGGATTAAACTCTTGACTTGTTGCTTCTTTTCATCCAAGAACGTTTCTAGCAAATTCAATAGTCGCAATTTGCATACCTAAACAAATACCCATGTAAGGTGTTTTGCTTGTACGAGCATATTGAGCAGCTAAAATTTTACCTTCAATACCTCTTGTTCCAAAACCACCTGGGATAAGGATACCATGGTATCCTTTAAATTTAGTTTTTAAATTTTTTGGAGTTAATGTATCTGAGTTAACTCATCCTATTTTAACATTACGAGAATATTCATAACCTGCTAATTTTAAAGATTCAACTAAAGATGCATAAGAATCATGTAATTCAATGTATTTTCCAACAATTGCAATTTTAATTTCGTCTTTAATAGACTTAATCTTATCAGTATATTTAACTCAATTGTCAATATTTGCATTTGGATCAATCTTCATTCCAAAATATTTCATGATTGAGTTGTAAATACCTTGGTTGTATAACTCTACAGGTAAAAAATAAGTTGATTTTAAGTTAGGTGAAACAAAAATGTTTTTACTTGATAAATGGCAGTTAAGAGCAATCTTATCAATAATTGATTGATCTACCATTTGTGTATATCTTAATATTAAGATAGATGGGGTAATACCTAAACTACATAACTCTTTAAACGAATGTTGAGTAGGTTTTGTTTTAATTTCTTCACTTGTTGGAATGTAAATTAATGGAGCACATAAAATAGACATTACATTGTCTTTCCCATATTCACTTGTGAATTGACTCATAGCTTCTACAAATGGAATTGATTCAATATCACCAACTGTACCACCAATTTCAATTAACAAGAAATCAGGATTTTCAGCTTCTATTAATTTATAAATTTTATTTTTAATGTGATCAGTTACATGAGGAATAACTTGAACAGTTTTTCCTTCATATCCGCCTGCACGTTCTTTACTGATAATTTCACTGTATACACGTCCAGAAGTTAATGTAGACATACGGCTCATTTTTTTACCAGTAAATCTTTCATAATTACCTAAATCAAGATCTGTTTCAGCCCCATCATATGTAACAAACACTTCACCATGTTGATAAGGAGAAAGAGTTCCTGGGTCAACATTTAAGTATGGATCACACTTTAACATTGATACTTTATATTTCATTTCAGTAAGAATTCTACCGATACTTGATGAAGTAATACCCTTTCCTAAAGAGCTATAAACACCACCGAATATTACAATAACTTTTGTACTCATAATTTTTTCTAAACTTCAAATAACTATTTAAGTATAATCATTAATATAATTAATGGTAAAGAAATATGAAAAAGACTAAAAAACATCAAAAAAAGAATCATTATTTTGGTGGCTATTGATCTCAAACCTTTGGTTTAAAAGCAATTATCACCAAACTTATAATGTTTTCAATTGCAATTGTGTTGTTGATTCCAGCTGCTGTTGCTTTAAACTTATGAGCACAAAAATCTCCAACGAAAGAATTTGATAATTCATTCATTTCAATAGAAATTAATGTAAATCAAGGTATTGCGTTCTCTTGACTAGAAAACAACACAATGTATGTTTACTTAATTCAAGCAATTGTTGTATTCTGCGTATTAATAATCTTGATATTCTTCTGCAAGAAATGATACTATGTTTTATTTTGATCACTAGTATTTTTAGGTGGATTATTTAATATCATTGATCGTGTATGTGTTAAGAAAGTTTTATGCTTAGGAGATGAATTAGTAAAAAACGCTGCTATTGACTACTTCAAATTTAACATTAACGGTATTAACTTCCCAGCAATATTTAACATTCCAGATGTTGGTGTATGCTTAGGTGCTGCATTATCAGTTCTTACAGGTTTAGTTGAATTAATCATTTACCCTTTCAAAAAAAATAAGAAAAGTAATAAAAAATAAAACTTATTCTTTAAAAGAAAACCAAGGCTTATAAGGGTCTTGGTTTTTTATTCATAGATAAAAAGAACAATTAAAAACTATAATTTTTATGTGAATAAAATTTGTATCAACTCTGATGTTCATAAATTAATAATCGTCTATGAAGATGATTCTGTTGTTGTTGTAAACAAACCAAAAAACATGTTAACTCATCATACAAAATATGATACAGACAACACAGTTGTAGACTATTTAATTCATAAAGTTAATGTAGATGAATTTGAAGATAAATCTCGCCCTGGAATAGTTCAAAGATTAGACAGAAACACCACTGGACTAATGGTTGTAGCCAAGAACATAGAAGCGTATAATTCGTTGATTAATCAAATATCTAATAATACATTAACCAAAAAATATTTGACTATTGTTCATGGTAAATTTAAAAAAGACTCACTAATTATTAAATGTCCAATTATTAGAAGTAAAAAAAATACAACTAAAATGGTTGTCAGTGACGATCCAAAAGCAAAAGATGCCACAACAATAATTAAAGTACTAAAAGAATCTAATGAATTATCTTTGATAGAATGCACTCTTGTAACCGGTAGAACCCACCAAATTAGAGTTCATATGAATTTTATTCATCATAATGTTTTAAATGATCCTTTATATGGCCATGAAGATGGATATAAAGATTATGATCAATTCCTTCATTCATACCATTTATCTTTTTATCACCCTATTACAAAAGAACTATTAGAATTTAAATCTGTCCCCGATAATACATTTAACTCGGTTATTAAATATGAATAATAAAAAAGTCAATCTATTCATTGATACATCACAAGCTTCGTGTAACTTAGCAATTTTTAATAATGGTAAAATTGTTAAAAAATCTTCTTGTTTAACTCATAATAACCTAACAGATATCGTAGTAGAAAAAATAGCAAAATTGTCTTCAGGTTATGAAATTAGTAATATTTATATTACTAATGGTCCGGGTAGTTTTACCGGACAAAGAGTGTCATGTCTAATCGCAAAAAGTTGAATGATTATTAAAAAAATAAATGTCTATACAATTGACACATTAACTTTTCAGTTAAAAGATTTAAATGGAATTTCTATTATTGATGCTAAATCAAATCGTAGTTATGTTAGTGTTTATAAAAACACAAAATGTTTATTGCAACCAAGAATTGTGTTTAATGCACAATTAGAACAAATTAAAAATAAATATAAAAATTTAAAAGTTTATGAAAATTACAAAGACATTAACGTCTTTAATAACTTACTATCTTTAACTAATATTTTTAAAAAAGCAAATACAATAAATGAAATTACTCCTAAATATTTAAAAGAAGCAATTTATGATCAAAAAAATAGATAAAAATAATGTTGCTCAAATTTATGAAATTGAAAAAGAAAATTTCAAGGATTCTGAACAATATAAAAATATTGAATTTCTTCTAGACAACAAAAATTATTTAATTGTTGGTAACTTTATCAAAGATAAATTAATCTCCTATATTATTGGGATAGACTTGAATGAAGAATATGAATTATTAAAGATCGCTACAAGAGAAGAATATAAAAATAAAAAATTTGCTACAAATCTATTCAACCATATTGCAAAGCAATATAAAAAAATATTCTTAGAGGTTAACAAGAATAATTCAATAGCTATTAAATTCTATAAGAGTTTAGGTTTTTCAAAGATTGGTGAGAGAAAAAATTATTATGGTAATAATGAAGATGCGATCAATTTGGTATTTGAGCATCATTAAATAATGATAATACCGAACTGTCATTTGTAGTCATTAAATAAAATCCGATTATTAAATAAATTGCATAAATTAGAACGTTTATTGAAGAAACAACTGCAATTGCTGTTCTTTTATGCTTCTTAATTTTGCAAAATCATAAATAAAGAACAAACATCACAGACATTAATAATGGTCAAAAAATAAGGCTTGATTCATCTTTTTCTCAGAAATGGACGGTTTGAATAGGATCAGCATTATATGTGTAAATAGTTCAACCAGTAATTTTAGTTGTGATAGCATCACAAAGACACAATGTAAAAATAGAAAATAAAGAACTTCCAATGATTGTTTGAAATGATGCATTATAGTTTTTAATCTTACACAATGAAATAATAGAAATTAATTCAGGAATAGAAGTCGGAATTCCTAATAGTAATGATGCTCCAAATCCATTGTTTTCTTCACCAAATCAAATCGCAACTAATTGTTCATCGATAAATGATAACCCAACACTAATACCTACTAAAGCAACTGATAAACTGCAGAAAATTGTTACAGCAAACTTAAGATTAATTTTACTTAATCAACGTGGTAATGTTGCAACACCATCATCTTCTTTATCTTTCTTTTCAATAAAAGTTGAATAAACAAACATCAAAACATAAATGATAATAATAAACAATGACATTAAATTGAACCCATCATGTTTATCATTACTTCCTTTGTAAAACCCTTGAGCTGAAATATAAAATTGAACATCATATGGGAAGAACAATGCATAAGCAATTAATAAATAACAAATAATTAATGCACCGATCGCAAGAACGTTTGATAATAAAACTTTCTTTTTATTAAAGTTTTTAATAAATATTAAAGTAACTATTGCTAATGAAAATAAAATAAATAAGTTTCCACCCATTAAGTTACTAAAAATAGAATCATGATTAGACCCAACATCTAAACATGATAGCATACTTGTTATAAATTCAGGGAATGAATTAATCATTGAAAAAACTATTCCAGATAAAAATGCTGCTGATAATTTAGTTTTCTTTTCTAAATAATCAACCAAATATGCCAAAGTAATTGAGGAAAATATAATCGCCCCAACAATTAAAACAAAACCTATTATTAACCCTACCTGCTGAGTCATGCTAGTTATATTAGTCTATCTTATTATATTAATAATATTATTAATAGAGACAAAAAAAGCCAAGCTTTGCCTGGCTTTATAAATAAATTTAATAATTTACTATTTATTGTTGTTAGGGTTGTTTTGGTTAGCGAATTGTTGAGCAGCTTGTTCAAAAGCATCTAATCTTGTTTTTAATTCATCTCATTTTTCGTTTTTCAATAAATCTTTTAATTCATCGATTTGTTGTTGAGCTTGTTTCTTTTGCTCTTCAGGAATGTTTGCAGCTTTTGGATCTTTCATACTATTTTCCATTGTTGCAATTAAAGATTCAGCACGATATTTTGTGTCAGCTTTTTCTTTGGTTTTTGCATCAGCCTCTTTGTTGTCTTCAGCTTCTTTAACCATACGGTTAATTTCATCTTCAGACAAATTAGTTGAACCTTTAATAGTAATAGTGTTTTCTTTATTTGTCTTTAAATCTTTTGCTGTAACACTCATAATACCATTAGCATCGATATTAAAAGTAATTTCAATTTGAGGTACACCACGAGGAGCCGGTTCAATACCACTTAGACTAAACATACCTAAAGATTTGTTATCTCTAGCCATTGGACGTTCACCTTGAACTACATGTACATCAACTGCAGGTTGATTGTCTGCTGCTGTAGAGAAGATTTGAGATTTTGAAACTGGAATAGTTGTGTTTCTCTTAATTAATGGAGTAGCAACACCACCCATTGTTTCAATCGATAATGTCAATGGGGTAACATCTAATAATAAGATGTTATCAACATCACCAGTTAATACACCACCCTGGATTGCAGCACCCATAGCAACTACTTCATCAGGGTTAATAGTTTTGTTTGGTGTTTTACATGTTAACTTTTTAACTAATTCTTGAACTGCAGGCATTCTTGATGAACCACCTACTAATAACACTTGATCAATTTGATCTTTAGTTAATTTTGATTCTTTAATAGCATCTTCTACTGGAGCGATTGTACGATCTAATAAATCTTTAGTCAAAGATTCAAATTTAGCTCTTGACAATGTTTTTTCAACGTTAAGAGGTCCTTCAGCTGTCATTGAAATATAAGGTAATAAGATTTGAGTTTCTTTTTGACCTGATAAATCAATCTTAGCTTTTTCAGCAGCTTCTTTTAGTCTTTGCATTGCCATTTTATCTTTTGATAAATCAACATTATATTCAGATTTAATTTCTGCTAATAATCAATCAATAATTTTTTGGTCTCAGTCATCACCACCTAAGTTGTTATCACCACTTGTAGCTAATACTTCAAAAGAACCATCAGCCATATCTAGCACTGATACGTCAAATGTACCACCACCTAAGTCATATACTAAGATCTTTTGTTCTTTATCTGTTTTATCAGCACCATAAGCTAATGCGGCAGCAGTTGGTTCATTGATAATACGTTCAACTTGTAAACCAGCAATTTTACCTGCATTTTTAGTTGCTGTTCTTTGAGCATCATTAAAATATGCAGGAACAGTAATAACAGCTTTAGACACTTTATGTCCAATCTTTTGTTCAGCATAATCTTTAATGTAACCTAAGATTTTTGCAGATACTTCTTCAGGTGTAAGCATCTTTTCACCTAATTTAACTTTTTCAGATGTACCTATCTTTCTCTTAATAGATGCAATAGTGTTAGTGTTGGTAATCATTTGTCTTTTTGCGGCTTCACCAACAATAAATTCACCATTCTTGTAAGAAACAACTGAAGGAACAGTTCTCTTTCCTTCTGGTGTTTCTAATACTCTTGGTTTGTCACCATCAAGTATAGACACACATGAATTTGTAGTACCTAAGTCTATACCTAAAATAATTTCTTTTGCCATATTTTTTTCTCCTTTTATTTTTACTTAATAATACTATTTTAGCACAAAATAGGTAAGAGTGCTAATTTTTTTATAAAAAAGAAATGTGATGTTTTTCATTATTTTTATATATTTAAATATTATTTGATATACTATATCATATATATAAAAAAGAAAGGATTTACAAAATGGCTGCAAAGAAAACTGCTAAGAAACCTTCTAAGAAGACTACTAAGAAAGCAAAATCTGCCCCTAAAAAATGTGGTAAGAAATCTTGCAAATGCGGATGCAAATCTGGAAAGAAATGCACTTGTGCTAAAAAAAGTACAAAAAAAGCAACTAAAAAAGTAGCTAAGAAACCTGCTAAGAAGTCTTCAAAGAAATCTAGAAGATAATTAACAAATATTTAAAAAAGTTAGCCAAGTGCTAACTTTTTTTATTTTAATGCTAGTGCTGTATTAAATTTGTAGTTAGTGTAAGTGTCTTCCATCATGTAATCCAATGTAATTGGAAGAACTGAAGTATGTTGTTCTAAAATTGTAATAACTCCAAAAGTCTTTTCTGTTTTTCCAAAATTAGGATTAAACGAAGGATATAAAGGGCATCACTTATATTTGTTTGCTTCATTTGTTTGATAAGGCTCAGGATTTTTATAATAGCCTTCTGGACAATCTTCTGTAGTTTTATAACAAACCGCCATTTCTGGTTCATAAAATTCAGGAATACAATTAATAATTGTTCCAGCAGCTACTGTTTTTGAATCATTCACTTTGTAATCTTTCATATATTCGATAAACAAAGCAGCTTCAAAAGAAGCAGATATTGAATCTTTTTTTAATTCTGGAAAAGAATGAACAGTAATTGAGTTATTAGGTGAAACACTAGCAGATAATGCAACAATGTTATTTTTGTATAAATCAATTAAACTTTCATCTTCTTTTGTATAGTTAACATTATTAAGTTTAAGCCCCTTCTTTTTAATTAGATGAAAACAATCATAAACAATTTCATTCTTTAAAATTGAACGATCATTAAAAAAATAATTGTCATATGCATATTTATTAATAGAGTTAGGTACACATCCAGCCGGACTAACACGAATTACTTTTGATTCTGATTGCGGATTTTCAACAATATCAATTATTTTTTTTACAACATCTTCTTGACTTGCACAAGATGTTGTTGTGAACATAGGAATAACAATTGCAACACTTAAACAAATTAATAGAGTTTTAAATATAAGTTTTTTCATCATTTTTAATTATATTAAATCAATCAATATGTTATCAATAGTATTTAAATTCTTTGCTACTATATGATTGTCTTTAATTGATATTTGTTTTTTATCTAATTTGTTTTTGTAGTATTGATAAGCCTTATTATGCAATTCATTGTTAAGATCAAGGCCATAAATTGTCCTAACTCCCATAATAAAAACTTGTTGATAAAGTTCTTCTTCTCTTAATTTGTGATGTTCAACACTCCAATTCAAACTACTGCCAGAAACATTGTAATAATCTAAATTTTGAAAACCAAAGGCACCATAACCCATCCCTATTCAGTCAGCTGAATTTCAATAAGCAAGATTGTGTTTTGATGTAAGTGATAGATCTTTACATCAATTACTTACTTCATATCTTATATATCCTAATTCTGAAAACTTTCTTTCGATAAATTTAAGTTTATCTTCAATATCAACATCATTAATATGATAATTCATTTTACCATATATAGAATTGTCTTTGATTTCTAAAGAATAGAATGAAACATGAGGTATTTTGTATTTATTTATAAATTCAAAATCTTTTTGAATGTCTTCTATAGTTTGCTCATTGAATCCATAAATTAAATCAATGCTAAAATTAGCAATATTATTTTTAATAATATTAATAGCATTTTCTACATCTTTTATAGTGTGTTTTCTGCCAATTTGTTTTAATATATTGTCATTTGTAGATTGCACACCTAATGAAATTCTATTTACTTTGCAATTTACAAATTCTTTTATTTGTTTATCTGTGATAAACTCTGGATTACATTCGATAGTAAATTCATAATCATCTTGTAAATGATTACTTAATTCATTAAGTAATCTATACAAATCATGATTAAGACAATTTGGTGTTCCCCCACCAACATATATAGTCTTAAATTTATGATTTTTATATTTATCATTTAATTCTTTAATTAGTAAATCAACATATTGTGATTTTGTTTTATCATCAGATAAACTTCTTTTAAAATCACAATATCAACAAATGTGCTTGCAAAATGGAATATGAATATACAAATGACTTACTTGATTCATTTTTTAACTTTATCTACAACATCATTGTAATTATTTTGATTAAATGAAATATAGTCTGAATAATGATTTTTATTTCAAGTAATTTGTCTTTTAGCATATCTTCTAGATTTTTGTTTGATTAAATCTAAATCCAATTTAGATTTATCAACAATAGAATTGTATATTTGAAGATATCCAATAGCTTTAAATGCATTTAAAGAAGATAAATCATTAATCTTCATTAATGATTTTACTTCATTAACTCACCCTTCTTTAATCATTTGATCTACTTTAAAATTAATCTTATCATATAAAGCTTTTCTATCTTCAATAGAAGTTAATATGATTTTAAAATCATACATTGGTGGTTTCACTAAATGAGATTCATATTCGCTGCTAGTAGCTATTTCTAAGGCACGTGCAAGGCGTTTATGATTACCAACATTTTTATCTGCTAACTCTTTGTCATATTTAGATAGCATTGTATATAGCTGTTTAGCATCTAGATGATCATAAGTGTTTGTTCTTTGAGGTGACTTAGATAAATCATAATTTTTAATCAATGTATCTACATACATTGATGAACCACCACAAATGATTGGTAAATGATTATTAGCAATAATCGTTTCAACACATTTATAAGCCTTATCTTGAAACTCTTTAATATCTCATTTATCTTTTATAGATACTTCATTTAGTAAATGGAATTTAGCTTGTTTTTGTTCATTTAATGTCGGTTTATTAACTCCAATATTTAATTCTTTATAAACTTGGAATGCATCAGCATTAATAATTTCACCATTAAACTCTTTAGCTAATTTAATAGCTAAAGTTGTTTTTCCAGTTGAGGTTGGCCCCAAAATTACTAATACCTTTTGTTTCATTATTTCTTTTGATTCACAATACTACGTATTGCAACAGTTGCTTCTCCAATAGCTGTTGACATACTACTTGGCTTGTCTTGATAATAACAAACATTACCAATAGCATAAATATGACTTAAATTTGTTTCTTGATTAATTTTAACATTAATTCTATTATTAGAATTAATCTCTAAGTTTTTAAATATATCTATCATATTGCCAGAGGCAATAATGATATTGTTAGCAGTAATTGTTTCATCATTAGAAAGAGTGATTTCAAACACATTGTTCTTATAAGAATAAGAAACAATTATTGTGTTGGTTAATATTTTTGTTTTAGTATTAAATGTAATTTGATCAATTAATCTATTGATTAAATCTTTTGCTTTAATCTCACTAAAGCAAGGAAAATCATAAACAAGTTTATCTGGATATGTTAAAGGGGTTCCGCCTAAAAATCCTTTTTTTTCAATTAATAATAAATTCAGTTTCTTTTGATATCCATAAATACCAGCAAACATTCCAGATGGACCTCCACCAATGATAATTGCATCAAAATTTTTCATTATAAAATTCCTTTCTTAAAAGGCTCAGCTTTTTCTAAACCTTTAAAATCGTTAGACTTTACATATTCATAAGTTAACATTGCAGCACAATTTGATAAGTTAAGACTTCTTGTGTTGATGCTTATAGGAATCCTATAAGTATGATTTGAGTATTTTTTTAAAATATCTTTATTAATTCCTGTAGATTCTTTACCAAATACAATATATGTATCATTGTCAAAATTAAATTTTATTTGACTAGTAAGTTTTTTACCATATCTAGTAATAAAAAATAGATCAGAATCTTTATTAATTGAATTAATAAAATCATCAAAACAATCATGTTCAATCAATTCTAAGTGATCTCAATAATCTACACCACTTCTCTTAAATTTTTTGTTGTCTAGAAAAAAACCATAAGGTCTAATTAAATGTAAAACAGCATCAAACCCAACACATGTTCTAGCAATGTTGCCTGTATTTTCTGGAATCTCAGGTTCAAATAAAACAATATGTAATTTATGTTTCATACATAAATTATAAAAAGAAAAAGACCTATTGAAGGTCTATAGATATTTCTTCTGTATTAAATATTTTTTCATCAACATTATCAATAAGCGTGTCAGGAGTTTTAAATGAATTTTTTCTCTTTAATTTATTTATATTGTTTTTCTTAAAAGTTAATAACAAGCTATCTAAGATAGAATTGTATGGAACTGTGTATATATTTTTAGATACCATCTTTGCTTCATAGTATGCATATATTGAGATTAAATGATTTTTAAAAGTGTTATAACATTCAAAATCAATACTATTTAATCCATAGTAATAAACGTTTTTGAAGTCAGTAATATTTTTTAGCTTCATAATTTTAATAAGAGATTTGTATTTACAAACATCTTTATGGAACGCTTGAAAAGAAGATTCTGAAATTTTAATTAATTTAATATTTAAATCCTCTTGTAAAGTTAAAAAATTAGAATAAATATTTTCAAAATCATAAGTGTTGTGTTGAAAACACAAAAAACTATAAATTTTATTTTTAATAATTTGATCTTTGTAATTTAGGAAATTGCTTGTTGTCATTAAATTGATGTAATGCATTTTTGCAAATGCATGGGTACTTAATTGATCAAAGGAATAGATTAATTCATTATTTTTATAAGAAGCTAATTGTAAAAGATCATTAGTAGCAGCAATACGAGAAATGCTTAATGCAGCGGTTTCATCAATTGCTTTTTCTCATAGAATTTTACCTGAACCAGCATTATAAATTCTGGCTCCATTATCAGAGATAATATAACAATGTTTTAACTTAGCATCTTTAACAATTTTTTTAAGTACTCTTAAACTACTATGAGAAATTAAAACAACAAATTGGTTTTGTTCAATAACTTTAATTATTTTAGATAATCTACCCATTATGACATCTTTTGTGACGTCATCATTTCCTGGATTTATATCAAATACATATATTTTTGTAAAAAAGTTATTAATTTTACTCATTATTTTTTAGATTTAATTCTTTTCTTAAGAAGTGTAACAAATTGGCTTGGTTTAATAGTTGTAGATTCAGTTTTACCATATTCTCTAAAAGAGATTGTTTTGTTTGCAACTTCATTATCACCAATAACAATTTGGTATGGAGTTTTATGAGTTTGAGCATTAAAGATTTTCTTTGATAATCTTTCATCTGAGTTATCAATATGAACTCTAATGCCATTTTTTCTCAATAAATTAGCAACTCTTTCAGCGTATTTCGCATGCTTTTCGTTATCTACTAAGATTTCCTCAACTTGAACTGGAGACAATCATAAAGGTAATATACCTTTAGTTTGCTCAAGTAATACTGAAACAAATCTTTCAAGAGTACCAAGACTTCCTAAGTGAATCATTATTGGAGTTTTAACTTGTCCATCAGAATCTTTGTATTCAAGTTTAAATCTTTCTGGTAATAAAAAGTCTAATTGAATTGTTGAAACTGTAATAATTTTTCCTAATACAGTTTTGAATTGGAAGTCAATTTTTGGTCCATAAAACGCTGCTTCACCAACCATTTCCTTATAAGGAATCTTCATTGATTTTAACACGCCTCTTAATTGTTTTTCGGCGTGTGCTCACATTTTTGGATTATCAAAAAACTTTTCAGTATTTTTTGGATCATGCAACGATAAATCAACACCGTGAACAGTCAAGCCAAAAGTTTTGTAAACTTCTTTAATAATCTTGTAACAGTTCTTAATTTCTGACTTCATTTGTGATGGAGTACATAATATATGAGTGTCTACTAATTGAAGTTGTCTTACTCTTTCAAGACCAATCAAACCACCTGAAGCTTCATATCTATGAAGAAATGCGAATTCACCAATTCTAAAAGGTAATTCACGATATGAACGTGGTCTATATTTGTAACATGTTAAATGATGAGGACATGTCATAGGACGTAATACTAAAGTTTCATTGTCTACTTCTACTGGAGTAAACATGTTTTCACGATAGTGAAATCAATGTCCTGAAGTCTCATACAGTTTCTTTGAACCTAATACTGGAGTAGAAACAATTTGAAACCCATATTGTCTTAATAAATTAAGAATATAATTTTCAATTTCAGATTTAATTGATTGGCCATTTGGTAACCAAATTGGTAGACCTTGTCCTACAATTTCATCAAATGTGAATAATTCAAGATCTTTACCAATCTTTCTATGGTCTCTTTCAGAACGATCTTGTAATTCTTTTTTAAATTGTTCTAATGATGATTGAGAATCAAAAGCCATTCCGTGAACCATAATTAATTGGTCATTATTTGAAGAACCTTTTCAGTAATAACCTGAAACATTATTTAGTTCAATTGCTTTAATTGTTGATAGTTTGTCAATAGATAAATTTTCGCAAATATCAACAAAATCATTACCGAATCTGCAAATGTTGATATTACTATTTGCATCATCAATTAATTCAAGTTTATATTTGTTTCCAGCAAACATTTGTTTTGCTGCTTCTTTACTAATTGATTCATATTCAATCTTATAAGCACGATCAATATTTTTTTGCATTTGTTTTTTTACTTTATTGAATTGACTAGCACCAAATGCTTCTCCATTAAAGTTTATTCCATATGCAAAACCATCTTCATTGATTTTAAAATCTCCTAATATTGCATTAGGATATAAATCTTTAATGGATTTAGCTAATAGTAAGCTTGCTAGTTTATTTAAATTTTTATTAATTTCCATTGTTGTACCTTTCCTTATTTTATTTAATTATTTCAATTTTAGAAGCATTGATAACTTGTTTATAAATACCATATTTTCGAAGTTTAAACACCGTTATGGTACCTTCGAAAATAACCGTGGCATTCATTTGTAATTTATCAATTATTTCTTGGTGTTCAGGAAAAATTGCTACCTCAAATGTGATAGGGCGTAATTCATTGTTATATAACACTTGTTGTTTTAAAGAAACAAAGTATGTATTATTTTGACTATGCCTAATATCAGAAATGACTCCCGATATCTTGGCGCTATTAATATTTTCCATAAGTAAAATTATTTTGTTTCAGATGCTTTATCTGAAGAGTTGTCAAGAATCTTTTCAATTAAGATGGTAGTTTTTCATTCATTAGTTTTTTTTGAATGGTACGTACGAAGTCTACCCTCAACCGTAATATGAAGGTCTTTATTTTCTTCAACTAATTTAGCTAATTGAGTAGCTAAAGGATTGTTGCAATAGGATGAAAAATAACTGCTTCATGAAAATTGACCAAATTTTCTTTCTTGTTTTAGTGTAATAAAGAAACTGTTTTTAGCAGTTTTGTCTCATGCACTTCTTACAACATCACCCTCAATAATTACTTTATTAATCATATAATGTTATTTTTACTATTATATATAATTAGAACATAGGTTAATAAAAATGAATAAAAAAGTTAAAATCTTCATAGATTCATCATCTACATTTGATAAAGAATTTTTAAAGAAGAATAACATTAGTGTTATTCCTTTATCATTATCTGATATGAATAATCAAGTTTATTCGGATGATGGAACAAGCATGAACCCGAATATTTTATTTAAAGAAATTGCGAATGGTAATAAATTTAGAACAAGCGCAACTCCTTTAGGTGTCCTAATGACTACTATTGAAGATGCTCTAGATGAATATGATGTTGTTTATTTCATTCCTATTTCTCACGGTTTGTCTAGTCAATGAAACCAAGCTAGAATGATTGAAGAAGATCATCCAGGAAAATTCTTTGTTATTAAATCAACAGGTGCCGCTTTAGCATCTGAATTTGTTTTATACAAACTTATTGATTTAATAAAGACTAACAAAGAACCAAAAGAAATTGTTAAAAAATGTGAAGATTATTATTTAAATACTGATACATACTTCTCATGTGAAGATATTACTGATTTATTAAGAGGTGGCAGAGTAACAGCTGGTATTGTTAAGATTATTAAAATGCTTAAATTAAAACCAATTATTTTACTTGATACTAAAAATCAAAGAGCAGGTATGTCAAAAAACTATCAAGATGCTGTTGCTAAGATAATTGATTGCATCAATAAAGATTACAACAAAATTTTATCTAATAACGATATTGAGCATTTGGGCATTTATTATTCAGGTTACGAAGATGCTAAAAAAGAATTTATTGTAAATTCTGTTTCTAAAGCATTTAATTATCCTAAAGAAAAAATCCTTATAAGATGGGTGCCAACCATTGTATTAGCTCACACAAGAAAAGGTGCATACGGTATTACAGTTGCAACTAAACTTCCTCACAAAAAAAGAGAAATTAAAGTTGATTAATTTTTTATGAAAAAAGACATTGCAATTTTTAATAGTAAAGAAATGCAAAACAATTCTTATCTCATTATCTATGATAATGAATGTGTAGTTGTCGATCCTTCTTTTGCAGCCGATGAAATTAATGAGTACATTACTAAAAACAACTTAAAGTTATTAGGTATTATTTTAACTCATGGTCATTATGATCATTTTGCTACAGCTAATTTTTTATTAAAAAATTACAATACTTCTTTATATGTTTATGAGAAAGAAAGAGATGTAATTCTTCAACACAATTTAAATGATTTATTTAATGTTGAAAATTTCATTCTTCCTTCTAGCATTAAATTTTTTAATGGAAAAACTCTTGAATTAGGAAAAATAAAACTTAATATATTTCATACACCAGGACATACAATTGGTGGAATTTGCATTTTTTGAGAGGGATATGTTTTTACTGGAGACACAATTTTTATAGACAGCGTCGGAAGAATGGATTTGCCTACAGGAAATCCAAGACAATTACTTCAAAGTATTCAACAAATTAAAAAATTTGATAAATCTTTAAGAGTATTAACTGGGCACAACGAAACAAATGTTACTCTTGATGAATTATTAAAAAGAAATAAATATATTAATTTTTAGTAATTAACGCAATACCATCATCCAAATCTATGATTTGGACGTTAAATTTTTTTTGTTGCAATAACCAGTCATGAAATTGACGGACCTTTTGAATCAATCTAGTTTTTTGACGATCAAGATTTTGCTGATTAGCAAATTTTTTTAGAAAAATGTTATCAATAACCATTAATCCTTTCTCATTTAAATTATTTAAATATTTATTAACCAATATTTCTTGATTAGATTTACATGCGTCTAAAAAAATTAAATCAAATTTTTCTTTACATTCAAATGTAAATGCATCTGCTAATAAAAAAGTGATTTTGTCATTTACAATTTGCTTTGCAATTGCATAATTAGATTCATTTTTTTCTATTGTTACTATTTTAGTAACACAATCTATTTCTGAAAACAACAATGAAGAATAACCATATGCAGTCCCGATTTCTAAAATAGATGAATAGTTATTTTTAAGTATTTTATTTTTAATAAATTTAAAAGTTTCATCCCTAATAATAGGAATGTTATTCTTTATACACAAAGTTTTTAACTCATTAAAATCCATTATCTAAATAATCTTGCAAAATATATACAGCTGACATTTTATCTTTAATTTTTTTAATCTTACTAGCTTTTAACCCTGCTTGATATTTTAACATTTCAGTTGTATTAATAGTAGAATAAGCTTCGTTCCATTGAACTACTTTAACATTCTTAAAATTTTGTTCTAAGATTCTTTTAAACTCATCACTTAACAAAGTCATTTCAGATGGTTTATCATTAGAACGCTTAGGTTTACCTAAAACTATAGTATCAATATCATTAGAATACTTTTCAAATATTTGCTTAATCTTATTAACACAAATATTAAGGTCTCAATTTGAATACTCAAAATTTTCTAATCCTGTAGCGATTATTTTTAAAGAATCTGTAATTGCTATACCTAATGTTTTAGTCCCTAAATCTAAACCAATTGCTCTCATTACTAAATAATTATATATTCTATATGTGATAAGAATAACACCCTTTATAATATAATAAACTTATTCTAATGTGCGCTCGTAGCTCAGTTGGATAGAGCACATGCCTTCTAAGCCTGTTGTCGGGAGTTCGAATCTCTTCGAGCGCGCCATTTAAATTAATAAAGTACTAGGGAAACCTAGTATTTTTTATTTAAGCTTAGCAATTTCTTCTTTAATTTGTTCAAATTGAGTTTTATAAGACTCATATTTTTTTTGTTCAATTTGAATCTTTTCTTTAGGTGCTTTTGCTAAAAAGTTTTTGTTAGAAAGAATTTTTTTTGATCTATCAAGTTCTAATTCTAATGATTCTAATTTACGTTTTAAATCAGTTAATAGTTTCTCTTTATTTACAAAAACATTTTTGAATTCAACTGCAATATCACCAACAGTAATTAAATCTCAATCAAGATTTTTTCTTACCTTTGATATTGAATTAATCTTAATATTAAATTTATTTAAGAATTCAGAAATTAAATTTAAGTTTAATCTTTTGGTAGTTAAAATATTTAATTCAATAATGTTTGATTTAGAAATGGAGTGTTTAATTCTTAATTCTTTAACTAAATTAAAGACTTGAATAAAAATATTAATTTCATTCTTTTTTAATGTAGATTTAAGCTTAGTTGGTCAACTCTCACAAAGAATAGATTCTTTGTCTTTATAAATATTTTGATAAATATTCTCAGTTAAGAATGGAGCGTGTGGGTGTAAAATTATCAAAATATTTTTGAAAATGTAATTAATTGTTCAAATGGTTTCATCTTTGTATTTATCATCATTGAACAATGGTTTTGAGAATTCAATATATTGATTGCAGAATATATCTCAAATAAATTCAACTAAATATTTGTTAGCTACAACAAAATTGTATTTATCCATGTTCTTAGAAATCTTTTCTAAATAATTGTTAAATTGTGAAAGAATTCAAGAATTAATTAAATTAAATTTAACAGTTTTTTCAATTTTGTTAGTTTTGTTAAAACTAATAAAGTTTTTTGCATTTCAAATTTTGTTGAAGAAATTATCATAATAATTAATTTTTTCTTCATCATATCTTAAATCTTCACCAAGACTTACAGTAGATGTTAAGAATATCCTTAACGCGTCTGAACCATATTTTTCTATTACATCCATTGGATCAATACCATTGTTTAGTGATTTAGACATTTTTCTGTTTTGTGAATCTCTAATTAAACCATGTAATAAAACCTTGTTAATAGGAATAGAGTTAGTTAGATATGAACATTGAAACAACATTCTGGCAACTCAGAAAAATAAAATATCATATCCAGTTACCAAAATAGAAATAGGATAGAACTTTTTAAGTTCTATATTATTCTCAAATGTACAAGCAATTGGTCATAATGCAGAAGAAAATCATGTGTCTAATACACCCTTTTCTTGAGCATAATTTTCTATATCTTTTGGTTGTTGTTCACCAACATAAATCTTATTAGAATTCTTTTTATACCAAACAGGCAATTGGTGTCCCCAAACCAATTGACGACTAATACATCAATCATTAATGTTTGTCAACCATCGATTTAATGTTGCCTTATATCTTGGTGGAATAAAAGAATATTTAATTTTAGATTTCTTTTGAATGGCAGCCAATTGTTTAACAATTGGTTTCATCTTAACAAATCATTGTTTAGATAATAATTGTTCAACAACTTCTCCTGTTCTTTCAGAATATCCTACTTCATTATCATATTCTTCTGCTTTAATTAGCATGCCTCGATCAGCCATTTCTTTAACAATACTTTCACGAGCTTCTAATCTATCTAATGATTTAAATGATTTTGTAACAGATTGCGCATATGCATTTAATTTACCATCATTATCAATTACTGAATGATAATCCTTAATATTGTGTTTCTTAGCTAGTTCATAATCATTTAAATCATGTGCCGGTGTGCATTTCATTGCACCTGTACCAAATTTAATATCAATATATGAATCAGTTAATACTTTAAGTTTTTGATTATTAATAGGATTTATTACTTCTTTCCCAATAAAAGATAAATATCTTTTGTCTTTTGGATTAACAAAAACATGAGTATCAACAAACATCGTTTCTGGACGTGTGGTTGCAATTGGTAAATATTTTGATTGATCTGTTGCTAAACAATACTTGAAATAATATAACTTAGAATGAGTTGGTTTATAAATTGTTTCTATATCAGAAATAGCAGTTTGTAGTTTAACATCTCAATTAACTAATTTGTAATCTTGATAAATTAAACCATTTTTATATAAGTTAACAAATGTCTTTCTAACAAGTTTTTTAATAAAACCATCTAAAGTAAAAATTTCATTTTGATAAGAAAGAGCAAAACCCATCGTTGCTCATTGATTTCTAATGTATTGAGCTTGTTCTTTTGATCATTTAAAAATTTGGTTTACAAAATCTTGTTCACTTAAATTTTCTTTTTTAATTCCTTTAGAATTAAGTAACTTTTCATATTTAGTTTGAGTAGCAATACCTGCATGATCAGTTCCAGGAATTCAAATAGTATCAAATCCTTTAAGTTTTTTATATCTAATAATAGTATCCTGTAAATAACCGTCTCATGCGTGCCCTAAATGTAAGTGTCCAGTAACGTTTGGTGGTGGTAAAATAATTGAAAAGGGTTTTTTTGAAGAATTATGGTCTTCAAAAAAATTATTTTTCTTTCAAAAATCGTAAATACCTTCAATTACTTTTTTATGATCAAACTTATTAGGATTTTGCATTTGTATTAAATATTATAAATATATTTAATCATTTATATAGAAGACGAAATTTTCTTTTGACACTTTTTCTTTAATTAATTTATCAATATATTCTTTTTGTTCTTTAGTTAAATATCTAAAACAATCGTTAAAACAAATAATCTTTGATGATTGAATATAAGCAAACATAAAATTAATAATCTGTTGTTCACGAATTGTAAAAGATGTTTTCATTAAATTTATATTAAAATATGATAATAAATCTTTAAAGACCATTATGTTTGTCTTAAGTAAACATTCTGCTGGAATCTTACTATCAGGATTAATCTTAATAAAATTATCTTTAAAATAAAATGAATTTTGTTTATTAGGTTTATTTATTCCTAAAAAAGTATCTAAACTTATTTTAAAATGTGATTTAATATTTTCATTTCTTTTAATACAATATGTTGTATTCGCATTAAAAAAATAAAGTGCATTTACATCTTCAATTCTGTTAATTGATGAATCTTTTATTCCATTGGCAATATTAATAATGTTTCAATAAATTGCAGCCATTTTTTTATACTCTTTTTGTTTAGACGGAAATAGGCAAACATCTTGAACAGATGTAGAAAACATTCCTAATAAACTAATAATAAAAGTTAATAGACCAATATTAAATTTATCATTAATTAAATAATAGGCACCAAAACCTATTGTTAATATGTAAGTGACATTTGTAAAAAATGATTCAAAGTTAAATGTAAAATTTTCAAAGGAAGTTTTCTTTGTATAGATTTTTTCAAACTCTGTAATATTACATCTTAATTTATTTAAATTAAAATTCAATAATTCTTGGTTTTCCTCTTTACTTATCGAATTAATAATTTCAGCTGAAATATTGTTTGATATATTACTATTCTTGATTGATACATTAATATTGTGTTCTTTAAAATTGTATGTTACTACACCAAACACAGATTTTATTAACAAAACAACAATGCAGAACACTATAAACATTGGTTTAATAAACGAAAGAATTATTATTGTAATAACACACATTATTAAATCGGTAATTAATGTAGGTATTTCATAAGTTAAATACCCGCATATTGAAACTATTGATGAATCAACTATATAAATAGAACTTAACTCAATCTTGTTAATAAAATGACCTGTTTTATGTTTTAATCTGTTCAATAATTGATAATTTAAATATCTAAAATTTTGTTTAAATCTAATAAGTGAATATTGTTTAAGAAAATAGCTTAACAACAAATTTAATCCTCCAATTAATAAGAAAATAAAACATAGACTAACCAAATTTGATGTTGATTTTCCATAAACAGACATATTTAATGTTCAATTAAATACATTTGCAAATAATGTTGATAATCCAATTATTAAAATGTGAATACCTAATGTAACAGCAAAATATTTTAGATCAATATTTTGCAAATCTATTTTTTGGCTTTTATATTTAATATTTACTTTTGATTTAGATACATCAAAAATAATGCCTGCAAACTTTTCTTTAAATTGGTTATATTGTAGTTCGAATATTCCAGAATCAGAATCATAGATTTTTAAACAATCTTTCTTTTTGTAAACAATAATGTAGTGCATTCCCTGATTCTTATTAATCAGCATTCCATAATATTTATTGTTTTTAAGTTCTACAAACTCACTTCATTCACATTCATAGCTTTCAATAAATAACCCAAATTTTTGTCCTAAATTTTCAAAATCAAAAATACTCAAACCATTTTCACTAATATTTGCAGCATTAAGAACTTCAAATTTATTTGAGTTGTTATAAAAGTGTTTTACAAAACTATTTATTACACAAACACCACATTCATTTGGAGAATTTTGTCTTGTTATTTCCATATTAAAAATAATATAGAATAAAACAAAGAAAAACTTGTTTCAAATTTGTTTAAAATTTGTTTAATTTTTTTCAAAAATTTTACAATAGTTTTAGTTAAATTCAATTGGTAAACAATCTTTTAATTCGAATGTTCCTGATTTTATTCTTTTTAGTGCGCTAATGTATCCATGATTATTAAGTGCCAACCCTAAGTCATGTGCAAAACTACGAATGTAAAAACCTTTGCTAACCTTTAGCTCAATAGTTAAAGTGTTGTTTATATATTTAATAATTTTGTATGAAAACAATTTAACATCTCTTGGTTTAATTTCAACTTGTTTATTGTTTCTAGCATAATCATATAACTTCTTACCATTTACTTTAATAGCAGAATATATTGGCGGAAATTGTTTATAGTCATTTAAGAATTTATTCTTAATCACCTCTTCAATTTGTTCAACACGAATCTTGGATGCATCAATTTCTTTTATTATTTGTCCTTCTGCATCATATGTTGTTGTTTCAATTCCAAATATAATATCAGCAACATATGTTTTATCATCTTGAATTAATGTAGATAATTCTTTAGTTCCTTTATTAACACCAAGGACCAATACGCCAGTAGCTAACGGATCTAATGTTCCTGCATGTCCAACTTTTTTAAATTTGTATTTGTGTTTAATAAATTGAACAACATCATTACTTGTTCAATTAATAGGTTTATCAACACAAAATACTTTTTGTTTAATTTCCATGCAAATAATATAAATATTATAATTTTAAATAATATGAGAGAGTTGGTAGGCGAAATTATAAAGTCAAACAAAGTCTTTAGTCTTATTGAAGATGGTGACAAAATTTGTGTTGGTGTTTCATGTGGTAAAGATTCGTCTTTATTGCTATTAGCTCTTAATTTATACAAACAATATGTAAAGAATAAGTATGGGTGAAATATTAAGATTTATGGAGTTCATATAAAAATGAATCTTTACAAAGATATTGATTATTCTAAATATAAAAAATTCATGAAAAATAAGAAGGTAAACTTTAAAACTGTTGAATCTAATATGAATGAAATTTTACTTGCTAAAAAGAAAAAAGGAGTAATTCAATGTTCTTTATGTGCTAAATTAAAAAAAGCAATATTAGTTAAAGAAGCTAAAAAACTTAAATGTAATAAAATTGCTATGGCGCATCATGTGGATGATGCAATAGAAACTTTATTCATGAATATGATTCATGAAGGAAGAATTGCAACGTTTAATCCAAAAAATTACTTTGATCGTACCGATATGACTTTAATTAGACCTTTTTGCTTGTTAAGAGAAAAAAGTTTAATTAGAGAAGCTAAAAAACAAAATATTCCAATTATTAAAAGAGATTGTCCAATTGATGGTAAAACAGAAAGAACTTATATAAAATCATTCTTAGAAAAAAATTTTTATAAAAATAAAAAGTTCTCAATGAGTTATGAGAACTTTCTTGTAGCTTTATTAAACGGTAAGCAATCTAGCTTATGATTTGATGAATCTGCTAAAAAAGATTTATTAATAAAATACAATTCTAAACTATAAAGTTTTTGGAACGTATTTGTGGAAGCTTCAGAACTCACCAAATGGAATTCAACAACAAATTGAATTAATTACAAATAACACTAAGCAAAATAAAATTATGCTTCAGAAGACATAATGGTATAGTCTTGAATAATAAACACCATTAATTCCAACAAATCATGAAATGATTAAGTAAACAATTGGTAACGCTAATAAAATAATGACAATATAAGACATAGCAATGCCAGCTTGTAACATCTGGTTAAATGAAATACCAGGGTAACCAGGAGCAAGAGGTGAACTATCACTGTTGCTTAAAACATTATTTCCATAAGCAATAAAGAAAATTGAGAATGTATATAAAACAATAAACAATACAGCAATGATTGCTCATATTAATCCAAGTTTCTTTTTGTTTGCCAATCAAGTTTCAACCTTAACACCAAATGAAGATTTAGCGCTTTTTTCTTTAAAGAAACGTCTTTTCTTTGTTTTGGTAAATTTTTCAAAATTAATTTCTGGTTGTTCTTTAACTTGTTCTGTTTTAATTTTCTTTGTAGCTTCAGGTTTCTTTTCTGGTTCAGTAATAGCAGGTACTACATCACTAGAAAAACTACCAACATTTTGGTTTATATCTTTAGCTTCATTTTCATTTCCTATAGTAAGGATTGTTTTCTTATCATCAGCCATAATTATCTTTTATTATACTATTTACCGTCTTTATTGTTTATACCATTTAAAATTTCATCAATTTTAATTGAATTTTGAATTGTTAAATCCTTTTCAAATAAAATTTCTGGAACTTTTCTGATTGTCATATTGTGAGCTATTTGATCTCTAAAAATTCCTTTAGCTACATTTAATTGATCAACTACTTCATCAACTTTCTTAGAATCATAATAATCAACACTAACAATAATTTTTGAAAAATCATCAAGTAACTTTACATGTGTAAAGCAAGCCATTCTCAACAATTTGTCATTAACTGTGTTTTTAAGAGCATGATTTAAATTATTAAGAATTTCTGATTCAATCTTTTCATGTTTATGATTTGCATATGACATAATTATTCTCCTAATGTTTTTTGAACTATTTTATATGTTTGAATAACATCGCCTACTTTAAGATCGTTGTATTTGCTTAATACAATACCACATTCCATACCTGATGTAACTTTGTTAACAACATCTTTTACATGTTTCATTGATGAAATATCTGTTTTACAAACAACCACTCCATCTCTTAATACACGAGCTTTATCATTACGGTTAATTTCACCAGATTGTACTAAACATCCAATAATAGTACCAACTTCTGAGTGTCTTCAGATTTGTTTTACTTCAGCTTCTCCAGTTTCTTGTTCTACATAAATTGGATCTAATGTACCAGTAAGTAATTTTTCTAATACTTCTTTTAGTTTATAAATAATATCAAAGAAATAAATTTGTACTTTTTGAGCATCAGCTATATCTTTAATGCTTCTTGATGGTTTTACATTAAAACCAATAATTAATGCATTTGAAGCTTTTGCAAGTTGAATATCTGATTCTGATATCCCACCAACTGCAGATCTAATTAAACCTAATTTAGTTCCTGGAACATCAATTTTAGAGCACATTCCTTTGATTGCTTCTAATGAACCATGAACATCAGTTTTAAGAATAATATTTAAAACCTTCTTTCCTTCAGAATCTTTTAAAATTGATTGTTCATATTGGAAATTTTGAAGTTTCTTATGTTGTTGAATTTTTGCTGCAATTTCTTTAATATCTCTTTCATTTGTACTTACAACGAAATGGTCACCAGCATTCGGTACATCATTGATACCTACAACTTTAACAGGTTGAGATGGAAGAGCAACTTTAACTTCTTTGTTATTTTCATCTAACATAATTCTGACTCTTCCGTATACTCCACCGATGATAATAAAATCACCTTTAGCCAATGTACCATTTTGAATTAATACTGTAGCTACTGGACCTAATCCTTTATCTAATTTAGATTCAACAACAACACCTGTTGCTAATCTGTCAGGATTAGCTTTATAATCATTCATTTCAGCTAACAATAAAATGTTTTCTAACAATTCAGAAACATTTGTTCCCTTAAGAGCTGAACCTTTAATAGTAATTGTCTTACCACCTCATTCTTCTGCTGTTAAATCTTTTTCAGCTAATTGACTCATAGCTAAATCCGGGTTAGCTTGTGGTTTATCAATCTTATTGATAAATACAATAATCGGAACACCTGCTGCTTTAGCATGATCAATTGCTTCTTCAGTTTGTGGCTTAATTCCATCATCTGCAGCAACAATTAAAATTACAATATCTGTAACGTTAGCCCCACGAGCTCTCATTTCAGTAAACGCTTCGTGCCCAGGAGTATCAATAAATGTAATTTTTTGTTTGTTGTATTCAACTTGATAAGCACCAATATGTTGTGTAATACCACCAGCTTCTCCAGAAACTACATGAGTTTTACGAATGTAATCTAATAAAGTTGTTTTACCATGATCAACATGACCCATAATAGTAACAACAGGTGGACGTGATTTTAACTTAGATGGATCATCTTTAATATGAATGTTAGTTAAAACATTAGTTTCATCAACTGCAACTTGTTTTTGAAAATCAAAGTTAAATTCTAAACATAATTCACCAATTTGTTCTTCTGTTAACAAAGCATTTAAATTTAACATTTTTCCTTGTAAGAAAAAGTGCTTTAAAATTTCAGAAGCAGGTTTATTAATTTTTTTTGAGAATTCATCAACAGTAAGAGGAGACGAAAAAACAAAGACACCATTTTTAATTCCAGTATCTACTTTTTTAAATTGTGACTTAAGATCAATATTTTGTCTTGTATCTTGTTTTTTAAAATTATTCTTTTTCATATTTCCTCCTTTGTTTTAGAATAAAAGGACTGAAAAAGATAATTACTTATCTTCTTCAGTGTTTTCTTTAGATTGTTCAGCTATTTGACTTTTAGCTATTTTATTAGGGTTATTAAATTTATTCAATTCAGATAGATCAAGTGATGAAGTATCAAATGAAGATAAAACATCATTGTTTGTTCTATATTTCTTGAACGTATCATCGAATGTACGTTGTTTAAATGATTTCATATCAACACGAGTGTAATCTAACCCTTCCTCACCCATATCTCTAATAGTCTTAACTTCAATATCTGCATTTAACATTTTTGAAATCAATTTAACGTTGTTACCAAATTTACCAATTAATAATGCAAGTTTTTCTGGTTTACATACCAAAATTACATTACGTCTGCCTGTTTGATCTTTTGGTTCAGTTAATTTGAATCCAGCTATTTCAGCTGGTGAACATACATTGATAATATATTTAGAGAAATCATCTGAATATTCAATAACTTCAATTTTTTCATTATTGATTTGTTCAGAAATAGTTTTAATTCTGCTTCCTCTAACACCAATTACTGTACCAGCGGCTTCAATACCAGGTCTATGACTAATTACAGAAATCTTAGTTTTAAATCCTGCAATTCTAGCAATGTCCTTAATTTCAATTAAATTTTCTTGAATTTCAGGAATTTGTAAATTCAAATAGTATTTTACTAATCCTACATCTCCACGAGATAAAATAATTGGTCATCCTTTTGATTGTTCTTTTACATCTTTGATGTAGAAACTATAAGTTTGACCTGGATTTAATAATTCACCAGGAATCTTTTCGTTATTTGATAAGAAACCAAAAGTAGTTCCTAAATCAACAATAACAAATCCACTACGTGAATCGATTTTTTCAACTTCAGCTTGAATAACAGTACCAAGTTTATCTTTTCATTCTTTATAAGCTTGTGAATTTGTTCTAATAGTGATATTACTCTTAAAAATTTGTAAAATGTGAGCTACTACTGCTCTATTTAACTTAGATAGATCAATAGGTTTTTTAATTTCATCACCTACTTTAGCATCTGGACTAATAGTTTTTGCGTCATCTAATAAGATTTCACAATAATCATTAAAGTCATCATAAGGTTCAACAACCTTAAGAATTTGGTTTACATCAAGAGTTTTGTTATCAATATCAACTAAAACTTCTACTATAGTTTCAGGAAATTCTTTTACATATGCTTTTGTAATTGCATCTTTTAATGCATCTGCAACAGAATCTCTTGGAATTCTTTTTTCATCAGAAATCATCTTGATGTTATTTATTAATTCAATATTAAAATTGCTCATTTTTTTCTCTCCTTTGATTAAAAGAAGGAGTTGGTTTCCCAACATCCTTCTGGATATTTTATTTGTATACCATAATAATAACCTAAAAATTATTATTTTTATAATTTATTTTAAATAATCTATAATTTGTTTTTCTGAGAAAATGGCATTTTTTGATTGAATTAACTCTGATTGATTTAATGGTTGATGAATAATCTTCTGATTTTTATTATTTTCTTTTTGTGTATTTATAACAGCAAAGTTGTTATCAATGGTCCTTGAATGTATTGGATCAAAAAGTAAAATTTCTAAAGTATTTTTAGGAGGAATAGTAATGTCATTAGTTACTTCTATTCCTGAATTAATCTCTAGTATATATGGAGCATGTAGTAATGAGCCATTATTTGCTATATACAATGAAACTGGCTCTAATACCATTCAGATATTTTTATTATCTGTAGTTATGGTTTCTTTTTTTGTTTATCAGTCTCGTAAAAATAAACAGAAAAAAAATAACACTATAAATGATATTTATAAACAATGTTTATATAAAATTAGCATCCATAACAAAGTTTTAATTGATTGTTTGGTAGGATTTTACGCTTTATTTTGTTTGTTTGTATTGATCCCTGATGTAGGAAAATATTGTTATATTCCAGGTTGAAATATTTCTCTTATTTCAATTGTTCCTTTTGTTCTTTGATTAGGTTTCTTAGTTTGAACATTATTGGATAAGAATCAAGTTAGTGAGCCTATGCAAGGAGATAACTTTTTCTCTAAATTTAATATTTTTACTTTATGAATTTTATTCATAATATTTTCTTTAGGACTATGCTGATTTGCTTATGCAAATTCAGCTTCAGTAGATAAAATGTCTGAAGTGTTTAATATTCCTACACAATCTGCAGCTAGTGTAATTTTAAGTATTCCTACAGCTTTACCAGAAACATTAACAATGATTTTTATGTTTAAAAGAAAGCAATACACTCTAGGTTTTTCAACATTAGTTGGTAGCGGTTTAACTAACTCATCATTTATGTTTTATGTAGATTCAATCTATAGAGAACCATTGTTTAAAGATTTCTTTAATAACTATTTGCAAACTGAACACCAAAGTGATATTTATATTAATGCAATAAGATTACAGTATTGAATACCAATGGTGTTAGGTATATATTTCTTAATGATGTTAGCTAGTAGAAAAAAAATAGCAACACACAACGGTGTTGTTACTGGGTTACTATCTACAATTGTTATTGTTTTTATCCTAGGATTTAGTCTAATTTCTTCGCTAGTTTTTTAACTTCTTAAAAGTTAATAAATTATTTACTCAGTCAACAAATTCTTTATCTGGTTGTTCTCTATCTTCAAAAAAACAATTAATGTAATCTGTTGTTTTATCAATTAATTCTTTTTCTGAATAATTTATTTCACTACCAAAGTAATATTCATAACACATTTGCATAATATGCTTTGCTAGTGGATATAAAGACGGAGTCTTTAAAAAATTATCTTCTAATTTATTCAAGATTCTTTTGTATTTCAAATCTTCTTCAAATTCAAAATTAGACATTGTGCTAACAACGAATTTTTCGTTTGTTAAATTATTAAAAAATGAGAAATCATGATCTATTTCTGCTGCTTTCACTTGAGCTAATGCAAAAATCTTAACATCATTGCTAATGTTAGGATTCATAAAAATTTCTTCAATGATAAAGAAATGAACTTGTTCTAATTCTTTACCATATTTTGCTAAAAAGAAACTCAAAACATTAATATTAAGATTTCTTCCATCGTATGCTTTAGTTAATAACTCAATCTTAGACATTTTGTTATATTTATTTTGAATATTTTCAATGTTAACTTTTTGGTATAAAGAACTATATAAAGTTTCAAAATGTTCCAAATATTCAGATGGAATATATGGTGAAGAAATATCTTCAGAAACCATCTCTAAAGCCTCTTTATATTTCTTTTGATCTATACACAGATTTATTTTGTTTATTCTTTCCTTGTAATAATCTTTTTTTTGCATTGTATTTTTCTCCTGATTTATTTAATAAATTATTATTAAAATATTTGTCTAATTCTCCATTAATGAACTTTTGTTCAATATTATGTGCTGTTATGATTATCTTATTTTTTAAAGCATTCGGATAATTTAATAATTTTGAATGATATTCAAATTCATTAATATCTATTTTTCTTAATGCATGCTTTTTTTCAAAAGCATTATTTGTAAAATCTATATCAAAGTCAATATATTTAATTGTATCTTGTTCATATATGTATGGACTAGCTATATTAATATAAACTCTCATATGATTTGATCTTTGTTGGTAAATAAGATTAAATCATTCGTTCTTAAAAAAATACCAAAGTGAAGGTTCAACCACTTTTGATTTGTAGTGTCTATCACTACCAATTCTGTTTGTGATTATTCTAGCTCCTTGATTACTTACACAAACATATTCATCAGTTTCTTCAACCACTTGAGGAAACTCTCAAGTTCTATATAGTCAACCGTTAAACTTGTATGCATGTATCGCTATCTTCTTGTCTTTTTTCAATTCCATAAAAATTATTTATTAATCTTTTTAAAGAAGGATAACACAATAGAACTATGGGTGCGCAGACTGCAAAATCAATATATATTATTTCTATGTTAATTACCAATGATGCATATCAATTACCATTTGTGTACCATATGGCACCAGCAGCTATGTGTATTACAAGTTTAATAGTAAATAAAATTAAAATTAAAATTGTAAGAGAAACTAATTCAATAATTAGTTTGTTTTTATTACCATTGACCTTCTTTGTCAATAATGTTATTATACCCGGAAAATAAACAATAGGGAAAAATACATAAAGAGGCAAAACATATTCCATTAATGAATCCCAGAAGTTAATTGCTCCACTTGGTATCAACAATAATACTAATGGAGTTAATAAAACAAATGTCCATTTATACTTATGTGTTTGAATGCATATTATTCCTAAGACATATATAGAAATATAAACTGATAACCCATATCCATTAACTATCGGAAAAAAATTAAAAATTCCTTTAAATATTAAACACAAAGCAATTAATATGCCCATTAGAGCGATATTAAATACTTTAGATTTATATTTATTGTTTTCATAATTTGTCATATAAAAAGTCTCCTTTTGTTACTACAAAAGAAGACTTATGTTTTAAAACAAACTTCCTTCGCAAGTATTAACTTTATCAGGTGCAATGGTATTTCTCAACCACACAAATGTGTAGTACCCATGCTTGTTTTTTTGTAAATTTATAATTGGGGCGGCTAATGGGACTTGAACCCATGTATGCCTGAGTCACAGTCAGGTGCGTTAGCCAGCTTCGCCATAGCCGCCATATCAAAATTATACCAATAGATTGAATTATTTATTAGTTAGTTTCTTTATTTTAATAAAATTATTTTTGATGATTTTTTTTAAATCATTTAAGGATTTAGCTTTTTGAATTTTATTAATATATTTTGTAGGAGTAAATGAAATATGGCTGCCATAAAATTCAGGTAATAAATGATTTATGATATGAATTTCTATTAACTGCTTGTTGTTTAGATCATTTCTAATCGTTCCTGAAGCCTTATAGTGTTTAGTTTTGTTATTGATTGCTAAAAAACAATCTCCATAATAAACCCCTTCTGGCAAATGCATTAATTCTTTATCTCTATATATATTAGCTGTGTGATAACCTAATTTTCTACCTAATTGTTTGCATTTAACAACTGTTCCTTCTAGATTAAATTTTATAAATAAATCATTTTGAGCAGAAGTAACTTTATTCTTAAGAAGTTTTTGTTTAATTTCTGTTGTTGAATATTTTTTATTTTTATTAACTGCTATAACATTGAAATGTTTTTTAAGATATTTAACATCTTTAAAATCAGATCCAAATTTAAAATCTGATCCAACAATAATTTTGTTGGGCTTAATAATTTTCTTTAAATATTTTATAAATTCAGCAGCTGTTTTATTTTGTTTTTTAAGATCTAAAATATATATTTTATTTTTTGTAAGTTTTTTAAGGTTGTTTATTTTTTGTTCAAAAGAAAATAACACAGAATCAATCTTTCTAGGGATATTTTTAAAAGTAAGAACCATAGGATTAGTTGTTTTATCAAATAACATTTTATGGCCTTTATGAATAACTTCAAAATTTCCAATGATTAAGTCTTTACTCATTAGTGTAATTATAAAAACATTATTATCTTGCTAATCACACAAAATAATAATGTTTAAAAAAGTTTAATAGTGACTATTATTCAATAATTAGAATTTTAATTTACCACTTGTAACTACACAGAAGATGTCGTAAATTCATCCAATTAGGAAAACACCACCTGTAAGTAGGTATAGTAAACCAGTTCAAATTTTACCAGCAAAAAATCTGTGGATACCAAATACTCCTAGAAAAATTGTTAATAAAATCATTACTACTTTATTGTCTATTTTTGCCATTTTTATCCTTTCTATTAAATTATATAGAATGTTTTTTTGAACTTTTTACTTTGTTTAACATTTTTCTGTGTCAAGTTTTAATTTGAATTCCTCAGAAATGATTAACTTGATCTCACATAATGAATAAACAAAATACTACTAATCAAACACAAATATTAATACCACCAAACCCTACAGCATTGCTTCCTGTTTTTCATAATCATTGATCGCTAATGTTTACACTTCCTGCAATAATTAATAAATAAATTAACACAAGACAAATGAACAATAATTCTTTAATTAAGTAATTTGTTTTAGAATCACGTACTTTAAAGAATCATCCAGCTGTAATAGCTATTACTAATGCTAGTGCAATGCAAGTTAAAATGATAATAAAAATTGCTCATCCTGCCATACTATTTGAACTATTTTTAATGAATCCAGTGTATTTTTCATTTTTAACAAACATTGTCCCTCAAACAATAAAAAACATTAATACAGTGTAAGCAAATACACCAATTGTTAGTCATCTAATTGTAAAGATGCCTCTTTTGCTTCCTAAATCTGGAATAGGACGTGTAACATCAATATGAGATGTTTTAACTTTATTTGTTTCTACTTTTTTTGTATTCATAACTCTTAAATAATAAATTTATTATATGTTTGCAAAAAACTTAAAAAACAAAAACTTTTATTTAGTTAATAACTAAAAAATCTGTATTTTAACAAAAAATTGTTTAAAAAAAGCAAACCGAAATTGGTTTGCTTTGTATGATCTAAACGTTAATTATTTTAACGGTTTACGTTCAGGAACTTTTTTAACTGGTTTTCCATAGTGAGCTTCAATGAATAATTCTTTCATGTCTTCGATTGAAGGGAATCTTGGGTTAGCATTTGTACATTGGTCATCAAATGCTTCAGTAGACATTTGATCAAGAATAGCTTCAAATTCTTTATCTTTAACACCATATTCTTTTGTTGAAGCTCATAAGTTAACAGCCTTGAATAATTTTTGTACTTCTTTAATTAAGTTGTTAATCTTTTCAGCTTCAGTTTTTCCTTTAACACCAATTGCATCAGCAATTTCACAATAACGTTGTCTTACTAATGGTCTGTCATATTGAGATCAATACATTTGTTTTTCTCTCTTACCTAGTTGTGAGTTGTAAGAAATTACATATGGTAAGTAAATAGCGTTTGCAGCACCATGCATTACACCAAAATGTCCACCGATCTTGTGAGATAATGAGTGAACTACACCTAAGAATGCATTACCGAATGCAATACCAGCTAATGTTGCAGCATGAGCAATTGCTTCACGCGCTTCTTTATCAGTAGCACCATTCTTATATGCACGTACTAAGTATTTGTGAATTAACTTAATACCTTCTAATGAATAAGGTTTTGTAAATTCAGTAGCTAAGATTGATACATAAGATTCAAAACAGTGACTGAATGCGTCAGCTGCAGTAACAGCTGTCATTCTAGGAGGCAATCCCATCATGAATTGAGCATCAATAATTGCCATGTTAGGAGTGAAAGCATAATCAGCTAATGAATATTTAACATGAGTTTTGTCATCTGTAATAATTGCAAATGGAGTAACTTCTGAACCTGTACCTGCAGTTGTAGGTATACAGATCATTTGAGCTTTCTTACCAGGTTTAGGGAATTTACAAATACGTTTACGAATATCCATAAATCTTAAAGCTAGATCTTGGAATTTAGCATCTGGGTATTCATTGTACAATCACATTAATTTACCAGCATCTAATGCTGAACCACCACCAATAGCAATTACAGCTTCTGGGTTGTATGCTTGAATTTCTTTAGCACCTTTAATAGTTGTAGATAAAGAAGGGTTTGGTTCAACTGAAGTGAAAGCTTGTGATTTGATTCCGTATTTTTCTAATATAGTAATTAACTTAGTACCGAAAGTTTGTCAAATGAATGAGTCAGTAACAATAAATACTTTCTTTACACCATCTTCGTGTAGGTCTCTTAATGCTTCTTCTAAGCATCCATATTTAAAGTAAATTTTACTTGGTAAACGTAATCAAAGCATGTTTTCTCTCCTTTTTGCTACAGTTTTCTTATTTAATAAATGTTTAGGTCCAATGTTTTCACTGAACATGTTACCACCTCATGTACCACATCCTAATGTTAAAGATGGGTCTAAGTGGAAGTTATATAAATCACCAATACCACCAAATGCTGATGGACAGTTAACAACTAATCTTGCAGTCTTAGCTGAGTTTTTAAATAGATCAATTTTTTCAGGGTGTTTTCATTCATTAACAAATAATGAAGCTGTGTGACCAGGACCAAGTTTTAATAATTCGGTTTGAATTCTTAAAGCATCATTGAAGTCTTTTGCTTTGAATAAAGAAACAAAACATGAAAGTTTTTCATGAGCTAACGGTTCTTCATAAGCAGTTGATTTAGCTTCAACAACTAATAATTTAGCATCATCTGGAACATTGATGTCAAATACTTTTGCTAAACCTTGCGGGTTTTGACCAACCATATCAGGGTTTAACAAACCGTATTTTCCTTCTTTGAACATTTTTTGTCCAATCTTTTTACAAGTTTTTTGATCACTTACAACATGTGCATATTGTTTTTTAAGTTCTTTTACAAACTTGTCATAAACAGAAGCAACACAAACGATTGAGTTTTCAGTTGCACAAACTACACCGTTATCAAATGTGTTAGATTGAATAATTGATGCAGCGGCCATTTCTAAATCAGCAGATTCATCGATAATTGCAGGACAGTTACCAGCACCTACACCAATAGCAGGTGTACCAGATGAATAAGCAGCGCGAACTAAACCACCACCACCGGTTGCTAGAATAATATCTGCTTCTTTCATTAAAGTAGCAGTATCTTCCATTGAAGCACCTTGAGGTAATCAACTAATGATTCCCTTTGGAGCTCCGGCTTTTTCAGCAGCTTCAAGAATAATCTTGGCAGCTTCAATTGTTGATTTAAAAGCTCTTGGGTGAGCAGAAATAACTACACCATTACGAGTCTTTAATGAAATTAAACATTTAAAGATTGCTGTAGATGTAGGGTTAGTTGTTGGAATAATTGCAGCAACCACTCCCATTGGTTCGTATAAATATTCGTAACCATCTGCTTGGTCTTGTTCATAAGTACCAACAGTTTTAAATGCTTTATATTTGTTGTAGATATATTCAGAAGCAAAATGATTCTTAATAATTTTATCTTCAACTACACCCATTCCTGTATCTTCAACTGCAAGTTTAGCTAAAGGAACACGTGCATTGTTAGCAGCTCATGAAGCACGGTAGAAAATTTCGTCAACTTGTTCTTGTGTAAAGTTAGCGAATTTCTTTTGAGCTTCACGTACGCTGTCTACTATTTTTTTAACATCAGCCATAATACACTCCTAATAAATTAATATTAAAATTATAAAGTATTTTATATATAAAGAATAAAAGTAATTTTTAATGTTAATTTAGATAATTTAAAATAATTGTTTTATCTTTATAATCCCAAATGTTGTATGGTGTAATTATTGGATTGCTTGGATCATAACTGTATTTATTTAAATCTACTCCAGCACTTTTATATGCAGCCCAAATGAACTCAGAGCAATATCAAGAAGGTTGATATGATGTTGACATAGTCAACATAATTGGGCATGAGTAGCCTGATTTTTTATCTAGTTCATGTCTTGCAAAACTCAACACTTTGTTTGTTTGCTTTTGACTCATATTATTTATTCTAAAAATATGTCCCTTATTTTCGGCACGTGACATTCGTGTATCATCTACTAAACCATAAGAAATACCATATTGATTACATTCAATCGTTCTGTAATACTCTCTATTATTTGGATCTTTATATTTACCTTCAATTATTGCTAAATGTCCAGTATCTTGTCCCTTGTCTTCAAAACCAATTTCACTAAAAAACATATCACCAGGTTGAACGTTTTCTCAATCATATAATTTGTATGTGGTATTTTCAGACACACAAATTTGATCAATAGGAGTTTTAAGTTTGCTACCGTCCAAATGACTATGGTCAATTCCTGTATAGTATTTATCATCCCAAATTTTATAAATTAATTTTCAGGCATCTTCTTTGCTGTCGTCACAGTATGGGACTAAAAAATAATTAAAAATATTTTTTAACGTTCATGCTCTTTTAATACTGTCTTTAAAATTTAACACGTTATTGCAAATATTTTTTATATAAGAAAGAACATAATCACGTTGTTTTTCTGTAAGCAATTCTTTAATTCTTGTTTCATTCAGTATCTTTTTTGCATTTTCAACCACAAAATCTTTATTTAGAATTAATTGTTCTTGCAAAATATCAACAGGATCTTTATTACACAAAACATCTTCACATTTTGATGCAATTTCATCTAATACAAGATCAAGTATTGTTTTTGCTGCACTAAAATAATCTTCACCTGTTTCAGATTCTACCAGCTCGTTCACAATATCTACTTGTGAATCAATTTCCGTTTTTGTATGTTGAATTGTTTGTTTTATGAAAAAACTATAAGGAAAAACTTCTTTGTGTGAACACGAACAAAGACACAGCGTTTGAAAAATCAAACTACTCTGCGAGACCAAATTTAAAAGAAAAAGTCTTTTTTTCACAATAAATATTACACATTATTTTTAACACAAAAAAGTGTTTTTTTAATTTTTTTTTTTTTTTTTTTTTTTTTGAATTTTTTGCTAAAATGTTAGAGAAAGGAGGAAATGTATGAAAACTCAAAATTTTGGAAAAAATGGAAAAAACTATTATGGTTTAGTAATGGGTATTGCCAGTGTTGTGATTTTTGGAATGCTAGCGTATCTTTTATTTTGCTGATCAATCAATGGTGAAGGTATTTATGTCCATTATAATGTTAAAGGTGAATTTGATCATTTTGATGCGAGAGGAAATGTGGGTTTAGGCTTCTGATCGTTGAGTGTGCTTTGTCACGACGATAGTGGAAATAATTTTGAAGTCACACGTGTATTAAGCCCAGCTGGTATTTTTGCAATTGTAGCATTATGTTTATATTTTGTTGCTTCTGGAGTTTATTTATATCTAAATAAAAGATCTGGTCTTGAAACTGATTTCAACTTTGGTATGATAATTGTCATTACTATGGTTTTATGCGCAATTATACTTATTATCGGAATGGCATCATTACCTAATGCAAAAGCAATTCAAGATTATATTAATTTTGCTTCTCACGGTTCACATGAAGACGTTATTCCTGATTTAGTACCGCTTCCATGATTATGAAAACTTGGTTTTAACGCAGTTTCAGGTTCAATATCTCCAAGTTCTGTTAGTGTTACATTAACTGCCCACTTAAGCACTATAGCTAATCTTGTTATGGCTGTTTTAATTGGTGGAGAAATTGTTGGTGCTGTTCCTGGAATTAAAGGAATTATTCAATTTGTAAAAGAATAATAAAATAATCAAAAATAAAAAAACACGCTTGATTAGCGTGTTTTTTAAGTTTTATAGAAGAATTATTTCTTTTCTACGGGTTTTTCTTCATTAGATTTTTGAAAACTTCTTCCAAATTTCTTGTGAGCAATGAAACCTTGATCAAATTTCTTCTTAGCTATTTCTGGAAGGATGATTTCTTCATCGCTCTTACCTACTATTAATTGAGGTTCATTTAAAGCTTCACAAATAGCATCATTTAAGATTGTTAATATTAAATACACAGTTCTAATAGATGTTGTGTTAGCTGGAATAATGAAGTCAACTAATTCAGGGTTGGCATTAGTGTTTGCAATAGCAACTACTGGAATTCTTAATTTACGTGCCTCTTCAACAGCATTGTGTTCCACAACTGGATCACATACAACAATTGCTTGTGGTAAACCACGCATCGTTCTGATACCATTTAAGAATTTAGACATTTTTTCTACTTCTTTTGACATCATTAATTGTTCTTTTTTAGAGTAACGTTTAATTTCACCTGACATTTGAAGAGAAATTAAATTATTTAACTTGTCAATTGACTTAGAAATAGTCTTAAAGTTTGTTAAAGTACCACCTAATCATCTTTGGTTAATATAGAATGATTTACTACGAGTAGCTTCATTTTTTACTAAATTTTTAGTAAATTCACCTTTAGTACCAACGAATAGAATTCTTCCACCGTCTCTAGTAATATCTCTTAAGAAGTTGTATGCACGGTCTAAGAAAATAGTTGTTTTTAATAAATCAATTACTTGATTTAATCCAGATTTACTTGGGTAAATAAATGGTCTCATTTTAGGATTTCATCATTTAGCAGACATACCAATGTGACAACCAGATTCCATTAATTTAGATGCAGAAATTAATTTTTTAATTCCTGCTTCTTTGTTTGATTCAAAGAATGAATTAATCTTAGATTCAATTGATTTTTGTGTAACAAAAAAATCTTTTGACGAATTTGCATTTGGTTTCTTGTTTTCAGAAGCAGCCTTTGTAGGCTTCTTTGCTTTTTTAACTTCTGTTTTAGCTTTTGCAGTTTTTGTTAAAACTGATTCATCTTTTGTATTTGTCATCGTTAACCTTTCAATGTAAATTTATGTGTTATTAATCTTTTTTTAATTCACTAAATGGAGTTTCAATTTGTTGAGATCTACCAAAGAATTCAACTTCAACAGAAGCTGTTCCTTTTTCAAGATCAATGTTTCTAATAGTACCAACAGTTCCTGCGAATGCCCCAACAGTAATTTGAACATTTTCACCAATTTTTAAATCAGTTGTATAAACTGGTTTTTCAACAACTGGTTCAACTGCTGCAACATTTTCCACTTCTGCTTTTGGCGCTTCTTCAGAAGCCGCTTGTACATTTGTGTTAACGTTGTTAAATTCACTAATAGTAATTGGAATAGGCATTGCACCTTTACCGCTACTACCTACGAATCCCATTACACCATTGGTGTTACGGATTGTATATCAAATATTTTTATCCATAATCATATTAATGAAAATATAACCTGGAAATTTATTTGCAATTTTAGTACGAATTTTTTTGTATTTACCATCTGGAGTAGTTTCTCATTTAGTAGTCTTAGTATTCTTCATTGATTTAGGCAATGAAGGATCATTTTTTGAAAAAATTTCTTCTTTTACAATAGTACGTTTAAAGATTTTAATTTCTTTAACGTGGTCTTCATATCCAAAGTTACGAATTTTTTCAATAAGAGTATCCTTAATTGAGTCTTCTTTACCAGCAATAGCTGTGATGATAAATCATTGATACATTGAATTTTGATCCATATTTTACTCCTATACTAGTGCGCTTATTTGATCAAACGCTAAGAAAACTACTACAAATAATGCAGCGATAATAATTGTTATTAAAAAATCTTTGACAAGTTTAGATTTTGTAGGTCAAGTGATTCTTTTAAATTCTTTACCTAAACCAAAGAATCATTTTTTCATAACGTATGAAAATTTCTTCTTTGGATCTTTAGGCTTGTTTCTTTTTTCTGCTTTTCTTTGAGCTTTTTCAGCTTTTCTTTGTGCTATTAGCGTTTTCTTAGATTGATCCATAATGACACATAAAACTAAGAATTATCTAGATTCCTTGTGTAAAGTTGTTTTTTTACACTTAGGACAATACTTTCTTAGTTCAAGTCTCTTTGCAGAGTCTTTGTTAACTAAGATGTGGTAATTACGAGAATTACATTCTTCACATACCAATATTGCTTTAACTTTCATATTCTTAGACATTTAAAAAAGGAGCTTTTGCTCCTCCCGTTAAATGTATTAGTATTATATACATTTATTTATATATAACACATTTTTTATAATTTGGAAATCAAACGATCTTTAGCCTTCTTAATAAATGTTCTAACATCATTGTAATATGTGTGTTTAGGAATATTCAATTTTTTAGTTATATGTTTGCTAGTTTTACCTTGTAATAACATATTAATAATTTTCACCGTTCTTTTCTTTTTATATTTCTTAAGAAATAAATAGAAGTCTTCATTTTCATTAATATCGTTAAAAAATGTTTCAGGTGTGTTGTAATCAATATAGTGATTTTCACAATCACTTTTAATCTTTCCTATTACTCTACAATATCCATTATGTTTTCTCTGGATTTTAACAAGTTCTGTTAATAACTGAAATTTACAATTATTAAATAATAACCTTCTAAAAGAAATTTTGTGTTTTAACTTAGTATATGTTTTTACTGTTTTATATAATTGTGAATAAATTAAAGCATTAAGATCAATTAAATCTCTTATATTTTTATCACCCAATATTGCTTTGCAATATTTATGAAGTTCAAGTTTGTATTTTGCAAAAATAATATTTTTATAATTCATATCACTTTTGAACCTACTAATATTAACTGGGCGTTTAAGATCTATTTCATTCTTTAACATATTATGTGTTACTTAATGAAATTTTAAATTGATCATAATAATACTTTTGATATCCAGTACTTGGTATATACCAAACCAAGTCAATTAAAACAGTATCTTTATTTGAATTAATCCTATAAGACAATTCAAACTTGTATTTATTTATTGAATATTTAAATTTTTCAATGTTTCCAACAATATTCTTAATAATTGCTTTTATTTCTTCTACAAATTTTGTCTCGTTTATTTCTTTTGAATATTTGTCTTGTTTTACATATATTGAAATGATTTTTTTAAGATCTTCATTTTTTGACAAATAATATGAAATCTTATAGTGTTCATAATTATCTCCTCTATTCATTGGTTTTCTTTCTTTTGGTTCATCTGAATTATTTTTATTTATCAAACTTAATCCGATCATTGCTGTGCTACCAATTAATACTGTAGACAGTCCACCAGAAATTAAACCAATAGTTTTCTTAGATATTTTCATTAAAATGTTACCTCCTTAAAATAATTAATATTGTCAATAAAAACTTCCATTACTTGTAGTTTTTTGTTTTTATAATCGTTATTGCCTTTAAAACTAAAATTGTTTATAAACTTTAAAGTTTTTATTGCATTTTTATAAAGAATTTTAATGGATATTTGATAATATCCTGTTGTTGCTAATGGGCAATAAAACCCATTGACTCCATCATTTTGATTTTCTACTTTTCCATTTGATTCATTAAAGTATGTACAAAAATCATAAGTAAATTCTTTTGTAGAATCACCATATTCAGGTGTTGTAACTTCATATGTTAATTCATTTTGTTCATGTCCATATACTTGATATATAAAATGTACTTTTTTAGACAATATTGTGTAGTAATCTTCAAATTTAATTGTTAATAATTTTTTAATAGGCTCATCAATTTGATCTGTTTCATTATTCATTGAATAATAAATAATTTGATCTTCACTATAACTACCTAACACAGAATTTAAATAATACGAGTTTGATATATTGAACACAATGTCTTTATTGTCTTTTTCTTCGTAATTTGAATATATGAATTTTATTTGTATTTTCTGTTGGTATATTTCACTAATAAATTCGTTATACTCATATTGATCTAAACCAACATCAGCTTTGTCTAATATTGCATTATCTATATTCAAATTAAAGTTTAATAAGATCGAATAATTGGTCAACGGATCTTGAAACAATTTTGAATCATTTGTATCAATTTCAAAGGCACACGTATATTTAGTGCAATAGTCTTTTTGAGTCACTCAATCAGGAGCTTTTTGTTCAGTTTCTGCATTTATTGAAATGTCACTAATTTGAGTAAACTGTGTTGATAAATTTACATTAAATGTGTTTGTTGGTAAAAATAAGTTATTAATTAAATAAAAATTAATGTCAAAATATCATTTATTCTCCACGATTTTTAAGCTTCCATCAGATCCATCAATATATAACCATTTAAATTGATTAACAGGGTTTTCACTTAACCTTTTAACATAATATGTTGATGTAGTATTTATCATATTATCTGTAATATTTAAAGAATTCAGACAATGCTATTTTCAACTTTGAATAAAAGGTTGTTCTTGAGCAATGATATTGATCGCTGCTTTTTTTATCAAAAAAGCATTGAGTAATTATTCTTCTGCTTTCGTTTGATAATTCTGTTGAGATCGAATCAATCAAGTTAATATAAGATTGATACTCTTTTATTCTCTGTTTTTCTCGCTTATTTAATTTGTCAGGGGCAATTAGACTAAGTTTGAATTTGTAAATCTTATATAACAATGCAATTTCATTGATTTGCTTTTTGTCTTTTTTAAATTGAATTTTTGAATAATTTTCCATTTTTTTCCTCCTTTAAGAAAATATACAAAAAAATTCAAAAAAATTTTATTACCAAAATTAAAATTTTTATATAAAATTTTCCAAATTTAATAAATCCAGAATTTTGTTAAAATAACAAAATCTGGATTTATATGTGTATATGTGTAAATAAATAAAAATCCTCTGTAAGAGGATTTAATTACTTAATGTTTTTCTTTAAAAGAATAACTTTGTCTAGTTTTTCTCAAGGTAAATTTAATTCATCCCTACCAAAATGTCCATAAACTGATAGGTTAGAATAAACATTCTTCTTCATGTTAAGTTTTTGAATGATAGATTTTAAATCAAAATCAAAAGATTTCTTTATTGCATTCAGAATTTTTTCATCTGAATATTTTGCAGTTCCAAATGTTTCGATATAAATATCTGATGGATGGGGTAAACCGATATTAAAGCCTAATTGAACTTCGCAACGTTCAGCTAATCCTGCGGCCACCACATTCTTTGCAATGTATCTAGCAAAATATGCACCAGTTCTATCTACTTTTGTATAGTCTTTACCACTAAATGCTCCACCACCATGTCTAGATGCACCACCATATGTGTCCACAATAATTTTTCTACCAGTTAATCCTGTATCTCCAAACGGACCACCGATGATAAAATCGCCTGCGGTATTTACTAGTTTTTTGAATCCTGTGCTAAAACCATATTTCTTTGCAACAGGAATCATTACTTTAGATTCAACAATCTTTCTAATGTTAGAAACATCTTTAGAACTAGTATGTTGAATTGACATTAACATACTATCGATTGATTTTGGTTTGTTATTAACATAGTTAATACAAACTTGAGATTTCATATCATATTTAGCACCAGGAAGTTTTTTTGCATTAATTAGCTTTTCGGTTTCCTTGCATAAATCGTGAGCAATAGAAATCGGTAAAGGCATATAGTTTTTTGTTTCATTAGTTGCATAGCCAAAAACAATACCTTGATCTCCTGCACCGATAACTTGGTTTTGTAAGCTGACTAAATTATTAATATCAGTAGACTGTTTATTAATGTTAGATAAAATTGTAAAATCACATTCATCATAACCTAAAGGTTTTAAAACACTTCAAGCAATTTGAACAACGTCTGCATAACCTTTAGTAGTTATTTCACCACCGATAACAATTAAATGATTGCTTGCAAAAACTTCACAAGCAACGTGACTATTAGGATCTAATTTTAAACAACAATCTAGGATTGAATCAGCAATTTTATCACATATTTTATCTGGATGACCAACACCTACTGATTCACTAGTAATTTTTCTAACAAAGCTTGACATATTTATTAAATTATATACAGTCTATCGAAAGATTCGCATCGTTGATTAATAGCAATGCATATGCAGCAATCATTGTAGCATTATCACCACAATATTTAATATCAGGAATGATTAGGTTTTTAAATTTTTTAGATAGTAAATATCTAAGTCTTTTATTTGCAGAGACCCCTCCACCTATTACAATATTATTTACTTTGTATTTATCAGAGTAATACTCTAATTTTCTAATTAATTCTTCACAAATTCACTCTAAAGATGAAGAGGCAACCATTACTTTATCAACCTTTTGGTTCTTCATCTTTGTTGAATTAACATAATTTAATACGTGAGTTTTTAATCCTGAAAAACTAAATTGTTGTTTTAGAGGTAAATGATTTATCATTTTTAGATTACATTTTGATTGGTCAAAACATTTATCAATGCTAATACCTCCTGGGTATGGTAAATTAATAGCGCGTCCTATTTTATCCAATGTTTCACCTACTGCATCATCTGTAGTTTTGTTTAATATTTTAATTTTGTTAACAGATTTAACTAGATAAATTGATGTGTGACCACCAGAAACTACTAATGATAAAAATGGGTATTTAATCTTTTGTTTTTTACCAATGCAAAACGAAAAAATATGTCCACACATATGATCAACAGGAATTAATTTAGCATTTGTTAAATAAGCAACAGATTTTGCAAAAGTTTTACCTACATGTAATGAACCTGGTAAACCAGGTTTAGCAGTATATGCAACATATGTAATGTCTTTATAGTTTAATTTAGTTCCTTTAAATACATCTATTAAACATTTAGCAATTGAGTCTTCATGACTTCGAGAAGCAATTTCAGGAACAATCCCTCCAAATTTAACATGCTCACCTAAAGAAGTCTTGGTTGATTCTTTAACTAATTTATTATTTTTTACTAAAGCAAGCGATGTATCATCGCATGAAGTTTCTATTGCAAGTAAACAGGCGAGTTTCATTATAGTTTACCTTTCATAATATTAAATGCTCAATGCATATTAGATTTAACTAACTCGCTTGAAATGTTTTCTTCAATATAGTTAATATCAGAAACTTCTGATGGATCAATGTTATAAATGCGTTGTAATAATTTTATTGTTTGGGAATCTTCTGTAACATCATCTGCAAAAAAACTATCATTATCATCCATTACATAATCACAAACTTTTCTTAATGGTGATGTATAAGCTACAAATGAAAAATTATTCATTGAATCATATTTATATTCATCACCATCTTTTTGTCTAATGTCTTCTCCATAACTTGTACCAGATAAACATAGTTGATTAACAATGTCATGCATTTTTTTAAATTTAATTGAATTAGATTGATCTTTTTTATTTAACACAACCATATCTAATGCAATTAATGTTTTGTCAAACTTACAAAAATGAAATTCATTTGGATCGGTAACATCTTCTGTTCCACCACCTTCTGCGGCATACAAAAGATCTCCATTATATGCAATAGCAGAACTTGCTCCATGTGGATAATGTTTAGCTAACGTAGAAATGATTTGACCAGAGTCAGTATTAAAATATGTGTAGCCTTCTTTAAAGTGTTTGCCAAGATTAGAATAAATGTTTGTAAAATCTTCTATAGTTTCAACGTCTTTTGGCGGATTTACACCATCATAACTTATAGAATTACAAATTCCATAAACACTACGCGCATCACTAACTACTGCAATTCTACGTTCTTTGCTTGGTGTAAATCTTGCATCTATTGGGTTATAAGAATCAATCAAATCAAATGTTGTTTCTCAGTTTGTTGCAGCATCTAATTCTGGAATTGATTTTCCTTTATATGCAAATGAAAATGATTGTAAAAAATATGGAATACCATAATCTAAAATTGATTCATTTGTTGAGTAATAACCTTCTTCACGATATTTTTTATCTAATTTAGTAATTAATGTATTAATTGTTTCGCTAAAAATATTAGATGAAATTGCATCAATACCATTTCGAATGATTGAACCATCTTCTTTTTTTATATTAAATTTTGTTCAATCAATTTTAGCTAATTGATCATTTCTTTTTAAATTTAATAGTTCGTATGTAGAAGGAACTGCAAAATCATAGTATTTAGCAAACTTATTTTCTATTTCTTCGTTTGTTTCATAAGGCAAGAATGAAATATTAGGATGTTTAATTCTTAAATTTTGCATTACTTCATCAGACATATAGCTTTCCGAATTTGCAAAAACAATTCTTTCAGATCCACAACTTGTAGCAGTTATTGGAATTAAAGAAATTACAGGAATAATTTTAAACAAATTTAAGAATGCCTTTCTCATATTTATTTCTTTTTCCTCTTTAATATTGCAACAAAGAACATTACAACAAATGTAGCAAGAATAATGATTGCTCCAAAAGTTACAACTCACGCTTTAATACCCTTACGTGTTGAATAAATTGCTGTGCCAATTGTTTGAAATGATCCGTTAACTAAATTAGTAATGATAAAGTCATCTAAAGACATTGCTAACACAATAGCAATTGATGACAAAATAGCAGGAAATAAATATGGAATAACTACTTTAAAGAAAGTTTTTATCTTAGAATACCCCAAATCATAACTTGCTAAAATCAAATTATTATTCATCTTAACCATTCTTGGATAAATAGCAATAATAGCATATGGTGTACAGAATGATATATGAGCTAACAATACTGTAATAAAACCAAAACTTGCGCCTAACGGGATTACAGTTGAAGCAAACAACAATGACAAACTTATACCTGTAATAACTTCAGGGTTAACTAATGACAGCCTTGTTGTTATCATAATAAATCCTTGATGTTTTTTATTGCTATTTCATATACCAAAACAAGTAATAACCCCTAAAATAACACATACAGGAGTTACTACTACACTTAATAAAATTGAATTTAATAGACCATTGATAAATTCATTGTTTTGAAATAGCATTAAATAGTTAACAGCATCTGGACAACCAAAATTTAAATTAATATTACCACGATCTGTTTGCCCATTAAAACTAATACAAACAATAAAAATTAAAGGAATGTAGATTATTGCAAGAACAATAAATACATAAAACCTTTTAAAAAAATTAGCTACTTTACTTTTTTGGAAGAAACTTTTCACTATTTTTTCCTCCTATTGTAAATGAATCTACCAAAAATAAATAATATGTATCCTGCAGTTATTAACAACAATAGAATTAAACTTAATGAAGATGCACGAGCTAATGAAATTTTGCTTGTTAATGCTAACCCACCTTCTTCCATTAATATGTCAGAGATTAATGATCCGTTTGGATTTGCGTTTAAAAATTCAGGTACAGCAACAGTTGTAAATGAAGGCAAGAATACTAGTGTAATTCCTGAAAATAAAGCAGCTTTTGTATAAGGAATTACTACATTCATAAATGTGTCAAAATTACCTCTTCCTAAATCCTTGCTTGCAAAGATTAATGATTTAGGTAATTCAATTAGTGTATTGTATAAAGGTAAAATCATAAATGGAGTATATAAATACACTAGACCAACTATTGTAAAAAATTGACCTCTAGTTGAGTTTTCATAACCATTTAAAAAATCAAAAAAAGTTTTAAGACCAATTAATTTAACTAAAAAGCTAGTTCAGATTGGTGCAGTTATCATTAAAATAACAATTGTTTTTGCTTTCATCGAACAATTAAATGCTAAAAAATAAGCAAATGGATAACTTATCAAAATAACAACAATTGTTGTGATAATTGCATCAAAGAAAGATATTGCAATCTTTTTTCATACAAATGTGTTTACATAATTTCAGTTATCAATTATTGAAAATCCATTTACTGGAAGAAATGAAAAAATAACTATCATTAACATTGGTACTATTAAAAATAGTAATGTAATAATTACGTATGGTAGAGTTAATAAAAATTTTCTAGAAAATTTCTTATTCATCTTTGCCTAAATTAATATCATAAAATTCATTTTCATATTCTTCTTTAATAGGAAGAACATGCAAAACTTTTTCAGGGAATCTTATGCCAACTGTGTCTCCTACTCTTACTAATTTTGTTGTTTTAAATACAATTGGAGTTTTCTTGTAAAAACATTTTCCTTCAAACATTTCACCCTTATATACAACAGAAGTAATTCTTGTTTTAATGTAACCATCTTGTGGTCTTACTAGCAAGACGTCTTCAGGTCTAACCATTAATCTTACTTCATCATTCTTTTTGACTTGTTTCAAATTAGCAGAATCACGACAAACGATTGCTTTATCAAATAATCTAACTCTTGATTTCCCTAAATAAATTCCATTAAAGAAATTAGCTTGACCAATAAAATTTGCAACTCATTCATTTGCTGGAGTATCATAAATTGCCTTTGGAGTTCCAACTTGTTCAATCTTTCCCTTAGACATTACAACAATCTTATTTGATAAAGATAATGCTTCTTCTTGATCATGTGTAACCAAAATAAATGTTAGCTTTAATTGATTGTGCATTCTCTTCAATTCATTTTGCATTTCAACACGAACTTTGGCATCTAATGCTGATAATGGTTCATCTAATAAGATGATATCTGGTTCAATAACAAGAGCACGTGCTAAAGCAACACGTTGTTTCATACCACCAGATAAATCTTCTGGATACAAATTTTCTTTTCCTTTTAATCCGACAAGATTAATCATATTCATAGCAATCTTTTTAATTTCTTGCTTAGTTAGCTTTCTTGTGGTATATTTTTTTTCATAATTTTCTCTAACTAGATCGTCATAATTAGATCAATGAGAATTTCATTGGTCTAAATCGTTGTATTGGTATCATAATTTAGCAATCTTCTTGTCAAGAGGTTTTTTGTATTCAAATCATTTTTGAAGATTAATAATTTTCTTCTCATAAATATTTAATCCTTTAGTATCATAGTTAACAGGACTTTTTGAATTAAAAATAGTTCTGTTTCACTTATTAAACAATCTCTTCAATCAATTGATTGCAGACATCTTCTTAATTTTAACTACACCGTATTTCTTTTCCATTTGAGTTAGATAACTATCTAACTTGCTAATGTATTGTTGATACTTCATTCCTCTAATAACTTGAACTTCAGGATATTTAGAATAAAGTTTTTCCAATGAAGCTATTTCTCTTAAAATTTTTCTTTGTGTTTTTTCGTTCTTTTTAATTTTACCTTCTGCTTTTTTAACAGCTTCTTTATAAGCTTTTTCAACTTTTTTTCTTTCTACATTAGTAATACCTTTTAATGGCTTACGCATTTGTTTCAAACCATATGAAACATTTTCCAATACAGATAAATTTGGAAATAATGCATAATCTTGAAACACTGTTGCAGTGGGACGTTTGTTAATTGAAACATCTTTGATATCAACATTGTTAATTAAAATTTTTCCACTTGTTGGCATTTCAAAACCAGCAATCATTTTGATTGTCGTAGTTTTACCGCATCCTGATGGGCCTAAAAAAGTTACGAATTCACCTTTTTGAATATTCAAATTAAAATTTTTAATCGCTACATAGCCGTTTGGGTAAGACTTGTTAATGTCTACCAACTTTAAAAAAGTTTTTGCCATATTATTTTCTTAAAATTTTTTGTGAAATTGCATCACTTACCAAAATACTTGGTTCTGATTTTATAACATTATTTGCTGCATCTTTAACAATTTGTTTTGATGTTGTTAAAGTAAAAGAATTAGGAGTGATCTTTAACATTGATAAATCATTCTCTTCGTCACCTAATGTCATAACATTAAATATATTTATATTTAAGTAATTTGCTAAAAATTTTACAGCATTACCCTTACTTACATACTTAGCATTAATTTCAACATTTGTCTTTGATGAAGTAGTGAATGTTAAATCTAATTTTGTTTTGTTAATAAAATAGTTGGCAATTTTTATGTTGTTTTCTGGTGAATCAGCATAGATTACAAATTTGCAAATATTTTTGAAATCAAAATTTTTATCGATTTCAGTAAAATCTTTTGGATATCAATTGTTCTTTGTAAAATTCTTAGAGAAAGAAGCTAATCTTTCTTGAACAAAACTTAATTCATATCCCATTAATTGTGTATTAAGACCATTTCTAATTCTTTCAACATCTAATATTCTGTGAACATAGCAACCTACATGTCCATATTTATTAGATTCATTTAATTTTTTAATGTGAGTGAAAACAAGTTTTGATAATTCATAAGGAATCGTCTCTTTATATAAATAGTTTCCTGACTTGAATTCGTATATAACTGATCCATTATTCGCTATAGCAAAGCAACGATTTTTATTTCTAATACCAATTTTATTAATGATCATTGTGATATCATCAACGTTTCTGCCAGTTGCGATACTAAAATAAATATTCTTTTTATCAACACATTCAGAAACTTTATTAGCAGCTAATTTTGAAACTTCTTTAGTATAGTTTTCAAGCAATGTTCCATCCAAATCTGTTGCAACTAATTTAATGTCATTCGCATCATTCAATATATATTGATTAATTACATCTGCTACTGCATTTCTCTTGTGATCTATATAGTGGGCAGCATATTGAATAACATCTTTGTTTTTTGGTTTAATAGCAAATGAATTTCTAACTTGTTGAAAACCTGGCACATCATTAAAGCTATCACCCATAAAAGCAATATCTTTTTTGTTGACTTTAAATTCTTTTTTTAAGAAATCAACAACATAACCTTTGTTAATTTTTTTATTGTTAATTTCAATCAAATGTTTAGATGACAAAGAAAAGGTCAATACATTTCCAAATTGTTTTTTTAGTTTTTCAAGAACACTAGCAATTTTAGCTTTGCTAAAAGACATGACATTAATCTTGTAAGAAGATATATCAGACTTTTCATTTAACTTTTTTATATTTAAATTTTTAAAAAGTTTATTAATAACAGGAAATCTATAACCGTAAACAGCTACACTGCCAATTTGTCTACTTTTTTCTGTATAAAATCAAGCAGTTAATTTTTCACGTTTAACAATAGAAAGTATGTCTCTACATAGAGATTCATTAATAAAATTTTTATAAGATTTATTTAATTTCTGGTCATAAATGTATGCACCATTAAAACATGCTAAATATCTTAATTTTTTATTAGCATGTTTTTCTATTTGATGGAAATAACCAAATGCAGAAACAGTTGATCGACCAGTAACAATTACAGGTGTACCTCCAAGGTTCATGTAATTGGTAATTGCATCTAAATTTTTGCTAGTAATTTTCTTCAATTTAGTTAGAAGAGTTCCATCTAAATCAATTGCAAGAATTTTGCTTTGCATAATTTATAATTTAACTATTATATTAATAATATAAAAAATATTATTAAAATAAGTATATATTATTAAAAATGAAATTAACGGCAAGGCAAATAGAAATTTTAAAATTGATAATTGATCGTTATACATTTACAGCTGAACCAGTTTCAAGTAAAGAATTAGTTCAAAAATTTTTACCTGATCTTTCATCTGCAACTATTAGGAATGAAATGGCTACACTTGAAAAATTTGGTTTCTTAGAAAAAACTCATACATCAAGTGGTAGAGTTCCATCAATTAAAGGTTATAAGTATTATGAACAAAATATTTTACAACCAGAATTGTCAGCTAATATCAAAAATCAATTATGTAAGGTTTTTGCAAACAGAAATTTAAGTATTGATTCAATAATTGACCAATCTGTTTCGATTATGAATGAAGTTTTAAAACTTCCTTCTATTGTTACTAAATTTAATTCAAAAGATCTTTTAAAAAGATTTGATTTAATTCAATTATCAGACGATTCAGCAATGGTTTTAATTGTTACATCAAATGGAATGGTTAATAAAAATACAATCAAATTTGATAAAAAACAACAATTACAAGATATTAGCACATGTATTAGAGTGTTTAATGATCGTTTAGTTGATACTCCCCTTGATGAAGTTCAATCAAAACTTTCTGTAATTAAAGAAATTATTCGTAACAAAGTTCATGAATATGAATTTTGCTTACAAGAAATCATTAAGAAAATTTTCTCTTTTAATGAAATTAGTGTTCCACAAACAAATGTTTATGGAACAAAATGATTAACTACTCAACCAGAATTTAAAAACATTGATAAATTAAAAAACATTCTGACTATGTTAGAAGATTCTAACATCTGAAAACATATTTCCTACAACCAACAAAATGAAGGTAAAACAAAAATTACTTTTGGAGATGAGATAGGAGCTAATGGCGTTTCTGTAGCTTCTACCATGATTAATTACAATAACCAAAAACACCAACTATCTGTTGTGGGCCCAACAAGAATGAATTATGCTGAAGTAAAAGGTATTTTAAAATTTATTAAAGATGAAATTGAAAAAATAGATTCAAAATAATATGAGACTAAAAAAAGAAGCTCTTACTTTACAAAAGAAAATTAAGAAAAGCTTGCTAAAAAGCAAAATTTATAAGAAACAAAATGTTGATTTTTATTCAAGAATAGCAACTATGTATATGAGAATGTATATGGAATTTCAACACATTCATACTTTTTACTCATTAACACATAATCGTAATTATTTTCCTATTTTAACTGAATTTAAATTAAATCCTGAAAATGAACAAAAATCTGTTCCTTTGCTTTTTTCGTTTCAAAAACAATCTGACTTTACAGAATCACATTGAATAATTAATAATAAAAAAATTAATGAATTTTTAATCTACACAAGAGATTTTGCTTTTAATGATAAATTAAGTAAAAAACATTTAAATGTTTTGCTAAATGATATTGTTTACTTATTTGTGGAACATGTAAAATATAAAAAAATTAATTCTTATAAACAAGTAACTGAAGAAAAAGAAAATAACTTTACAAACATCTTAGAAATCAAAAAAGATATACAAAAAAATATACAACTATTCATGCCTAGATTTACTAACACTTTCATTGTATATTTAAATGTTTTATTAGATATTTAGATTATTGAGCAATAAGAGAAGCTGCTTGATAATCTACAAAAATTGACACATCTGGATGGTAGATTAATGCAGTAACTGGTCATTGAGGATTGTATTTATTTTTAAACAACTTAGAAATAGCTTCGGCTTTATTCTTGCCTGTTGCAATTAAAATAATTTTTTTAGCACTCATAATGGTTTTAATTCCCATAGTAATTGCTGCTGAAGGAACATTTTCAGGTTTATTATCAAAAAATCTTGCATTTGCTTGTTTTGTAGAATCAGTAATTTTTACCAAATGAGTTTTTGCATTAAATGGTGTTCCTGGTTCATTAAAGGCAATATGACCATTTACTCCTAATCCTAACACTTGTAAATCAATACCACCAAATTTATTAATTTCATCATCATATTGTTCAATTGTTTGTTTGCTAGGAAAATGAGTATTTGATTTTAAGATGTTAACATTGTTAAATAAGTTAACATCCATAAAATTTCTATAAGATTGATCAAAATACTTTTCATCAAGATCTACATATTCATCCAAATTGAATGAAACAACGTTAGCAAAAGAAACCTTCTTCTCTTTGCAAGCCTTTACCAATTCTTTATATAGAGGAATTGGAGATGAACCAGTTGCTAAACCTAAAACAGCATTAGGTTTATTAACAATCTGTTCAATAAGGATTTTTGATGTTCTTTCACCAATTTCTTTTTCATCTTTGCAAATATATAATTTGCATTGATGAGTTTTTTTAAATGCTATACCTAAACCAATTTTCTTAAAAAAATTCATATTTATATTTCTCCTATTTTTTATAAATTAATTTACCATTTTTGTATGTTTCGTATAAATTTAATTTAGAATCAACAATAACAAAATCAGCTAAATAATTTTCTTTTATTATACCAAGTTTATTATCTAACTTTAAGTTCTTTGCTGCGTTATAACTAGACATTTTAGTTAACTCACACAAACTACAATGAGTTGCTTCTAAAAATGTGTGCAAATGTTCAATGTATGGTTTAACTGAACCAGCAATTGTGTTATCATCTTTTAATCTAGCAATGTCATCAAACTTATGAATGTTTAGTGTACCTAACATATAATCACCTTCTGGTAACCCTTTACATGATAATGAATCAGTAATAATGATAATTCTATCAGGTTTAACAATATCATAAGTGTTCTTTAAAACAAGTTTGTTTACATGGAAACCATCTGAAACTAATTCACAATTCATTGGTGTATCTAAAAATGCCATATTAACAATACCAGGATTTCTATGATCAAACTTTGACGTTTGATTATATAAATGGACAATTCTTGATGCACCATTTACAAGAGATTCCAACGCAACATCTGCATTACATGCAGAATGACCAATTCCAACAACATAGTCTTTGCTTACTTTTTTAATTAATTCAAGATTATTTCTAATTTCAGGAGCAACAGCTAAAATCTTAATGAATTTATTTTCTCTTTTAATTGTGTCTAACACTTTAGTATTAATTTGACAAATTAAAGTTTCATCATGTGCACCTTTCTTTTCTTTTGAAATGAACGGCCCTTCAATGTATCACCCTTTAACTAACCCTTCTTTATCTAAAGCATTAAATTTTTTTCAATTTTTAGAAATAGCATAAAGATCTTTAATTGAACAAGTCACCGTTGTCCCTATAACGGTTGTGACACCTTCACTACCTAGATTATTTAAATAATCTTTAGCTTTTTTTAAGTCATTACGAGCCAAGTTATTGAAGTCCCAGCCATAACCGCCGTGAGTATGAGAATCAATAAATCCAGGCATCATATATTTAATGTTAGCAGCAGGTTTATTTGATATTTTTTTAATTTTAGATATTTTGTTACCTTTGATAACAACATCTGCTAGATAAATATTGTCAGGGGTAACTACGTTAATTCTTTTAAATTCCATATATATTAATTATATTTTTTATGCGTGTAAGGAACCAACATAATAATTAAGAAAACAAATAGAACAACAATAGTCATAATTGCACTAACTAAATTTTGATTTCCAGTATCACCTTCATACATTCCTTTTGAATAATAATTGCAAACCAAACCAAGGTTTACAAATGTTTCAATTAAAATCATTAGTAAACTAAAACATACAATTATTGTTGTTGCATATGCTGCTCAAACAAAGTTTTTATCATTTGCTGTTTTAATCTTGTTAGTTTTTCTATTTCTCAATGCACCAATAATAGAAATAACAATGCAACCAAAAACTAACGCTGATGTTCAATTAGCCATTAAATCAACAAAAGAATATAACTTGCACACATGAACATTCAATCCAATATTAGATGCTTGATATGCATTAGTATCAATGTAACCTAACGAACCAACCAACGTACACAATAAGAACATTGTAAAAAACATACAATAAGAGTATAAACATCCTACTAAATGAGAGTTAGGAGTCATTTTGTTTCTAATTTTATTTGAAGAAATAACTTCATTTTTATCAATCAACTCTTCATAGTAATTTGTTGAATACAAAGAAAAACCATTAATAATTCCTCAAATTCCAATAGCAACTATTAATTGCATTGTTTGCAATAATCAATAACAATTCTTTTCTTCAAATCATTCTTTCAATCCTTCAAGTGATCCCTTACCACTAATCATCAATGATATTGATATTAATATGTCAATACATGAAACAGTTAATAAACCAATAAGCATTGCCTTTGCAGATTTTTTTGGTTCATTCATTTCTGTTTGCAATCCTGCTGTACTATAAAATCCATCAAACACAAAGAAAATTGACGGAATGGAAATAAATATTCCCAACACAGGGCTTAGCTCATTAAACAATGGAGTTTCAGTTTTAACTGGTGTATATTCGTTTATATGGTGAGTATCACCAACATATATATAACCAATTAAAATTGCAAAAATTAGTGGAAGAAATTTAATACAAGTAATAATTTTATTTTGAATATTTGTAGCTCTTGTTGACATTCCTGAAGTCAAAATAAATCAAGAAGAAATTAATAAAGCAATTAATGCAACATAATATCAATCAAGTTTTGCAAAACCACTATTTGGAAATGCTTGTTGAATTGTACATATTGAATAATATGGCATAACAAAGAAATTTATTGGTAAATAAATATATGCCATAAATTTTTTACCTATTTGATACAAATAGTTATTGCAAAACGTTTTGATTCATCCAATAATTCCTAGTTTGTTTTTTGTTGATGTTGAACATAATTCTGTTAAGCACAACCCCAAACAAACAATGGCAAAAATTGCAATTGCTCATGCAATGATTGCTAAATAAATCATTCCTTGAGTATTTTTTAATATTTCATCATTTTTAAGAAAAATACCAGCACCTATAGAGGAGCCAATAACAATTAAAATTGCTGATACGAAACTAAGTTTATTTTTTTTAGAAACAACAGCTTCTTGATTTTTTGATGAAAGCATAATAAGTATTATAAATATAATTAATTTATTATGGAAAATAGGATTGAAAAGTGAAGACTATATCGTCAAGAAATCCTAAATGATGGTTTAATGCTAGACAAATTAGCAAATGAATCATCAACTATTTCAAAATATAAACAAAAAATTGACGAATTAAATCCTAAAATTCTTAAAGACATGCCTCAAACTGAGACTCTTGCTAATTTAATTTCAATTGATAAAAAAGATTATCAAGATTATGAAAGTTTAAAAGAGTTTGCTAGTTTAATTGATGAACAAAAAATTCAAACAAACATTAATGAAATTGATAAATATGTTCAAAACAATGATTTTGTTTCAATCTTAGATGAAGATGGTAAAAAGATTTCTTCAAATTGATTATCCGATGATAAAAACCTTAAATCATTACTTAAAACAGGTAAGTCTTTAGACAATTTATCAACTACGTGAAATAATTTTCAATCTTCTTCAAAAGATCAATTAGATCGTTTAAATAAGTTGATTCAAAACAAAAAAATCTATGATGAATTTCAACAATATAAAATTACTCCAACCAAAGATGAAGAAGAAAAACAAACACCATTTAAAACTTTATTTTTCGTCACATTAGGTTTGTCTGTATTTTTTCTAATCATAATGTTAATTCTTTTGATTTTTGTTTTGATTTTTTATGTGTAAAAAGATATATCAAATAGCAATTGATGGACCAGCAGGTAGTGGTAAAAGTACAATTGCTAAACAAGTTGCAAAAAGATTAAACTTCCAATTTATTAATACTGGCGGTATGTTTCGTTGTTATGCAATTGCATTGCAAAACACAAATTTAGATGACTCAAATGAAGTTAAAAAAGTTTTAGAACAATCTAAAGTTACATTGCAAGAAGATAAATTATTTTTAAACAATAACGATGTTACTGAACTTGCAAATTCAGCTTTCATTAGTAAACTAGCTAGCAAAATTGCAACTATGAAAATAGTTAGAGATACATGTTTAGTTCAACAAAGAGAAATTGCATCTCAACAATCTTGTGTTATGGAAGGACGAGATACAACTAGTGTTGTATTACCAAATGCTACTCTTAAAATTTTCTTGATTGACAATATTGATGTTCGTGCCAAAAGAAGATGAGAACAATCAGGCAAGATTGATTCTTTAGAAAATGTTAAGAAAGCTTTAATGGAACGTGACTATCAAGACACTCATAGAAAAATAGCTCCATTAATTAAAACTCCTGGTTGTAAAGAAATTGATGGTTCTTATAACACAATTGACCAAACAGTAAATCTTATCATAAATTTGTTCAATAAGGAGATTGGAAATGTTTAAGGTTGCAATAGTTGGTAAACCAAACGTTGGTAAATCTACACTTTTTAATAGGACAATTCTTAAAAAGAAATCAATCGTTAGTGATACACCAGGTGTCACACGTGATCGTATATATGGGCAAGCCACATGATTAGGTAAAGAATTTACTATTATTGATACAGGTGGATTAACAAATGATAAAATGATTTTTCAACAAAACATTGAAAATCAAGTCTTGTTTGCAATTAAAGAAGCATCAATCATCATTTTTTTAGTTTCTGAAAAAGACGGAATCAATAAGGATGATTTTTATGTTGCAAAGTTACTTAAAAAGAATAAAGCAAAGAATGTAATATTGGCTGTTAATAAATCCGAAAACAAACAAGGCACATATGAAAGACTTTATTACTCATTAGGTTTTGGTAAGCCTTATTATGTTTCTGCTGAACATTCTATTGGTATAGGAGATCTATTAGATGTTGTTGTAAAAAACTTCAACCCTTCAGCAAATAAAATTGAGCTTGATAAAACTGCATTTTGTGTAATTGGTAGACCTAATGTTGGTAAATCAACATTAGTGAATTCGTTAGTTCATGAAGAGCGTGTAATTGTTTCAAACATTGCTGGAACTACTCGTGATTCAATTGATTGTAATTTTAAATATGATGGAAAAGATTACACAATCATTGATACAGCAGGTATTAAACGTAAATCTAAAATAACTGATCATATTGAAAAATTTGCTTTATCACGTACACAAGATGCAATTTCTAGAAGTAATTTAATTTTGTTAGTTTTAGATGGTAGCGAAGACTTTAACGAACAAGATGAGATCATTGGTGGATTAGCATTTGATGCTAATATTCCAACAATTATTGTTGTAAATAAATGAGATAAGATTAAAAATAAAACCTCTAAAACAGTAACTGAATTTACAAAATTAATTAGAAATAAATTTCATTACATTACTTGAGCTCCTGTTATTTTTATTAGTGCTAAAGATAATCTAAAAGTTACTGCTATTTTTAAGACAATTGAAAGAATAAAACAACAATTAAAAATTTCAGTTTCTACTTCAATATTGAATGATGTATTAGCAAAAGCTGAAATTTTAAACCCTCCTCCAAAATTTAAAGGAAATAGATTTAATATTTCATATGCAACTCAAGTAAAAAGTCAAATTCCAACGTTCGTTATATTTGGAAACGATCCTAAATATGTTCACTTTAGCTATGCAAGATATCTTGAAAACCAAATTAGAAATTCTTTTGGTTTTACAGATGTACCTATTACAATATATTTTAAGGACAAGAATTCTCGTATAAGAGGAATCAAGAAGGATAGATAATATGGCAAAAATAGCAATTCTAGGAACAGGTGCATGAGGAACAGCATTAGCAAATGTTTTGTTAAAAAACAAACACGAAGTTTTAATGTATGGTATTGATGAATGTGAAAATAAAGATTTAATTAAAGGTCTAAACACTAAATATTTTGGTAATAAAAAAATGGTTAAAGCACCAATTGCTACAATTAACCCAAATGATGTTATTAACTTTAGACCTTCATATGTTTTAATTGCGGTACCAAGCTTGTATATTGAGTCAACAGTTAAAAAATTTGTAAAATTCTTAACAGCTAAACCTGTATATATCAATGTTGCTAAAGGCTTTAACCCCGAAACAAACAACGTTTGATCAAGATCTATTAAAAAAATAATTAGAGGTTTCTCTAAAGGTTTTGTTTCTTTGTTAGGACCATCATTTGCTGTTGAAGTATTTAATAACCAACCAACAATGGTTAACTGTGTATCTACAAAAGCAAAAATTGCTAAACTTGTTGCTAATTTATTTAACAATCAAACATTTAAGTGTGTTGTTACAACAGATGAAAGAGGTGCAGAAATTATGGCTTCTCTTAAAAACGTTATGGCTATTGCTCTTGGGTTAGCATACGAATTACATACATCTATTAATACACGTGCAGCTATGCTAGCAGAAGCTACTAAAGAAATATCTACTATTGTTGATAAACTAGGCGGCAATGTGAAAACCATTGCCAACTTTTGTGGAATAGGTGATATTTATCTAACTTGCACTGATTCTAAATCAAGAAACTTTTCATTTGGTAAGTCAATTGCTCAAAATGGATTAACAAAAACTCTTCAAATTAATAAAAAGACTGTTGAAGGTTTCACAGCGACTAAAATTGCTTATGAAATTACAAAAGCAAATATGATAGATGCTCCGGTTTTAGAAGAAATTTATAAGGTATTATACAAAAACCAAAATCCAAAGCATTTTGTAAAAAATGTTATAAAAAAGATTATTAAATAGCAAAAACAATATAATATATTACATAAGGAGAAATAAGAAAAATATGTCAAAACCATTAACAATGAATCAAATCATTAAAAAAATTTCAGATCAAACTGATCTTCCTACTAAGAGTGTAAAAGCTGTATTAAACTGCTTAAATGATGTAGCTTGCAAAGAAGTTAAATCAAGCGGAACTTGTAGAGTATGCAACTTAGGAAAATTAAAATTAATTAGCCGTAAAGCTAGAATGATGAGAAACCCTCAAACTGGAAAACAAATTAAAGTACCAGCTAAAAAAGTTGTTAAGTTTAGAGTTTCTAAAGCATTAAAAGAAGCAGTTCTTTAATAATTAGATAAAAATTGATTAATAAAATACCAACACTGTGATTAAGTGTTGGTTTTTATTTATAAAATTTTTAAATAATTTATATAATCATCATCATGCAAATGATGATTTTATCTAATATATATATATATATATATAAGGTTTTAAAAAAGTTGTTGTTTTTTTATGGAGGTACCTTCTAGTTTTTTACTAGAAGTTTTTTTATGCAAAAAAGAGAGTATAAGAAAATTACTTCCAATCCAAAAACAACTAAAAACAATAAAACATTTATCAACATGAATCACAAAAATGATGAATGTTATACGAGGAAATGCGAATCTGATAAATTAGTTAAATTTTTAATAAGGAATAAAATAATAAAAAGATCTCAACGAATATGGCTTCCTTTTAATGATTATGGTAGTAACATACATAAATCGCTAAAAGAAAATGGTTTTAGTAATTTAAAAATAACAAATGATGACTTCTATGCTATTAATGATAGAGATTTTGACATTATTTTATCAAATCCTCCTTTTTCTGGAAGGAGCAAATTATTTACAAGATTAATGGAAATAGATAAACCCTTTATACTACTTCAACCTATCATGTTTTTTAACAATGGGACTTGCATAAGGATTTTAACAAAAAATGGAGCAAAGTTTGGTGGCATATGTCCAAAAAACAGGATGACATTTGAAAGAAATATGGGGTTTTTATTTCCAAAAAATAGCATGGGATTCATTGTAAATGGTGTTGAGAAGGAAAAAACAACTGCATTTTATTCTTTTTGACTTTGTTTTAAAACAAAAATTACTGGTTTTACTGATTTAGAATAATATGAAAATTGAATTCTTTAATAAAATAGGCGACACTTGTTTCAGAGTGGGAAATCAAATTAATGCATATCTTTCTTTCTCAAAATGATTTTTAAGTTTTATAGAGGAAAATAATACTGAACCAACAGATAATGATTTTAAAAAATGAACAAATGATTCAGGAATTTATGATTATGGATCAGATCCAATTAATAGATTAAATTTTGTGAAAAGAATTTGTATAGATGTTTACAAAATTATTTTTAAAGATAATAATGGTAAGTATCATATGAATATTAATGAAAAAAAATTAAAATATTCTCTACTCAATACTTTATCTGACCCAAAAAATAAAGATCAATCCTGTACTGCTTTTAAAGAAATGCTTGAATTTATGAAGAAAAATCCAAAAAAAAATAATGCTAAAAAAATTTTTTTAGCATTTGCAATTTACGAACCTGGAGATGATTTTTCAAAAATGTATGATGATGAAAAAATCTTGGAAAAAGCTATAATTGAAAAATATCCAGATAACGTTGATGTTAATATCATTTATAGAAAAAACTTTTTTTCAAGAAAACCGTCAAGTTATTTAAAAGAAATTTCAAATAGAATTCTTCTTGATAAAAATAATTTTAATATTTCATATGTTGAATTTAAAAAACTTAAAAAAACTTATTTAAATTCTTTTGAAAGTATAGAATCTTTTAATACGTTTGTTCGCTCCAATTCACTTATTCAGATAGCAAGAAGCATAATTTTAAATTCAAAAAAATCTTTGCTAACAGGAGATTATTTTGATTTATTTAATAGAGTGATGTGGGGACTTACGCTTAGTAAATCAAATGGAAAAAATACAGAAACATATCTTAATGAAAATCTAGGAATAGATGAAAAAAATAAATTTTATTTAAAAAATGAGCAAATAGAGCCAAAACGGTTTCCTTATTCTGAAATTCAAATAAATATAATGCTAGACAAAATTCAAAATGGTGATTATAGCTTTATAAACACTGATGAACATTTTTCTTCTATACCAAGAGCAGATGTTGCAGAGTATCTTGTAAACTTAAAATTTTGTTATTTATTAAAATTAACAATAAATGAAGCAAAAAAATTCATTAATACAAATCTTGATGTGCTTTTTTATCCGACGTCACATGCGACTGGTGGAAAGGCTGACATGTTATACACAAATGATAAAATAAACATTAGCATAGAGACAACTATTCATAATACATGCTCTTCAATTTGTAATCATGAATCATATCCGTGTATTTCGCATCTTGAAGAATGTGAAAAACCAAAAAAATCGACTTGTTTGTTTTTGATTCAACCATTAGGTGATCATGAAAAAATCAAGAGGTGATTTGAAATAGTAGGAAAGGGAGTTCTTCAAGGTTACCACAATAGAGCTTTTGAATTTAAAACTTTAAATTTTAAGCAGTTAGCTGCTTTATCATCATTAAATTAATAAAATACCAACACCGTGATTAAGTGTTGGTTTTTATTTTACAAATGGTAAATAATCAATTATTCCTGGAAAAGAAATTTCAATTAATTGACATTTATCTTTAATAAATTCATATTTAATTCTATTAGATTTGTTGTTTTGTTTTCACTCAAGGATATGATCAATAGATATTAGATAAAATTGTTCAAGAGAATTGAAATACACAATAACAAATGCAATCCCACCATGTCTTTTGTTATTAATTAAATGTCTTAGTTGGTGGTGCTTGATTAACGAAAGATCAAAGTTATTATTATTTGTTTGTTTAACTTCGAATTCAATGTGTTTACCTTTATAAATTCCACAATAGTCAACATATGACTTTGCTAATAACTTACCTATTATGGTATTTTCATTAAGAGGCTTAATTATTTTTATGGGTATGTATCTTTTTTCAATTAAGGCAATGTCACGTTCATAATAATAAGAATTAGTTCTATTAACTAACTCTTCTGCATACATGCCGCGATTAGCATTGTTCACTATCTTCTAAACCTTAAAACAAGAGATGTTATAGTTCAGAATAGACCAACAAAGTCTATTAACAATCTATAACCAAAAAATAAACTTAAATTATTGAATGCTCTTGAGTCAGCAATTTGTGCAAATTCACTAGTTTTAGAGATCATTCACACATCATAAGAAATATAACCCATAAACAACAAACAAAAGACTCCCATAATTAATGAATAATATCATTGAAATCCTGCATATGAAGCACCAGTTGATAACATAATGATCATTGGAATAAACATTAAAATCATTAATACAAATGTTACAATTCAACCAATACTTAACATTTTCATTAGACTAAATGCAGCATTAGCGCTCATGAAATATCCAATAATGGCACATAGAATAAACATTATTCCTGAAACTCCAAATATTAAAATTAATGTTCAAGAATCTTGAGCAAATAATGAAAACAACATACCAAACCCTATACCTTGAGCTAAACAATACAACCCAATTCAGAATATGATTTTACTTGTTTTCTGATTCAATAAATTTCTAAAGACTAACATTGAACCAAACATAGAAATAAAGATTAAAAGAATACTAATCATATAAAGAGAGTTAACTACAGATAAGTTGCCTTTTTCATATATTTCATATTCAAATAATTTTCCAAATCCTAATCCAATTAAACAAATTAATAGGAATGATAGTCCAGCAATCAAAAAACTTCTTGTTAATATAGAAGATTGAGTTTGGCTTACTACCTTATATTTTGCATTTAAATTTTCCATTTAATACTCCTTTGAATTAATTTAAATTATACTATTTAATAAATATTTATGAATAAAGTTAGACTTGATAGTTTTTTAGTAACAAGTAAACTTGTTGAATCTAGAAACAAGGCACAAGACTTAATTAAAGAAGGAAACGTGACTGTTAATGGCATTATTATTAACAAGCCTAACTTTATGGTTACTAATAAAGATAAAATAACAATTAACAATAATGATGATTATGTTTGCAGAGCGGCTTATAAACTTGTTCATGCAATCAATGAATTTAAAATTGATTTAAAAAATAAAGTTGTGTTAGACATTGGTTCATCAACTGGTGGATTTACACAAGTTTCTTTAATGAATAAAGCTAACAAAGTATATTCAATAGATGTAGGAACAGACCAAATGCATCAATCTTTAAGAAATAATTCTAAAGTAAAATTATTTGAGCAAACTAACTTCAAAAACATTAAAAAAGATATTTTTGAAGAAAAAGTTGATTTTGTTTTGTGCGATGTTTCTTTTATTTCTTTGATCAAAATTATTGATAAGTTGTTAACGCTGTTTGATTATTCATATAATGGTGTATTTTTAGTCAAACCACAATTTGAACTAGAAAACATTAGAATTAAAAATTTTAATGGTGTTGTTACAAATGAAGAAACAAGAAAAAAGATAATCCAAAAAATCGAAAACACATTGAATAAAAATCATTTTAAGATTTTAGGCTTATGTGAGTCCCCTATATTAGGTCGTAAGGGTAACAAAGAATATCTAATTTATGTCAAGTACAAATAAAAAAGTAATTATTCATATTGACATCAATGCATTCTTTGCATCATGCGAAGAAGCTAATAATCCATCGTTAAGAGGTAAACCTATTGTGGTTGGTGGAATGACTAAGCGCTCTGTTGTAGCTAGTCCAAACTATGAAGCTAGAAAATATGGAATTAAAGCTGCGATGCCTATTTTTATGGTCAAAAATCTTTGCCCAGAAGTGGTTGTTGTTTCACATAAATTTGAACTTTATGAATCTTATTCTAGACAATTTATCGATTTGTTACTAGAACATATTTCTAATAAAATAGAATATGCATCTATTGATGAGTGTTACATGGATATTACTAACTTAGTAACCACTACTAACACTCCACTAAAGATTGCTCAAAAGATTCAAAAACTAGTTAAAACCAAATTAAGTTTAAATGTATCAATTGGTATATCTTACAATAAATTTTTAGCAAAAATGGGAAGTGACTATAAGAAACCAATGGGTATTACTCAGATTTTTTCTCAAGAAGATATAAAAAAGATAATTTGACCTCAACCGATTGGCAATATGTATTTTGTTGGTAAATCTTCTGAAAAAAAATTAATTCAAAATGGCATAACAACAATTAGAGATTTAGCAAAATGTAAGGACCTATCTTTGCTATCATCAATTTTTGGAAGTAACAAAGATTATTTTATTAATAACGCTAATGGTATCGGAGACGATGAATTGGTCTACTCTTATGGAGAACCTAAATCAATCAGCAAAAGCAGAACATTGTTAAATGATACAAATGATTTTAATGAAATTAAAATCTATATAAAAAAATTTGCTCAAGAAATATGTGATGAATTAAATTATTACGATTTAGAGGGTAAGACCTTATCTGTGTTTATTAAAAGTCCAAAATTTATTTTAACTTCTAAAAACAAAACTTTGCCAAAACACATTAACGATCAAGAAATGATGTATGTTTATTTTTTAAATATGTATACAGAATTTTTTTCTAATAGAAAGATTCGCTTAATTGGTGTTGGTATTTCAAATTTAAAAAAAATTTATGAGAGAGAAAATAATTTGTTTGATCAATCACCAAAACTAAAGACAAAAGTTAATAGTATTAAAAAAATAATTGATGATGTAAATAATAAATTTTCTATGAATATTTTGAAAACAGCCGATAAACTTAAATCTTAGCTAAGAAGTTTTTACCGTTGTCTGTTAAACAACGACCTTTACTAGTTTTGTTGATATATTTTAATTGAATTAAATACGGCTCTATTTTTTGTTCAATTGTGTTTTCATCAATCATAATGGCATGAGAAATTGTTTTAATTCCTACAGGTGAATTAAATTCATTTAGAGATTCTAAATATTTTAAATCTAATTCATTAATTCCGTTCTTAATAATACCTAATCGTTTTAAAATAGTTTTTATAGAGACTTTATCATCTATTGTTTTAAAATCTTTTACTCTACGAATAATTTTATTAGCAATTCTTGGTATACCTTTAGAGTTGGCTGCTATTAAATCTTTGTCTTTGTCTGAAATTTCAATTTTATATTTTTTACAATAAAAATTAATTATTTCTAAAATTTCTTCTTTACTATAAGGGCCAAAATAAATAATAATTCCAAATCTTTCTTCAAATGCTCTTGGGATCTTACCTAAATTAGTTGTAGCTCCAACTAATGTAAAATGAGGTATTTTAACTCTTGTTAATTTTGAGTTAAAATCTTTTCCTAAGTTTATGTCAATTGCAAAATCTTCAGTAATTGAATACAACAATTCTACAACTTGTGGATTTATTGCATGAATTTCATCAATGAATAGGACGTCTTTTTCATGCAAAGACAAAACAATATTAATAATATCTGTTGGTTTTTGAATATTTCCACCTTGCACAATTTTGATTTTTTGATTTAGTTCATTAGCAATTATTAAAGCTAGTGTTGTTTTGCCAGTACCTGCTAAACCATAGAATAAACAATGATCAAGTGTTGTATTATTTTTCAAAGAAGATTTTATGTAAACAGAGACATTGTCCTTTATCTCTTTTTTACCTTTAAACTCAGAAAGATTATGCGGTCTTACTAATTCCATCTGCTTTTATTGCAATGTATTTAATGGCATTTGAAACAAGATCTGACAAATCAATTGAAGTATCACCAATAATTTCTTTATTACTAATGACATCTTCAATTTCGTTCTTTTGATAGCCCAACGATTCAAGAGCACTAATAAGCTCTGAAATTTTAGGATTTGTTTTTAATCCTTCTTTAGAAGAAATTTCAATGTTGTCAATCATTTGTCTTGCAACCTTTTCATTAATTGATTGACATGCACTTAGCCCTTTAACATCTTTGCTTAAAATCATATTTTTGATTAATGACAAATCGTTTTTCAAAATTTGAATTGCTGTTTTTGGACCAATGCCGTTTAGAGATAGCAATTTTAAAAACATTTCTTTCTGATCATAGTTAACAAAACCATAATATTCTTCATTAACAGAATTTTTATTTGTTAAAGAAGTGTGTTTATGTAAATAAATTTTTCTTACTTTACCTAATTCAAATAATTCTGAGTTAGTAACATTTATTACATATCCAGTCCAATTGCTTTCTACAGTAATACTTTTTTTATTTAATGATGTAATTTTTCCAATAATGTATGAAACCATATTTTTTCCTTTCAATGATATAAAAATAGAACTATATAAGTTCAAATTAATTTTGCAATATACAACCCAGATTATTTAGGCTGTTTTACTTCCTCGTTAGACTTTTTAAGATTTAAACAAGTTTGTTTAATATCTTCAAAGACATCAAGATTATCCAATAACGTTTTCTTTGTAGCGTCTTTACCTTGTCCGATCTTTTTATCTTTGTAATAATATCATGCTCCTCTTTTTTCGATAACATTCATTTCAAGAGCATAATCAATTATTTCCATAGTATGATCAATTCCTTCATTGAAATAAATTTCAATGTAAGCCCTCATTAAAGGAGGGGCTAACTTGTTTTTAACAATCTTTGCACATGATTTAATGCCAATGCAGTCATTTCCTCTTTTAATTAATTCTGCACGTTTAAGTTCAATTCTAATTGATGAATAAAATCTTAAAGCACGTCCTCCTGTAGTTGTTTCATTGTTGCCAAACATTACTCCAATCTTTTCACGAATTTGATTAATGAAAATTATTGTAGTGTTATATTTTGCAAGTAGTGTTTCAAGGATTCTTAATCCTTTTGACATAAGTCTTGCATGTAAGCCGATAGTCTGGTCAGAAATTTCTCCATCAATTTCAGCTTGCGGCACAAGAGCAGCTACTGAATCTATTATGATCAAATCAATCATTCCTGTTTTTACTAAAGCTTCAATCAATGCAAACGCTTGTTCTCCTGAATCTGGTTGAGCTAACAATAGTTTTGATAGATCAATACCATTCACTTCACAGTATTTGGCATCTAATGAATGTTCTACATCGATGTAAGCACACTTGCCATTAATTCTTTGGCAAGAGGCAACCGCTTGCATAGCAAGAGTAGATTTACCAGAAGATTCATTTCCATAAATTTCAATGATCTTTCCTTTAGGATATCCTCCAACCCCTAATGCATTATCTAATTGCAAACTACCTGATGGGATTACATCCACATTACCTGCATTTTTTGAAAAGCTTGAAATACATCCTTTGCCAAACTGTTCTTGAATCTGCTTAATAGCTTCATCAAATATTTTTTGTTCGTTCATTTTATTACATTTTCCTTTCAACTTTTTATTTTTTTTCATAATGGAACTAACAAAATACTATATTAGTATAAAACTTAATTCCTGATGTAATTGCATTAATTAATGCAATTCATGTTGATTAACACAACGAATAAACTCATTATTCAGTCTTCAGATTATTGACTCTTATTACATTATCAAGTCTATTTTCTACATTAGTTAAACGATAGTCAATTTTATTAAGGGTGTCAAAAATTCGTCTTTCCATAATTGCAGCTCATTTTGGTTGTTCTTCGTGCACATAATATGGATTACTCTTATGAGCAACTATAACATTATCTTTGACAAACACATTTGAATCTCTATATTCAGTATTGTTAATAAATTCTTTTAGAGCCTCTCATGTATTCAATAAAATTATGTCTTGTTCTTTAAACATTTTGCAGTCCTTCTTGTGTTTTTTTGAAGGCAACAAGTGTAATATTTGTGCCTTCATATATATACCTATGATTCTGATAGGCTATTTTTGTAAAAAATATTTTTAACTTATTTAAAAATAGTAGTATTTTCAATGTTTTATGAATAAAAAATTTTTTTATTTTTCACTCATTTTTTTTACAAAATAAAAAAATCATCAATCTGAATGTTTTAAATATAAGTGTTACTTATAATATTTATCATGGGTAATAAAAAAGTATATATTACAACTCCGATATATTACGCATCAGGAAATCCTCATATTGGTCACTCTTATACTACCATCTTAGCTGACAGCTTAGCTCGTAGTAAGAAACTAATTGGTAATGATGTTTTCTTTTTGACTGGTATGGATGAACACGGTCAAAAGATTTTTGAAAAAGCTCAAAAAGAAAATAAGCAACCTCAACAATTTGTTGATGAAATTGCAACTAAATTCCAACAATTATGAAAAGATTTAGATATCAATTACAATGTGTTTGCAAGAACCACTAGCAAACAACACTGCGATTTAGTAGAAAAAGTTTTTCAAATCTATACAGAAAAAAACTTTATCTACTTAGATAACTGAGAAGGCTTGTATTGTGTTCAATGCGAAGAAAACTATACAAAATCTCAAGCTGTTAAGCATGAAGATGATGATTGTCTTTATTGTAAAGTAGGACATAAATTAAGTTACAAAAAAGAACAATCATATTTTTTAAAAATTAGTCAATTTGAAAATTGATTAAAAGAATATTTAATAAATCATCCAACATTTATTTATCCAAATAATAGACTAAAAGAACTAAACAATAATTTTATTAATCAAGGATTAACTGATTTGTCAATCAGTCGTACTACTTATGATTGAGGAATTAAAATTCCTAATGATGATAAACATGTTGTTTATGTATGAATAGATGCTTTAATGATCTATTTGTCAGGTTTAGGTTATTTAAGTAATGATGATAAAAATTATCAACATTACTGAAATGATAAATCTTGTGAAATCATTCACTTAATGTCTAAAGAAATTACAAGATTTCACTGTATCTATTGACCAATTATGTTGGAAATGTTGGATATAAGAAAACCAACTCACATCATTTCTCATGGTTGAATCATTACAGATAAAGGTAAAATGAGTAAGTCTTTAGGTAATGTTATCGATCCTTTTGAATACATTCAAAACTATGGTTCAGATGCTTTAAGATATTTCTTAGTTAAAGAAATCTCTTTAGAAAATGATGGAGTCTTTTCTAAAAATCTATTTATTAACTGCTTTAACAATGATTTAGCTAATAACTATGGAAATTTAGTTTCTAGAACAATTGGTATGTTAACAAAATACTCTAACAAAGTTGTTAACAAACCTGATAACCAATACTTTGATAATAATGATAATGAATTAATTTCATTTGCTAAAGCAATAATTTCTAAATGTGTTGAACACATTAATAATAATAAACTACAGCAAATGATTATTGATATCATGACTCTTGGTGATCATGCTAATAAATATATCGAAGACAAAAAACCATGAGTTTTATTTAAAGAGAATAAGACTAATGAAATCAATGCTTTCTTATATACATTAATAAACGTAGTAAGAATCATGACTTTCTTTTTATCACCAATCTTAACAAAAGGCACCAAACAAGCAATTAGTCAATTGAATTTATCTAATGAACAACTTTCTATTAATTTAATTGATAAGTTTGAATTGCTTGATAAACATACAGTTAATGAATCTTCTCCTATTTATTTAAGAATTAAATAATTACTCATATTTAGTTAAATTAAGGTAAAATATTGTGGGGATGTCAAGGCTTCGACATGAATAATTGACTACCAAATGCAGTGGGGTTTGCCCCTTATAGCTCAAGGTCTTCTTAAATGCAGACAACAACAATGACAACGTTAACATGGACGAAGCATTCATGATTAACCAAATGTCAAACCAAAACCTTAATTTAGCATATTTAGCTTAATTTAACTTTGGAATAGGTATTAGTGTTTGCTATTTACATTAATACATTAACATAAATAGCTATATTCTTTGACTCCGATAAGAAGAATTAATCCTATCGGATTAGTTAAACATAGGTTTGTTTTATTACCTAATAATGTTTAATGAATGCTCTAAATTAAAACTAAACTGTAGACTTTGATAGAAGGTTATTTGTGGAAACGGGTTCAATTCCCGTCATCTCCACCATATAGAAAACACCAGGTTAATGTCTGGTGTTTTTTTACTTTCTAATTTCGCAATGTAATGTAATTAGTAAATGTTGTAATTCTTTCATCATTAGGTCTATTTCTTCAGAAGAATATACTTTATCATTCTTAAAGTAAACTCTTAATGTGTAAGAATACTTATTTTCATCTATTTTAAATAGATCAATATATTCATATGAAGAAATAAATGGAAGTTTTTGAAGACTCTCTAAAACTTGCATTGTATCAATGTTTAATGTTGATACATATGAGATATCTTTGTATACAGTTGGTAGTTTGCTTGCATATTGAACATGGATATCTTGTGGTTTATATAACTTGAATAATAAATTTAAGTTTATGGTAATAAAATAAATTGGTTTATTGTCTAAACTATAAGACTTTAAACAAGAATTTCTAATTCTACCAACATAACCCACTAATTGTCCTGAACAATAAATTGATAAAGTTTCTTGTTGGTAATAAATGTTTGATTCTTTAGCTGGGAAATAAGAAAATTCAATATTAAAAATTTTAGCTAAAGAATTAATAATTGATTTTAATGAAGAAACATTGTAAAAAAGATTAATTTTGTTAACCTTATCTAAATTAATTGATTGCTCACTAATGCAAGTTAAGTTTCATTCAATATTGTTTTGAGTGTAAATTTTTTGAATTTCAAAAATTGGTTGAATTTTATTTTTGTATGAAATGTTATATTTATAAATTTCTAATAATGATTCAATTAAATTCGTTCTTCAATATTCATGATTTGAATTTAATGGATTAGCAATTTTCATGTAATCTTTAATATTGAAAATATTAAATGTGTCTAATGAAGATTTATTTACTAAGTTATATGATTTAACTTCAGTAAAATAATTTTCATTCATTAATTTTTTAACTTCATTAATTTTGTTGTATTCAATGTTTTGATTATTTAGAATTGGTGATAAGTTAACACTAATTCCACTTGCTTTATTAATATCAACAACCTTTAAAATTTCTTCATAAATATCTTGTCAGATTTCAATATCAAGTCTGTATGGAGGAACTATAATTTTATCATCTTTAAACGAATATCCATATTGTGTTAGCTTAGAAGTAATTTCTTCTTTAGACACATTAACACCTAAGAATTTATTTGCATCAGCAAAATCTACTGGAACAACCTTTGACTCTTCAAACTTTAAGTTTTTGTAAACTATTTCAGCATTTTTAAATTGACTTAATGATTTTTCAATGTATCAATTAGACAATGGTTTAGATAATCTTCTACCAGAATCTAAATATAAATCATGTCTAACCATTGATGCTCTAACAAATCTAAAATCATAGTTACCAATTTCTACTAAGAAATTTTTTGTGTTATTGTCTGGTTTATATTCATCAAAAGCTGCTACACCAGCTAAACCAACTGGATTATTTTTGTTGCTAACAACAAGATCTTCTTTAGAAATTTGAAGTTCTTTATTGTTTAGTTTAGCTTTAACATTAGTGTTAGATAATCCTACATTAACGCTTAATCCCACCTTGTCATAGTCATATACAACAATAGAAACATTATTAAATAATGAGATTAAAGCAAGTTCATCTAAAAGATTGTTTATCGGAACAATACCGTTGTTCATTAAATAAGATTTAATTTGTCAATCAGATTCAGTAATTGAATTAACTTTAAGTTTTAACAGAAGTAAACCTTTGCATGTAGAATCTAATGTAACCTCTAGTTTGTTAGTGTTAGGTGTGTTGTTAACTGGTAAAGTGTTTTGATAATTAAAACCAAAATAGCCACTTAATTCTTGACAAATAGAATAGATACTGTTTAAATCGTTTCTATTTGATGGTAATGATAAATCATAAATCGTATCGTCTAGATTGATATATTTGAATACATCAGTGTCACCTATTTTAGCATCGTCTAAAAGAATGATATTTGTAGCTTCTACTGGACTTAAGTAATCTACAAATGAAGTTAATTCACTATAAGCACAAATCATTCCTTGAGACAAAATTCCGCGTAATTCTTTGTACTCAATTACTCTACCATCTACCATCTTGGCACCTTGTAAAGCCACGATTACGTATTTATTTACTTGTAAATTTGTAGCACCACAAACAATTGTATGAGTGGTTCCGTTAACATCTAATTGAACTTGACAAACATTAAGTTTGTTTGCATTAGGATGTTTTTCTAAACCAATAATCTTACCAATAACTAAGTTATTTACTTGTTCATGATGAATAACTCTTTCTACTTCACATCCAGAGTTATTAAAAGCTTTAGCGATTTGTTCATCACTAACATTTTTTAATTCTGGAATTATCTTACATAAAGCTTTTTTAGAAACAATCATACTATTTTTTAAATTGATTTAGGATTTTGAAATCATTTGAATATAAATCTCTGATATCAGTGATTCTATATTTAATCATTGCTAATCTATCAATACCCATGCCTGCTGCTAATCCGGTTTTAATATTTATATTAGCATTCTTCATAACATTGAAATGCAACATTCCTGCACCTAATACTTCAATGAATCCTGAATTTTTGCAAATACTACATCCTTTCCCGTTGCAATAAGGACATGTAACGTCTACTTCAAACGAAGGTTCAGTAAATGGAAAATAACTTAATCTAAATCTAGTTTCTACTTTACTGCCAAATAAATATTTAAGTAATTCATGAATTAATCATTTTAGGTTAAGTAAAGACAATCCATCTTTAATTCATACAATGTCCACTTGGTTAAATTGATGTGAATGTGTAGCATCATCATCGTCTTTACGATAAACATTGCCAAAAGATAAAACTCTAATATCTTTAGATTTGTTGTTGTTAATAACTCTTGCCGTTGTAGCAGTACAATGAGTTCTTAACATATCACCATTGTCTAAGAAAAAAGAGTCATTTCCTTGACGAGCAGGATGATCTTTAGAGATATTTAATAGATCAAAATTTTCAACACTTGTAACTATTTCATCACCATATTCAATTCTAAAATTCATTTTTTTAAAAAAAGAAATGATCTCGTTAGCCATTAAATTTAACGGAGTCAAAGTTCCTTTTTCAAAATTAGCTGTGTTTAAATTGATGTCATAATTTAAAAAATAGTTTTTAGATTCAACTAATTCTTTAATTTCTTTTATTTTATTTTCTACAACTTCAGTAATTTTATTTTTTAATGAATTAATTAACAAACCAAACTCTCTTTTTTGTTCATTGGGAGTAATCTTTAATTCACTATATAAAGGAGTTAAATATTTTTTAGTAAAAATATTACGAACCTCAATTGCTTGCTTTTCGTTATCAATATTTTTTAATTGATCATTTAATTTATCAATTAGCTGGTTTATTTTAATGTCTTGCATTATTAGTAATTATTATATATATTAATAAATTGTTTAAGTGCTTCGTTAGTGCTAAATACACCAAAATCTTTACAATCTTTAATTAACATTACTTTATTTTTAGCCACACCATAAACACCAATGTTAGCATGTTTACATTCACCAATACCGTTTACTGAACAACCCATAATAGCAATAGTTAATTCTTTAGGATTAGTGTTAACATATGTTTCGATTTTATTTAGTAGCTCAACAAGATTGTATTGACATCTACCACATGTAGGACAAGCTACTACATTAGTAAGGTTTTGTTTAATTCCTGCAATACTTAATAATTTCTTTGCTACAATGGGTTCATCTAATGGACTACCAGAAATTGAAATTCTAATGGTATCTCCGATTCCTTGTTTTAATAAACTATATAAACCAATAGTGGATTTCATAGTAGCATCAATTATGCTGCCAGCTTCAGTTACACCTAAGTGTAATGGATATTTAATCTGTGATGCCGCTTTTAAATAAAGATCTTTTGTTAGAAAAGCATTTGATGATTTTAAAGAAATTACTAAATTAGTGAAATTATTATTTTCAAAAAATTTAATTCATTCTTTAGCACATTTGATAATATTGCTAACTGTTGGTTTAACGTTTTTCTGTAAAGATCCTGTATTAATCCCGATTCTAATAGCAGCTTTGTATTCGTTGGCTATATTAATAATTTGAATTAATTGCTTTTTATTAGAAATATTGCCAGGATTGATTCTAATTTTTTTAGCCCCTAATTTAATAGCTTCAATAGCATATAAATAGTTGTAATGAATATCAGCGACTATTGGGCAATCTGCTTTACTACAAATTTCTTTAAGACCTTTAAGGTCTGATTCATCAAAAATAGCAACTCTAACTAATTCGCAACCATTTTTAACTAATTGTTGAATTTGTGATAAAGTATCACTAACATTTGATGTTTTAGTGTTGGTCATACTTTGAATTACTACTTTGTTTTGCCCACCGATGATAATGTTACCAACATGAGCTTTGCTTGTTTTATTTCTTAAATAAAGCATTTAAAAAATTATAACTTCATTTGGTTATGATATTTCTAAATTAATGTATAGTCATCCAATATCAACATATGCTATATGCTTCTAATAACATTATTGAGATTGCTAGCAAATCGATTAAAACATATCTGCCAACAAAGTATTTTAATGATTTACCTTTTAATCCTTGGGTTAAATTATTCTTCCCCCCCCCAAGTTATGTATTGGTCATATCTGTTAAATCCGTTTTCTGAGGAATAATAACCTAATCAATATTCAAAATTGGTAAAAAACTTTGTTAAACCATATGTCATTTTTCTAGATTTGATTAAATGATATCCAATTCAATATGATGATGTAATTAATAATGCAAAAATAAAATCTAAGAAATAATGAACCTTTAGAGTAAATGTAGCAAAACAAACACTTAAACAAAATAATACCATTAACGATGTTGATATTCCCTTAGTTCATGAAATAGCTTTAGTGTTATTAACTTTAACATTAAATCCTAACGTATGATCTTCATTATCAAAATAATTAAAATCAATAATTGCATATGTTAATACTAATGTATTACTGCAGTGATCTGAAGGAAAACATGAATAATGAGACATGCCAAGTAAAGTAGTTTGTAATGACTTATATAATCATTCATCATTCCCTGATGCAATTATTGCGTTAACTTGTGACAGTCCATAATCTTCAATTGTTTCAGAAGACACAGGATAAAGAATGTTTATTGCAAAATTTGTTGAATAGACAACGATTGCAATAGCAATCAATTTTGAGAACCTTCTTTTACCATAAACAAAATAAATAATCATAGGTATTACGATTCATGATACATTACCTAGTTTATAAAATATAAGGAAACCAACATAGATTGGTATTTTCCTATCAATTGATAAATCTAGTGAATGTAGCTTTCAGTTTGTTTTTGTTTCAAATATTTTTTGAAAAACACTACCAATATTTCACTGATTAGCAGTAATAGTGTGAAAAAGTAATCCAAATAAAATTGAAGCAAATAACAGATTATGAATTTTTAAATAGTCTTTTAAGCAAAATTTATTAACTTTGAACACAATTTGGTAATAGCGGCCAATTAACCGATATTAAAAATTATAGTTGTGTTTTACTATTAAATAAAAAAATACTAGGTTTAATTTCATTTGTGCGTGAATAATCAGAACTTAATAGGAGTACAACTTTAAGAAGACTATTTTTTAACTTAATTTTATGTGGATAAAATATAAAAATTGTTCCAAAAAAAAAAAAAAAAGAGTATTATTACTAATATGTATATGAGAAAACTTTTAAAAAAATTTTTATTATTTTTAGGCTCTAGTTGCATTATTTCTAGCGTAACAAATGTTACTTCTTGTTCAATTCGTAACGATAAACAACTAGAAAGCATTTGTATTAAATATGATAATTCGTTTGATTCACCAACTATCGTTGGGTATATTGGTGTAGATGAAACAATAGATGATAAATTGTTTTCTACAGTTGCCAGTCCATCAGGCGCACCTAATGATGCAACATTTACAATTGAGGATGGAACTGACTCAAGAATTAAAATTGGTGGCACAAACAATAATCAATTAGTATGAGGAAATTTTGCTCAACCAACTGATATTACTTTTAAAGTAATCGCTACATCTAACATAATTCCTACTGTGTTTGGTGAAATTGAAGTAACACTAAGCATTCAACAACGACCAAATCCTACTTCTATTAAATTAGGGTATTCAGGTGAATCAACAAATTTAGTAGCAACTATTAAAGATACAACTAAATCAATTGGTAAAATTTCCTCTCAAGTTATACCTTCATATGCTCGTCCCGAGGTTAGATATGAAATTAGAAATAACGATAGTTCAGTTGATATCTCATTAGATTCAGATGGATATATTACTTGACCTCAGTTTCAAACACCAACAAATCAAGATATTCATTTTGATGTGGTTGGTACTGCAATTTATGGCGACGCAACTAATTCAATATCTTTTACATTGAAAGCCATTTATGCTCAAACTGCATCAGTTGAATTATCTTATTCATCAGAAAACAAGAACCTACGTGGGTACATCGGTGAAAGTGGAAATACAGGAACTGACAAATTATCTACAGTAGTAAAACCAAATAACGCAGACCAATCTGTCACTTATGAAGTAAATATTGCAGAAGAATATAAAGATAGTGTGCAAATTGGTTCAGGTGGTCAGATTGAATGGTCAAGGATCAATAACACTATTAATTCTATTCCTTTTTCTGTTGTAGCAAAGAGTACTGCTGATTCTTCAAAAATTAGTGATCCTATTAATTTTGACTTAGAAATTACAAGAAGAAATCCAACAAGTCTTAGAGTTAACTATTCTGAAAGCACAAATTTGGTAACTACAATTTTAAATCAAACAAAATCAACTGGTACATTATCTGTAGGTGTTGAACCGGCGTTGGCATTCGATGATTGTGAATGAATTATCAATGATCCTAATAATTTAGGAATACAAATTGATGAAAATAATTACATTACATGAAATGCATTTAATGAACCTACAGATCAATCTAAATCATTTAGCATCCAGGCTAGAGCAACACATGGTGAAGCACTAAGTAATGTTGTTAATTTTACAATTAAAGCTGTATATCAACCATTAGCTGTAAATATACTATGAAAAAAATTCATCATCATTGATTCCTGTTGCTTCTGGTATCAACGGACAATCATCTACTATTAGTGATTTATCAGCAATTGTCAACCCTAAACCAGGAACAGATCAAGATGTAATTTGATCAATAGATAATACACGATACTTTTCAATTAATGAAAGTGGAATTATTACTGTAAAAAATACATTCCCTGAAAATACTACTATGAGATCCACAATTACTGCAACATCTAAAATTGATTCTACTGTTTTTGCAACAACAGAATTTGAATTCACATCAATCCCAAACAATGTATATCCATATGAAGATATGGAAATTAATTCTAATGGTAAATTAGTAAGCATCGACATTGACAAAGCATCAGAATATACTGAGTTTGTTTTTCCTACTGAAGTCACAGAATCTGATCAATCTATTGCTCAAGCTTTAAATAATGTATCAAATGCTCCAACAAAAGTTAGTTTTGCTAAAGGATCTAAATTTACAAATACATATCGATTTTTATGATACGGTTGTTTAGAAATTGATTTTTCAAATTGTGAAGATTTAGAAATTTTAGATGAATTTAATTATAGAGGTGACCCTGAAGATCCTAATGTTAAATTGCAAAAAATAATTCTCCCTGTAAATATTAAATATTTTAGAGGTGTAACAATTAAAACTTGCCAAGATCTTTACATGATTGTTTGAGATGGTGCTGGAAAAAATACTCCTTGTCAATTGAATTTAAGTCCGTCAGAAGATGAACCACACATAGATCCAACTGGATTTGAATTTACTTCTACACGCTGAATTAATTCAACTGATTCTGCTAAAGGAAGATTTGTGATTCAAAACACAACTAGCGGATATCAATCATCTAGTTTAATGGAACAATTTGTCAATTGTATATACACTGACTGTCACTATACATTTACAAACTCTCATTGATCAGCTGTTTAATTGCATAGATCTTGTTGCAATTTCTTAATTATTAATGCCACTTATCATGGCTTGTGTCATTTTCCCATATTTACTCCAAAGTGGCGTAAAATAGGTTTTACAGTCTAATTAAAAATAAAAAAAATCCATGTAAGTATGGATTTTTAAATTATAGTTTTTTAATGGAGCGGGTAATCGGAATCGAACCGACATCAATAGCTTGGAAGGCTATGGTTCTACCACTGAACTATACCCGCTTAAAATGGTGCTGAAAGAGGGACTTGAACCCTCACGGTATTGCTACCACAGGATTTTAAGTCCTGTGCGTCTACCATTCCGCCACTTCAGCATAAATGGTGTCCCACCGGAGAATCGAACTCCGGACCCCTTCATTAAAAGTGAAATGCTCTACCGCTGAGCTAGTGAGACATAATGGCTGGGTAGGTTGGATTCGAACCAACGCATGTCAGAATCAAAATCTGATGCCTTACCGCTTGGCTACAACCCAAACTGGTGGACGAGAGTGGATTCGAACCACTGAAACCGGAGGTGGCTGATTTACAGTCAGCTGCGTTTGGCCGCTTCGCTACCCGTCCGTAATAACACTATACTTATGAAATATAGTATTAAGATTATATTAATAAATTATTTAAAAATTAATAATTTTGTAACTTTTGAACAAGTGATATATAAAAAGTCTAATTAATTCTTAATTTTTTCTATTTTAACTTTATATGGATCTTCAACACCGTGAACTTCAGCTGTTGTACCTATAGTTTTGTTTAAAATAGCTTTTGCCAATGGTGATTGGTTGGAAATTTTGTTTAGATCTGGATCAGCTTCAACTTCGCCTACAATTTCATAAACAAAAGATTTCTTTTCAGAAAAATCATAAATTTCAACCTTTGAACCAATTTTAACACGAGCGTTTGAATCCTTTGGTTGGTCCTCAATTACTTGTGCATAGTTCAAGATTTCTTGAACTTCTTTAATTCTACCTTCAATTTCAGCTTGTTGGTTTTTAGCTGCATCATAATCTGCGTTTTCAGATAAGTCACCTTGTTCACGGGCTTCTTGAATTAGTTTAATAACAGCAGGACGTTTAACATCAATAAGCTCACGTAATTCTGCCTTTAATTTATCTATACCTTCTTGAGAAAGCAAATACTTCTTTTGTTCTTCCATAACCTGATTATTTTATTTATTAATTATATGTAATATATAAAAATAATAAAAAATTATTAATTTTGACTTAGTATTAAATAGTTTATTAATTTCAAGTCTCAGGCAAACCCAATGTTCTTAAATAATCTATTAATTGACTTTTAGTATAACCATCACTTGCATTTGTTAATTCAATTGTACCAGTGATTCCTGATAAATTTGCAAATGATACCATTGCATATTCTTTATTTAAAGATGGATTTTTAGAAAGACCATCAAATGTAATCTTATGCAATGCATTGCATTTGTAAAAACAATGTCGAATACTAATAATAGAAGACGGAAATGTAATATGTGATAAATTAGAACAACTATGAAAAGATAATTCAATGTTTTGCAAACTTTTTGAATTAGACAAATCAACTTCTTCAATAAAAGAATTGTTTAAAAATGAAGAACTAATCGAAAGACATTCTGAAAAATATTCTGTTTTAAATTTAACCATATTCTGAGAAATATTGTCATTTTCAGAAAATGGTTGTATATGAGTATCGCCTTCACCTATAATAGCAACATTTTTAGGAACATAATAAGTCGTACATTCAGTATGTTCAAGTGCTTTTTCGTTTAGACCAACAATACCTTGTAAATTTGGAAAATGTGGATCATGAACCGTTTTATAGCAATCTAGCGGTAAACAATTGCTATCAAAATTTGAAATATGAATGATATATTCAACTTCATTAGATTTATATGATTCTTCATCTATATGGTTAGCAGGATAACATCAAAGCTTAAACACATAAGTTGTTAAATCGTCGGAATCAAATTGATCATTTCATCTAAGCGTATGATCACTAAATGTAATCTTGTTAGTTTCAGGAAAAATTGAATGTTGGATGACCACATCTTGTGAAGAGGTGCTTGGTTCAACTCTTGTATTGAAGTTTATGTATATTGAAGAAGAAACTCCAGGCTCAATTATGATGTTTTTAGCACCATAAGTTGAAATTATACATTTTTCTTTTTGTTGACCACAACTGGATGAAACAAAAGGAATCATAGTAATCATTCCCAATCCACAAGCAATACTTACAATTTTTTTAATTAATTTATTATCCATAATTTTTTTCTACATTTAAAATTATGTGTATAAAACTTTATTTCGATTAGTATTTTTTAGTGAATTAACTAGTAATAAAGATTTATAAATATATCGCATTTTAAAATAAAGAAAGAAATTCTTCACCTTTGCTAAAAATAGATTCAAATTCTTTGTTATCTTTAAATATTTTAAATTGCTCTAATTCTCTATAAAAAGAGTGATTAAAGTAGGAACGAAAATTTTTTGATAAGAAACTATTGTCATTTTTAATAAATTCATAGGCTTTTATAAAATTATGAAGAAGGTCTTCTGCCTTTTTAACTGAAAAACCATTGCTAGTTATAGAACCTTCTACTCCAGTACTATAAAAATAATTTTTTGTATTCCTTACAATAAATGAATTAGCTTTTGATAAACAAGCTATATTGTAAAAAGTATCTTCTGAATATAAATTTTCTTCAACAAAATAAATTGAATTATTAATTAAAAAATCTTTTTTGTATGCCTTAAGTCAAGCCATTTTTGAAATACGTGATATTAAATTAAAATTATTAGCTTTTGTTGGCTGAGGTAAATTTGGTCAGCTTTCATCAAAGTAATATTTTTTCTCAGGGGTTACAGCATAAAAACTAAATCAATAAAAATCAATATCAGGATATTTATTAAAAATATCTTTAATGTCTTGTAAAGCGTTAAACGCTAAGTAATCATCTGAATCTACAAAAATGATTATCTCTCCGGTTGCGTTTTTAATTCCAACATTTCTAGTTGGACCTAATCCAATATTTTTCTTATTTGTAATTAATTTAAATTTCTGGTTATTTAGAACTCATTTCTTAACAAACTTTGATGTTGTTGTTGATGATGAACAATCATCAACAATAATACACTCAAAATCTTGATTTGTTTGATTTTGAATTGATTCTAAACATTTGATTAAATGTTTTTTTGGAGTGTTATAACAAGGGACAATTATGCTGATCATTTTATTTTGAATCAATAATTATTTTTTCTATAAGTTTTCTTTGAATTAATTGGGTTTGTGAAAGAGAGTATTCATCAGCATATTTAGTTTTAACGACTTCTGGTGGAAGATTGTATTTATTAGATAAACTGTTAAGGATTAACTTATCATCGTCTTCTGATAATTGAATTTTTAATTCATCTGTTAATTTGTCAATTGCAAAAAGCATATTGATGTTTTCAATTGCTCTTTTATCAATGAATTTATAAAAATTATCCATTGTAATTAATGACTTATCGTTTGCAACTAAAATTTGCAAAGAAATATTTTTAGATTTAGCATATTGAGAGTATTGCGAAAATAAAATTGCTCTCTGTCTTTCAAAAGTAGCTTCTGGAATAAAATCTAATTTTGTTTCATTTTTAAAAATTGAAATAAGTTTTTCTTGAGCTTGTTGTATTTGAACCTTACTTTTTTCAATTAAAACTTTATTCTTTAAAAATTCTTTAAATTGACTTACAGTATGAACGTTTTTTATGTTGAGTCTCTTTACAGATTCATCGTTTAACACAATATCATTAGAAATAATTTCTTTTACTTTAACAGTATATGTAACGGTTTTATTTTGGAATTCTTCCAAATAATAATCAGCAGGCATTTTAAGATCAAAAGTAATTTCACTATTTGGTTGTAAACCAATTAATTTTTCTTCAAATCCAGGCAAAAATTCATGAGATCCAATTTTTAATCTATAGTTGGTTGCAAATGATCCAGGAAATGGTTTGTTATCAATTTTTCCTTCATAATCAATCTTAATTGAACTATTATTTCCTACAATATTTATTTTTTGTGCAGTTGCACCATATTTGTTTAAAAACATTGTTATTTGGTTTTCAATCTCAAGTGGTGTAACTGTTGGTTTTATATACCCTTCAAGTGCTTTTTTATAATCACCAACAATTACATTTGGTAAAAGATCAAATGTATATCTAATAGTTACTTCTTGATCATTAATTTTTAAAACATCAATACGTGGCACGTCTTCAATCAAATTTTGATTAGCGATAGCATCGCTTTCAATCAATTGTTTATATGTAATATTACATATTTCATTAACACCTTCTGCATAAGCATTAGATTGTTTAATTCTTTGTAATGCAACATTAAAAGGAATATGACCTTTTCTAAAACCTTTCGCATTTCCAATTTTAGAATATTTAGCCACTAATTTATTTAAAACATTTTTTCATTGTGATTTGTCCGCAGCAACTTCAACAATCAAAACATGTTTATTATCATCATTGCTTTTTTGCAAAATAACCATATTTTGTTTATTATAATAACGATACAATGTCTAAGCAATATAAATTAAGCGTAATAATTCCTGTTTTTGACACAAACGTTAACTATTTAGAAGAATGTTTTTTATCTATTGATAAACAAACATATCAAGACTTTGAAGTTATCTTAGTTAATGATTGTAGTAAAAAATTTGCTACAGCTCAATTTATTAACCAATACCCTAAAACTCATGAGAAATATAGGGTAATTAATTTACCTCAAGGTTTTGGACCGGGAAATGCAAGAAATGTTGGTGTAGAAAACTCTACTGGTGAAATTATTGTTTTCATAGATTCAGATGATTATTTAATGCCTAAATGTTTTGAAGTTATTAATAATACATTTAATCAATGACCTGATCTTGACTTCTTGTCATTTGAAATTAAAATTTTAATGAGTAATGGTGAGTTGTATGACCCAACAACAAATAGAGTTTTTTCTAGTACTCCAACCAATGTCTCAGAAAACCCAAATTTTGCTAACACAAGATGTTCAGTGTGAGCAAAAGGTTTTTCTAAAAAATTTCTTATTGACAAAAATATCTGATTTAAAAAAGAAGATATGTATATGGAAGACTTATATTACCATATGTTACTTCTTTCAAAATCACAAAAAACTATCTATATTAATGATGTTTTATATATTTTGAGAGAGACAGTTAATTCACGTGCTTTATCTGAATTTAATGCAAAAAAAGCAAATGATATTTTTCATTGTTACACAGAAGCATATAAAGAAATTAAAAATGATAATAGTTTTTTATCAAACAATTTTGCTGAATATTTTAAAAATTCTTTCTTTAGCAAAATTGATTATATGTCTAGGTTTTGTAATTTCAAACAAACAAATGATTACAAAAAACTAGTAAATGAAGCAAACAAGTTTCTTTTTAGCTTAACTAATACAAAAGCTTAATATCATTATTAAAATATAATTATTTTATATGTCTTGTGTTTTTTGTGATATTGTAAATAAAAAAATTCCAGCATTTGTAGTTGCTGAAAATAAGAATGCTATTGCATTTTTAGATATAAATCCAATTGCTGATGGACACACTGTTGTAATTAGCAAAAAACATTATGCTAATTTAAGAGAATGCCCAGATGAAGTTTTATCTGATATGATTAAGCTTTCTAAAGAAGTAGCAAACAAGATTTCAGAATCTAAATTAAAACCTTGAGGGTTTAATTATTTATCAAACGACCAAAAAATAGCAGGACAAGAAATTATGCACATTCATTTTCATGTAATACCAAAATATGGTAAACATGAGGGTTTTAAATTTGGTATTGGTACCCATTATGTAGACGAAGTCAAAAAAGTCTATGAATTATTAAATAAAAAGTAATTGTTATTTTTTAATTTCTTTTCAATATTTATCAAGTTTTTGTTCATTTATTGAATATTTACCTGGTTTGTAATATTTTTTATTATTTAATTCTTTAGGTAAATAATCTTGTTTAACTCAAGTGTTGTTATAGTCGTGTGGATATTTATATCCAGTTCTTCCTAATTTACTAGCTGATTTATATGATTGATCTTTAATGTGTGCAGGAATGTTATGTGCTTTACCATTTTGAATATCTTGAAACGCTGAATCAATTGCCATATATGCTGAATTTGATTTTTGAGACAAACATATTTCAATAACAACAGTAGCAAAGATTTGTCTGCATTCAGGCATTCCAACTTCTTTTGCTGCATTAACAGCATTTACCACTCTTGAACATAATTGCGGATTGGCTAATCCTACATCTTCGTAGCAACATGCTATTATTCTTCTGCAAATTGACTCTATGTCTCCCGCTTGTAATAGCCTTGCTAAATAATAAATAGCAGCATCCGGATCAGATCCTCTCATTGATTTATGGAATGCAGACTGTAAATCATAATATTCATCTCCATAATCAGCTGCAACTACATAAGATTGTTGCATAACTTCTTTAAGAAGTTTATCATTAATTGTTTTGCCTTTGTATAAAAAGTTTAAAACATCAACAATATTAATAGCACTTCTAATATCACCATTTGTTTGAATACAAATTTTCTTTAAGACTTCGTCAGGAAGCTTAATATTTAATTTGTATCTTTTAAATGTTTTCTTTAATCCTTCAAAAGCTTCATCAACAGACACAGGTTGTAATTCTAAGATTTGAGAACGACTACGAATAGCAGGATTTATTACAAAGTAAGGATTCTCTGTTGTAGAAGCAAACATATAGATAGTTCCGTTTTCAAGATAAGGCAAAAGGATATCTTGCTTATCTTTATTTAATCGATGAATTTCTTCAAGGATGATAACATATCATCCTTTAGATAATTTTGCTGTCTCAATAATTTGAATAAGTTTTTCTTTCTTATCAATTGATGCATTAAATACTTGATAAGGAACATTAAGATCATTTACTAGTGCATAACTGATAGAAGATTTACCAATTCCAGGATAACCATAAAAGATTAATGAATAAAGAGTTTTATTCTTAACCATTTGTTTGATTAATGAATTATTATTTAACAAATGAGATTGACCAATAACTTGATCAATTGTTTTAGGTCTTAATACTGTTGTTAATAATTCTCTCATCAATTATTGATTATATCAATAATTATATATGTGATTTTTGCGGTTAAATTTATTTTAATATCTGCTTAAGATCAGTAATTTTAACATTCATCATGTTTAATCTCTTAAAAAGTTGCTTGTTATTACATTCAGATATGTTGTAATAATCTGTAATAATTTTTCTTTTTTGTTTTGTATTTAATTCTAATTTTTGATATTGTTCAAGAGTTAATGAATTATTTACTTTCTTAAATGATTTAAGATTTTTAAAAGCATTAATGATTTGTCTGTCAGAAGCTTCTGCCACTCCTGGTTTTTTAGTTCCTTTTGGCCTAGAAATAAATGCTTGTTGAAATTCGTCTAATTCACTTTGCAATTTTTTACGAATAGATTCTCCTGGACCATCAGGATCTAAAAACAAGACAATGTCATTGTCTTTAGAAACTCTCTTAATAAGTTGTATTGTTTTTTTAGGTAGTCTAGAACCATTGGTCTCAATAGTTCTAATATTAAATAGTTGTTTTAATCGTTGAGTGTCTGTTTTACCCTCAACAACTACTATTTGTTTGATTGTTGGTTTATTTTTTTGGTTTTGATGGTTCATATAAGTTATAGATTTTAGAAATTGAACCATTTTCTGAATAGTAAACTTCTATAACTTTAGCTAAATATTGTCCCAAGTCTACTACATGTAGATTTGGAATGCCACAATCATATACAGATTCAATTGAGTTAGATAAATAGATGTTAGAAATAATTTTAGTATTAACAGCATCTGTTAATCTTTCAATTGCTGGTCCTGATAAGATACCATGAGTTGCAATGATGTTAATTGTTTTAGCACCTTTAGACTTTAAAACTTTGCATGCTGCAACAATTGTTCCAGCAGTATCGATCATATCATCAGCAATTAAGCAATCTCTTCCTTTAATATCACCTAATACGTTTAAGATTTCAGCTTTATTAGGTTCTGGTCTTCTCTTGTCTAAAATTGCTAATGGAACGTTTAATGCCATAGCAATTTTTCTAGCACGTTTAACACCACCGTAGTCTGGAGAAACTACTGTTAAATTATTTAAATTAATTTTTTTAGTAGCTTCTTTAATTAACAACATTGTTGCTCTTAAAGTATCTACTGGAACTTCAAAGAAACCTTGTGCTTGTTCAGAGTGAACATCAACAATTGCTACTCTAGTAGCACCTGTTTTTTCTAACAATGAAGCTAATAATTTAGAAGTAATTGGTTCACGACCAATTGTTTTTCTATCTTGTCTAGCGTATGCATAATATGGAATAATTACGTTGATTGCTTTTGCTGAAGCACGTTTAAGAGAATCAATAGCGATTAATAATTCCATAATTTTTTCATTAACTGGTTTAGATAATGATTGAACAACTGTAATTGCTCTATTTCTTACTGGTTGTTCAGGTCTAACCATAATTTCTCCATCAGCAAATCTACTAGAGAAAGTTTTAATAGGTTTAACGTTTAAATTTTTACAAATACTTTCAGTTATTTTCTTGGCACCTGATAGGCCCATTACATAAATTTCTTTACTGTTTGACATAATACTAATATTAACACTTAAATTATACATTTTCAATGTATAAAACTTATGATATTTTAAATAAAATATTAGATTATTAGTTCAAACATTTATAATAATTTCGCCATTGCAATACACGTTGCGAACCTAGTGAGGCCAGAAATGGAACAGCTATAAGCTTTAGCGGGTATGTGTAGTGGCTTTTATATATTAAAAAAGCCAGGGAGTTACCCTAGCTTTTTTATTATGTTAACACAAGTTATAAGCCATGTTCTGTATCTATTTCTAGACATTGATCATTTATCTACACTTTCGTGTCTAACTATTAGTTTGATTCCCTTTAGTTAGTTCCTCTACCAATTTTGAGTTTCTTGCTTATGGAGTTTACCGCGTTTCACCTCATAGTTTCCTATGAATTCGTCTCTGTGGCACTTTAGATGTTAAGTTCATATAAACCAATACTTAGACCTTAACAACGTCATCACCTTAACAACAAGGTGTTGGGATAGTGAAATCCCACATAAACATTTACAAGCATCACAGCTTGTGCAAGCATGGACTTTCCTCTATATATTACTATACAGCGATCAATTACTTGTAAGATGATTATACTTAAAATCCTATTTTTGTGTAATCTTAAGCTTCTCTATCTTTATATTTATAGAACGAAGAAATTAGTTTTATTGTTTTAACTAGTTCTTCTTTGTTGATGTAACAACATTGAATTCTCATTTTAGAGTGATCGCTCTTTTGTAATAAGAATCCATCACCGTTGCCTAATAATTTATTGGCCATAGATGAATTTAAAAAGAAACGAGATGTAACCTCATCAATTGTCTTAAAGACAAAGAAACTATCGATATGTTCTGGAATATCTGTGTTATAAGTATCGTTGTCTGAATTAGGAGTGTAAAGGATCACTCTAATACCAGATCTTTTAGCGTCATCACTTAATAGTTTAAGCAAGATGTCACGATTATTGTTAGAACTCTTAGCAAATGCTTCTGCATTAAATAAAACAACCATAATGTACGGAAGTTTTCCTGACATTTGAGTCTTATTGTATTCATCTAAATTTTTAGTTTTTGTTTTTTCAAAAAAAGCTATTCTTTCATTAATTGTTTCATTTAACACTAAAAATTTATTGATTGTTTCATTTAATGAAGTTAAAGGAGGACATTGCAAATGGGGAAGAGAAGTGTATGAATCAAATACTTTTTCTTCACTTGGTGAACATAAGATTAAATTTAATTTATCAGGTGTATTTAAATATAAACTTGATAAAATTAATGAACAAATTTGCATTACTGCACCGCTTCCTGGTTTACCTGTAATGTATACCATTGGTCCCTTGCTAAAGTCATATGTGATTGTTTGATTGTCATAAGTTGCACCGACAACAGCAATATTTGAATTTGTTTTATTTGAAATTAAAACTTCTTTCATTGAAACCTTACTAACATATTTATTTTTAATTTCAATTACTAAATCATCTTTTTTAATAAAAAATTCTAAAGAATCAGATTTAAGTGCATCTAATAATTCTGTTTTAAAAAACATTATTTTTCTAACACATTCATCAGAAGTAATTTTAAAAGTTAATTCACTAAAAGCAGGCATTACTTTTAAACTCTTAAGAGGTAAGTTAATTTCTTTTTCTTCAAATAACTTCTTAATTGCTTTTAATGATTTATTAATTCTTTCTTTGTTTTTGTGATAACAATCAGAACCTGAATCTGTTAAGAATGATAAAGGAGGGGTTACTTGTTCTTCTTTTCCGGCTTCAATTTTAATTAATGAAGTGTCTTGACTTTCAATTTTCTTGTCTTTCTTATCTACTTTTAATTCATCATAGTTAGTTTCGTTCTTTTCATATTTACCACCCAACTTAATGATTAATCATTCTTTAAACTTGCTAAATAACTTAACATCTTTAAATGCAAACAATAAGAAGATTATTAAAAACAATAGTATTGCTTCTAATATGAATAATGTTGTTCATTGCATTGTAAAGCAAATAGCTACACAAAACTCTGCAATTAAGCCTCCTGTTTGATAAACATTAATAAATTCAGAAAATCAAGTTTTATTACTAAACTTAGTTAAATAATGAAAGAATTGTGTTTGGTATGTCTCGATTGGAACAAAGAAATCTTTTGTAACATCACTGTGGTTTCCAACTAATCATGATATAGCAGACGTTAAGATACAAACAAACAGCAAACTCAATACTTCTATTACTATAGAATTAACATTAAAGAAATATTTGTGCACATCTACTTTGAAAATTAAACAAAACAATATTACATAAATAAATGCATAAACAAAATATTTACTTACACCAAACAAATATTCAAAGAAAATGTCATCTAAAAAACATCCAGTAAAAGGCAATCTTATTAAAGAAATTGTTAAAATCAACAATCCTACTAAACATAGGATTATCATAGTTAATCGATTAGATTTTTGAAATTCCTTTAAAGCCTTTTCACTACTACTTTGATCAATGTTTGTTTTGTGAGTCAATTCCATAACTTACTTAGAGAAAATTATAGTGGTAATCACTAGCGGACGCTTATCAAACTTTTTCTCGAATTGTTTAGAAACAACCTTACGAACATAAAGTTTGAACTCTTTAACATCAAAGGTTTTAGCTTCTACTTGGCCTTTTAAATAAGTATTAAAGTTAGTATTTAACTCTTCATACAACTTATTTAAAATGTCTTCATTGATATCGGTGAAATTAACGACACCAACTGGATCAAAATTATATTTAATAATTTGTTTAGTAAAATTATCGATTAATAAATTAACTAATACAACTCCAGTTTCTTTCATTTGATCTCTTTCGAATATTGAAGAAGCTTCATTATCTAATGATCCTAATGAATTAATAAATTGTGGAGAAAGTTTTAAATATTTTTTACCTGTATAATTACCATTTTCAAATTTAACTTGTTCTCCATTATCTAATAATAAAACTGAATTCTTGTTTATCCCCATACTTGATGTAAGTTTCTTATATGATTCAAGATTTAAATGTAACCCGCTTACTGGAATAATATATTTTGGTTTTAATGCATTAATTAAAAATTTATGATCTTCGTTAGATGCTTTTGTAGGCAATATATTTTTTGGTATTTTATAAATCTCATTAATGTGGGCACGGTGCAAATTATCAATTAATGAAGCTTCTGATTTTTCATAGCCAAATAATGTATTATTTGCATATACAAAATTATCTGTTGGCAATAAATGAATTTTTTGGTCTTCTCCGTTTAACACTTTATCTAATTTACTAAAATATTTTTCTAATGATTCAACCAAAACCACAACAGCATTAGGATGTTGTTCCAATTGTGACTCATTAATAATTTTTAATCCTTTGATAAAAAAGGTTTTGTTATCTTGCAAATGTTTAAAGGTATAAAAGAACGTTTTACCTGAAATACATACAGGTCTATCTTGCGAAGCACACACTCCTAATAAAGATAAAATTCTAAAATATTCAAAATCATAACAAGAAACTATCACTCTTGAATCTTTATGTTCTTGAATAATTTCTGTAAAGTAATTAATTGTTTGAGTGTTTGGATAAGTGAATCCGCTTGATTCACCCACCAATCCAGCACCAACAATTAATGCTAAACATCTGTTACCATATGTCGAAGCAATTTTAATGTAGTTATTAGAAAATAACGATCCCAAAGTTGAATTAACTACAAAATCATCTATATAAATGATTGCTCCATCTTTTGTATCAAATACAAAACCAGTAGAATGAGGTATGTAAGACGATGTTTTAAACATCGTTATTATGGCTTTTCCTATTTGTAATGGTTTTAATAAATCTAATACTTTAATGTTTAAGTTAAATGTAGTATTGTTGTTATAAAAAGCATTTTTAAAATAGTTATGAATAATGCAACTACCAATGTCGTTAGTATATATTGGAATATTAGGAACAAATTTTTCTAAATATTGCAATCCACCAAAGTTTATGTAATTTGCATTACCGATAAAAATACCTTTAATGGAATTTTTGTTGCTAATAATTCAAGAGAAATCAGGAATTATTTTTTTAATTCCAAGCGAAGCGCTTGTTGGTAAAGATATTCCACAATTGATGATGTATATATCACCATCAATATTTAAGGAATAACATGGGCTTTGTTTTTCGTCTAACCCACCGAAACCTAAGAAATCAATTTTTGACATAAATAAAAAATTTATTTTATATTAAGTTGGTTTGTATGTTTATTATATATAGAATTAATAAAGCAAAAAAATTTTTGTTTATTTTAAATAAAAAACTCCTATATTAAGGAGTCTTGAATTATTTTTCGGCTTGTTTTGATTTCTTAGTAAAGAAAAAGTTAGATTCTTTAATATAAATAAAGTTTTCGGCAATATTAACTGCATGATCTACATTTCTTTCTACGTGTTTGAAAATAATAATAGAACCGGTTAAAAAATCAGAAACTTGTTTTGCACTCATATTGTGAATGTACTTAGATAACAAATGCATAGTTTCTTGGTATTTAACTTGATAATTCTTTTGATATTTAACTGCTAATTCATAAGTTTCAACTGCTTTTTTATTAATCAAACAATTAATTATTTTTTCAATGTATGTATATGAATCTTTAATTGAATCTAGTAATAAACTAAAGATTTTATTATCAATAACCTTATGTGTATTGTAAAATCTCGCTGTACTCATAACATAGTCAGCCATTCTTTCTAAATCTGTAATAGAGTTAAGAATTGCAATAACAAATCTTAAGTGGTTGCCAACAGGTTGGTTTTTAGAAATTGTCCACATTGCATCATCTAGAATTTCAGCTTCATAATGATTAGATTGATCTTCATATTCAAAGAATAATTCTAGTTTCTTTTTACTAATTGTCTTTTCAGCAGATAATGTTTTATAAAGTTCTTTTCAAGACAAAATAACATGTTTTGCAAAAGTTCTAAATTTTGCAAGTAGTTCATTTTCTGAAGTTTTTAATAATGAATAATTTGCTGACATGTTTCCTCCTATCCAATCTTTCCTGATATGTATTCCCTAGTTTTCTTATTATCAGGAGAAGTAAATATTTTCTTAGTTGGTCCTTTTTCTATCAATCTTCCTTGATAAAAGAACGCTGTATCATCACTGACTCTTTGTGCTTGAGCCATTGAGTGGGTAACAATGATGATTGTATAATTTTGTCTTAGTTGTAAAACTAACTCTTCAATCTTACTTGTAGCAATTGGATCAAGACCACTTGTAGGTTCATCCATCAATAATACTTCTGGTTTCAAAGCAATTGCTCTTGCAATACATAATCTTTGTTGTTGACCACCAGATAATGAAGTTCCTAAATCATATAAATTGTTTTTAACTTCATCTCATAGTGCTGCACCTTTTAACGATTCTTGAACAATATTGTCTAAAGTTTTTTTATCATTAATTCCGTGAGAACGTGGACCATATGCCACGTTATCATAGATACTCATAGGGAATGGAGATGGTTTTTGGAAAATCATACCAACACGTGTAGTTAACTCTAATGTGTTTAATTTAGGAGAACGTAAATTAGTTCCATCATCAAAGAAAATATTTCCAGTGCTATATGTGTTTTCTATTTGATCATTCATTCTATTTAAACATCTTAAGAAGGTAGATTTACCACAACCTGAAGGACCAATGAAAGCGGTTACTTTATTTCTTGCTATTGATGTATCGATATCAATTAATGCATGTTTCTTTTGATTGCCGTATCAAAAATTAAAATTTTTAACTTCAAAAATATTATCTCTATTGAAATCTACTTTCTTAGTTTCTAAATCATGTTTAATTCTGTTTTTAGTATTTTTATAGATGGCCTTTTGATTAGATGTAAGGGTAAAATAAGAAAGCCAAGATGAAACCTTGCCCATTCTTAATACTTTATTTACTTTATTTGCATCTCTTTGATCTTGATCAATAGAAGTTTTTTTGCTCTTAGCCATTATGTTAAATAAATATATCTATGTATTAATTGTATTTTATTAATAGAATTATTAATTATCTTTTCTTTAGAAAACAATTTTTTCTTATGAGTTTCGCCCTCTGGTGGAGGTGTCTTCCCTTTCTTTTGTAGTTTCTTTTGTTTTAAAACAAAGTAGTATGGGATTAACACATGAGAAATAAGAATAATGATCAAAACAAGAATCATAGTAATGAACGCACATTCATACATTACTGATAACCCTTGAGAAATATCAGCTGTATAAATTTGATCATAAATTCTTGTAGTTAATGTTTGCCCAGAATTATCTAAAGCAATGCTTCCAGAAGAAGACAAACCACTAGTTAAATATAAAGGAGCAGTTTCTGCTAAAATTCTTCCAATAGACAAAACAACTGCAGTCGTAATGCCTTGTAATGCAGTTGGAAGAACAATCTTTCTAATTGTTTCTCATTTACCTGCACCTAGAGCTATTGAGTTTGTTCTTAATTCTTTTGGTACAGATTGTAATGCTTGTTGAATAGTTCTAATAAATGTTGGAAGAATAACAATGAGAATTGTTAATGCTCCAGCAATCAATGATTTACCAGCAATACCAGCGGAAGACATTCCACATGTTTGGATAAAGAAAATCAAACCAAACATACCAAATAAAATTGAAGGTGTAGCGCCTAAAGAATCAATAAAGAATAATAAAACTTTTTTAACTTTACCTTGTTTAGCAAATTCATTTAAATAAATTGCAATCATTAATGATAATGGTAATCCGATACCGATTGCTAAAACAATAATTAATAATGTATTAACAAATGCTTGTCCTGTTGTATTTTTTGCAAAAGAAAAGATTGTTGCATTATTACTTGCTACAGCAACTCCACCATACCCTAAAATATCAATGGTAATTCACAATAAAAATGACATTGTGATAATCATTGATACTCATTCTCATAGCATTTTTCATACTGTGTATGAGTGAGTTAAAAACTTACCACCCTTGACTCTTTTATATAAATATGTGGAAATATCTTTACCATCAAAAGATTTAATTTTAAATATTTTTTTAAATCAAATTTTTAATGTATTAGGAACAATCATTAATCATTTTGTTATAACTCTAACAAACTTTTGATATCATCCAGACTTTGATGATTTGGGTTTACTAATACTCATCACAACTGAATTTAAAATCATAATGAAAATAAATAAGAAAATACCAAATGCAAACAATAATCCTTGAAGAGCAGGGCCACCACCTTCAGCAAACATATTTGCAGATATTAAAGCTCCTAATGTTCTTAAATTAGAAGATAATATTCCCCAAAACCCTTGATCAAAAGTGTTGTTAAATCCTTGTGATTGCAAGATCATTGATACTGCCATTGTTTCACCAATAGCACGTGCTAAAGCAATAATAATACCAACATAGATACCACCTTTAACTTGTTTCTTAATAACTTTATAGATCGCTCTGGTTCTAGTATTTCCTAACACCATAGCTGCAGATATTAAATCGTTGTTGGCTCCATCTAATGAGTTAAGTGTTAACGATACCACTGTTGGCAAAATCATAAACACTAACATAAATCCAGCAGTTAGCAAGTTATAAGAAGAATCTAAATTAAATATTTTTTTAATTAAAATTCCTAATGATTCAGAAGCAAACAAACCAAAGATAACTGATGGAATATCTGCTAATAATTCCACAGCTACTCTTGTTGGTTTTTTATATTTTTTAGGCAATCTATATTTAATAAAAATTGCTGTCTTAATTCCAATAGGTCCAGCAAGAATAATGGCAATTAATGAAATTAAAATAGTGATACATAGAGGTAATCAAATAGATGCTTTACCTTTATTTAAATCAAATGTAGAAGTAAATAATATGTTTTTAAATCCATACTCTTTAAAACCAGGAATAGCAGCATAAATAATAAAAATTATCAAAGCAAAAAATACAAGAGCAAACAATCATGATAGAGCACACGTAACAACATTAGACGTTCTATCCTGATTTACTTTTTTAGACATTAATTTTTTAGTAGAATTAGTTGCCATATTTAGCTCCAAATCAGGTGTTGCCTTGTTGTTTTAATTTAATATCAAAATCAATTGTTAAGTTACCCATACTTTCTTTTTGTTTTTCAGATAAAGCAGCTCCACCGATATTTTTTCATTCACTAGCATCTAAATTGAGCAATCACAAAATAAAGTCAACTTCATTTTTTTCTTCAATTGAACACATTAAATTTAGTGGTCTGCATCAGTTATATCCTTCATTTAAATTACTTTCGTTGTCTTGAAAGAAAGGCATGCCATTGTAAGAAAATATACCGTAACCTTTCTTTTCAATCAAATCTTTATTTTCTTGAACAAATCCTGAAGAAAGATATACAACAGATCCTGGTGTGTTGCTCTTTTCAAACATATCTCATGCACGACTGTTAGCTTCATCTGTTTGATAGATTTTTCATCCATTACCATATGAACCTTCTTCAAATGCTTTTTTAGTTTTATCAGATAATTGGCTATCATTAAAATTAAGTCTAGAATCTGTATAGAACGCATCAGCTGTTCCTGATGTCATAGAACCGCCGGTTCTAACATAAGGAGTAATATTTACATTAAATTTATCCTTAAGACTTTGATCAGTAATAAAATCAGATAATTTTGGCTTTGCATTAGCATAATCACCTTCAGTAATTCCAGAAAATGCTTGATATAATTTTGCAATATTATTCTCGTTAATATCAAGAATTGTGTCTAAATTAATTGACTCATCTATTGATTTTGGTGGAACATAAATTAAACATATTCCTTCTCACGCAACTGTGTAAGTTTTGATTTGGTTATTTTCTCACAAAACTCCCAAATCATCCTTTCTTTGGTTAACAATCGTATTGTATGGATCTTTTGAAGCATTGCCAATGTCAGTATATCCTTTTGCTACTTGTTCAATCCCAAAGCCTGATCCACCAGCATCTACAGTGATATCTAAATCTTTATGTTCTTCCAAATATTTTTTAGAAAGCTCTTCCACAAACGGTTTTACACCAGAAGACCCAACTGAAGAAATTGTTGTTTTATTGCTTCAATTTGTAGAAAAAGAAATAACAAATGATAGTAAACCTAAACAACCAATTAATAACAAACTGTTTTTAATTCATCTTTTCATGATGGCTATTTAAATCTAATCGCATACATTATAGATAAATAAATAATATTTATATATAAATATTAAAAAATTTATTTTTGTTTTATTTCAATATAAATTGATTAAATTTTGGAAAAAATTTAAACAAATTTCAAACAAAATGCGAACAGGTTCTTCATCGTTTTATCATATTATTAACAAAGATAATAATATGAATTATAAATTTAGTTCTATCATTGAAGTAGGAAAACCGAAATGTTATAAAATCATTAAAAAATGCAATGATATAATAATATTACAACCTATGAAACAAAAGGCAAACAAACCAGGTAAGTCAAGTATAAAACAAAAGTCTTTAAGACAAATAGTCTTAGAAGGCTTTAAAAGACAAGAAAAATTTAATAGAAAAATTATTAATCGTTTAGATAATCTTGTTAAAAAGAACAATCTTAAGGAATAACAAAAGACACACTTTTCCTTTAGTGTATTTTTAATATTTTGTTTTATTTTTAAGAGCGTATTTTAATGTAAGAGCGTCTGCATAGTCCAACGCAGAGTTAATAGGTAATCCTAATGCTATTCTAAATACTTGTGCATCACAAACTTGATTCACTATTTTTTTAATAAAAGCAGCAGTTGATTCTCCGTTTACTGTTCAATTTGTAGCAATAATTACTTCTTTTACTTTGTTTTGTTTAAGCAAATGCATAAATTTCTTAACAATATCTTGATTTAAATATTCTTTACTTTTAACATTAATTTCTCCATTAAGAATATAGTATTGGCCTGTATATCCGTTTGTTTCTTCGATTTTTTGTAAATCTTCTTGTGTAGAAACTACGCAAATTTTTGTTTTATCTCTTGATGGGTTAGCGCAGATGTCACATATCTCACCTGAGCAATAATTGTTACAAACTGAACAAATTTTGATTTTTTGTTTAGCTGTCATTATTCTATTAACGAATTCTTGAATAAATCTCTCGTCTTTTTTAACTAGAAAATGAGCAATCCTTTCTGCTTGTTTTTTGCCAACACCAGGTAAAGATTTTAATGCGTCTATTAAATAATCAAAATTTGAATCAGTCATTAGAACAACCCACCCATGCCTTTTGGCATTGCTGATTGTGTAATAGTGTCTTTTTGTTGAGAAACAGCTTTAATTGCTGCATTAATTGCTTCAGTGACCATATCTTGAAGAGTTGTTTTGTCTTCGGGGTCAACTAAAACATCATTGATAATGATATTCTTAATTTCTAATTTACCAGTTAATTTAACAATTACTGAAGAATTTTGGTAATTATATTCAAATTCTTTAGCTTCAAAATCCGCAATCTTCTTGTTCATTTCTCTTTGCATTTTTTGAGCTTGTTGCATTAAATTTTGAAAGTTCATATTGTTAAAATTATAACTATCTATTTTTTAAGTATTAAATTAAATACTAATGTAATTAGTAAAGAAGCAATAGGAGTAATGATAGCAATAGCAATAATTTTAATCCGATCAGATTTTGCTTCTTTTTCACTAATTAAAAATTCTAAAGCAGTTAATAGATTGATGGTTTCTTCATCAAGCGTTAATTTTTTAGAATCAAGTTGTAATTTGATATTTAAATATAGCGCCTTTAAAGAAGATTTGTTTTGCTTCTTATATTTTGTAATGTGTTTTTGAATTTCATTTGGAAACTTTGGTGTTTCTTTCCCAATACCCATTGGAAACTTATTTAATAAATCTTTTATTTTCATACTTCAATTATAAACTTAGCATTTTCAAATAGTTATATTAATATAAATATAATTTTTAAGTATGAACAATAATAACTATACATGAGATTTAGAAGACATTTTAAAGGGTAAATCTCTTGATCAATTATTCAACGAATGAATTAAGATAGAAGAAGAAATTGTTAAGCAATTCCCTGATTTTTATAAATCATTAAACAATTTTAAGAAATGAATCAAAACTAATGAAAAATCTGAAATTATCTCTAATAGATTATCTAATTACATTTCAAATAATTATCAAGAAGATTTGTCTAATCCAAAATGAATTTCTTACATTCAAAAGTTACAAGTAAAAGCTAATGAGTATTCTATTAAACTAAGTAGCTATGACAATGTTGTTTTAAAAAATGAAAAATTAATCCGTAGCTATCTAACAGATAAATCATTAAAAGAATATCAAAGAGCTTTTAATTTAATTTTTAAAACTAAAAAACATTTATTATCAGATGTTGAAGAAAAATTACTATCAAAAGTTTCTATCACTAATGGTGGAGTAGATTCTGCTTTTTCTACTTTAACTGATAATGATATCAAATTTAAAGACGCTATTAATTCAAAGGGTAAGCATATCCCTATTAAAACAGTGGCAGATGTTTCAAAATTACTTAAAAGTAATGATCGTGCCCTAAGAAAATCTACATGAATTAATTTTAACTCTGCTTATCATCAATTTGAATCTACTTTAACTCAAACTTTATATTACAATTACTTAACTTTAAATACTTACGCAAAGTTACGTAAATATAAAGACTACATTGATGCTGCAGCTGATGCAGATGAAGTTAAAGAAGATTTAATTCTTCATATTTACAAGATGGTTGAAACATTTAAACCATCAGAAGATAAATATTGCAAAAAAGTTAAGGCATTATTAAAGAAACAACTTGGTTTAAAGAAATTAGAACCATGAGATAAAACTGTTGATCTAAGTAAAAAACAAGTTAAAGTTACCATAGAACAAACAAAAGAAATGGTTTTAGAATCTTTATCACCTTTAGGTGATGAATATGTTTCTAATATCAAAAAAGCTTTTGATGAACGTTGAATTTCTTGATTGCCAAAACCTGGTAAACAAACAGGAGCTTATTCAATTGGTGGCACAAAAGGATTGGATAAATATTACATCTCAATGAATTTTGATGGCACATTGAGATCTGTTGGTACAATAGCTCATGAATTAGGTCACTCAATGCATTCGCTTTATTTTAATAAAAAACAAAAAGTGTATTCGGATTGTGCTATTTTCTATGCGGAAATCGCATCAATTGTTAATGAAACATTACTATCACTTTATCTTGTAGATAAATATGAAAATAATAAAGTAATGCAAAGAATGATTCTTGATGAATTAATTCATAACTTTTTTGCAACTACTACAAGACAAATTATTTTTTCTAACTTTGAATACGTTGCAAATCAATATGTAAATGAATCAAAACCTTTTACAAAAGAATCACTAAGAGATCTTTACATTCAAATGATTAAAAAATATGAAGGATTAACCAAACAATCAGAAAAAAAATTAAGATCTGTTGTTCCTTACACATATAGTTTGTCAACTATCTTTAGAATTTCTCACTTCTATGTCGGCAACTTCTATGTGTATAAATATGCAATTGGTCAAATAGTTGCTATCTATGTTGCAAGCAGAATTTATGCAAAAGATAAAACTATGTTGAAAAAATATTTTGAGTTTTTATCAAGTGGATGCTCAAAATCACCACTTGAAACAATCAAAATATTAGGTGTTGATTTATATAGTGATAAACCTTATATTGAATCAAAAAAATTTATTGACAAAATGATAAATAAATTTTCAAAATTATAAAAATATAATTTAAGTATGAAAATCGATCTATCTAAAATTTTTGAAATGCAAGCTGCATTAGATAAAACAATTCAAAATAATCATAATGTTACATATCCACAAATTTTTGAAAAACTAAAATTTGCTTTGTTAGTTGAAACTTGTGAATTAGCAAACGAAATCAGATTCTTCAAATTCTGATCTAATAAACAACCGTCACCTAAAGATGTTATTTTAGAAGAATATGTAGATGGTATCCATTTTATTACATCTCTTTGCTTAGCAAAGGGGTGTCCAAATTATGTTGAAATTGATGAACACTACGCATCTGCAAACAAAGAAGAATTAACTGAAATATTTTTAGACTTATCTAGTTCTATTAAAGGACTAAATACAATTCCTGAAATTATGAATTGATATAGAAATTATTTAATTCTTGGTATTAAATTAGGTTTTAATATTTCAGAAATCTTAAATTCATATATTAACAAAAATAAAATTAATTTTCAAAGACAAGAAAATAATTATTAATGGATAAATTAGACATTGGATACCAAATTAAATATTTTTATCTTGATGGTAAGATGACTATGTATCGTCTTTACCAATCAAAATCTTGATATATCCAAGTTAAAGTTAATAGACAAGCTGAAATATCAGTTTATGCAAATAAAAATTTTACTGATAAAGAAATAGAACGTGAATTAACTACTACTTATAAAAGAGTTATTTTGTGATATCAAAAACATAATGAACGTTCATTAATTAACTTAGAGAAGAACATTATTCATATTTTTAATAAAAAATATGTGTTAAAAAAAACAAACAAAAGATTGCCTAAAAAGTTTGAAATTTTAGGTTCAAATATTTACATTAATTTAAAAGATGAATCTGAACAAAAAGAAAAACTTGAAATCGTTAAGACAATTTATGATGCTTCAGTCACAAATTTCATTAAAAATTCTACAAAAACATGAGCCAATAAAATGGGGTTGCCTTTGTACAAAATTAAATTTAGATGATTAGTTACAATGTGAGGCTGTTGCAAAAATACAAAAAAAGAAATTTTGTATGCTTATCAATTGGGTGCCTACTCAAAAGACGTAATAGATTCTGTTATAGTTCATGAATTATGCCACATTAAATTCCCACATCATCAAAAAACTTTTTGAGATGAAGTTTATAAATGGAATCCAAAAAATAAAGAATTATCAAAAATTCTTAATTTAGTTGATGATCATTAGTTTTCTAATTTCGAGATTTCAGCTAAAACTTTTTCACCATCAATTTGCCCTTTTCTTATAACTTTGTTCTTATCTAAATTAATAATTGTTGAAGGTTTATCTCCATCTATATGCTTTATAGAACTTTTAACAAAAATTACTTTGTCTTTTTCTTTTTTAAATTCGACTTGTGCTTCTTCAAAAGATTTTACTGGTTTTCTACCGGATAAATTAGCACTGGATGAATATAAAAATACAACTCTATCAAGTAAATCTAATAAAAATTTACTATTAGGAACTCTATATCCTACTTTATTTTTAATTACTGTTAGTTTTCCTGGCCAGTATTTTTTTAATACTTTAATTTCGTTAGGCTCAAAAATACCTGAGTTAATAAAATCTTTAATGAAAACTACTAGTTTTTTAGAGTGAGGACGTTTTTTCGCACTATAAATTAAATTGCTTGATAATGAAACAATTCCATAAACTGTATCTGTGTCAACGATTACAGATTTATTGTTTCTCAAATGAAATTCAATAGCATCTAATTCGTTCTCGTTATATTTTTCCATGATTTAATTATAAATAATAAAAAAATCCTTGAACTAACAAGGATTTAATTAATTAAGCATTAATTGCTTTCTTTTGCTTTTGTCAGAAGAATGCTTGATCGTAATTTTTATCTGTTGCTTTAATTCCTAATTCATTTAAGAACGGAAGAACAATCATGATACCACACATTGCTCAGAATCATATTGCAGCTTGTGCATATGTTAATGTAACTTTGTTATCAATAAACAATCCTCATGCTTCGAATTGCTTGTTTGCATTGATTGCAATGTTACCACAGAATTGTCAAATTAGACCATATCCGAAAATAAAGAAGCAACCGAACGAGCCAATTACAGCTGCTGGGATTTGTCCTTTTTGCTTAATAACTTCAGGAGCGTGTCCATTGTATCTATTAAGAATAGATGCGGCTGATAGTACAGCATAAATTCCGAAGAATGCTAATACGATGAAGTTAGAAACACCATCAAAAATTTGGTCTGTATTCATCACTCCTGAAGGAATACCAAAAATAATTGTATAGAATGCTGTAACAAAACTTAATAATATAAATCCTTTCATCAAGAATTTACCATTAGCAACTTTTTTCATTCATTTGCTTCCTACAATAATTTCTTCTTCAACTGCTGAATCAAATGATCTAATAGCACCCATAGTCATTGAATTCAATACACCAAAGATTGAAATAAAAATAAAGATTGAAATAATATAGTGAAATGCTGATTTTGCAGTTGCATTATCTGCAAATACAAAATCAAATACAGCGTAAGCACTACCACAACCAACACAAATTTGTCCAATTGTTACTAATAAGTAAAGAATACCAGCAACAACCATAGAAACAACAATTGATAATGGAATATTTTTGTTAGGATTTTTCATTTCTCCTGCAATATTACCTATGATTAAAAACGAATCAAATGCAAAGAAAATTGCTGGTAATGAATCTAACATTCCAGTGAAACTAAATTGACCAGAATATTTAGTGCCATCAATTGTTGTAATGCTATCATTAGCAAATAAATTTTGATCTTTATTAATACATCCAAAAATAATACCAGTTAAAATTACTAATCCTAATGGAATAAACTTTAAAATGGTTGTTACATTAGAAGTTTTTTGCAATGCTCTTGAACAAAACAAGTTCAATGTAGCAAAAACGAATATACCAGCTAATGCGACAAATATGACATACCACATGGTATTGTTACCACAATTAATCTTATTGCCTTGAGAGAAGCAATTGAAAATTGCTTCAGAGAAGAAAATAGCATCTACTAATACATAAATTCCATAGTATAGTAATGGTAGTAAAATTTTTACTAATCTACCTGAACGATATCCAATTAATCTTTCGTATCACCCTGCTAAACCAGAATTTGCTGATTTGGTCTTACATGTAACGATTTCTCCAAATGAATAAGCAATTGCTAATGCAACAACAAAAGCAATAATCCATGAAAATAAAACACCTCACGGATTACCATTGTTGTTTCTAAAAATGTTACCATTTTTAAAGAAAATACCAACACCTACTGTACTACCAATAATGATAGATACTGCACCAAACAACCCTATTGATGCAGCAGTTTTTCTTGAAACTCCAGGTTCAGTACTAACTTGTTTATTAGATTTACTGAAAGTCATTCTTATCCCTTGTAAGCGATAGCTTCAATTTCAACTAATACGTCTTTTGGTAAACGAGCAACTTCAACACAGCTTCTAGCTGGTTTATGAGTTGTGAAGTATTGTCCATATACTTCATTAACTTTTGCAAAGTCATTCATGTCTTTAATGTAGATTCCACAACGAACAACATTATTTAATGTGCACCCAGCAGCTTCTAATACTGCTTTAACATTTTCTAATGATTGTTTTGTTTGTGCAGAAACATCTTCACTAACTTTTGTCATTGTTTCTGGAACAAATGGAATTTGTCCTGAAACATATACAAAATTTCCTGCTTCAATAGCTTGAACGTATGGTCCAACTGCTGCAGGTGCTTTATCTGTGTGTATTACTTTCATATTATTCTCCTTCATATTAAATAAAGTATATAAAAAAAATTTATTATTTTTAAATAAACTTTTAATACATATAATATTAGCGTTAATTTAATATATTAAATTACTAAGGAAATAATATGTCAAAAAACGAAATGTTATACGAAGGTAAAGCAAAGAAAATATTTGCTACTGATAATGCTGATGAAGTAATTATCGAATACAAAGATGATGCAACTGCAGGAAATGGTGCTAAAAAAGGTACCATTGGTAATAAAGGTATTTTAAACAATGCCATTACTACAATCATCTTTGAAATGTTAATGAAAGGTGGTATTCCAACTCACTTTGTTAAAAAAATAGATGATCGTAATCAATTGTGTAAAAAGGTTACAATCGTTCCATTAGAAGTAATTGTAAGAAACGTAGCTGCTGGTAGTATGGCAAAACGTTTAGGTATTGAAGAAGGAACACCTTTAAAAACACCTGTATTAGAAATTTCATATAAAAATGATGCATTAGGTGACCCATTAATCAACGACTATCACGCTGTTGCAATTGGTATCACTACATTTGATGAATTAAACAAAATTTATTCATATACAAAAAAAATCAATGAATTATTAATTGATTTCTTTAAGAAACAAAACATTCGTCTAATTGATTTTAAAATTGAATTTGGAAAAGATAAAGATGGTAACATCTTATTAGCTGATGAAATTTCTCCAGATACTTGTAGATTATGAGATGCTACAACTAATGAAAAATTAGATAAGGATCGTTTCAGAAGAGACTTAGGTAAAATTGAAGAAGCTTACCAAGAAATTTTCAAAAGAATAAGCAAATAATGTCTTTAATACAATCTAAATCAATTTTTGATAATGACAAATTCCATGATGAATGTGGAGTTTTTGGTATTTATTCTTTATCAGATAAAAACAATGTTGCATTACTAACTTATTATGGTTTGTTCGCTTTGCAACACAGAGGGCAAGAATCTTCTGGTATTGCTGTAAGCAATAAACTAGGTATTGGATGTAAAAAAGGTTTAGGATGTGTTGGTGATGTATTTAATAAAGATGCATTAAATGAATTATCACTTAACAACCCTAACATTGCTATTGGCCATGTAAGATATTCAACAGCAGGAAGTGCTGGTGTTGAAAGCGCTCAACCATTTGTTGTTAATTCTAAAAAAGGACAATTAGCTTCTGCACATAACGGAAACTTAGTTAATGCAAACTTCTTAAGATTTAAATACGAAAAATTAGGATGTAAATTTGTTTCTACAGTTGATTCAGAAGTAATCGCTAACATCATTGCTTACAATTGAAACAACTGTGAAACAATTGAAGAAGCAGTTGTTAAAACCGCTAAGGAAATTAAAGGTGCATATGCTTTAGTAGTGTCTACTAAAGATAAATTAATCGGTTTAAGAGATCCACATGGTATTAGACCATTATGTATTGGTCAATTACCTGATGGATCTACAATCCTATCATCTGAATCGTGTGCATTTAGTTCAACTGGTGCTAGATTCTTAAGAGATGTAAATAAAGGTGAATTAGTTTCTATTCAAAACAAAGAAATTAAATCAACAATTTATGCAAATGAACCTAAACATTCATGTATCTTTGAATACGTTTACTTTGCAAGACCTGACTCTACAATTGATGGAATCAATTGTTATTTATCAAGAATTAAACAAGGTAAATTGCTTTATAAAGAACATCCGTTAGAAGCAGACATGATCATTGGTGCTCCAGAATCTGGTAACTATGCGGCTATGGGTTATGCACAAGCATCTGGTATTCCATATGGTATTGGTTTAATTAAAAACAGATACATTGCTCGTACTTTTATTAAACCTACACAAGAACTAAGAGAAAGAGATGTTTTTATTAAACTTAATCCATTAGAAATTAATGTTAAGGGAAAAGATATTGTTCTTGTGGATGACTCAATTGTTAGAGGAACAAGTTCATTGCATTTTGTTAAAGCTCTTAAAAAAGCTGGCGCAAAAAAGATCTTTATGTTATCAGCTGCCCCAATGGTTAAATTCCCATGTTTCTTAGGAATTGATACACCTGATACAAAAGATTTAATGGCAGCTAATTACACAATTGAACAAATGAAAGAAAAAATTAAATGTGATTACTTAGGATTCTTAAGTATTAAAGGCTTATATGAATCATGTTTAAATAAAAATGAATATTGTGATGGATGTTTTACTGGTAAATATCCAGTAAATAAAGAAGAAAAAGGAGAATAATGATGAAAAAAAAATTAACTTATAAAGACAGTGGAGTAAACATTGAAGAAGGCTACAAGTCTGTAAGTCTTTATAAACAATACTGCAAAAGTACATTTAATAATTTAGTTGTAAATGATTTAGGATCTTTTGCAGGAATGTTAAAACTTCCTAAAGGTTATAAAGAACCAATATTAGTTTCTGGAACTGATGGTGTTGGTACTAAAATTGCAATCGCTTGCAATAACAAAAAATATGACACAGTCGGAATTGATTGCGTAGCAATGTGTGTTAATGATGTCTTGTGTCATGGTGCTAAACCTCTATTCTTCTTAGATTACATTGCATGTGGTAAATTAAATGCTAAAACTGCAAGTGATTTAGTAAAAGGAGTAGCAGAAGGCTGCAAGCAATCTGGTTGTGCATTAATTGGTGGGGAAACTGCTGAAATGCCTGGATTTTATAAAGCAGGTGATTATGATTTAGCTGGTTTTTCTGTCGGTATTGTTGATAAATCAAAAATCATTAATGGTAAAAACATTAAAGCAGGTGATGCACTGATTGGTATTGCTTCAAGTGGTTTTCACTCTAACGGTTTCTCATTAGTGAGAAAATTATTTACTGACATGAATGAAAAATTTGATAACAAACCTCTTTGAAAAACTTTGTTAGCTCCTACAAAGATTTATGTAAAACCAATTCTTAATTTGTTAAACAAATATGAAATTAAAGGTATGGCTCATATTACAGGTGGTGGCTTTATTGAAAATGCACCTAGAATGTTAAAGAAAAATTCTAAGTTACAATTAGTAATCGATACTAATTCATACCCATTACCTGAAATTTTTAAATTAGCTAACAAGCGTGGTGTTGATAAAACTCATATGTACAACACATTTAATATGGGTATTGGTTTCATCATTTGTGTAAATAACAAAGATGTAAACAAGATCCTTAAAGATTTATCTTTAATGAAGGAAAAAGCTTGAAAAATTGGTAATGTTAAATCTTCAGACGGCAAAAACCCTATCAAACTAATTTACTAACTTATGAAAAAAACTAAAACACTTAGAGATTCTTTTGGAGAAGTTGAAGTACCTGTAAATAAGTATTGAGGGATTCAAACCCAAAGAAGTAAGCAAAATTTTACTATCAACAACGAAAAAATGCCTCACGCTTTAATTGAAGCATTTGCTTTAATCAAAAAATCATGTGCATTAGCTAATTTGCAAGCTAAAAAATTAGATTCTAAGAAAGCTAATCTAATTTGTAAGGTTTGTAATGAAATTTTAACTGGTAAGTTAGATGGTAATTTTCCGTTATCTGTTTGGCAAACAGGAAGCGGCACTCAAACCAATATGAATGTTAATGAAGTTGTTTCAAATAGAGCAATGCAAATTGATAAAACAATAAACATTCACCCAAATGATCATGTTAATATGTCTCAAAGTTCAAACGACACATTCCCAAGTGCTATTCACATTATGGGAATCATGTTAACCAAGCAAAAACTAATGCCTTCTCTTGAGAGTTTAATTAAATCTTTTGATGCTTTGATAAAATCATTTGGTGATATTGTAAAAGTTGGTAGAACACATTTACAAGATGCAACTCCAATCAAGTTGTCTCAGGAATTTTCAGCATATGTAGCAATGCTAAAAACTTCTAAAAAAATGATTACTGAGGCTATTAATTATTTATATGAACTACCAATAGGTGGAACAGCTGTAGGAACAGGAATTAATGCTCCTAAAAATTTTGATAAATTAGTTTGCACTAATTTGAAAAAGATTACTAAACTCCCTTTTACACCAGTTGATAATAAATTTGCTGGACTTAGTTCAAAAGATTGTGTTTCATTTTTTCATTCTGCACTTAAAGTGTTAGCAGAAAATTTATTTAAAATCGCTAATGATATTAGATGATTATCATCTGGTCCAAATTGTGGAATAGGAGAAATCTATATTCCTCAAAATGAGCAAGGAAGTTCAATTATGCCAGGAAAAGTAAACCCAACCCAATGCGAAAGCATTATGATGTTGTGTATTCAAGTTATTGCAAACAACATTGCAATTACAATTGGTAATACTCAGGGTAATTTTCAATTAAATACTTTTATGCCTTTAATAGCTTATAACGTTAACCAATCAATAGATTTACTAGCTGGTGGTATGGGTTCATTTAGTAAAAAATGCATTGTAGGGATTACACCAAACAACAAAAGAATAAAAACTAATTTAGATCATAACTTAATGTTAGCTACTTCATTAAATACAAAGATTGGTTATGATAAAGCAGCAATCATTGTAAAACTTGCTGTTAAAGAAGGAATTTCATTAAAACAAGCTGCTATAAAATCTGGATATTTATCAGAGAAAGAATTTGATCAAATTGTAGATCATAAAAAAATGATTTAATATGTGAAGGAGAAAAATTATGGATTACGGAAAAAAATCATTAAAATTACATGCTGAATGAAAAGGAAAGATTGATATTGTTTGTAAAGCGCCTATTAAAAACAAACAAGATCTTGCTTTAGCTTATACACCAGGTGTAGCAGCACCTTGTTTAGCAATTCAAAAAGATATTAATAAATCTTATGATTTAACATGAAGAAAAAACACTATTGCTGTTGTTACTGATGGATCAGCAGTACTAGGATTAGGTGATATAGGGCCAGAAGCTGGTATGCCAGTAATGGAAGGGAAATGTGCTTTATTCAAAAAATTTGGTAACGTAAACGCTATACCATTGTGTATTAAATCTAAGAATGTTGATGACATTGTAAAAACAGTTTACTTATTATCAGGTTCTTTTGGTGGTATCAATCTAGAAGACATTGGTAGCCCAAGATGTATTGAAATTGAAGAAAAATTAAAAGCATTGTGTGACATTCCGATTTTTCATGATGATCAACATGGAACTGCTATTGTTGTAGCAGCTGCCATCATCAATGCATTAAAAGTTGTTAAAAAACAAATGAATAAAGTAACTGCTGTTATTAATGGACCAGGAGCTGCTGGTATGGCTATTGGTAAATTACTACTAAAAATGGGTATTGGTAATGTTATCTTTTGTAATAGGAATGGTGTTTTAGATCCAAAAGATGAAAGAATAAATGTTTATCAAAGACAATTAGCTAAAACAACTAACAAAAAACATATTAAAGGGTTATTAATTGATGCTTTAAATGGTGCTGATATCTTTATTGGTGTTTCTGCTGGTAATCTCTTAAAACCAGAAATGATTAAAGGAATGAATAAAAAACCAATTGTATTAGCTATGGCTAATCCTATTCCTGAAATCATGCCTGATGTCGCTCTTAAAGCAGGTGTTGAAATTATGGGAACAGGAAGAAGTGATTTCCCTAACCAAATTAACAATGTTATGGTTTTTCCTGGAATCTTTAGAGGTGCTCTTGATGCGGGTGCAAAACAAATTACAGATGAAATGAAAATTACTGCAGCAAGGGCAATTGCTAAATTGGTAAAACCAAGTCAATTAAATAAAAACTATATTCTTCCATCAGCATTAGATATGGCTGTGCCTAAAGCTGTTGCAAAAGCTGTAGCAGATTGTTGAAAAAAATCACACAAATAAATTTTCCCAATCTTGTTTTTTTTTATTTTTTGTTGAAAAAAAAAAAAAAAAAGAAGTATATTTATTAATATACAAAGACAAATATGAACAAGAAGTTAAATAAGAAATTACTAAATTTAATTGCATTATGTAGCGGAATAACAGCCACAGTTGCAGTCGGCATAGGTGGAATAGTTTATTCTATTCAAGAAAAAAACAGCG
>CATDIL010000002.1 GCA_949517355.1 uncultured Mycoplasmatota bacterium
AAATATTAAGTGTTGCACTTTATATTTCAATTTAGAAATACTAGTGGTAATCAATCACTAGTATTTTTGTTATGTTATTTTAAATTAAATAGCTGTTCAATTAGTTCCGTCTCCGGTTGGGAAATATGTTGTTCCAGCGTTTTTTACGAGTCAATCTAATAACTGTTGGCTGGTATAAACAGGATCGCCCCCCGCATTTATGACTTTAACAGTTCCAACACTATTTATTCCACTAAAAGCAGAACCCTTTATAGCTGCTGAAGGATCAGATGATAGTCCATCTCAAGTTATATTAGTTAAAGCTTCACAATCTTGGAAAGCACCATTGCTGATTGTAGCTAAATTGCTTGGGAAGGTTACTGAAGTTAATGAAGAGCAAAGTGTAAAAGCGCTTTCTTTAATTGTAGTTAATTCAATGCATTTAGAAAAATTTGCTGAAGTTATTGAAGAATAAGTAAAAGCATAACTTTCAATTGTAGTTAAATCAGATGGAAATGTAATATCTCCATACGCTAATGAACCAACAGCTACAGAAGATGAATTCCATGAATCTCCCTCTACTACTACTTTACCATTTCCTAAATTATTTGCTATGTGATATTTGCTATTATTAATTTTTATATCTTTAATTGAATAACAACCTGCAAAAGCAAATTCACCAATTGCAGTTAATTTAGAACAATTAGTAAAGTTTACTGCTGAAGTTAATGAAGAGCAAAGTGTAAAAGCGTTTTCTTTAATTGTAGTTAATTCAATGCATTTAGAAAAATTTGCTGAAGTTATTGAAGAATAAGTAAAAGCATAACTTTCAATTGTAGTTAAATCAGATGGAAATGTAATATCTCCATACGCTAATGAACCAACAGCTACAGAAGATGAATTCCATGAATCTCCCTCTACTACTACTTTACCATTTCCTAAATTATTTGCTATGTGATATTTGCTATTATTAATTTTTATATCTTTAATTGAATAACAACCTGCAAAAGCAAATTCACCAATTGCAGTTAATTTAGAACAATTAGTAAAGTTTACTGAAATTAATGATGAGCAGAAAGAAAAAGCAGTCATTCCAATTTCAGTTAAATTAGAGTCTTTTTCAAAAGTTAACTTTGAAATAAATATTGGAATTGTTGATGCCATTGTAGAAATATTATTAAAATAAGTAAAAGCACTTTCCTTAATTTTTGTAACACTTGCCGGAATTAACATAGTATTGTAGTCTTCATATTGTTTCCAATAATTATTTCAATCATCAGTTTCTGGTTCTGCTGAAATATTAAATCCTTCTAGTTCATTAGTTGATTCATTAATTTTATAAACTTCTTCTGGTAAAACTTTTTGATCAACTGGTTCATCACCACCATTTTTTTCTTGTCTAAGTGAGTAAATTACTCCCCCTATGCCGACTGCAACTGTAGCTGTTATTCCACTACATAATGCAATTAAATTTAGTAATTTCTTATTTAACTTCTTGTTCATATTCGTCTTTGTATATTAATAAATATACTCTTTTTTTTTTTTTTTTGCAACAAAAAATTAAAAAACGCCATTTTTCAATATCAAAATACTAAGACAAAACTAATCATACTAATGAAGAATACATTTGAGCAGTGATTGATCCAACAATTGCAGCAACCAATGCTGTAAATGCAGCAATTGAATTAGGGTTGGGTACTTGTTATCTTGGTGGAATAAGATCTCAAGCTGATGTAATAGAAAAAACGCTTAATTTTAAAGGATCAATTACTCCTATTCTTGGATTATGTATTGGTTATCCTAATAAGATTGCTCCTAAACTCCCAAAAATGAACAAATGTTATGATGAAAAATATTGTTTATCTAAAGTTAACCAAGAAAATGAAAGTATATAATTAATTAATGCTTAATTACTATAAAAAAAGCGTTTAATAAAGATTACACTTTCACAGTTGTAAATAAAAAATCTATTGACAAATTTGACACAACTAGAAACAAGCAAATCCTAAAAAATCAATTTAAAGTTCAATAAACTATCTTAAAAAACTTCTAATATTATTTAGGAGTTTTTGTTTGTGAAGATGAGTCTATTTCCCTAAATAGGATCTCAACCTGTGCTTGGAAAACCACTAGTGAAAGTCTTAAGACTTGCAAGCAATGCAGCGCTATCATGCTCTGCATCAATTGGATTTGTTACTTTAACTACTCCTGTGGAAGAAATTCCAGAAAAAGCATCTGAACCTATTGAGGTTACACCTCTTCATTTATTTCATATAATGCTATTAAAATTTGAACAGTTTAAAAAAGCAGTTGAACCAATAGTTGATAAGCTACTTGGAAAAGATGCAGAAGTCAATGATGAACAACCAGAAAAACAGGAAGATGAAATTAGTCCTAACTTAACACAATTTAATAAATTAATAGAAGTGATTGCGGTACAATGAGAAAAAGCGGCAGGATAAATGTCTACAAGATTATTACAGTTTGATAAATCAATGGAAGTTAATGATGAATTGTATGCAAAAGATAGCTGTCCTATAGTAGAGCAATTAGAGCCATTAGCAAAAATTAAATTTGTAATAAATGATGGAATTAATGATACTAAATCTTTTTCAAAAGCACTATGATCAATACTTGTTACTCTTGCTGGAATTTGCATAGTGTTACACATGTCATATGCAGTTGGATTAGCTAAAAATTCATCAGTAAATCCTAATAAAACATTCCTTTGATCAACTTCATAAACTTCATAAGGTAATGCATTTAGAGGTATAACATCATCTTTTGATGAACATCCGCAACTAGTAGCCGCAAAAGGAATTGATGTAGCAACTCCTAATCCGCAAGCAATACTTGCTATCATTTTATTAGTTTTTTATTCATTTTTTATCTCCTTATATAGTATTTATACTTCTTTTTTTTTTTTTTTTTTCAATAAAAAATTAAAGTTTTTTAAATTTTAATTGACAATACGTAACGCTTCAAACAAAGATGATTAATGAAGCGATGCCTAAGACAACAAATGGGTTTCATAAGAATATATGAATATTCTCATAATGTTTAGCAAAATACTGCATTAAATAAGATATTGTAAAATTACAGAATACACCTTGCATTAATCCGCAAGCAGAAGCTTGAATTCATTTTCCGGTAGATTGGAACATCATCATTCCTCCAATAGAAAATGCAAATACAGGCATTTGTAATGTAGAGATTAATAATATCTCTTTTGCATATCCAAATTTTATAGGATCAACATTTGTAATATTAAAAATAGATAGTAAAGGTGTAGCTAATGCAAAATATAGTAAGATTACCATGATTCATCCATAGATAAATCCGATTGACATAGCATACCAATAGGTTTTTTTAAATCTTTCAAGGTTTTTTGCTCCATATGTGTATGAGCAAACAATTCTTGAGCCTTGAATAATTCCTAGTTCGGCTGTAAAAAACAAATTAAAGATTGGATTAACTGCCCCATAAATGTCTTGGAAACTACTATTAGTTAATCCGTCGCCTAAGATTCCAGTAATTTGTCCTAATAACCCCAGTTGAAATGTAGCAGCAATAGCAATTGATACATTTCTAAATAAAGATGGTAATCCAGATGAAAAGATAGATCAAGATAATTGTTTAGTAAAATAAATGTGTTTTAAATCAGCATAATGGATTTGAGTTAAATCTTTTTTTTCTAAATAGTGGAGATATCAGAAATATATTCCTGCATTTAATCCTCAACCAATTACAGTAGCAATGGCCCCTCCGATCATAGCCATTTTACCAAAATAGATAAATAAATAATCTAATAAGATGTTTATTAAATTGCATAAAATCGCGCCACATGTAACAATTGTTTGTTTGCCTTCAGAAATTATCAATAAAGATAAAAATGAAGTGTACATTGAAAAGATAGTACCAGCAGAAATAATGTATGAATATTGAATAGCAAATTTATGAGTTTGATCAAATGCTGTTGTGTAAACACTAATTACTGCATTTCTTTCGACTTCACTTAATGTGTTAGGTAAATTATTAATTGAATCTTGCAATGAATTACCTGATTCAAATTTCATTCAAGTGTCTACTAATACAAGCAATAAAAGAGTAATGATGATAGAGAACATTAAGTTCATATAAAATCCTAATGCTCAACTTCTTTTAGTTAAATCCTTATTAGTAGAACCACTTGATCTAGAGAAGTTTACTGCAGTTCCGTTTGCAATTAATAAACTAGCCGCATTAATTACCACAGTAATTGGTGCGCTATAAGCAATTGCAGTACGTACTACTGAAGTGACATCAATTAGTGAGATAGAACCTTCATTGCCAATTCTAGCATTAATGTATGTTGTATAATCACCACCAAACATTTCATTGTTAGTTAATACACTAGGAATAAACTTAACCATCATTAGTTGATCGATAAAAGCATATAAACTAGACATTAATGCAACAACGATAGACGGCAAAGCAACGATCAATATTGTTTTCAATATTGGTGTATCTAAAAATAATTTTTTCTGTCTTGCTTCACTCTTTGTTAGCATAAAGTAAATTATAAATAAAAAAAAGACATCCACTTAGAATGTCTTTTAGAAATAAATTTCTAAAAATTAATTAGAAGTTTTTGTGAAAAGTACGAGAGATAACATCATCTTGTTGAACTTTAGTTAATTTAACAAAGTTAACAGCATATCCACTAACACGAATTGTTAATTGGGGGTATTTTTCTGGATGTTTTTGAGCATCTATTAAAGTTTCTTTAGTTAATACATTAACATTTAAGTGATATGCACCTTTGTCAAAGTACCCATCCATTAAGTTAACTAAATTTTCGTTTCTTGCTTGGTTATCTTGATTGCTTATATTTTTAGTTTTAGCCATATTTTATCTCCTTGTATATTTATAAATTATTTTTTGTCTTTGTGTGTTTTTTGTCTGCACTTTTTTTCTTGTTTTTAGAAATTTTATCAATATCTAAATCTCCTGCCATAACAACTAATTCATCATCTTTACCTAAAGCACCAGGAATGATTGAGAATGTATTTGAAATACCATCAGCTGCGTGTTTGAATGGGATTTTTGATACTGAAGATAATGATGCAACAGCACCTGAAGCATCACGCCCGTGCATTGGGTTAGCACCTGGAGCAAATGGGACACCTGCTTTACGTCCATCTGGTGTAGCACCTGTGTTCTTACCATATACAACGTTAGAAGTAATTGTAAGAATTGAAGTAGTAATTTCTGAATTTCTATATGTATATAGTTTTCTTAATTCAGTCATAAAGTATTTAATTACTTCAACACCTAATTGGTCAACACGGTCATCATCATTACCATATTTAGGGAAGTCACCTTTGATTTTGAAATCAACTGCAATATAACGTCCATTTTCTAATTTCTTTCATACTGGAGTAACTTTTGCATATTTAATAGCAGATAATGAGTCAGCTACTACTGATAAACCAGCAATACCTGTAGCAAAGAAACGGTGAACATTTAAGTCATATAAAGCCATTTCTCCAGCTTCATAGTAATATTTATCGTGCATGTAGTGAATGATGTTTAAACAGCTTACATATAAGTTAGCTAATCATTTCATTACAATTTTGTAACGTTCCATTACTTCGTTGTAATCTAATGATTTCTTAATATCCATTTGACCTAAAGATGGGCCAAGTCTAAATTGTGGATGCATTTCATCATAACCACCGTTAATAGCGTATAGCAATGCTTTAGCTAAGTTAGCACGAGCTCCAAAGAATTGCATTTGTTTACCAATCTTCATTGGTGAAACACAACAAGCAATACCATAGTCATCACCATGTGTAACTCTCATTAAATCATCAGATTCATATTGCATTGATGAATATTTAATAGAGTATTTAGCACAGAATAATTTAAATGCTCTTGGTAAGTTGTGAGATCAAAGAATTGTTAAGTTAGGTTCTGGACTTGGTCCCATGTTGCTTAATGTGTGGATAACACGGAATGAGTTTTTAGTTACTAATGTTCTACCATCAATACCCATACCACCAATTGATTCAGTAGCTCAAATTGGGTCACCTGAGAATAAGTTATTATATTCAGGAGTTCTCATGAATTTAACAATACGTAATTTCATTACGAAGTGATCCATTAATTCTTGAGCTTGTTTTTCAGTTAATTTACCAGCTTTTAAATCTCTTTCAATGTAAATGTCTAAGAATGTTGATGTACGACCAACAGACATAGCAGCACCATTTTGATCTTTAACAGCGGCTAAATAACCATAGTAAGTTCATTGAATAGCTTCACGTGCATTTTGTGCAGGTTTTGAAATGTCATCACCATAAGCAGCGGCCATTTTTTTCATAGCATTTAATGCTTTGATTTGGTCAGCAGCTTCTTCACGTAACATTACTACTTCTGGTCTCATTTCTTCAGGTAATGCATTAATTTCAGCTTTCTTAGCTGCAATTAAATAATCAATACCATAAAGAGCGATTCTACGGTAGTCACCAATAATACGACCACGAGAGTAAGCGTCAGGTAGACCTGTAATAATGTGTGTATGTCTTGCATCACGCATTTCTTTTGTATATACATCAAATACACCTTGGTTGTGGGTTTTACGGTATTTAGTATAAATTTCATCAATCTTTGGATTAGATTTAAATCCATAAGTTTGAGCAGCTTGTTGAGCCATTCTAATACCACCGATTGGCATGTATGCTCTTTTAAAAGGAGCATCAGTTTGAACACCAACAATTTTTTCTAATCTTTTGTCTAGATAACCTGGACCATAAGCATCAATAAATGATACTCTAGTGTCCATATCTAGAACACCACCATTAGCTAATTCTTTTTTAGTTAGGTCCATTACTTTTTTTCACAATTTATTTGTAGCTTCTGTTGGGCCTTGTAAGAAACTATCATCACCATTATATGGTGTGTAGTTTAATTGGATGAATTGTCTTGTGTCAATTTCATCACATCATTGTCCGGGTTTAAACCCGTCTCATTCTTTGAATCATGTCTTATTCATAATATTATTTAATATGTATTGTTATATATCAAATTATGATTAAAATCATAATTTTAACCGAACATTTAAATTAATGAGCTGAGTTTTTAAGTTTTGTAGCGATTTCTAAAAAATATGAAAGTTTAAGAATATTGAGTGAAATTGATCAATAACTTGTATATTTTTGATCAAATTTTACCAATTCAATCAAAGTTTTTTCAAAGTCTATTGGGATTTCTAAATTCATCATTCTTCTGTAATCTTCTTTCATGTTTTTTAATTTTTCACTACGAACTTTTTCCAAACGAGAAATTGAAGAAGAATAAATTCAACTTTCTTTCAATTTCAATAATTGATTCACAAAATCATCTTTATAGAAATCTTTGATTTGTTTTTGTGGTTTAGAAAACTCTTTTTTAAAATAAAAAATAAAACAAACGATGATTGATAGAAAAATAAATAAAGCTAATGATAGACCAACAAATCATCCATTTTGTGCAAAAAACGAATTATTATCTTTTTTGTAAACAAATCCAATGATTACAAAAATTAATGAAATGATATCTAATACAAGAATAACTCAAACAAAATTTCATTTATAAGGAGTAGTCTTGTAATATAAATTTTTGTAATAAAATGTGTAAGAATATACAATTATTCCAAAAACAATTGCTAATATAAAAATTAAAATTAATAATGCTAAAATTGCTCCGCTCATATTAGTTTTTTGTAATCTTCTTAATTAATTTTATCGTTTCTTCGAAAACAAATGCAACTGTTTCAATTCTAATATCATTTCTATTAGTAGATTTTGCGTTAAATTCATATACATAAATTTTATCAATGATGCTAATAGCTACATAAACTAAACCTACAGGTTTATTTTCATCAGGAAGCGGTCCAGCGTTACCACTAACTGCAATACAAATATCAGTCTTAAATTTTTGAGCTGTATTAGTTACCATTTCTATTACTGTTTCACGACTAATAGCACCAAATTTTTCTAAAGTAGAAGATTTAACATTAGCAAGTCTTGTTTTAATTTCATTAGTGTATGTCACTAATCCACCTTTAAATACTTTAGAAGCTCCTGGAACTTCTACCAACATTGAAGCAATCATTCCGCCTGTGATTGATTCACAAGTAGAAATAGTTAATTCGTATGTTTTTAGTAAATCTACTAATTCAGCAAAACTATCTTTCATTATTTTTAATATTTAATTTTTTATTAATTTGATAAATATAAATAGTGCCTGAGATTAAAGATAAAAATAATGAAATTCACATAAATAGATTTTGAACGCATCATCATCAAACACTATTATTAACAGCTTTAAAGTCTCATGCATATACAAAGTAAATTAAAATAATTCCAATAATTTGAGTAACTGTTTTTAATTTACCATAAAAGTTTGCAGCAACCACAACGTTTTTACTAGCTGCATACATTCTAAAAGCATCAACAATAGTGTCTCTTGCAATCATCAATATTGGGATAATGAAATAAACTTTCATCGATAAATGTGGATTAGCTCCTGCAAAAACAATTAATACAGAATTAATTAATAACTTATCAGCAATTGGATCTCACAATTTACCAAAATCTGATACTCAATGATATTTTCTTGACAAATATCCATCTAAAAAATCTGTAAAAGAAGCAATGATAAATAATACTCCTGCTAGAACTCATGATAAATTAAAATATACACCATAATCAGTATTTGGTAATTGAGACCGATATAAATTTGGTCCAAAATTAACACAGCTAAAGATGATGATAATCGGAACTAATACAATTCTAAGAATTGTTAAATAATTAGGAATATTAGATTTTTTAAAACCAAATTTCATGTTAGAAGTTTAATTTACCGTTATATCTTGGGAATGGAATAGTATCACGAATGTTGTCTAATCCTAAGATATACATAATTAATCTTTCAAATCCTAATCCAAATCCCGCACCCAAAGAATAACCATATTTTCTTAGATCTAAATATCATTGGATTGAAGAAATATCCATATTTAATTCTTTAGTTCTGTTCAATAATTTGTTGTAGTCATCTTCTCTTTGACTACCACCCACTATTTCACCAACACCAGGAACTAATAAATCAGTTGCTGCAACTGTTTTGTTATCAGGATTTACTTTCATATAAAAAGCCTTAATTTCCTTAGGGAAATTGTACAAGAAAACAGGAGATTTATATACTTGTTCACATAAGTATCTTTCATGTTCAGAAGCAATATCTTTGCCAAAGAAAATATCATTATCTTCAAAGATTTTATCTTGTGCTGCTTTCTTTAAAATTTCAATAGCTTCTTTGTATTCAAGTCTTATGAAATTTTTCTTAAGTAATATATCAATTCTTTCACTTAAAAAAGGTTTTTGCTTAATGAAAAAGTTAATTTCATCTTTACAGTTAATGCAAATATAGTTAATAATTGATTTAATAAAAGCTTCAATAATAGCCATTAATTGAGTTAGATCAATAAATGCAATTTCTGGTTCAATCATTCAGAATTCTGCTAAATGTCTATTTGTATGAGAACGTTCAGCTCTGAATGTTGGGCCAAAAGTATAAACTTTTTGAAATGCTTGTGAATAAGCCTCAGCATTTAATTGCCCAGACACTGTTAACTTAGCTTCTTTGTTAAAGAATGGCTCTTCTTTAGATTGTTCAATAACAAAGTTTTCTCCAGCACCTTCTGCATCGTTAGAAGTAATGACCGGAGTAGAAATTCATTTAAATCCATTTTCATTAAAGAATTTATGAATAGCAAATGCCAGTTTACTTCTAACTGTCATAATACTAATCATAGTTTGAGTTCTACCTCTTAAATGAGCAATATCTCTTAAGAACTCCATAGAGTGTTCTTTCTTTTGCAAAGGATAGTCTTCTGCAGAATCCTTTAGAACAATAATTTCTTCAGCTAACACTTCAAAAGAATCTTTGTTAGTATTTACTTTACCATTTACTAAAATAGAACTACCTGTACGAAGTTTTGAAGATTCTTCAAAACCTTTAGTAGAAACTTTTTTATAAACAACTTGAATATTATTTAATGATGACCCATCATTTAATTCGATAAATCCGATCTTACCACTTAGACGGTTGAATTTTACTCAACCTCTAATAGTAGTAGGCGATAAAGCACTAATTTTACCTTCTAGGATTTCTTTAACACTAGATATTTGCATATTTAAATTACTATGTAATTATAAAGATATATAGATTATTTAGTTTGTATTATTTTAAAATAAATACACATTTTTAATAAAAATGTTATATGATATATACACTATATATTTAACTTATTATTTATATAGTTCAACCACACTATCTGGGTTACAAAATAATTAATCTTAATTATTACCTAGTTAGGTGAGTCTAATTATAAAAAGGAGAACAATATGTTTGCAATATTCGAAACTGGTGGTAAACAATACAAAGTATCAGTTAATGATTCTTTCTATGCTGAAAAAATTGAAGGTAAAGTTGGAGACAAAATTACTTTTGATAAAGTTTTAATGTCTGGTGACAAAATTGGTACACCATACGTTGCTGGTGCTAGTGTTATGTGTGAAATTGTAAAACAAGGTAAACAACCTAAGATTACAATCATTAAGCACATTAGTCAAAAACACCACACCAAAAAACAAGGACACCGTCAACCATATACAAAATTAGTGGTTAAAGAAATTAAATAATGATTCTTATTGAAATTAAAGATGATTCAATAAAAGTTAGCGGACATGCTAACTATGCAACAAAAGGGAATGATGTTGTCTGCTCTGCAATTAGCGCAATCATCCAATCATCAATAACTTGATTTTCTAAAAATGAAATTAAAGTTAAACTAAATAAAAAGATACCTATAATTGAATTAACTTTAATTGATAATAAAAAAGAAAATAAAGACAAACTTAATTTATTAATTAAACAATTACAGTTTGTTCAAAAAAACTATAAAAAATACATAAAAATTGTGAGGAAATAAATTATGAAAAATTACAAATTAGATTTACAACTATTCGCTTCAAAAAAAGGAGTTGGTTCAACTAAGAACGGACGTGATTCTCAACCTAAATTTTTAGGTGCTAAGATCGCCGATGGTCAAATGGCAAAAGCTGGTCAAATCATCTACCGTCAAAGAGGAACTAGAATTTATCCCGGAAACAATGTTGGTATGGGAAAAGACCACACATTGTTTGCAAAAGTGTCAGGTGTTGTTAAATATAAAGCATTTGGTGACAATAAAACAAAAGCTGAAGTAGTTGCTAAATAAGAGGCGAATACAATGTTTAATAAAAATCAAGTACGTTACAAAACAACTGATTTCAAACACTACACTCTATGTAGATGAATTTCATTTGTTATTTTGCCTGTATTTGCTCTTTGAATTGTAATGTTTTTTGCACATGATTACAATTTGAGCGGATATTACAATAACATTTGATTGACATTATGAATGGATTGATGAGGATATTTTACAGTCCAATCTAATGTTTTAGTCCTTATTTACTTAATTTGATATTGATTTAATCCTACATATAAAAGATTACATGGCAATTTTTTAATATATGTGATGACATATATTACAGTTACTGCAGGGTTGTATTGCGGTTTGTTATTGCCTGGAAATATTGAACATGCAAAAACAATTGTTGGTGCAGGTAAATTATTTGTATTTTGATTAACTACAGTTATTCAACACATGATTATTCCTCTAATAATGTTAATTTTCTATATTACATATTTATTCACTACTAGAGGAATGTTCAATCATAAAAAATTTGAAGGATATTGAATTTGCATTTTATTAGGAATGATTTATCCATTAATTTATCTGTTTTATGCAGCATTATTACCATGAATGAGTAATCATCATTTCTCTGTATATGGTCAATTTACCAATTTAGATGGTGGTTGCATCATTGATGGTAAACCTGGTGAAACATTTAATCTTATATACTTTGTTGGTGCCTTTGCATTATTCTTTATGTTATTAAATGTTTACCGTTTATTCTTATTTACTAAAAATACTAACAAATAATGGCTGACATTTTATTAGGAAGCCACATTGGAATGTGCGCTCCTGATTATCTACTTGGTAGCGCTAAAGACGCTATAAATTTAGGATGCAATACTTTTATGATTTATACTGGTGCTCCTCAAAATTCAAAGAGAGTACCAATAGATAAACTAAAAGTAAAAGAATATAAGGAGTATTTAAAGACACATAACATTGATCCTATAAATGTTATTGTGCATGCTCCTTATATTATCAATATAGGTACTAATGATTCTTATAAATCTCATATAGCAAAAAGTGTATTACTAAATGAAATGGCTAGAACAAAAGCTATTGGTTCAAAATATTTGGTATTACATCCAGGATATGCAACCACATGTGATAGACCAACAACAATTAAAAATATTGCTAAAGCAATTAATGAATTAAATAAAAAAGTTCCTAATGTTACTATTTGTTTGGAAACTATGGCAGGTAAAGGTAGTGAAATAGGAAAAGACTTTAATGAAATTAAACAAATCATAGATTTAATAGAAAACAGAAATCAAATTGGAGTTTGTTTTGATACGTGTCATGTTAATGACTCAGGATTAAATGTTGCAAACATTGATGAAGTATTAAAACAATTTGATGAAATCATTGGTCTTAATTTCCTAAAAGTAATTCATTTAAATGACTCAATGAACCCAATTGGTGCTCATAAAGATCGTCATGAAAACATAGGTTATGGAAAAATTGGTTTTAATACATTACATCAATATGTAATAAACCAAAAACTATTGCATATTCCTAAAATTTTAGAAACTCCATGAGTTGGTAACACTTGCATTTATAAAGAAGAAATTCAAATGTTAAAATCTAACAAGTGATACGACATTAAGAAAACTATATAAATATTTTTTTATTATTTATATAATGATTAAATAAAGGTATATGAAGATGGAAATTTTTAATAAAGATTGTCTCGTTTTAGATGCCGATGTAAAAACTCAAAAAGAAGCATTTGAGTTAATTGCAAAGACAGCTAAAAAATTAGGCATAGTAAGTGATACTAAGAATCTTGTTAACGGTTTAATCAAGAGAGAGAGAGTATCAACTACAGGAATGAAGAGATCATTCGCAATCCCTCATGCAATGAATGCTGATATTAAAAAACCAGCAATTATTGCTGTAAGATTTAAACAAGGTATTGATTGAAAAGCATTTGATAAAAAACCAGTTAAGTTTGCAATTGCTTTATTAATTCCTAAGAAGAATCTATCAGATCTTCACATGGAATATCTTGCTAGAATCTCTACTGCATTAATGGATGAAACAATTTGTAAGAGATTACTAACAACAAAAAATAAAAAAGATGTATATGATATCATTGCTACAGCAATTGATGTTGATAACAAGGATATTTCTACAATTAAAGCTTCAACTAAAAGAGCAAAAGCTGAAAAAGCTGATGCTAAAGCAGACCATACAGGTTCTAGACCATTAATTGTTGGTGTTACTGCTTGTGCAACAGGCATTGCCCACACATTCATGGCTAGAGAAGCATTAGAAAAATGCTCAGATAAATTAGGATATGAAGTCCACATTGAAACTCAAGGTCAAAACGGACGTGAACATGCGCTTTCAGATGATTTAATCAAACGTGCTGAAGTGGTTATTATTGCTGCTGATATTTCAGTTGATACTGAAATGTTCGCTGACAAGAAGATTTACTTCTGTGATACAAACGCAGCAATTAATAACCCTGAAAGAACTATTAAGAATGCTCTTTCACATGCAACTGTTGGTGGACAAACTAATACTAAAGCTGCTCCTGCTACTAGTGCTGGAACAAATAATGGTATGGAATTTAAAGCATCTGGTAAGAAGTTTGATAAATTTATGAAACCATTCTTATCAGGTGTTTCACACATGATTCCAGTATTGGTATTCTCAGGTATTGTGTATGCATTATTAAATGCTATTAACATGGCTCTTCCTGAAGGTTCTACGGGAAACGATGAAGGAACCGCTATGTGATTTGCAATGCAAGCAGCACATGCAGGATTTGCATTATTTACAGGTATTATGGGTGCATATATCGCTGAAGCAATTGGTGGTAGACCAGCATTTGCTCCGGGATTAATTGCAACTTTTGTAGCTGGTAGTTCTGATTTATATTATTACTATCCAGGAATTCCTAAAGAATTTCCGAACCCTAACTCAGGTGGACATCCAATTTCTGATGTAAGTTTAGGAATTTTTGCAGCAATTATGATGGGTTTTGCTGCCGGATATTTAGTAAAATGAGTAAATAGTTGAAAAATAAAACCTATTTTTAGAACAGTAATGTCAATCATCTTCATTCCGGTTGTTGCAACATCTGTTTTAGTATTCCCATTTGTGTTCTTATTATCAGGAATTTTAGGATGCTTTATGAATGGATTTGCATACGGATTAGCATATGCCGGAAGCATTCAAGGCGTTAACTTCTTAATTGGTTTCATTTTAGGTGCCATGGTAGGTGTTGATATGGGTGGACCTATTAACAAGATTGCAGTCGCAACAGGTACATGTTTAATTCAAGTTGACCCAAGATTAATGGGTGCATGTGCAGCAGCTATTCCAGTTGCTCCATTAGGTTGTGGTTTAGCAACATTATTGTTCAGAAAAGTATTTAATGATGATGAAAGAAAAATTGGTATTACTGCATTAGCGTTAGGATCAATGGGTATTTCAGAAGGTGCTATTCCAATGTTCTCTAAGAACCCTAAGCAAACAATGATTGCTAACATTGTTGGTTCAGCAGTAGCTGGTGGATTAGCATTCTGCTTCTTCTGTGGTGGACACGTTGCTATGTGAGGTGGACCATTAATTGCATTATTCTTAGGAGTATATGCAGATCCAGGTTCTATTGAAGTAAATATTCCAGCTGTCTTTGGTGGTAGCGGTGATACAGCATTAAAATACATTTCAATTCTTTGATACTTCCTTGCAATTGCTACAGGTACATTAGTTCAAATGTTTGTTTATGCATCATTAATTGGTAGAGATCGTGGTTTTAGAATGTGTATGTTACCAAAGAAACATCCAACTAAAATTAAAAGATAATAAATAATTAATAAAATAAAACCAGGCAAAGCTTGGTTTTATTTTTTTGCTAATTTATTAAGCTCAATTAATTCTTTTAGTTTTGAATCACGCTCAGAGTATTTGCACAATAACAATTCTTTAATTTCCTTGAATTGAGTAATTTGTTTTTTAATATCATGAAGAGTTGATAACAATTTTTTATACAATTCATCATTACGTTTTTGGGTACCATTTGAATCAAATTCTTCATCGCTTAAAATAATGTTAACTAATTCTTTATCAAATTGATCCTTATTGTTTTGAATGTAATTTGAATAAGAATCTTTTGTTACCTTGCCGTCTTTTTCATACAGGTAATACACAACATTAAGTAATTTAACTTCCAACGATGGCCCTAAAGCATTACCAAACATTAGATCATTGTTAAATGCTTTATTAATGTAATCATTGTGAACAATTAAAAATGATGTTATTTTACAAACTATGTTAGCAAATCTGCCTAATAATAAACCAGTTGTAAGATTTAATGAATATTTAGAAACACTATAAGCATCTGTTTGTTTTTTCTTCTCTACAAGTTTAGATTCCTCTTGATCAAAATTAAAGTTATCAGATTTTTTAGGATTGTTATAGTTTTTAATATATTTATTATCAGATTGATAATTATTCTTACTAAACTCATTAAATTTAATTTGTAAATCATTTTGATGAATTCCAGACAGTTTAGAAATTAAATCAAAATGTTTTGTTCTTAAAAGAACATCTCCATATTCATCCATTTCTTTTAAAAGAAAATTAACATTAGTTTGGATATCATCTAATGAATTTTTGTTAGCAAGTTTTAAATTAATTAAGAAAGAAATAAAATCAATTCTATTATTAATAATTGAATCAATTGCTTCTTTGCCTTTGGTTTGCATTAATTCGTCAACGTCTTTAGTTTGTTTATCATAACCGGCAACAACATAAACATTAAAACCATTGTTCATTAACTTCTTGCCATTTTCAATAGTTGCTAATTCACCAGCAGCATCATTATCAAAACATAAAATTACTGTATCTAATTCTAGAGAATTAAGAAGAGTTAAATGTTTATCAGTTAATGCAACACCCATTGTTGCTACAACATTTTTATGATTACAATTGTGTAATGCAATTGCATCCATAAAACCTTCAACAATAATAATTCTTTTATCATTTAATTCTCTAACTTTATTGAAGTTAAATAATAAATTTCCTTTAGAAAAGATCTTAGTAGATCCTGTATTTAAATATTTAGGAGAAGTGTTTTTTGTTGTTCTGCCACTAAAACCAACAATATAGTTATTGTTGTCATAAATAGGAATGGTAATTCTGTTTATTAAAAAATCTACTGGTTTTTGTTCTTCATTTAAATAAATTATTCCTGCATCACATAATTCTTTTTCGTTTCATGTGATATTAGCATCTCTTGAAGAACCTAAAAAGTTATCTTTATTAGTTAAGATTTTATAAATTAAATCTTCTTCAGTTGGTGCATAACCAAACTCAAAATATTTGATTGTATCAAGACTTAAATGTCTGTGATTTGTTAAATAATCTAAATATTCTTTATTAGCATTGTCCATTAAGAATGATTTATATAAATCATTGGTGTAAGCATTAGCTTCTACTAAACGTTTGTTTTCATGATTTAAAAATGAATTAGAATTTTTCAAGAAGTTTAATTTATTTAAATCATATCCTTCAATGGTAGCTACTTCTTTAACAGCTTCTAAAAAAGATATTTTCTTATATTTTTGAATAAAAGTAAAAACATTACCTTTACTACCACAAACAAAACATTTTCAAATTTTTTTAGAAGGTGATACTACTAGCGAAGGATTGTGGTCTGCATGAAATGGACACACTCCAAAATAGTTAGCCCCCCTTCTTGATAACTTTATGTATTTACCAATTATAGAAACTATATCTGCCTTATTTTTGATTTCATCAATTTGGTTAAAATCTATTTTATTTTGAGGCATATTCTTGGATGTATTTGACAAGATCAGAAATTTTGATTCTTTCTTGTTTCATAGAATCACGATGTCTAATAGTTACATCTTGTTTTTCTAAGGAATCAAAATCAAATGTTATACAAATTGGTGTACCAATAGCATCTTGTCTACGGTAACGTTTACCGATTGAACCTGATGTATCAAATGTTGTGCTAATAGAAGCGTTTAATAATTTATCAAACACTTCTTTTGCTTGTTCGTTTAATTTATTAGTTAATGGCAATACAGCAACTTTGTAAGGTGCTAAATCAAACGGAAGTCTTAAGACTTCTCTTGAATCATTTTCTAATTGTTCTACTTCATAAAAATTAGAAATTATTGCATAAAATAAACGTTCAACACCAACTGATGGTTCAATAACATATGGAATATATTTTTCATTAGTCTTAGGATCTAAATACATTAAATTAGCTTTTGACTCATTCATATGTGAGCGTAAATCAAAATCAGTTCTATTAGCTATTCCTCATAATTCACCAAAACCATGTGGAAAGTTAAATTCAAAATCTACTGTTCTTTTTGAATAATGTGATAAATCATCCTTTGGATGTTCATATATTTTTATATTGTCTTTAGACAATTGAATTGTATTGAATAAAAAATTCTCAATTCTTTTTAATCATGTTTCAAAGTCTTTGTCAGATTCGTTTGGAACACAGAAATACTCAAGTTCCATTTGTTCAAATTCTCTTGTTCTAAATATAAAGTTTCCTGGAGTAATTTCGTTTCTAAACGCTTTTCCAATTTGACCTATACCAAACGGAACTTTCATTCTTGCTGTTCTTTGAACATTAGCAAAGTTAATAAATATACCTTGTGCAGTTTCAGGACGTAAGTAAAGTGTTGCAGCAGAGTCTTCTGTAACACCTTGAAAAGTTTTAAACATCAAGTTAAACTTTCTTATGTCTGTTCAATCAGTTGAACCACACACCGGACATGTAACATTATTATTTTTAATAATATTCATTAGTTCTTCAAATGAAGTGTTATCACCAACAGTGATATCAGAACATTGTTCAGAAATTAATTTGTCTGCACGAAATCTTGCTTTACATTTTTTGCAATCAATTAACGGATCACTAAAATTAGATAAGTGACCAGATGCTTTCCACACTCTTGGATTTAGAATAATAGACGAATCTAATCCAACAACATTAGATTGTTTAGTAACAAATTCTCTTCATCATAAAGATTTAATATTATTTTTTAATAATACACCTAATGGTCCGTAGTCTCAAGCGTTAGCTAAACCATTATAGATTTCGCTAGATTGAAAAACGAATCCATAATTTTTTAAGTAATTTACTAATTGTTCTTGAGTATGTTTCATAAAGTGTCTATATGTAAAATATAATATAAAATATTATATATATGCAAATCATTTTCTTAAAACCCTATTTTAATGAAAAAATATGGGGAGGGACTAAATTAGCTAATTTTGGTTATTCATTACAAAGTGATCATGTTGGAGAAGCATGAGTAGTTAGTGGATACAAAAACAAATCTTCTATTATTTTAAATGGTAAATATAAAGGTAAAGATTTATATTTTTTGTACCATAAACACCCAGAATTATTTAATAATCCAAAAACTAGTGAGTACCCATTAATGGTTAAACTACTTGATTGTAATGATAAATTAAGTGTTCAAGTACACCCTAAAGATAAATATGCTAGAAAACATTACAATGAATTTGGTAAGAATGAATGTTGATACTTTTTAGATGCTAAAAAGAATGCAAATATTATTTATGGTCATACAGCAAAAACTAAAAAAGAGCTTACAAATTTAGTTAAACAAGGTAATTGAAAAAAATTATTAAAAAATAAGAAAGTTGTAAAAGGCGGATTTGTTTATGTACCTACAGGTACAATTCACGCATTAAATTCAGGATTATTGGTTTATGAATTACAACAATCATCTGATGTAACTTTTAGATTATATGATTATGATCGTCAAAAATTGGATCCTTCTAGAAAGTTACATATTGATGAATCGTTAGCAAATATTGATGTTCCATTTAGAACACCAAAATTTAAGCACAATAAAAACATAATCATTGAAACTAGAGCTTTTGTGTTAGAAAAAATTAATAATGTTAACAAGAAAACGTATAGTTACAAGAAAGCTAAGTGGTTACAATTTACTGTAATTGCTGGCAAAGGCAAAATTAATGAAACACCTATTAAAAAAGGTGACTCATTTTTGACTATAGGCAAACAAGAAAAGTTTACTTTACAAGGTAAATTGCAGATTTTGTTAAGCTATCCCAATTAATTTGCTATAGATTTTTTTATATAAAAATTTTGGGGTTGAAGCACCTGTGCAAACGCCAACAGTTTTTATATTTTTGAAATTGATTTTTTCTAATTGCCTTGCTGATTGAATCAAATAAGATTTTTTATTGTTTTTCTTCGCAATATTTACCAATTCATTAGAATTATTTGAGTTCTTATCTCCAACAACAATTAACATATCAATTTTGTTTAAAGACTTAATCACATTACATTGTCTCTTAATTATTTCTGGACAACATCCAGAAATAAATTGATATGAATCTTTAGGAAATTTATTTAAAATTTTGTTAACTTCTTCTTGTGTTAAAGTTGTTTGATTTGTAATAAAATTTTTATTACCAGTTAATTTAATTTTTTGTTTTGAATTTAATTCAATTAGTTTAGTTTTTTTGTTATTAGATAAAAACGCTTTTGTTTCTTGATGGTCACTTGAACCAATAAAATAAGTTTTATATCCTTGGATTAATTTTGAATTAATTTTTGATTCATTAGCTTTAATGAATTTGCATGTAAAATCAATGTATTTTATATGTTTTTTTTCTAATTTATTAATTAATTCATTTGTGGATCCATGTGCCTGTAATAGCAACAAAGAATTGTTTTTATCTTTGATTTCATTAAGATTTTTAATGATTTTTATATTGTATTTTTTTAATAAATTATTAGAAGCTTTATTGTGAACCAATTCTTTAAAACAATAAAAATTTGTATTAGCATTTTCTTTAATAATTTGTTTTAATCTAATAAAAATTTGTTGGATACCATTACACCATCCAACAATAGGAATGCTAATGACTTTCATACATTTTTAAGATATATGCTATATCTTTTTGAATGTGTGAAGCTAATTCACTAGCTGCATATTCATTTGCAGCAAAATAAAAATCATTTCTCAATGAATATATTTTTCCTTTATTAAAATTAATGTTGTGATATAAGATGTTTTTGTCATCATTTACAATATCTATAATATCATTTTCACTTTTTTGAATTTGTAATAAATGTTCATCTACTTTAATGTAGAATTTTTTAGAAAAATATTCACATCTAAATACAGTAGAATCTTCAGTTTCAGACATTTTAAAACCTTCATAATTATCAGAACACAATACATAGTATTTAGATTGTCATTCTTGATAACGTTTTTTAATAAATTTTTTAATTTTATTTGTTCTATATCAAGAACCTAAGACCAAAATTAAAAAAGGAAGAATTAATAAAACTACTGCAGAATCAATTAAACCAATAAACACAGTATGGTCTTCTTCATAAAAACAAGAAAATAAAATTAAAAAAATTGCTATAAAAAGCAAAGATAGTATTAAAATAGAAGAAATCATTCTTCCTGTTTGTATCTTTTTATAAAACTCTTTTGAATATAAAATATTCTTAATTTCTTCTCTTGATTCAGTTTCGTTGTAATTTGGCATATTAAAGCGTTATTTCAAATGATGAAAGATCTACAATTTGCAGTAAATACTTTCATGGATATTTGCTGTATTTAAATTTAATAGAACCTAATAATGAATAGTAGTATTGAGCGGTTAATTTTATTTCATCATTGTAAGATCACATTGTTGATTTGTATTCTTTCTTAATTTTTTTATAAGTATTATTAAAAATAATAATTGATCCAATTTGATCCATTTGTGAATTCACTTCACAGAAATTATTTTCAGTGATTTTTACAAATGCACATGAAATAAAAAGATCACTAATCTTTAAAGTTTCAAGATTTTTGTTATTAGAATAAATAGATCTTAATTTTTCTTGTTTTTGTTTAACAATACCAATTAGATTTTTCTTATATCAAGATAAAACAGATAGTTTTCTTTCTAAATATTTTTCTTTTGAACGTTTTTGAAATAAAAATATGATTAGAAAAAAAGATAAAAGGTATTTTACCCTTGCTTTAATACGAGTAGATTTTTTATTTTTTTCCACCATATATAATATTTAATATTATATTAGTTATAATACATATTCTAAATATAGATTATCATGGAATACAAAAACACTCTGAATATCTTAAAAACAAATTTTGAAATGAAGGCTAATTTACCGACTAAAGAACCTTCAATTCAAAAATTTTGAGCTGACCATGATATTTATCAAAAACTTTTATTAAAAAACAAAGAACATGAACAATGAATTCTACATGATGGGCCTCCATACGCTAATGGTGACATCCATGTAGGTCATGCATTGAATAAAATCATCAAAGACATTATTGTGAGACAAAAAAGTCTTAAAGGATTTTATTCTCCATTTATTCCAGGATGAGATACGCACGGTTTACCAATAGAACATGCTTTATTAAAAAAAGGAATTAATAAAGATCCGACATTAACTGTTAGTCAAAAAAGAAAAAACTGTCGTGAATTTGCAATCAAAAATGTTGAAAAACAATTAGAACAATTCAAGAGACTAGGTATTGTTACTGATTGAAAAGAAAAATATTTAACATTAACAACTGATTTTGAAACAAGACAACTTGAATTGTTTTTAGCAATTCTTCAACAAGGATTAATTTATCAAAATTTAAAACCAATTTATTGATCTTGATCTAGTCGTACTGCTTTAGCAGAAGCAGAAATTGAATATGCAAATATTCAAGCACCAAGTATTTATATTACATTTGATGTAGCAGATGGTAAAGGAGTATTAGAACAAGGTGATAAATTAATCATCTGAACTACAACCCCTTGAACTATTCCATCTAATTTAGCAATTGCTGTTCATCCAGATTTTACTTATGTTAGAGTAAAAGTTAATGGTAATCACTATATCTTACTTAAACAAAAATTAGCAGAATTATCTAAGGAATTCAAGTGAGAAAGTTATGAAGTTGAAAAAGAATTTAATGGTAAACAAATTGAATTAGTTCAATATAAACATTGTTTATATGATAGGGTTTCTCCTGTAATTAATGCAACATATGTAACAAGTGATAATGGTACAGGTTTAGTACACAATGCACCAGGGTTTGGTGCAGAAGATTACATTGCATGCAAGGCATATAACATTTCAATATTTTGTCCAATTGATGAAGCGGGTAAATTTACTAAAGAAGTAAATGATGAAAGTTTATTTGGTGTTTTTTATGAAACAGCTAATGAACAAATTATTAATAGATTAGATGCTAATAAGGCCCTATTAAAATTTGTGTTTATTAACCACAGCGCTGCAATCGATTGAAGAACTAAAAAACCAGTTATCTATCGTGCAACTAAACAATGATTTGTAAACATTGATCCAATTAAAGATAAGATATTAGCTGAAATTGATAAAGTTAAATTTAATAACATTTTAAATAAAAAGCAATTAACTTCAATGATTACAAACCGCAAAGAATGATGTATTAGTCGTCAAAGAGTTTGAGGTGTTCCAATTCCGATTATTTTCGATGAACACAAACAACCAATTTTAGAATTTGAATTAATCCAAAACATCATTAACATCATTGCAAAAGAAGGAACTGATGTTTGATTTGAAAAACCAGTTGAATATTTCTTAACACAAAAATACTTGGATAAAAAACAAAAATATATAAAAGAAAAAGACATCATGGACGTTTGATTTGATTCAGGAAGCTCATTTACTTTGCTTAAAGCAAAAGGATTAAATTATCCTGCAGATCTTTATTTTGAAGGTAATGACCAATATCGTGGTTGATTTAACTCATCAATTATCAACTCAACTATTTATTCAAATAAAGCTCCGTTTAAACAATTGTTAAGTCATGGATTTACTTTGGATGAACAAGGCAGAAAAATGTCTAAATCACTTGGTAATGTAGTTGATCCTAATGAAGTATGTAAACAATTTGGTGCAGATGTATTGAGATTGTGAGCTGCATCAAGCAACTATCAAGAAGATGTTAGCGTTTCTAAAAACATTTTGACACAATGTGCAGAAACATATAGAAGAATTAGAAATAGTTTATTTAAATTTATTCTTGCTAATATTTCAGATTTTTCATATGCACAAAATAAAAAGACAGATTTTGATGAATATGATAGATATGTTTTATCTACATTAAAATCTAATCTTACTAAGATTAATAATGCATTTAATAATTTTGATTTTTTAACTGTAGTTAAGATTATCAACTTACACGTAATCGATTTATCATCAAACTATTTTGATGTAATTAAGGATGTTTTATATTGTGAAAAAATAGACAACCCAAGACGTAGAACTATTCAAACAGTTCTTTACACAATATTAAAAACATATTTAATTATTCTTTCTCCTATTATTCCTCACACATGTGAAGAAGCTTATTCGTTCTTTAATGTAGAAAATAAAAAAGAATCTATTGTATTAGAAAATTGAATTGACTCAATTGAATTTGATGAAAACATAGATCCGAATAAATGAGCAAACTTTTTTGAATTAAAGAAATCAGTTTACGCTGAATTAGAAATAGCACGAAACAATGGAATAATAAGAAAGAGTAATGAAGCAAAAGTAATTATTAATTGTAAAGAATTACCATTTGATCTTAAAGATGTTAAAAAATATTTAAATGTTGCGCTTGTTGAATTTAACCAAAACGAATCTATTTCAATTAAAATAAAAAACTCTGGATTAATTAAATGTCAACGTTGTTGAAATTATTTTTCTAAAGAAGAAATGCACGATGAAAACATTTGTAATAGATGTGCAAGTGTTTTAGAATAAGAAAATGAGATTATTTGGTAAATATTTTTCATTCTTATTGGGAACAACAATTAAAAAGAAATCAATTTGATGAATTGGTTTTTTATACTTATTTTTAATTTGTTTATATTTGTACATCGTTCCTTCAATTGCTAAAACTAGTTGCTTTTTATTTTGAACAAATCCAGTTGTTAGCATTCAATCTGTAATTTCATATATCTCATGTATCTTTTCATCTTTATTGATTTTAGCGATCTATAAAGAACACAGAGATAATGGCACAGAATTATTAATTGTTTCAAAACCAATATCTAGAAATAAAATTCAAATTGCTAAAGCACTTACATATTTTGTTTATGGAATTGTTTTATCTTTTTTGGCATTGTTTTGTGGTTTTTTTATTTATTGTTTTGATGTGCCGGGATATCAACAATCTGGGTTAATTGGAAGTTTATTCTTAATAACTTTGATTGTTCAATTGATCTTTGGTGCCATTACTTTGTTGGTATCAATTTATTTAAACAAAATATGAGTTATCATGTTTGGCGTTTTACTATGTGTATTTAGTAATATTTATTATGTAATTATTAAATATGCTGATGTTGTTAAAACACCGACAGATGGATATTTAGGTAATGGTGACACTCAAATTGCTACTTATGATTATTTGAATGATGATGGCACTTATTCTCAATATTCAAATATTGTTAATCAAAACACTGTTGAAGAAATAGGCGTTGATTTATCAAAGGCAATAATCGACTCAATAACTAATCCATCGTCTGTAAAACCATTCACTCAACCATTTGACAATGAAAAAACTGATTATGATAATAAAGTTAAAAATTCTCATTACAAGATAGGAAATTATTTTAACTTTACTAATCAAATGTCTCAAATGGGTAATGGATTTGGATTAAAAAGTGAAATTTTAAATATTGGTAACAAATCTTTCGGAAGCAATAGAGATCTTAACTACGATATTGATGAAGATTTTTTAAAAAGTGCTTTTTCAAAAGAAAAAGGTTATCCAATTATTTTCTATGATTATGATAAGATTCCTTATATTTCAAAAGAAAATGTAAGCAATATTTTAAATTTATATCAATATATGAGTGATGCTAAAACAATGGCTTCATTAATCTCAATGCCTTTCATTACGTTGGGTACTCATAATTATCAGACTAATTCATTTACGGGATTAGCCCAAGCATTATTATCTTCTTCATCTTCATATTGTTTTCAAATTACTTATCCAGATTCAAGACAAGAAATCCAATTAAGTGTTAATGACTTAAAAACAACAGATGATGAAAAAAACTTTTTCAACACTTTGTTATGAAACACAGATGAAATTCAATTTAAAAATGATAACGGTGATACTTATACTCTACCATCAGGATTATTAAAAGCAAGTGATGAACCATTTGTTAACTATGATTCTGTAAAAGGAACTTTTATTAATAATTCTAAATCTATTAATTTAAATTCTTCTGTTTTTAAACCTACAAGAATTAGTGGGTCAAAAGATGTTGTTTTTAGCAAAATTCAAGATTACACACACTTTGCTTTATTAAGTTCAATCAAAATTAATGGTGATGATTGAAAATCATTAAATATTAAATCAATGGATGATTTTTTAATAGAAACTTTAAAATTTAAATACTTTATCATTTCTGATGCATATGGTCAGATTCAAAATAACTATATTAATGAACAATTAAAAGAACATGCTAAAACAATGGTGGCAGCTGATGATAAATATATGGGTGCATTAATTACTCCAGTTTATAATGTTGATGTTTCAGCATTTTCTGCAACTCCTAATGAATATTTTTACAATAAAACTTATATTGGAATATCAACGTTAGTAAAAAATTTATCATTAGCAACTGATAATTTGGGTTATGTAAGTATTGATCCAATAAATTTTAATGTTAGAAATAAAGGAAATTTGGCAAATCTTTTATATAATCAAGACACAATTTTAACTGCATCATATTTGGGTTTTACATTCCATTCATCAACACAACTATCTACTGAAGGTTTATATTTTTGATGAATCTTTGCAGGAATCGCTTTATATATTATTTCATTTGCCATTTATAGGAGGATAGATTTTAAATAATATGGAAAAGAATATAAATCAACAACGCATTAACAATGACAATAAATTTACCAAACTTTTTACAAACAGTTTAAAAAGAAAGTTTTTGCAAGAAGAAATTGATGAATACAACAAAATGGACAAAAAACCTATTTTGTTTGTCAAAAATTTAACAAAAATATATTCAGGTAAAAAGGTTCCTGCAATTAATAAACTATCATTTAATGTATATCCTGGGCAATTTCACGCTTTCATTGGTGGCAATGGTGCTGGAAAAACAACAACAATCAAATCATTAATTGGGGCCTACTTTAAATGGAGTGGAACAATTTTAATTGATGGTATTAGAAATGATAAAGAAGAAGCAAAATTAAAAATTGGATATATTCCAGAAAATGCAAGATTTCCAGAACAAATGTCAGCTCGCAGCTACTTATTGTGAATGATTATGCTTTCTGGTATCCCTCATGATAAAGCAAATAAGGTTGTTACATCTAAATTAAAAGAACTTAACATGTGAAATTTAAGAAATCGTTCTCCTAATACATTTTCTTCTGGACAAAAAAAGAAAATTTTATTAGCACAAGCATTAATTCATAACCCTGAAATTATTATTATGGATGAACCTGTTGCTAATTTAGATCCAAGAGCTCGTCAAGAATTTTTTGAAGTCTTAATCGATTTAAAAAATAAAGGTAAAGCGATATTTATTTCAAGTCACGTATTGGCTGAATTAAATCAATATTTTGACTCGGCTACCATTTTAGATGGTGGTAAGATTGTATATTCTGGTACAAAAGAAGAATTATTATCTACTTATGCAAAAGAATATTACAAAGTTAAAACACAAGATGATTTGTTGGTACAAAAATATTTAAAGCAAAAGAAGAATGAATTTAAAGTAAACAAATATGAAGGATTTATTCAAGTTTATTTTAAAGACAATAAAGAAATAGTTGATTTTCAAAAATTCATTCTTAAAAATGATATTGCATTAGATCTTTTTGAAAAGAGCTTGCCATCTCTTGAACAAGTTTATGATAAATTGATCATTAAAGGATCGGTTGATACTATGAAAGTAGATCAAGAAGAATTAAAGAAAATTAATTTAGAGAAATAATGTTTCGTAAGTTTTATTCATATTTATTTAGAGTATTAAGAAAGAAAAAACCGGTGTGGGTAGTCAACGGTTTAATTTGGTTATTCTATGCCCTTATTTTATTAATCATTCCTGGTTCTTTAAATGTTAGTCCTTTATATTTGTGAAGTAATTCAATGTTTAACTTCAATATTATGACAATAATTTTCTTATCAATATATTGTTGTACAATTACTGTTGAAATCTTTAATCAACCAAGAGAAGATGGTAGTGAATTGTTAATTTTCTCTAAACCTATTTCAAGATGAAAAATCATTAATGCTAAGTTTAGTATTTTTTTAACTTATGTATTAATCAACTTGTTAGTTGACATGGTTTTTCCATTACTAACTCTATGTTTTGGAATATATGATCCGTTAACAAATGCTAATGGAATTAAACTTGAAGATTTAGGTTGAATTATTTTATCAATTTTAATTGCAGGAATGATTGTATGTCTATTCTTTGGTTCAATTTCGATATTAATTAGTATGAAAGCAAACATTCCAGTAGTTAAAGTATCAACTATTTGTATTGCTATTATCTTTGAATTAATTTCAATGATTATGCCAGTGATTGTAAAATCACCTGCAAGTATTGCTACAGATAAATATGGAGTCACTATGGAAGTGTCTAACTATTATAGTGTTAAAGATAAGAGGGCAAAGAGCTTTATTATGGCTGATGATGGAGTGATTTCTGATGACACGGTTTATGTTAATACATATGAATTAAATAAGGACATTCAAAAAGAATCTGGATTACAAACATTAAATAGTATCGATGTTGGTGGACAAATGGCATCTATTTATCAATTAGGTTCATTAAGCGGAAGTGAGTCTGCAGACATTACAACATATGGAGCAAATTCTGCAATGAAATTTACAATTAAACCTAATTGAAATATTTTTAATGTTAATGATCCAATGTTCAGTGATGATTTTAGACCAATGATCTATCCGTCATACTCTCAAAATGAATATTGATATTACACAATATATGGAGTAGATAATGAACGTTATATGATTTACAATGCTATTGGTTGTAAACCAACATCTGTATTTATTATTGATAATCAGATAAATAAACTTAAATCTCGTTTTATAGATAGTAAAGATTTAACATTTGTTATTCCAGAAGCTAAACAATCTGAACAATATAAAGACATTAGAAACAAGTTAATTACTTATGTAAATAATACTCGTACATCATTTAATGAAGATATGAATGCTGATTATGAAAATTGAATTTACACTTTTTTAAATAGCACTGCATATGACAACAAAACAGGATTAGAATGTGTCCTTGGTCAAACATATGAGAATACAGATGATGAAGAGTGATCAATTGCATTTGGAATATTAAGTATGAATTTAGTTATTGATCTATGAGATTATTTCTATGGGGTAAATGATTTTGATACAACTTCATTTGCAACTTGTTTAATTAATGAATTAAACACAACTCATTCAGACAAATGAACTTTATATAATGAAGATCAAGTAACAAATGAAGAATTTGTTAATAACAAGCGTTTTTTATTTTATGATGATTTCTTAAGTCAATATTCTCAAAACCAAAACAATGCTTGTGGTAGATTTTATTCTTTATTTAAATCTATTAAAGGATTAAACTTAAAAAATGTTGATGGATATGCAAAAGGTGTAGATCCAGCTACAACAGCAGAATTTCAAATTAACACAATGAGAAATGTTGTTCCTAATATTAAAACATTAAAAACTGCATATTGATTTGATATCAATAGATATGTAACAAATAACGATGCTATTGTTATTTGGTTTCTTTTTTCAATTATTTTATTTGGAATTACGTTTGTAATTTATAGAAGAACAGACATTAAATAGCTTCTTTAGTTGATAAAGTAGAATTGATTCTAATAAATAATTTTCTAGAATAATTTAATTTAAACAATCAGATATTTCTAACGCCTTGTTTTGTTCAATTGATTAAATTCTCTTGATTGGCAAACAACTTCCCTTTGACTAATACTTTGTCATAGTAATCTGTACCAAGTATGTCCAAATCGGTTTTTAAATTACTTAAAATTATTTTTGAAGTATGTTCTAACAATAAACAAACATCTTTAGAGTTTTGATCTAAATCATAGATAAAGTCTTCAGCTTTGTCTTTAATTTTGATAATTTTTATTTTCGTAGAAACACCATTAATACATAAATTTCTACGAAAATAAATTGACTTACGTGTCATTACATTAACGCAAATTTTATTTACAGCTTTTGATGCTTTCTTACTTTTATATATCATTATTAAAAGTATAATTCATTATATGGATTTATTTATTAGACCTAATAAATCAAAAGAATATTTAAAGTTTAGAAATAAGATCTCTAAAGAGATTAATCATTCAAATTTTTTAAAGTATAGAAAAAAAGGAATAAAAGGTTTAATGAATCCTCATGAATTTGATTTATTTTTGACTTATAGATTTGAATTATTTAATTTTTGATTTAAGAAAGAGTTTAGATACACACAAACCGCTATCAACAAACTTGATTATGTGTTAGATTTATTGTATTTAAAAGATTTGTTAAATGTTAATGAACAACAATTTATTTATGATGCTAGAAATGTAGTTTTTTCTAAAAAAAGAAATTTAAAAAATATTTTAAATACTTTGAAATTGAAAAAAAATGAATATCCATATTTTGTTTACAAGATTAAAAAAATTAGAACAAGATTTAGTGAAATTAATAGCAATGCTATATATATTTCAAACAAACATGTGATTATTGAAAAACAAGACAAATCTGCAATATTCATTCCTTTATCAAACATTAATAATCGTCATTTATATAGATCTTCTCTTGTAATTTATACTGATGACAATGATTATTATTTTTATTATTCAAGTCCTGAAGTTTTATATAGTTCATTAGAAAGAATGTTAAATACATTTAGAAAATAAAATGAATACAATTCTTAAATATAAATTAAAGAATATCCCAAAACAACCGGGTTGTTATCTGTGGAAAGATAAATATGGAAAAATTATTTATGTGGGTAAGGCTAAAAATCTTTTTAATAGAACCCATCAATATTTTAATGGTGTCAAAGATAACAAAACTATTCATCTTGTTGAAAACATTCATGATCTTGAATTTATTGTTGTTAAGAATGAAAATGAATCATTAATTCTTGAGAACAATTTAATAAAAAAATATCAACCTAAATATAACATCCTTTTAAAGGATGGTAGCAGTTATCCATATATAGTAGTTACTAATGAACCACACCCAAGAATTGTTTACACAAGAGATTTAAAAAAATGAAAAGGTAAATACTATGGGCCGTTCGCTTCATCAAACAGTAATAAATATGGAATCTATAACTTAATTCTTAAATTGTTTCCTTTAAGAAAATGTAATTATGTAAAGAAATCAAAATGTATTTATTACGATATTAATCAATGTTTAGGCCCTTGTATTAATAAAGTATCAAAAGAAGAATACAAAAAAATTAAATCTGATATTAATGATTTTTTTAATGGTAATGTTTCTAAAATTGTTGATCAATTGAAAAAAGAAGAAAAAGAATTATCAGACAATTTGCTGTTTGAAGAAGCTCAAAAGAAATTAGATTTAATTAATGGAATAAAAGAAATTCAAAAACAACAAAATATTGTATTTAAATCAAAAGATGATTTTGATGTTGTTGGTTTTTATCAACAAGACAAATACATTTGCATTATGATTTTTTCATATGTTAATGGTAAGTTATTAGCTAAAAACCAACAAATAGCAGAGTTAAATAACTCTAACATAGATGAAGTTTTGTCAAACTATTTAATGCAATATTATTTTAATAACCAAGCAAAACCAAAATATTGTTACGTTAATATAAAGTCTAGTGAACTAAAAAGTTTGACAAAAACAACAGCAATACAATTTTCTACACCTACTCGAGGAAGATACAAAACAATTTCGTTGGAAGCTGTTAAAAACGCTAAGGAGTTCTTTAAAAGCAACTATTTGATTTATCAAAACAAAATTAATAGAACTCAAAAATCTTTTGAAACATTAAAACAATTATTATCTTTAGATAATTTGTCTCTTATTCATGTTTATGATATCGCAAACTTGTTTGCTGATGATCAAGTTGGAGCAATGATTGCTTTAGAAAATGGAAATTTTAATAAAAATCTTTATCGTAAATTTATTATTAAAAATTTAGATGCTTCTAGTGATTATGAAAGAATGAAAGAAGTTGTTTATAGACAATACAAAAGAATGTTAGATGAAGGTCAAACATTGCCCAACTTGATCATAGTAGATGGTGGCATTATTCAAATAAATGCTGCAATCGAATCGTTAAGCAAACTTCATTTAGATAAAGTAATAAATGTTATTGGTTTATCAAAAGATAAACATCATAAAACAAATTCAATTGTTTTTCCAAACAAACAAACAATTAAATTAGATAAATCTTCTGATATATATATGTACTTATTAAATATTCAAGAAGAGGTTCATAATTTTGCAATTAACTTTTTTAGAACTAAAAATATTAATTCTAAATTTAAATCAAAATTATCTGAAATCGAAGGCTTAGGAGAAAAAAGTATTAAAAAGTTAATGGAACATTATGAAAATTTTGCTAATTTAAAAAAAGCATCTGTTAATGAACTTTCTCAATTTGTTCCTAATAAAATAGCTAAAAGAATTAAGGAGGCATTAAATGAGTAAAAAATTATTAATCCTATCTGATTCTCATGGTTTCAACAATTTAATTGATGAAGTTCTAAAAAAAGAACAAGGCAAATATGCTTATGCTTGTTGTGCTGGTGATTATTGCACAGAAATTTCATATATGAAACAGCATTTCAATTGGTTTGTAGATGGCAACAATGATTATGGATATAAAGACATTCAAACTTTTAAGATTGAAAATCTAAAATTTGTTTTAGTTCATTCTCAACACCAATTCTCTTTTGATAAAAATAAATATTTTTCTACATTAAGAGAGTTAGGTAAACAACATCAAGCTAATGTAGTTATCTACGGTCACACACATTACCAAGATATAGATCAAACTAAAGAACCTATATTAGTTAATCCAGGTTCCATTGCTTTACCTCGAGGGCCTAAAAAAACAAGCAGCTATGTCATAGCTACTATTGATAAAGATAAGATTTCGTTTAAAGTTAAATATATTTAATATATTTACAAATTTTTTTCAAAAATATTAAGATTTTACTGATATATTAAAAATGTAGATAGTTAAAGTAATTTAAATATTTACATGAGTATTCTTTAGTCAATATTCATAGACGTATGAATGTTAATTAAAAAATACTCTGCCAAAATATTCTTAAGTCCTAATCAAACTTATGTCTGGCAAATGTAGGTATTTAAAGAGCAATGATTGTTTGCACATGATATTTTAAGAGATTGAATGCACTAGAACATTCAATTTTTTTATTTTTATGAATTAAAATAATAGTATGACTATTCCTGTTAAAACTAAACCTTGAATAATAACTGTTTCAGTAGCATTAATTGTGCTATTGTATTTTGTTATTATTTGGTTATTAGTTGGAGAAATAGATTTAATGGGAAATCATTATTTAATCCCAATTCATCAAACTATATGATCTGGTGAATTGACTAATGATAATTGATTATCATTATGAAATAAATACCAATGATGCTTAGATTGTTCACAACAAGAGTTTAAAGATTTTATTGGTAAAACAATAGTTATTTCAACAAGTCACACATATTGAAACAACATGTTATTAATTTATATTTTCATTGGAGTTACAATGTCCATTGTTTATCCATTCTTTTTTAGATGATTCAAGATTGGTAATTATGATATTTTACCATTTAGCATTACAACAAGTTTAACTTGTAGTATTTTTATACTATCTGCCTTAATTCCATATTGAGGAAGTAATAATGAATTTTGAAGAGAAATATTAAGAGTTGGAATATTTTTAGTTTCTGCTTTTGTTATTTTTATTTTCATAAACTGATTAGTAAATAAATTTTATATTACAAATGAAACTGCACACCCATTAGCATACAAGCTAAAAGAAGATAAAAAATCTGCAGATTATTACAATGATGATTTAAAAGAAATGATTAAAGAATACAAAAAAGATCACGATAAAGATTATGTTGATTTAGATAATCCTAAATAATACACTTTATAATATTAACAATATTATTACATATGCAATTTGTTGACGAATGTGTCTTAACACTAAAGGCCGGCAATGGTGGTAACGGTGTTGTTTCTTGAAGAAGAGAAGCACATTATCCTGAAGGCGGACCTTGAGGAGGAGATGGTGGTAATGGTGGTTCAATTATTTTAATTGGAGACCACAACATTAACACTTTATTTGATTTGCGCAACAAAAAGAATATCTTTGCTCAAAATGGAGAGAACGGCCAAACAAAAATGGCCACTGGTAGAAACGGCCAAGATTATTTAATTAAAGTTCCTCTAGGAACATCGGTTTATGATTTTGATACTAATGAATTGATAACAGATATTTTAAAATCAGGACAAACATATGAAATTTGTAAAGGTGGTAAAGGAGGACGCGGAAACGCTTTCTTCAAATCTTCTTTTAATAAAGCTCCAACATTATTTGAAAATGGAGACATTGGAGAAGAAAGAAAAGTCTTTCTTAAGCTTAAATATGTTGCTGATGTTGGAATTATTGGTTTTCCTAATGCAGGTAAGTCATCATTAGTAACTGCTTTAACTAACGCAAGACCTAGAATTGCAAATTACCAATTCACTACACTGGTTCCTATATTAGGAACTACTAAAATTAATGATAAAGATATTGTCTTCGCTGATATTCCAGGACTTATTGAAGGAGCATCAGAAGGCAAGGGGTTAGGACATGATTTTTTAAAACATATTGAACGTTGTCAAATCCTTATTCATTTAATTTCGTTAAACGAATATGATAATGAAGACTTGTTTAAAGCTTACCAATTAATTAACAATGAATTAGAAAAATTTAATGATCAATTAACAAAGAAAAAAATGCTAGTTGTCTTAAACAAGTGTGATCTTTCTTATGACGAAAACAAAGTAAAAGATTTCTTGAAGAAATCAAAACTTAATAACGTTTTATTAATCTCTACAAAAGATAAAACAAACCTTGATGAATTAAAACAAGAAGTTTACAAAATTTATTTAGATCAAGAAAAAATTAATCAACAACAATTAGAGCAACAGACTTCTGATGTGGAAGTTATTGAATTAAAAAAGCAAAAAGATTTCAAACACGATTTAAAGATTACTATGATTGATGATCATATTTGAAATGTAGAATCCGAATATTTAAAATATTGGATTCACAAAATTCCTTTAACTACAAAGGATAACATCATCAGGTTTAACCAAAAGATGTTATCTATTGGAGTAGAAGAAAAAGCTAAAGAGCTAGGAGCTATTAAAGGTGATACTTTAGAGATCTATGACTTAGAGTTTGTTGTAGATTAATATAATTAAAATAATTTATGACCAAAGCTAATTCATATATTAAATATTTAGCAAATTGAATTACTACTTATTGCAAAAAGGCAAAGATTTCAGATGTAGTATTAGGAATCTCGGGAGGAGTAGATTCTGCAGTGGTTGCAGGAATTATTAGAAAACACACTTCATTGACTTTAACTTGTGTGTTTATGGATATCAATAATAGTGCGTTAGACAAAAAATGTGTGAAAGCTATGGAAGAATATTTGTCTATGCCAATAAGACATATCAATTTGTCTAATTCCTGTAAAGCATTAGCTAAGCAATTGGGCGTAAAAAAACCAATTACAGTTTCTAATATGAAACCAAGAATTAGAATGACTGTTTTATATTCAATAGCTTCTGAATTAAATGCGTTAGTTTTAGGCACTAGCAATGCAGACGAATTATATTTAGGATACTTTACTAAATTTGGAGATAGTGGATGTGACATTATGCCATTAGCTAATTTGAACAAGTCTCAAGTCTATGAATTAGCAAAAGAATTGATTGTTCCCAAAATTATTATTGATAGAGCACCAAGTGCAGGATTATATAAGAATCAAACTGATGAGCAAGAAATGGGTGTTACATACGATAATATTGATGCATATTTAGCTCACAAAAAAATTGATAGTCAATCAGTAAAAATTATTAATAGATTGCACAAAAACAATTTGCATAAGTTGTCTTTACCAGTCAAACCAACAAAGAAATTTTAAAAATTTTTGTTTTTTAACCTTTAAATTTTGATGTATTAAGAAAAATTTTTCACTCATAAACCCTTGAAAACATAGGAGTTTTTGAATAAATCAAAAAATTTTTTACAAAAATACCATCTTTGAACCATAGGTATATATATGAGAGGCAAACAATAAGAATTCAAACAAAGAAACTATTCTTATTAAGAATATTGAACAATTAAAACAAACGATTAAAAACAAATCTTATAATAATTATGAATTAGTTGAACCCATTATGATTAAAGGTGTTAAATGTTCTAAACCAGAGCCTAAAGCTCCAGAGTGATTTTCAAGTTGAGTTAAAAACCAATATGAAAAAACTCCGCCATCTTGATTTACTGGTTGAGTTAAAAACCAATATGAAAAAGATATTAAACACATCAATAATCGTATAGACAAGGTTGATACTCGTTTAGATAATGTTGAACACATTCTTGAACGTCACGATCAAATTCTTAAACGTCACGATCAAATTCTTGAACGTCACGATCAAATTCTTAAATGTAATAAGTTAAAATAGTTTCTTTATCTCTCACATATAAAAGAAGGACAAACAATCAATGATTCAAACAAAGAAACTATTCTTATTAAGAATATTGAAGAATTAAAGTAAACGATTAAAGGCAGATTTTATAATAATTATGAGTTAGTTGAACCAATTGTGACAAAAGGTGTTAAATGTTCTAAACCACAACCAAAAGCTCTAAAATGATTCACAAAATTTGCAGATGAACAACGTGCATTTAATAAAATCGGTTAGACAATGTTGATAAACGTTTAGATAGCATTGTTAAACTAAACAAATTAAAAGAATAATTAAAACAAATACACCACCACTATGTGGGTGTGTTTTATTTATATAGTATAAATTTTCTAAATTAAGTATATTATTTAATATTTTTATAAATATAATGTTAACTCTATATAATAAATAAAATAATAAATTAATCAAGGAGAAAAAAATATATGGCAAAAGAAAAATTTGATAGAAGTAAACCACATGTTAACATTGGTACTATCGGACACGTTGACCACGGAAAAACAACTTTAACAGCTGCTATTTGTACATATCTAGCAAAACAAAACTTAGCTCAAGCTAGAGACTATGCACAAATTGATAGTGCTCCAGAAGAAAAAGCTCGTGGTATTACAATTAACACTGCACACGTTGAATACCAAACAACAAAACGTCACTATGCACACGTTGACTGTCCAGGACACGCTGACTATGTAAAGAACATGATTACAGGTGCTGCACAAATGGATGGTGCTATCTTAGTAGTTTCAGCTGCTGACGGACCAATGCCACAAACTCGTGAACACATCTTATTAGCTAGACAAGTAGGTGTTCCTCGTATTGTTGTGTTCTTAAACAAATGTGATATGGCAAACGATGCTGAATTACAAGAATTAGTAGAAATGGAAGTAAGAGACTTATTAACTTCTTATGGATTTGATGGAAACAACACTCCAATCGTTAGAGGTTCAGCTTTAGGTGCTCTTCAAGGTAAACCTGAATGAGAACAAAAAATCCAAGAATTAATGGATCAAGTTGATACATGAATTCCAACTCCAGTAAGAGATACAGATAAACCATTCTTATTACCTATCGAAGATATCTTCACAATTACTGGTCGTGGTACTGTTGTTACTGGTCGTGTAGAACGTGGACAAATCAACATGAACGATGAAGTTGAAATTGTTGGTTTAAGACCTACAAAGAAATCAGTTGTTACTGGTATCGAAATGTTCAGAAAACAATTAGATTCAGCAATGGCTGGTGATAATGCTGGTATCTTATTAAGAGGTATTGAAAAAACAGATGTTGAACGTGGACAAGTATTAGCTAAACCAGGTTCAATTACACCTCACAAGAAATTTACTGCACAAATCTATGCACTTAAAAAAGAAGAAGGTGGTCGTCACACTCCATTCATCAATGGATACAGACCTCAATTCTACTTTAGAACAACTGACGTTACAGGTTCAATTACTTTAAAACAAGGAGTTGAAATGGTAATGCCTGGTGATAACACAGAAATTACTGTAGAATTAATTGCTCCAGTAGCTGCTGAAAAAGGTTCTAAGTTCTCAATCCGTGAAGGTGGTAGAACAGTTGGTGCAGGAAGCATCATTGAAATTCTTGAATAATTTATAGTTTTATAAATATTACTAAATATTAGAGGTCACCCTCTAATGTTTTTTATAATATTACAATATGAAATGTAGTTTTTTAAAATTGTTATTAGGATCTGTATTGGCACTTAGTCCATCATTGTTTTGTTTGTCAAGTTGTGTTGAAACAGTTATTAATAACCCTGAATATATTGCAATTGATTATTCTGGTAGAAATACTATTAATTGTCAAGTTAATGAATCTACAACCATTAATTGAATATTAGATTCAACTGTTTATCCATTAGCTGCTAATCAAGGTGTAAGATGATCTATTGAAAACGATCAAACACCTAATAAAGCAGTTAAAATTTCAGACAGCAAAAAAATTACTTGAGATGGAATTCCTAGTATTGGTACATTTTCATTTGACTTAAAAGCTACTTCTACTGTTTTAAATACTACAAGTAACACGCTAACTTTTTATATAAATGTAACTAATGCATCAACAGCTACACCCGAAGGTATAACTATCAATTACAACAAAAACACAACTATATATTATGATAAAGATCAATCTGGTTCTTTAGATTGAACATTAGATGCAACAGTATATCCACAAACATTTTCACAACAAGTTAATTTTACTATTCAAACCATCTCGCCAGAATTAGAAAATAAAATACATATTGAAAATAATTCATTAAAATGAGATGCAATTGGATCATATGGTAGATATGATTTTAAGTTAATTGCAACAAGTGCAAATTATCAAACAGTCTCTACATTCTTAACATTTACCATTAATACAATTGATGATGGTAAATTATCTTCTGAAGATTATTATGATTACATCGCTGAAAGAACATTGTCAATTGGGGCGATTGGAGTATTATCTACTGGTAACTTAGCAGGCGCTTCTTCTGGAACAATGTGATTCTACAAAAGATTAGGTCAATACAAATATGAATTTATTACTAATTACCATGTTTGAGATGGAATTTTAAGTATTGCAAATAGTGAAGATTATGCTAATTCAGTATTAGCTGTAATAGGAAACCCTGAATCATGTAATCCATATACAAGCACTTATGGTGATTACATTCAAGCATCTGGAACAATTAAGAATCAAATAGAAGCAATTAATCCAATCACTGTCAAAGTAGGAACATATGTAGATGGTTCTGATACAAAAGATTTGTATATGGACATGTGTGCTCTTACACTAGATTTGAGTTTAACATACAATCAAATTAATTCAACTTTATCTGGTACCACTAAAGGTGTGTCTCAACTAAAAAGTGAAATTGATTACATTAACAATCATTATGGTATTGGTGAAAATATTGTAAATATCAGCACTAATAAAGTTTTATTAAATCAAGATATATACATTGCTGGTTATCCATGAGCTAATTCTGAACAATCTTCTGATCAAAGAGGTTTTACATATTTAACAGAAGTTAAAACTAAACCCGTTAAATTAGATGGACCATCATTAAATAAAGTAAGCGGCACTCCATATTACACTTATCAAGATGAATGTTTTATGGAACCTAGAGAAGTATTTGCTTTAGGGGGTGGTGCTTCTGGGTCTATGGCTATAAATGAAGATTTTGAAGTTTCAGGTATTTATTGAGGAGGAATGAGTAAAATGTCATCAAGTGTTTATACCTTTCAACCATCAATTGCGTTCTTTAATTTAGATACTTCTGCCGGCTCTTCTTATGGTACTCATCATTTCTTTGAAATAGTTGACCAAAGTACTATAAATTATTAAATTAAAATAATTTAAAAATCTATTGGACATTGTACCTAATAGGTTTTTTAATTAATAATTATTAATCATTTCAGCTAGTAACGATTTTAGCACTATTGCTATAGAAGATTTCTCAAGGTAAAATTCCTGGTATATCTGCTTGATAGTAATCATTAGATTGGATATCTATGCCTTGATTTATATATCCAGCTCATACTAATTCAGAACAATATCATGCACTTGCATTAGGATCAACATCTTCACTTAAGAATATAGGAATATTGTAATTTTTGCCTAATTGGGATTCACAGAATTTAGTAGCTGCCTCTATTTGCTTATCATTAGTATCAGTAATATGAAGAACAGACATTTGTTCTTTATACATTCTAACATCATCTAATAAACCATATGCAACACCAAATTGGTTAGCTTCTACAACTCTTAGGTATGTTGTGATTTCATTAGTTCCATTTACTTTTGCATTGTATCATCCATCAACAATTGCACAGTGTCCTGAATAATGGCCGCCTATTGCAAATCCTTGTGCAGAGAAGACAATGTCGCCTCTTTTAATATCATTTCATGCATATCTGTCAGTGTATGTAGGTTTGCTTATTAATTCATATGAACCTTTAATTACCTCACCATTTTCATGATTAATGTTTAAACCAGTATAGTAAGTATCACTATACACACTAAAAATTAATTCTCATGCTTTTTTCTTAGCTTGTTCACCTTCACCAAATAAAGGATATAAAATGTTTTCAAAAATATCTTGTAAAGATCAATTTTCTTTTGCATATTTTTCTAAATCTATTTGTTTAGTTAAAATACCTTCTCATACATTTAATGAATCTACAGGGGTGATTTTAGGAACTCCAACACGTATTCAAGAATCAACTTCACATGAAATTAAATTTAGTTGTACATTAAAAGAAATACCATTAGAAGGTTCAACAGAAATTAATATTCAAATTAATGGTCCACAATCTATTGTGTGTTCACAAATTGAAGACAAATCAATAGTTGTTAACGAATCTTTTTCTTTAGGTGTTGCTAATGTTAAAATGGTGTTTGATGGAGGGGTTGAAAAATCTATTTCTTCTGATGATGTTACATATGAACTATTGGATTCTGATGGACAATCAGCAGCAAGTACATTGCCACAAGGTTTGTCATTTAATACAACTCAAGGGAAAATTTCTGGTACTGTAACTAGTTTAAATTATTATGCTCCTAAGACTTATAAAATAAAAATCATAGGATCAACACGTATTGGAAGTAAAGTCGGTTATTCAAATACTTTCACATTATCAATGGAAAATAATCCATTGCCTGACACCGTTTATGACATAGATGAAAATAATGTTTTATTAGGTTTTAAAGAAGGTGTTGATTTGTTTCAGTATGATGGTATATGTAATACAATGCAAATTCCTGTAAGAGTAACAAGTGTTGCTGACAAAGCTTTTGAAGGTGATGCAACTGGTGGCTCATCAACAATTCCATCGTTTATTATAAAATTAACTTTTGCTGAAAATTCTAAATGCACTTTGATTAGCAAATCATCTTTTCAATCATCTCCAGTAACTTCTGTAACATTACCAAGCGCTTTAATAACAATTGAGACAAATGCATTTTTATTTAACAATTTTTCTTCGGTTGATTTATCAAATTGCACAGCTTTAACTACAATAAAACAAGGTGCATTTGCAAGAACTACAACATTAAAATCAATAACATTACCAAAATCTGTTACTACAATTGGTCCTATGTGTTTTTTAGATTGTTCGTCATTAAACAAGATTAGGTGAGATTTGCCTACTAATTATCAATCCTCTATTACCATTGATAATAACAATGCGTTTACAGGCATTTCACCTTCAGGAACTGTTGAATCATTAAATACTTCAGTTGCTTCTTCACAACAATTATTAAATTGAATTAAAACTCAAAGTGGATTCCCAAGTACAGGCTGAAGTGCAGCATAAATCTGTTCAATATTTAAAAAAAGCAAGTCATTTCTTGTTTTTTAATGATTATGCTCTCTTGTTTAAAATTTTTAGTTTTAAGTTTGGTTTTTTTATATTCAAACTATTGTGTTAATAAATTATTCAATTTAACAATTAAATCAACTTTGTTATTAATTCGTTCTTCTAGAGCATCGATTCTAGCATTAAGTTGTTTATCTAAATTATCAATTCTGTTATTAATGCGTTCTTCCATGGCAAGTGCTCATACTGGTGCCTTTGGTTTTGATGTTTTTACTTTAACGCCTTGTGCCATAATCTTATTATCTTTAATGATTATATGATAATTTTCATAACACTTATTTTTGGTAATACAATTTCACTTGATGATTGTATCTAAAATAATATTTTCAATTTTATCATTCATATGTTTCTCACTTTATATTTGATATGATAGTGAAAAATCAATTAAAAACTGTCTTGAATTTGTTTAAAATTTGTTTAATTTTTTTCTAGAAATTTTTTAAAAAAATACAACAAGAGCCTGTTGTATTTTACAAAAAAAGTTAATTAAAACTTCTTCTTCATGTCAGTTCTAAATTTATTTAATTTTGTTTTAAGTTTAGAATCTTTGTTAGCTAAAATTTGAATAGCTAGCATAGCAGCGTTGTAACTATTATTAATTCCAACAGTTGCTACTGGAATAGCCTTTGGCATTTGCACGATTGATAATAATGCATCTAATCCACCTAAAGCAGCATTAACAGGAACACCGACAACTGGTAATAATGTATGACTAGCAATTACACCAGGAAGAGCAGCTGATAATCCAGCACCTGCAATAACTACTTCACATCCTTTTTTCTCTACTTGTTTAATAGTGTTAATAAGTTTTTCAGGAACACGGTGAGCTGATAACACATAACTTTCATAACTTACACCAAATTCTTTTAATAAGTCAATGGCCTTAGCCATTACTTGATCATCGCTTTTTGAACCGTAAAATATTGCTACTTTCATTATTTACCTCTACTAAAATATTTTACACCACTTTCAAAAATCTTTTGATCAAACTCTCCAGGAATGTTTTTGTATAAGTTTGTTCCAATTCTTTCAGAGTGTCCCATTTTACCTAAAATTCTACCATCCATGTTAGTAATAGCTTCTATCGCATAAACTGAACCATTAGGATTAAATGGAGTTTTCATTGTTGCTTTATTATTTAAATCAACATATTGAGTAACAATTTGGTTGTTCTCTTTTAATTCTTCCAAGACTTCTTTAGAACATACAAATTTACCTTCTCCGTGAGAAATAGCATTAAGTCTTACATCTCCTGGTTGTAATCCTTGCATTCAAGGAGATTTGTTACATACTACCTTTGTTCTTACAATTGTAGACATATGATGTCTAATATCGTTGAATGTTAATGTAGGCATAGATTCATTCATATTCATAATCTTTCCATATGGAACTAAACCTAATTTAATTAAAGCTTGGAATCCATTACAGATACCTAAGATTAATCCTTTACGTTTAATTAAAGCCATTGTTGCATTCTTAACAGCTTCGTTGTGGAAAACGTTAACTATAAACTTTGCACTTCCATCAGGTTCATCACCTGCTGAGAATCCACCTGGTAAGAAGATAATGTGTGCTTTATCAATTGCTTTTACTAATTCGTTAATAGAATGCAATAATGTCTTAGAATCCATGTTACGGATTAAAACTTGTTTTACAATAGCACCTGCTTTTTCGAAAGCTAGTTGACTATCGTATTCACAGTTTGTTCCTGGGAATACAGGAATAACTACCATTGGTTTTTTAACTACTTTACTAAATAAAGAATGTTGTTTACAATTTCAAATAGGTAATTCTAAACTTTGTTTAGATTTATTTTCTATTTTTGAAGGGAAAACATCTTCAAATTTAGATGTGATGTGAGTGACAACATCACTTAGTTTAATGTTCATCTTTTCATAAACGATGTTAGGTTCTTTAGTTGTGTAACCAATAACTTTGTAGTTTAATCCCTTTAATTCTTTGTCAAAAGAAATATCAGCTGAAATTTCTAAAATTAATGATCCATAGTTAATCTTGAATAATTCATCTTTAGTTAAGTTAGATAGTTTTGCTCCAATAGAATTACCAATACACATTTTAGAAATTCCTTCAGCAACACCTTTTTGTTTTAGTGAATATGCAGAGATAACTTTCTTCGCATCAATTAACTTTTTAACTGCATTAAAGTTAGAAATTAGTGATTTATCACTTAATGTGTAGTCCGCTTTAACTAATGGGCTTAATAAGATTATTTGAGAATTAATCTTTTTGAATTCTGGAGAGATGATGTTTTTAGCTTCATCAACACAAACAGCAAATGAAATTAAAGTATTTGGAACATTAAGTTTTTCAAAACTTCCTGACATTGAGTCTTTTCCACCAATGGCAGCTAGTGATAAATCTTTTTGAGCTTTATAAGCACCCAATAATGCTGCAAATGGTAAGCCTCAGTTCTTAGAATTTTTACCTAGTTTTCTAAAGTATTCTTGGAAACTTAAGTAAATGTTTTTATAGTCTCCACCCATTGCTACTATTTTAGTAACTGATTCAATTACTGAATAATAAGCCATATGGAATGGACTTCATTCACCTAAGAAAGGGTTATATCCAAATGACATTAATGAACATGTATCAGTTTTCTTGCCAAATGTAGGAATACGTGCAGCCATACCTTCAGCTGGTGTTAATTGATTAACACCGCCCAATGGCATTAGAACTGTGTTAGCTCCAATTGTTGAGTCAAACTTTTGGATTAATCCAGTTTTAATAGAAACGTTAAGATCAGATAACATTGACATTCATGTATCTTTAATATTAGTGATTGGTTCATCACTTAAATTTTTTGGAGCAGCTACTGTAACATCAGTAGTTTGTGTAAATCCATTAGTATTTAAGAAATCTCTAGAAATGTTAACGATAGTGTCACCGTTTCATTTCATAACTAAACGGTTGTTGTTAGTTACTTTAGCAACTATTGTAGCTTCTAAGTTTTCGTTATTAGCTAATTTAATGAATTGTGCAGCATGCTTGTTGTTTACAACAACAGCCATTCTTTCTTGTGATTCACTAATTGCTAATTCTGTTCCGTTAAGTCCTTGGTATTTCTTAGTTACTTTATCAAGATTAATGTCTATTCCAGGACATAATTCTCCAATAGACACTGAAACACCACCTGCTCCAAAGTCATTACATCTAACAATTAATTTAGAAGCTTCTGGGTTTCTAAATAATCTTTGAATCTTTCTTTCTTCTACTGGGTTACCTTTTTGTACTTCTGCTCCACATTCAGTAATAGAAGATTTAACTTGTTGTTTAGAAGAACCTGTTGCTCCACCAATACCATCTTTTCCTGTTCTTCCACCAACAATGATGACTACGTCTCCAACTTTTGGAGCACGTCTCACAACATTTTCTTTAGGTGCACATGCAATTACTGCACCTGTTTCTAAACGTTTAGCTACAAAGTTCTTGTGGTAGATTTCTTCAACTTGACCAGTAGCTAAACCGATTTGGTTACCATATGAACTATAACCATTAGCAGCTGATATTGTAATGGTTCTTTGTGGTAGTTTACCTGCTAGTGTATTAGATGAATCTTTTGTAGGATCAGCACATCCTGTAACTCTCATTGCTTGGTAAACATATGTACGTCCTGATAAAGGATCTCTAATAGCGCCTCCCAAACAAGTAGAAGCTCCACCAAATGGTTCAATTTCAGTTGGGTGGTTATGAGTTTCGTTTTTAAACATTAATAAGTATTTCTCAATACCTTTATCTGTTTTGACGTTGATATTAATGCTACAAGCATTAATTTCATCAGATTGATCTAAGTTTTTAAGTAAACCATGTTTCTTTAGATCTTTCATAGCAATAGTTGCTAAATCCATTAAGCAAATATTTCTAGTTTTAGCTTTTGGACCATAAACATAGTTACGAGATTTTAAGTATTCATCATAAGTAGATTCAAACAATTCTGAATACTTAGATTTCTCGAATTCAACCTTATTTATTTTAGTGTTGAATGTTGTATGACGACAGTGATCAGATCAATATGTATCAATAACTTTGATTTCAGTTAATGTAGGGTTTCTTTTTTCTTTTCTGAAATAAGCTTGAACCATTAATAAGTCTTCAATGGTCATTGCTAATGAAAGGGATTGGTGTAAATAAATTAAATCTCCTTCTTTCATACTAGTAAAACCGCTAATTACTTCAATCTTCTTTTTGTTTTCAGAATGTACTGGGAAATCTGTTGAGTTTACAGGAATTTCATGAGAATCAACAGGATTAATTAAGAACTTCTTAATTTTATTAAGATCTTGAGTTGATAATTCTCCTTTTATTTGATAAACTTTAGCTGTTTTAACTTCTACTTCATTTTTAGGATTTATTAATAATAAACATTGCTTGCAAGCTTCTGCACGTGCATCAAATTGACCAGGAAGATATTCAATTGCAAATGTTGTTGAACCTTTAGATGAAGGTAGATCATCTAAGTAATAATCATCTACCATAGGTTCACTAAATACAGAAGTTAAAGCAATATCAAATGTTGAACTTTCAACATTCTTTACTAAGTATTTATTAAATACTTTAATACTTTTAATATTAATTTTTAAGAAGTTCTTAATTTCTTTTAATAACCCATTTGATTCAGAATCAAATTGGTTTTTCTTGTAGACAAAGACAGTTTTGCAGTTGTTGATTGACATAAATAGTTTATTAATATTATATATTAATAAAAATAGTGGTGATTTAAAAATAGTATTAAAAATAAAACATAAAGTAAATTTGTTGTTGAATTAATTAATAAAAAAATGTAAAATATTAACACAACTTCATAAAAATCGAAAAGATAGTTTATAAACTAAAATCTAATTTTCGTTATTCTAAATTAAGGCTATTCAACTAAGGGGTTAAATTTAATTTTAATATTTATTCTTCAACAAAAACTCTGCAAGTTTTGTATCAAACAAATCGTTAATATCCACTGAGTGATTTTTTGACATTAAATAAGCATATGATTTAGGACCATAATATTCATATCTTTTAGATGGTTTTAATATGTAAATCGCACCATTTACATAGTATTCTTTAGAAACATCTTGACGTAATTTGTGAAGATCTTTATTAGCTATAAAATTGTGCAAAGAATTACCTTTTTTTAATGTGTTATAAAGAAATGTTGGGTGAGATGTTTCACAAACAGAGATAACAGAATCTGCTTTTTTATCTCTAAAAATTTTGAATGCATTTTTGATATCTTTTTCATCTCTTAACGGACTAGTTGGTTGAAGCAAAGTAACAGTTTCACAATAGATGCCTTTTTTCTTAAAATTTTCAACAACTTCTATAACAGAATCTATAGTTTTAGAAGTATCTAAAGAATTTTTTTTAGATCTTAAAAAATCAACATTTGCTCCATATTTTTTAGCTATTTCTGCATATTTTTTTGAATCAGTTGATACAAAAACAATATCAAAACATTTTGATTTTATTGCAGCTTCAATAGTGTAAGCAAGTAAGGGTTTTTTATTAATTAATAAAATATTCTTATCTTTAATCCCTTTTGATCCACTTCGTGCAGGAATAATTGCTAAATTTATTTTTTTCATAATGAAGAAAGCTTTTGAATTTTTGATATATCCAAGAAATGATCCATTCTTGAAAAACTATCGTTTAACAAGTTAAAGTATTCTACATTTACATTATATGAATGTGGTGATAGTTTATCATTAGTTGTATTAAAACCACAAACAAAATCATCACAAATGTAATTTGCTTCATATGGAATAATGTTTGGTATTAAGTAATTTCATTCAACATTATCATATGATTGATAGAATGCAGTTATTATTGAGAAAAAACAAGAAGATACAAGGTTGTATCCAGCAAAAACACCAGTGTATTTTGTTAAATCTTTAGTTGGTTCAGTAAAATCTAAAGGATTTAATAGATTAAACTTACCAGTGTTTTTATTTTCTTCTATATCAATAAATAAAACTAATTCAATTGGTAATGAGTTATTCATGATAATTGGTTTAATGTTTGTTTTTTGACACACTTCTTCAATATCATTAATTACTTCATTCAACGGTTTTCTCGGATGGTGTTTGAAAATGTAGTTAAACTTCTCAACAGGGTATTTTTTTGAAAATTCAATCATCATCTTTTCAAAAGTTTGATTGAATTCACTTTTTCTTTCTCCTCATTCATGAGTTAAAAGAAAAATTAAATTTGTTTTATTATTTGAAAAGTATTCGTAGTTTTTTTTAATAGATTGTTTGAAGATAGATCCTGAAGTCATTCCAAACATTTGCTTTAAATCACCAATAAACTCGTTTTTATCTATTTGAAACATTTCTGTTCAATAAGCAAAATCAACAGGATGTTCAAAAAACCTAATTCTTGGATTATGGATACCAAAATAATTGATTCAATCACAATCAAAACTATAGTTCTTAATTAAGAATACATTGTCAATAAACCACTCTTTTTTTGACATTTTGAATTTTTCAAATTCATCGTTGTATCCTTGTGAACCATATTCACTTTTAGTAAAGATTGTTTTTCATAACGATAGTTGTTCATTTGGTGACAATAATTCTTGGTTATTTGCCATTTTTGTATATTCTTGTAAATAACCCATTTTACATCATTGTAAACTACCATTAGGAATAACATTTAAATTTCTACAATATTTAAGAATATTAAATAATGCTTCTGAATGATTTTTTCATAATAAATTTAATCTATAATCATCAATTCAATAATCAAACTGAAAATTAGATCTATCTTTATTTTTGTTGATAAAGTCAATTAGAGCATTAATTTCATATGCACTTATTTGATTACCGTCATATGGAACATTTTCATTTTGGTGATTAGGAAGACAATTAATGTCTGAATAAACTCCAACATAGTTATTTTTATTTTTATCTACAAACACATTAGGATATTTGTTGTATAAAGCTGTTGGAGAATAGTTATATATTTGTCTTGATCTATCATCAAATAATATGATGATTGGGCAAGATTCATCATATTCTTCTTTATTCTTTTCACGAATTTTTAGCATTAAATTTGCTAAAGCAAAAAAGTTTAAACAAACATATGATGCATCATATGTATGGAAAATAACTGGGATTTTGTCTTGTGAAGAAACTTCTACAGATTTTTTTCAAAAACCAAAATTAACTTTCATATCTATGTTTTATTTTCTTTTGTTTATATTTTTCGTAATTTAAGATTTCAATTTTATTTTTTACAAATAAGTTGTAAGTCTTTATAAAGAATTTATATTCTTTATATCTTGCATGATAAAAAATATCCAACTGAGTATCTTTAAACTCTTTTTTCTGTGTTTTATTAAAACATATAAATATGTTTCTGTTTTGATAATTTTCTACAGGATTTTTCCTACATGAACTTGTAATTAGTGAAATTAATAAAGTAGAAACAAAACCTAAAGTAGGAATATAAATCTCATTAATGTGTTGTCCTGGTATAAACTTACATGAGAATATCCATGTAATAAAACAAATTAACAAACCAAATGATAATCCTAAATATGCATCGATAGTATTTGCTTTTTTAGAGAACAAACCAAGTAAGACTATCCCTACCATTGGTGCAGAATAAAATCCTGAAATACTAATAAAGAAAGGAAATATATCTCCAATACCTAAACCAGCAAATGCTAATGAAAGAACAATAGCAAATACTCCACTAATAGATATTGAGAAGTTTCTAATCAATATTTTAGTCCTTTCATTAGTATTTACTAAAAAGTTCTTAATAATAATTTCACTAATTGAATTTAATGAAGAACTAATAGATGATTGTGAAGCTGCAAGCATTCCGATTAAAGCAATTGCTGAAGCACCAACCGGTAAAATATGCCACATATAATATGTGACTATGTTATCGGAATCGCAAACAACTTCTCCGTTGTATGAAAGTGTGTGATCTGAATTGATTTCATATCCTGATTTATGTTTAAAGAAAGTTCACAATAGTGAACCTAAAGTGTAAAATAAGATAACCATAAAGAAAACAATGATTCCATTGGTTTTTAAACTTTCTGATGTATCTACAACTTTTCTGTTAGAAATATAATGTTGGGTAATATCTTTTGAACAACCATACAGGTATATAGTATTAATCATTTCTGAAATTAAGATAATAGGAATACTAGCAGAGGTTAACGAAAATAATCAATTGCTTGATTTCAAGAATTTGCCTTCACTAATAAATTCATTAAAATCAAGAGCATTTATTTTTGCTGAACCAACAATTAAAAACATCACTGTAATTGTTAATGAAGCAATAATCAAAAAGGTTTGGAAGAAATTAATTCATACTATTTGTTTAAAGTTAGATAGATAAGAATACGTTATTGTTACCACGCCAACAATAATGATAAACAAATAAATGTAATCATCTGTTTTGGATTCAATAATCAGACTTAATGAAGAAGCTGGAAGATAAATCATTAATGAAATTTTAAAGATGTTATATAGAAGATAGAAAAAAGCAAGAGTTCTCTTTAGAGAAAGGTTATATCTCTTGCTTATGTTTTCAAATAATGATTGGCACGATAATAATTTAAATAAAGGTAAAAAGAAATAAATTAATAAAGGTGTTAAAAAACAAATAGTTAAATTACCAAATGCAAACATTCAATCATCTGAAAACGCTGTTCCTGGAACAGATAAAAAAGTAATAGATGATAATCCAGTAGCATAAATTGAAAATCCAACTACTTTATTTGGAATTTCTTTTTCATTTAATGAAGGATGTTTCTTCTTTTTATATTTCATGACTGCACAGATAGTAAAAATTATTGCAAAATACAATGCAATAATTAGTCAATCTACTCAAAAATATTTAGAGTTTTTCATTACTAGAAATTAGCTATTAATTATTTGAATTATATCATTTGTAATATTGCTTTATAGAACATTCAAAAATTATTGAATTTTATTTTTAAAAATTTTAAAGATGCTTTTACACTGTAAAACCCATATTTACTCCAAAGTGGCGTAAAATAGCTTTTACAGTGTAAAAATACAAAAAAATGCACTCAATTTCTTAAGCGCATTGATTAAAAAATTTGTAATTTACTTTAAAAAAATATTAACAATGTCAAAGTAATGTAAATCCAGAAATAGTATTAGTTTGCTTTTCACCTATTTTAGCATACAAACTAAACGAAAAGTTTTCTTTTGTTGATGCTGTTATTGGAGATTTACCAATAAGCCAAATTTTTTTATCATCATTATTAACTGAAATAGATAAAAAATTTACTCAGTCTTGTGTTAATGATGCATCACTTGTACAAGTGACATTAAAACATCAAGTAGCATCAGCAAGCGAAAAATCTGCATTAATTATTCCATCTGAAGAACGATTGTTTCTGCTATCAGATTCGTTACCACTTAATTCTCCAAAATCCTTACTTGCTCCATTTGTGTAAGAAATTGATAATTCTTCTTTAGAAGAAAAACCACAACTCGATGCAATGAATGGGATAGTGGTAACTATTCCTAAACCACAAGTAATACTCACTATAGTTTTGATTAATTTTTTATTCATATTTTTCTCCTTCTTTCTTAATATTATATACGTTTTTTTGCAACAAATTTGAGAAATGACATAAAAAAAATAGTCATTTTTGTTAATTTTAAATTTGAACATTAATGTTTAGCTTAGGGAGAGTAGTTGTACTGAATTAATTGTTATTATTTTTTTATATATTTATGAGTTATATAGTTCTAAAACAAAATTAGTAATATAATTTACATCACAAAACTTACTCAATATAAACCTTGTTTTTATGTTATATTTATATAAATATAAATATCACTATGAAAAATCTTATCAGACTACGAGATTTATCTGTTAAAGAAATAAACGATATTTTAGACACAGCTCAAGACATTATTGATCATAAAAACAATGATAAGTTAGATAACAAGATTGTTGCAAATTTATTCTTTGAACCATCTACTAGAACTCACTATTCATTTAATACCGCTGAACATAAACTAAATTGCAAAGTTTTAAACTTTGCACCTGAATCATCTTCGATGAATAAAGGAGAAACTTTTTATGACACTATTAAAGTATTTGAAAGTTTCGGGGTAGATGCATTAGTGATTAGACACAAGAAAGACTTTTGGTATAAAGAATTATTAGGTAAGATTAATGTTCCAATCATTAATGCAGGGGACGGGAAAATGGATCATCCTACCCAAACACTTTTAGACTTATTAACTATTAGACAAGAATTTGGATCTTTTAAAGGTTTAAAAGTGCTAATCTGTGGAGATATTTCACATTCAAGAGTAGCACATTCAAATTATGAATGTATGACTAAGATGGGGATGGAAGTATATTTTAGTGCTCCTAAAAACTTACAAGATCCACAATACCAATACGTAGACTTTGATGAATACTTACCAAAAGTAGATGTAGTCAATATGCTAAGAATTCAAAACGAGCGATTAGAAGATAGCCTTAAAGTTCAAGAAGACTACAATGAACTATATGGTTTAAACTCTAAAAGAGTTTCAACTATGAAACCTAATGCTATTATCATTCATCCGGCTCCATTTAATAGAAATGTAGAAATTAATGATGATGTTGTAGAATGTTCAAAGTCTAGAATTTTTAAACAAATACAAAATGGTGTTTTTGTTAGAATGGCTGTATTATTAAGAAGTCTCAAATAGTATGAATAGTTTCGTTATTAATAATTGCCAAGTATACCTAAATAAAAAAATAGTAAAAAAAAGTTTATATATTCAAAACGGAATATTAAAACAAGTTAGTAATCAACCTATTGATAAACAAAACATTCAGACTATTGACTGTTCTGGTTTAATTGCTATCCCAGGATTGATTGATATCCATGTTCACTTACGTGAACCAGGTCAATCATATAAAGAAACAATTAATACAGGAACAAAAGCAGCTGCAGCTGGTGGATATACAACAGTGTGTTGTATGCCAAATGTTATTCCTCCACCTGATTCAGTAGTCAACATTAAAAAGCTACTATCACTAATTAAGAAAGAAGCAGTTATTAACGTTTATCCATATACCTCTATTACTAAAGAAAGAAAATATGATTCACAGATAGTTGATATGGATAAACTATCCAACTATTGTTTTGCATTCTCTAATGATGGATGTGGAGTTAAAACTAAGAAAGAAATGTTGGTTGCCATGAGAAATGCAAAAAAATGTAATAAAGCAATTGTTGCTCATGCAGAAGATTCTTCTTATGTTCCTCAATGTGGATCTGTTCATGATGGAATTAATGTAAAAAAATATAACTTAGTTGGAATTCCTTCATATAGTGAAACCCTTCAAGTTATGAGAGACATCGAATTAGCATTAAAGACTAATTGCCAATACCATGTTTGTCATGTATCGGTTAAAGAAACAGTTGATCTTATTAGACATTACAAAAAACAATCTAAGAAGATCTCATGTGAGGTTACACCTCATCATTTATTACTTAATGAAAATGATGTTAAGTCTAATAATGGTAAATATAAGACTAATCCACCTTTAAGAACTATTAGTGATCAGAAAGCATTAATTAAAGGGATTAAAGACGGAACTATTCAAATCATTGCTACAGATCATGCACCTCATGCTGCTAATGAAAAGAATACCACTATTGATAAAGCAGCATTTGGAATTTCTTCATTAGACTATGCTTTTGCTTTACTATATACAAAACTAGTAAAGACTAATGTTATTACTCTTAACAAGCTTATTGAATTAATGTCAATTAATCCTTCAAAGTTATTTAATTTACCTTCTAGTGAATTAAAAATAAATAAACCTGTTAATTTATTAATTTTTGATCCTAAAAAGAAAGCAAAAATTAATTCTAAGAGTTTCTATTCAAAAGGAAAATCTACTCCTTTTGAAGGAATTAATTGTGTAGGATGACCAAAAATTACTATTTGTAATGGTAAAATTGTCTACAAGGAAGGAAAAATTTATGAATAGACTTGTTAATTACGAAGTATTAAAAAATACCAAGATTAACCAAACAACATACATCCTTGAGTTAAAAGGACCAACTAGTTGGATTAACCCTGGTAAATTTTTAAATATTCAAATACCTGATAAATATTTAAAAAGACCAATGAGTGTTTATGATTGAAACAAAAACTCATTGAAAGTTTTATATAAGTTAATTGGTGAAGGTACTAAGATTCTTTCAACTATAAAACCAAAACAACAATTAGAAATCTTAACTGATTTAGGCAACACATACACATTAGCTAAAGATAAAAAACAATTAATTGTTTGTGGGGGTTGTGGAATGGGTTCTGTATATCGATTAGCTTCGCAACTAACAGCAAAGAAAATAGATATCACTATCATTGTTGGTTTTAAAACAAAAGCTGATGTCTTTGTTTTAAATGAGTGAAAGAAAGTATGCAAGAACTTAATTATCACTACTGATGATGGATCTTATGGATTTAAAGGAACAGTAGTTGATGCAATCAATAAATATAAATTAAATAATTTATATTACTACACTTGTGGATCTATTAATTTAATGAAAGCAGTTTATAAGTGTATGAAAAGTGAAGGTCAACTTTCATTAGAGGCCCGTATGGGTTGTGGTTTTGGTGCATGTATGGGTTGCACTATAGAAACTAAACATGGACCAAAAAGAATTTGTGCTGATGGACCAATCTTTAATAGTAAGGAGTTATTATGGTAAATAAGAACTTAAAAGTTAAATTAGGTAAATGAGAATTAGATAACCCCATTATTCCTGCTAGTGGAACATTTGGTTATGGTTATGAATTTACTCAATTCTATGACATAAATATCTTAGGGACATTTTCTATGAAAGGAACTACTATTAAACCTAGACTTGGTAACCCACTACCAAGAATTGCAGAATGTGAACAAGGTTTAATTAACTCGATTGGGTTACAAAACCCAGGAGTTGATGAAGTCATCAACAGTGAGCTTAAGAAACTAAAAACCGTTTATCATAAAAAGATTATTGCTAATATTGCAGGATCTACTATTGATGATTATGTTGCAGTTGCTAAAAAATTAGATAAACAATCAATTGTTGGAATTATTGAAGTGAATGTTAGTTGTCCTAATGTAGAAAAACTAAAATTTACTTCTAATCCAGAACACTTAACAATGTTAATCAAAGCTTTAAAGAAAGCAACTAAGAAGCCAATTTATATTAAATTGTCTGCAGTAGACACTAACATTGTAGAAATGGCTAAGGCTGCTGAAAGAGCAGGAGCTGATGGATTGTCTTTAATTAATACCTTAGTAGGTATGAGAATTGATCTTAATACTGGTCGTCCAATCATTGCCAGAAAAACTGGTGGTTTTTCTGGACCAGCAATTAAACCAATTGCTTTAAGATGTGTTTATGAGTGCGCTAAAGCTACTAAATTACCAATTATTGGTATTGGTGGTATTACTAATGCCTATGATGTAATAGAGATGATGTATGCAGGAGCTTCTGCTGTCCAAATTGGAGCCCAAAACTTAGTTGATCCTTATGTATGTCAAAAGATTATTAGGGATCTTCCTAAAGTAATGAAAGAATTAAAAATTAAAAAACTATCAGATATTATTGGGAGGACATTGAAATATGAATAATGTAATTATTGCATGTGATTTTAGTAGTCAAAAAGAACTAGATAGTTTTTTAAAGAATTTTAAAAATACTAAACCATTTATAAAAATTGGATACCAACTATTTTATAAAATTGGTAGGACTGGTATTCAAAAGCTGACTAAACAAGGTTATAAGATTTTCTTAGATTTAAAATTGCATGATATTCCTAATACTGTTTATCAAGGAGTTAAGTCATTAAGTGATCTTAATGTATCCATGTTAACGGTTCATGCAGCAGGCGGGATTCAAATGATGAAGAAAGCTAAAGAAGCTGCTGGAGAGAAAATTAAAGTCCTAGCTGTTACTCAATTAACAAGCACAGATAGCAAAATGTTAAAAAATGAATTGTTAATCTCCAAAGATATTAATCAAACAATTTTACATTATGCAATTAATGCAAAGAAATCTGGAGTAGATGGTGTAATATGTTCGCCCAACGAAGTGAAGATGATTAAGTCTAAATTAAACAATTTGTTTTTATGTGTTACTCCAGGAATAAGATATCATGATGGCAACACTAACGATCAAAAAAGAGTAGCTACCCCAAAAGATGCAAAAAAATTTGGTAGCGACTATATAGTGGTTGGACGCCCTATAACAAAAGCTGATAAACCATTAGATATGTATTTAAAAATGTCAAAAGAATTTAATAAATAAATTCTTTTTTATTTAACTTTTAAGTTAATTTAGTAATAAATAATGGTGTTTCTTCTTCAAATGAACATATAGCAATTTCTGTGACCTTAGCTGAAATTTGTACTGTATCACATATACCTTCATATTTAGTTAAATCAATACCTTCTTAAAGTCTATTAAAATATTGGTGTCATTTATTTCATAAACTTGTTCTGGTAAAATTTTAGGTTTATTTTCTTGTTAGGTGAATAAATTACTCCACCCACCACAAGAGCAACATAATAAAAAATACCCATGGTTTTTTGTGTATATTATATATAAGAGTTAGATAATGAAAAAGGGATTAATTCTAATTAATGCTTATTCAAAATTAGAACAAAGTTTAAATCAATCTAAACGTTTGAAATGAGAACTTGAACAATTAGGTGTTCAAGTAGACATCAAACGTAATGATTTTTTTACTACTATTATTAATGACAATGGTGATATAGAATCACAAGTGAAAAATTACGATTTTTGTATTTATCTCGATAAAGATAAATACATTTCTTCAATGTTAGAAAAAATCGGAATCAGATTATTTAACCGTCATCGTGCTATTGAGATATGCGATGACAAAGTATTAACTTTTATCGAGTTGTCTAATAATAATATCCCAATGCCTATTACTCTTCCAGGGTTATTATGTTATGACCCACAGGAAGATGTGAAAAAAGAAACTTTAGATATTGTTGAAAAAAAATTAAATTATCCCCTAATAGCTAAAGCTAATTATGGATCTTTAGGCAAAGGTGTTTATAAGGTTGATAATAGAGAACAATTGGATATAATAGCAAGACAATTAAAATGTCAACCTCATCAGTTTCAACAATTTATAAAAACAAGTTTTGGTAAGGATATTAGAGTAATAGTCATTGGTGGCAAGGTTGTTGCTGCCATGAAAAGACAATCAAATGGAGATTTTAGATCTAATATAGGGCTAGGAGGAGTTGGCGCTCCATTAACACCTCCAAAAGAAGTAATCGAAATGTGTGAAAAGGCTACCAAAATTCTTAAATTAGATTATTGTGGTGTTGATATATTATTTGGAGAAAACAAATACTATATCTGTGAAGTTAATTCTAATGCCTTTTTTGATGGAATAGAAAAAGTTACAGGAGTTAATGTTGCTAAAGCATACTCAGAATATATCTTTAAAACTATATATGCCAATTAACCTTAAATAAAAAACAATCCAAACTATATGGCAATAAATCATAATAATTCAATTTAACAGTTTCTAGAAACTTTGTTAGTTGGTTGTTGACTAACTTGTTGTTTATTAATAATTTGTTGTTCTATTATTTTAAACAATTAGAAATTATTTTTGTTTGCTCTTAACTACTTCTTCTACAACACTCTTAGGAGCTTGTGCATAGTGAGAGAATTGCATAATGTAGTTAATGTTGTTAGAAGTAACGAAATTTGACGAAATATTATGATATAATAATAAAATTTTATGAATAGTGATCAAAAAGATTTTGATGAATTTTTAGAAGATCTCTCACATGAATCTCATAAAAGGGCGAGGTTTAACTTTTTATACTCTGATTTGTATAAAAAAATGACTTTGAACAGCAAAATTACACAAGCTAAACAAAGAATAAAAGAATTCCTTTCTGAATATGACGGAATTAAAAATGAATTACCTGTTATTAGTTTTTCTGGTGGCAAAGACTCTTGTGTTTTAAAACACTTAGTTGAAACTGTTATAAAAGAAGAAGAAATTAATTTAAAACTTCAAATAGTTACATCAGCAGAAATTTTCCATCCTTTAACTCTTGATTTTATAAATCATGAAAAACAGAAATGAGTCTCTAAGGGGGGGGGATTGGACTATATATTCTCCCATCAAACCGTTTGATAAAATAATATTAGAAGATGGTTATCCTGTAATTTCTAAACAATTAGCGCAGAAAATTAACCACGTTAGAACAACAAAAAATCATAAAAGATATATTAGGTGTTGTTTAGGATTAGGCAAAAGCGATTTTGGTGTAATTCCAAAATGTTATATTCATTTTTTAGATAAAAAATTAATTGATTATAAAATTTCTCATAAGTGCTGTGATTTAATTAAAGGAAAGATAAAACATGACCATAGACCTGCCTTTGTTGGTACAACCATTGAAGAATCGCGTTTAAGAAAAAATTCATGAATTCAACATGGATGCAACATAATGTCTGGCAAAAAACCAATGTGCAGACCTTTATCATTGTGGAATGCAACCGATATATGAAAATATATTAAAAGATTTAAAATTCCATATTCAAAAATATATGACATTGGTTTTGAAAGAAGTGGCTGCGTTGCTTGTATGTTTGGTATGTCTTTAGAAAAGATGTACAGCGACAGAAATCCAAACTATTTAAATAGATTTGAGCTATTGGAGAAACACAACAAGAAAATATTTGATATATTTGTCATTAATGAAAAATATGGTTTATGAAAACCATTAATAGATATGGGAATTATTCTCAAAACAAAAAATAAGACATATCTTAAATTATCAAATGAAAGAAAAGAAAAATTGAAGAAATGAAATGAAAACTTTGAGAAAAATTTTGAAAAAGTTTTAGACGAAATCTTGCATAGAAACCCGGAAGCATTTAATTTAAAAGAAAAAAGACAACTAATTAAGAAATATTCAATTAATAGAAAGGAAATATAAATATGAATAACGAAATAATTACATCAAAAAAGTATCTACTTGAAAATCCTGATCCGTATTGTTTAATAGACGATGATATTGAAACAAAAAACGATTGCAAATATTTGTACTATCAAGAGTTTGAAATACCTCCCTATCAAAGACCATATTCGTGAAAAAAAGAGAATATTCTAACTCTTTTAAACGATTTTTATAGTGCGTTTAAAAAATCATCTTCAAATGATTACTATATAGGAAATGTATTTTGCACTCCATCATCAAAACAAGGAACTGATACAAGATTTAAACAGATAATTGACGGACAGCAAAGAGTCACAACATGCTTTTTAATCTTATTTTACCTGTCTCTAAGAACAAGGACAGAAAATCTAAACGATGATTTACAGTTGAAAAAATACAGCGAAAAAATAAAAAGATTCCGGTTCAACATGAGTTATCCAGACTACAACATAATTAATGAAATGAGATTACATTCTAATATTGATAAAATTGACATCTTTTTTAAAAATAAGAAAAAAGCGGAAAAAGTTTCTTCATTTTATTATGAACAATGAAAAGTTTTTAAAAATGCATGAAATCAAATTAAATCCTTTTTTGATACTTCTGATAAATTCCCGTCATTAAAGGATATAGAAATTTTCTATAAATATATTTCTTCTCATGTTTTTTGTTTATATATTGAAGATTCTCCATCTACACCAATCGGGCATTATTTATTTTCTTCATTAAATGGCAAGGGTTTGAAATTAGACAAAATTGATTTAGTTAAATCTTTTTTTGTTGCTCCATATATGGATAATGATTCCAAAATTAAAAAATTTAACAAATCATGAGGAGATTTAATAAATGATTCTGAAAATAAATTATTGACTACAATTTCTGGATATTTTAAGAAAAATAATAAGAAACAAATGACTAAAGATTGACTTAAGAATATAGAAAAAACGGTCAAATCACCTGATCAAGAATTTGAGACAATGTGTAAATGGATTCATAATATAAATCCTGCTCTTAAAGCAAACACAGGAAAAGATAAAATAGATTTTTGGTTATTATTATTTCAGAACTTTAATTTTTCTATGTTTATTCCCGTATACGGACATATTAGAAACTTGGTTTCTGATGAAGAATTTGAAAATAATTATAATATCCAAAAACAAATATCAAACATTTTAAGTTATGGGTTTAAATTAAATCTATTAATTGTTACATTGCAGCAAATGAAACCTCTTGTGTTTCAAAATGAAATAGATGATAAAGTAATAGATTTGATTACTAATCAAGATTTACAAAACCGTAAATTGAAAATTGATAAAGCCGAATCATTCTTAAGAGAAAAATTGGAAAACGAATTGAAGTCAGATTATTTACAAGGTCTAATTAAGAATTTTAATCCAAATTCTTTATCTTATTCGGATGCAAAAGACAAAAAAATTATAAAATTTTTATTGCTTCTAAATCCTAATAACAATGACTGATATGATTTTGACAAAAATGAGTTTATTTATCAACATGCAAATGATTTATTAAGAAATAAAAAGACATTGGATCACAAATTACATCAGAGCTACCAACAATATTATAAAGATGATGATAAAAATAAAATTGTTGAGTTGTATAAATATGATAAATCAAGCGATAGTTTTATTTATGACACAAAGTATATTAATGATGATTTGTTATTATATTTTGATGTAAATTTTAGCGAATACACACAAAGTGAAAAATTTAATAATTTTAAAGAAAAGATTTTACATAAAATTTTTAACCTAAGACTTATGGGGGCTAATGCAAATTCTCAGCGTGGAAATAGATGCATTTATATGGAAAGTGAAATTAAAAAAATGCTTGATGTTGTTTATATTAAATGACTAAATGATGTAATTAAAAAAGATTTCATAAATTTCCTTGGTGTTGCACCAAAAGTTTCAAAAAATCCTTCTGAAAGTTGAAAAACGTTTATTTCTTCAGCTGATAAAATAATTGCGAAAAATTGAAGTCAATATCTTAACGTAAAGGGTTCAACAATAACTAAATGTGTTTCAAAATATAATATTCAGCCGTATTCTTCAATCAGTGCTATTCTAAAACAATTTTTAAATAATAAGGAAAAAATAGATATTTTAACTTGAGATTTAAAAGTTATAGAAAAATCTGAGGGAAAATTTTTAAAAGGCTTAGTATACTTAAGAAATGTAAATGAACATGATTCAGATTCCATTGTTGAATTAGAGCCTGAAGAAATTAAAAATTTAAAGAATATTATCAATAAAATCAATAAAGCATATTCTATGTAAAAAAATCCCGCCATTGTTTGGTGGGATTTTTATTTTGCTAGTTAGAACTATTTTTGCTTGCTCTTAACTACTTCTTCTACAACACTCTTAGGAGCTTGTGCATAGTGAGAGAATTGCATAATGTAGTTTCCACGTCCTTGAGTGAATGAACGAAGATCTGTTGCATAACCAAACATGTTTTTTAAAGGAACTTTTGCTTTAATGATTTGAGCATTTCCTCTTTGTTCTGTACCTTCAATAGTACCACGTCTAGAAGAAATGTCTCCCATAGTGTCACCAAAATATTGATCAGGAACAGTTACATCAACTGACATGATAGGTTCTAGTAATACTAGACCACATTTTTTACTAGCTTCTTTCAAACACATACTTGCTGCAATTTTGAAAGCCATTTCTGATGAGTCAACTTCGTGGTAACTACCATCAAATAATATAGCTTTTACATCAATTAATGGATAACCAGCTAAAGGACCTGATTTCATTGATTCTTGGATACCAGCATCAATTGGTTTAATGTATTCACGAGGAACTTTACCACCAACAATATCATTAACGAATTCATAACCTTTATCTTTATTAGGTTCAAATCTCATTACAACGTGTCCATATTGTCCACGACCACCTGATTGTTTAATGTATTTACCTTCAGCTTCTCCAGCAATTGTAAATGTTTCTCTATAAGAAACTTGCGGAGCACCTGAGTTAACTTGAACATTAAATTCACGTCTCATACGATCAATAATAATGTCTAAGTGTAATTCACCCATACCAGAGATGATAGTTTGTCCAGTTTCTTCATCAGTGTGAGTTTTGAATGTAGGGTCTTCTTCAGCTAATTTAGATAAAGCTAAAGACATTTTTTCTTGATCAGCTTTTGTTTTAGGTTCAACAGCTAATGAAATTACTGGTTCAGCAAATTTCATTGATTCAAGTTTAATGTTTAATCCTTCTTCAGCTAATGTATCTCCTGTAGTTGTAGATTTTAAACCAACAACAGCACAGATATCACCAGCACGAATTTCATCAATTTCATTTCTTGCATTTGAGTGCATCTTAACCAAACGAGAAATTCTTTCTTTTACACCCTTGTTTGTGTTCATTAAATATGAACCTGATTTTAATACACCAGAATAAACACGAACGAATGTTAAACGTCCAATGAATGGGTCAGTAGCAACTTTGAATGCTAAACCAACGAATTTAGCATCATCAGTTGATTCAACTTTAACTATATTATCAGAGTCATCGTGTGCTTCAACAGCTGGTACATCCAATGGAGAAGGTAAGTAATCAACTACACAGTCAAGCATTGCTTTAACACCTTTATTTTTGAATGATGATCCACAAATTACTGGGAAGAATTCAGCAGATAATACACCTTTACGGATGCATTTTTTGATTTCTTCAACAGTTAATTGTTCACCACCTAAGTACTTTTCCATTGCTGCATCATCAAAGTTAACGATTTCTTCAATCATTTTTGTACGGAATTCGTTTGCTTTATCTACATAGTCTGCAGGAATATCTACTTCTTTAAAATCTTCATGAGCACCACCATCATACATCATTGCTTTCATTCGAACTAGATCAATGATACCATTAAAGTTGCTTTCAGCACCAATTGGGTATTGAATAGCTACACCGTTAGCTCCTAAACGTTCACTTAAAGATCTAACAGACATTTCAAAATCTGCACCAATCTTATCCATTTTGTTTACATATACAATTCTTGGTACATGGTAAGTGTTAGCTTGTCTTCAAACAGTTTCTGTTTGAGGTTCAACACCGTTTTGTGCATCAAGAACGGTAACAGCACCATCTAATACTCTTAATGAACGTTCTACTTCAACTGTAAAGTCAACGTGTCCGGGAGTATCGATAAGGTTTAATTCATAACCTTTTCATACTGCATAAGTAGCAGCTGATGTAATAGTAATACCACGTTCTTTTTCTTGTGCCATTCAGTCCATAGTAGCACCGCCGTCATGAACTTCACCAATTTTGTGAGTTTTACCTGTGTGAAATAAAACACGTTCTGATGTAGTAGTTTTACCAGCATCAATATGAGCCATGATACCGAAGTTACGGTATTTTTCCATTGGGAATTGTCTTGCCATAAATATTTATAAAATCCTTTCTTATTAGAATCTCAAGTGAGCAAAAGCCTTGTTTGCTTCAGCCATCTTGTGAGTGTCTTCTTTTTTCTTAACAGAAGCACCTGTATTGTTAGATGCGTCAATAATTTCGTTAGCTAAACGATCTAACATTGTTTTTTCACTACGGTTACGTGAATATAAAATTAATCATCTTAAACCTAAAGTGATTTTTCTTTCAGGTGGAACTTCAGTTGGTACTTGATAGTTAGAACCAGCAACACGTCTAACTTTAAGTTCAAGTGCAGGCATGATGTTTTCTAATGCTTTATTGAAAACTTCAATTGCAGGTTTTTTAGTTTTTTGTTCAACTTTTTCAAAAGCACCATATAAAGTGTTTTGAGCTAGACCTCTTTTACCATCTAACATAATCATGTTGATAGCTTTAGCTACAATTTTTGAATTGTATACTGGGTCAGGTAAGATATCTCTTTTCTTTGCAGAATTCTTTCTCATTGTTATTTACTCCTATTTCTTATCTGATTTTTGTTTTTTAGCACCATAAGCAGAACGTTGTTGGTTTCTCTTAGCTACACCTTGTGTATCTAAAACACCACGAACAATGTGGTAACGTACACCTGGTAAGTCTTTTACACGACCACCACGGATTAGTACGATACTGTGTTCTTGAAGGTTGTGACCTTCACCACCAATATAAGCTAATACTTCTTGTTTGTTTGTTAACTTAACCTTAGCATATTTACGTAAAGCTGAGTTAGGTTTTTTAGGAGTCATGGTACCAACTCTGGTACATACTCCTCTTTTTAATGGAGAAGGTTTATACTTCTCTGTGTTTTTGATTGAATTGAAAGAACTATTCAAAGCAGGAGATTTACTCTTCTTTGATTTAGATTTTCTTTCTTTTCTAATTAATTGTGCGATTGTTGGCATATTTCCTTTCTTATTTTTCTTGACAACTACTTTGTGTGTATCATTATACAAAAAAATGGAAATTTATCTAAAAATTTTTCAGTTTTTATTTAAATAGAAAATTTCTTATAAGTGATATTAGATAAGAAAGGAAGAACAAAAATTGAACCAAACGATAAAAAAGTAATGATTGTTCATGGAGTAAGAAGAAAATATCATGCATTTGCATATCAACAAGCAGCAAACATGAAAATCAATAGCATTGCTCAAAAAACAACATCAAATCAAGAACCTTTTATAAAATCTTTAAAAGTAATTTTCATATTTTCTTTTATAGATACTCTAAATATAATTTTTTTACCACATAGCATCATAAGGTATTCAATCAACAATGAAGGCATTATAGATGTCGTTACAAAAGTTGTAACATACGAGGTAATAAAGACTCTAATTGGAGAAGATTTAGCAATAACAGCTTTACCTGGTAATGTAATAGCTGAAAGAATAAAAAGAACAATATTCATTACAGATACAAAATAAGGGAAAGTAACATAAGTTTGATCACCGCTAAAAAACATCATTAAAAAAGTTAATATAGAATTAACAAAGAAGTTAAAAGGCGTTAAAAAAATGTTTGTTGCTTGATTAAAAATTAATCATTTTTGTCAAAAGTGAAATTTTGATTTTAAAATTTTAAAGAAATAGCTATGAAAAAATTCAAAAGCACCACCTTCTCATCTTAAATGTCTTTTCTTATAAGCATAATAGTTTGGTGGAACTTCTTCTTTTGCAATGCAATTACTAGTATAAACACACTCATAATTAAATTTTTTAGCATCAATTGAAAGCGTTCAGTCTTCAGAGATACAATTAACAATTTTTCCTTCATTCTTCTTTATTAAGTCTTTTGATCACATACATGCATGTCCTGTACACAACATTATTGAATACAAGTTACATATTTCACCTTCTATTCCTCAGAATTCTTTACTTTCTTTATTGTTAGGAGTAATAAAATCCTGAAAAAAATTATTGATATTAGTTACGACATTATTAAGACCTTGAACAATTCCGACATCCTTGAATCTTTCAAAATATTGAATAGCTTTTGAACATCATTTGTTTTCCAAATATGTATCAGCATCAAGAACTACAAAATAGTCAAAATCATTTAAAAAATTTTCAAAGAAATAGTTTAAATTTCCTGATTTTGTTCTAGGACCATTGTTGCCTCTTCTGATAACTTTTACACCATTATCTTTACTAAATTTATCAATTATTGATATGAATCTTTCTTTTGTTGAATCATCTAAAATGATAGGAACATAATTTTTATTGATCTTCCCATCAAGAGTCTGTTGATTCAACATTGTGCTTGCAGCATCAGTAATAAAATCATCTTTAGTTGTATAAAGTAATGCAACTTTTACATTTGATAAATCTTGATATTTTTTTAAAGATACAATTGATGTTGAAAAATTAAATGATTTTTTACCAAGAATCAATGAAATTATTGAAGTTATTAAACAAAGAATTCCGGGGTAAAAAAACAATGTTTGGGTTAATAAAGAGAATAAAATGTATAAAATTGAAACCCAATTACTTCCTGGCTTTAATATAGTTATTATTGAATAATAATAAGTAATACACATCACTACTAAATAAATAAATAAAGATATGTAACCAACAATTGTGCTTCTTACATCTCTATATTTTTTAAAAGTAAATTGAGTGCTTTTCATTTAATTTTAAAAATAGTGAATATTTTTATTTGTGAAAAAATTATACTTTCTTTTTTTTTTTTTTGCCAAAAAACTAAAAAAGCATTAGTATTCATATAAATTTAGGCTTTTATTCTCAATATTATTAACATTAAATAAATATAATAATCCACATTATGGATTATTTTAAACATACAAAAAAAACACTGATTGTTTCTTGTCAAGCTGTTGATAAAGAACCATTAAACAATGTGAAAACCATTACTTTAATGGCTAAAGCTTGTATTGAAGGTGGAGCAACAAGTTTACGTCTTAGTCAAGTTCCTCACATTAGGTCAATCAAAAGATTAATTAAAAGAAACAAATTAAATATTCCTGTTATTGGAATAATTAAACAAAAATATGAAGGCTCAGAAGTTTTTATTACTCCAACCATCAAAGAAGTAAAAAAACTTCTTAGACTAAAACCAGAAGTTATTGCTTTAGATGCAACTCTTAGAAAAAGACCAAAAGAATCTTTGGAAGAAATTGTTAAATTTATTAGAACAAATTATCCTAAACAAATCATCATGGCTGATTGTTCTTGCAAAGAGGATGTTCTAAATGCTGACAGATTAGGGTTTGACATTATTGGTACAACTTTAAGAGGATATACAGAAGAAACATCAGGGAAAAATAATTTACAGAATAATTTTGAATTTATTAAGTGATGTACAAAACATGTTAATGCAAAAGTTATTTTAGAAGGTGGAGTATGAGATCCACAAACTGCGGCTAATGCATTGAATAAAACAGATATTCATGCTATAGTAGTTGGTTCAGCCATAACTAGACCACTAGAAATTGTAAAAAAATATTTATCTGTTATCAATAAAAACAAATAATGGTATACTATATAAATTATGAAAATGAAATTTAACATATTCAAAAAGAAAAAAAACAAAGAATCCACAGGTGGTGGAGCAAGAGAAGTAATTGCTAAGCTTTCTCGTGGTTTAATGTTACCAATTGCAATGTTACCAATTGCTGGACTATTCCTTGGTATCGGTTCAGCGATTGCAACAAACTGTCCTAGTGGAAGTTTTGGTAACATTTTTGGAATGGTTATTAAAGCACCTGGTCAAGTTATCTTTGATAATTTAGCAGTTCTATTTGCTGTTGCAATTGCTATTACATTTACAGGAGATATTGGTGTAGCTGGTTTGTCTTCGTTTGTAGGTTGAATTGTATTTTGTGCATTACAAAGTGCATTTATTATTACAAAAACACATGTAAATGATGATGGTGTTGTAGTAACAGACTGATATAGATTCTTGTTCTATACATTTGAAGGAAGCAAAGGAATAACAATGTTTAATTCCATCTTCACATCAAATGTCGGTATTAAATCATTATGTACATCAGTATTTGGTGGATTAACTGTTGGATTTACTGTTGCGATGTTATACAACAAATTTAAAAATATCCAACTTCCACAAATTATTGGATTCTTCTCAGGAATCAGATTTATTCCAATTGTCACTTTCATGACAATGATTCCTTTATCTATTTTATTTTCATTAGTATGACCTGCAGTTGGTTTAGGACTATTCTGTTTTGGACAAGCATTAGGATCTTTATCAGGATATGGTGGTATCAATGCCTTCTTGAATGATTTTATTTCTCGTTCACTTGGCCCCTTTGGATTGCACCATGCGTTCTATACACCATTATGATATACAGCAGTTGGTGGACAAGTAGATTTAACTGCTAACTTTATATTTGATGGTCATGCATACATTAGTCTTGATGGTGTTAGTTATGCAAATTACACTTGAACTCAATTATGTACGTTATTAGGATATAACATTCCAAGTACAACAACGTCTATTCAAGGTGATCAACAAATTTGAATGTTCTTCCAAAACATTGCTGGAAAACAAATTTGAGTTGCAGACTCTGCCTCTCCTGCAGCTGGTACTGCTTCATTAGTTAGATTAACATTTGATAACTTATCTTTAAAAACAGGGTTAAAAGGTGTATTTGCTGGTCAATACATGTCTGGTAGATATTCAATAATGATGTTTGCATTACCAGCAGCTGCTGCTGCAATGGTATTAACAATACCAAAAGGCGAAAATAGAAAAGTAGCAAGCTCAATTATTCTTTCTGCTGCTTTAACAAGCTTCTTAACTGGTATTACTGAACCATTAGAATTTACATTCTTATTCTTAGCTCCTTGATTGTATTGAGGATTCCATGCAGTGATGTGTGGTTTTAGCGCTATGTTTATGGTTATTCTTCATGCACATATGGGTATGACATTCTCTGGTGGTGTTATTGACTTCTTCATTTATGGTGTTTTACCAGATATATCAAAAATGGGTGCTAACTGTTACTGAGTAATAGTTGTTGGTTTAGTTCTTGCTGTTGCATACTTCTTTATGTTCTACTGAGCAATCAAACATTTTGACATTAAGACTCCTGGAAGAGATCCAAATGCAGGTGTAATTAAAATGTACACTAAGAAAGATTATTTAGCTAGAAAAGATGGACAATCTGTTGAAAGTGATCCTATGGTTGTCTTAGCTGCTCAATTAATTAAAGCATATGGTGGCCAAGAAAACATTAAAAATGTTGATGCATGTATTACTAAATTACGTATCCAAGTAGCTGATAGATCTAAAACAAACAAACAAAAGATTTTAGATTTAGGAGCACGTGGTGTTGTATATCCATCAAATCAATCTGTGTATGCTATTTTTGGTACTCAAGCAGATATTTTAAAAAATATTATTAAAGACATTATCAGTGGAAAAATTAAAGCTCCAGTCGTAAATGAAAACGCTCCAGTTGCAGCAACTAAAGTTGAAAACAATAATTTGAATAAACAATCAACAGGAGAAGTGATAGTTTGTGCTCCTGCTAATGGAGAAATTGTTTCAACAAAGAAAGTAAAAGATTCTACTTTTAGTGAAAACACTATGGGAAAAGGATTTGCTATTATCCCAACTGACGGAAGTTTTGTTGCTCCTATAACTGGTAAAGTTACATTAGTAAATAACCATGCTTATGCTATTGAAGCTAACAATGGAGTTCAAGTACTTGTACACATTGGTATTGATACAGTTAAAATAGCAAACCAAAAACCATTTAATCATTTAGTTAAAGTTGGTGCACAAGTTAAAGCGGGTCAAAAAGTGGTAGAAGCTAATTTAGATTTAATTAAGAAAAATAAATTAGACACTATTACCCCTGTTATTGTTCTTTCAGAATCTATTAATAATAGAAAATTATCAGAACCTATTTTTGGAAAAACTAATTCTGGAAAACAAATCTTAATCGTTAAATAATTTAGTTTCAAGAAATTTAATTTAAAAAGGCTATTGTTATAGTCTTTTTTTATTTAATTAATAAAATAATCTATAAAATTTGAATATTTAATTTATTAATATATTAAAATATATAAAAAGATAAAAATTATGACAAAACCAGAATTAATTAAAAAATTAAGAGAAATGACTCAAGCTGGAATAATGGATGTTAAGAAGGCTTTAGATGAAAATAATGATGATTTAGAAAAAGCAGCTGAATGATTAAGAGAAAAAGGAATAGCAAAAGCTGCTAAAAAAGCTAGTGCTATTGCAGCTGAAGGTATTACTTCAATTGGTGTTGAAGGAAACAAGGCAGTTATTTTAGAAATCAACTCACAAACTGATTTCGTTGCTAAAAACGAAATGTTTTTAGAATTAGCAAGTGCTATTAAAGCAGCCATTCTTACAGCAGCTCCTGCTGATTTAAATGCTTGCTTACAAGTTAAACTTCCAACTGGAAACACAGTTGAAGAAGCTTGCACAGAATTAACTTCAAAGATTGGAGAAAAAATTGTTTTAAGAAGATTTCAATTAGTAACAAAAGATGAAAATGATACTTTTGGTGCTTACGAACACTTTAACAAAAAGATTGCTGTTTTACTTGTATTAGCTAATAAAGTTGATCCAACAATTGGTAAGAATGTTGCTATGCACGCAGCAGCTATGGCTCCAAAATTCATGGATAGAAATAGTGTAGATCAAGTTTGATTAGAAAATGAATCAAAGATTTTAAAAGAACAAACAATCGCTGAAGGTAAACCAGCAGATAAAGCTGAAATGATAGTTAAAGGAAGAATTAACAAATTAATAGCTGAAGTTTGTTTAACAGAACAAAATTTTGTAATCGATCCATCTAAAAAAATTAATGAATACTTAAAACAAAACAACACTTCATTAAAAGCTTATTACAGATATGAAGTAGGTGAAGGAATCGAAAAGAAAGTTGAAGACTTTGCAGCTGAAGTTGCTAGCCAAATGAAATAGTTATGCAAAAGCCTAATATTATTGTTAAACTTTCAGGTGCAGCATTAAGGGATAAAACCTCTGATGCTGTACTATCTGGTAAGAAATTAGTAAACCTTGCTAAACAATTGATTTCTTTATCTAAAAAATATAACATTGGTGTTATTGTTGGTGGTGGTAATATTTGAAGAGGCCAAGATGCAAACGCTGATTTATATGATATTGATCAAGCCCACTACATGGGGATGTTAGCAACAGTTATTAACTCCATTGCTTTAAAAGAAGTTATTAAAAAACAAAATGCTAAAGCATGCGTTTACTCATTAGTAGATATGCCAAAAGTTGCTTACACATACAACTTAGATGATGTTAAGGAACATTTAAATAATGGTTACATTTGCATTTTTGCAGCAGGTACTGGCTCTCCTTACTTTTCAACTGATACAGGTGCTGCATTACATGCAGCTGAAATTAATGCTAAATGCATTTTAGTTGGAAAAGACGGAGTAGACGGTGTTTATTCAGATGATCCTAACAAAAATAAGAATGCTAAGAGATTTGATAAATTAACATATGATCAAATCATTAAAATGGATTTGAAAGTAATGGACATGACATCAATTACTTTCTGCAAAAACAACAATATTAAGCTCGTTGTCTTTAACAACAACCAAGACAATGGTGTTTTAAAAGCTGTTGCTGGTAAAACTAAAACTACAATTATTACAAAATAACTATGGAATGAAATCAATTAAAAGAACAATTTGAATTAGAAGCAATTGCCCCTATGGAATGAATGCAAAATGAATTTAAAAAAATTCGTTCTGGTCGTGTTTCATTATCTATCTTAGATAATGTTAAAGTCAATGCATATGGTGAATTTATGCCATTAAACCAAATAGCTAATTTACAAATCGTTGATGCTAGACAAATTTTAATTAAACCATATGACAAGTCACAAGTTCATGACATTGCAAAAGCTATTAGTATTGCTAACATTGGAGTTAATCCCCAAATCAATCCTGATAACATTAGATTAATCTTCCCGCCACAAACAGAAGAAAATAGACGTGATAATGTTAAAAAAGCTAAACAAATTTTAGAGCAAACTAAAAACAAGATCAGAGACATTAGAAAAGATGTTCAAAGTACATTTAAGAAACTAGACGGAATGTCTGAAGACACATTAAGATACTTTGAAGAAGAACTTAATAAGTTAACTAAAGACTATAACAACAAATTAGAATCTTCTTACGAATCTAAAGAAAAAGAATTAATGAGCATGTAATTATGCCTAAAAACATAAACGTAGGCATAATTTTAGATGGTAACGGTCGTTGAGCAACAAGTAAAAATCAACCAAGAACTTTTGGTCATAAAAAAGGGGTTGATGCTCTTAAAAATTTAGTAAATGAAATTGTTAAGCAAAAGCTTAATATTAAATGGCTATCAGTTTTTGCTTTTAGTACAGAAAACTGAAGTCGTCCGCAACCAGAAGTTAAATATTTAATTAAATTACTTTCTGATTCATTAAGTAATGAATTAATTAATAAATTACAAGAACTTAATATTAAATTTGTATGAACAGGTTTTGATGATAAACTTCCTAAAAGTTTGTTAACTAAAATAAAGACCATTCAAACAAAAACAAGTAAAAATACAGGATTAATTTTAAATGTTGTATTTAATTACAGTGGAAGAAAAGATATTGAATACGGATTAAAACACAAAAAATTATTTTCATCTAATATTCCTGATATTGATTTATTAATCAGAACAGGAAATGAAAAAAGAATAAGTAACTTTCTTTTATATCAATTAGCTTATTCGGAAATAATTTTTGAAAAAACAATGTGACCAAACTATAAGATTAGTAATCTTAAATCTAATATAATAGAATACAACAAAAGACATAGAAGGTTTGGAAAAATATAATGGAAAATAATTTTAAAATGAATACATTTTCAAGTGATCAAAAGAAAAAGTTACAAACAAGAACTAAAACTTCAATTTTAGTAGTAGCAGTATCTTTTGCGATTTTATTTTTTGGAATGTTATCTTCTTATGATAATCCATGATTTAAATATTCTAGCGAAGAATACACTCAAGAAGGTATATCAACAATGTTTGCATTGGTGTTAGCCTTTATTTTATTAGGAATAGCGTACCAATGTCTTGTTGAATACATGAATTGTTGCTTTAAGAACTCTATCAAGTTCTTTAGAACTTATTCAAAAATTCTTTATTTCTTATCAATAGTTATTGGATTTGTGTTTTGTCTAGCAATGTTAAATGATCCAGAACCATTCTCTGATTATGGATATGTCTTTTTAGGCGTAGGAATTGTTCCGATTGTTGTATTGGCTGTTTTGTGATATATAGCATTATTTAATGAACATGGTAGCAAATTCAATAAAATTACTGCCCCATTAATGGCTATTGTTTTACCAATGACATTCTTTGCTATCTATTACATTTTAATTTTTAAATTTTTTACTACATTCTTATTTTTATTACTAATTACATGATGTGCAGATTCGTTTGCCTATTTAGGAGGAAGTTTCTTTGGTAAACATAAATTAGCTCCTAAGATTTCTCCTAATAAAACAATTGAAGGATTTCTAATTTCATTAGTATTAACTTTATGCCTATTACTAGCAATCGCTGGAATTTTTTCATTAAATCCTAATATTCAAGGAGATTTATTGGGATCTCATGAATTCTCTGAAAATTCAAATATGAAGATTAATAACATAGGTTGATGATTAAGTTTATCTGCTATCTTAATTGTATTAATCTTAGCAGACACGTTAGGCGATTTATCATTTAGTGTTATTAAGAGAAAAAATAACATTAAAGATTTCTCTCAATTCTTGCCAGGTCATGGAGGAGTGCTAGATAGAATTGATGCACTAATCTTTATTGTTTGTATTTATACATTAATTTGTTTTGTATGATCAATAGATTCGGATCACACAATTTACTTATTCTTTACAGGTAGTCAATGGTAATTTTAGTTTGTGGAGCAACAGGTTCTGTTGGACAACAAACAATTAAAGTCATTAAACATTTAAAACATAAAATTGTTGGGATAACATTCAACAAGAACCTTAAAAAAGCCAAATCAATAGTTAAGAGCAACAATATAAAATATTGTTACTCTCCTATTCACAAACAAGAATCTAATGTTAATAGTTACGATGAATTAATTAAAAAGACTAGACCAGATTTAGTAGTGAATGCTGTTGTGGGGTTTGCAGGCTTAGAAGTGACAATGGCTGCAATTAAAAATAAGGTTGATATTGCTTTAGCTAACAAAGAGTCATTAGTAGTGTCTGGTAAATATGTCATGAGATTGGCTAAAAAGAACCATGTTCATATTTATCCAGTAGATAGTGAGCATGCAGCTATTACTCAAGCTGTAGGTAATAAACAAAAAGAATTAAAAACAATTTATATTACTGCATCTGGTGGACCGTTTTATAGCAGAAATAATTTAAATAATATTACATATAAGCAAGCAATTAATCACCCTAATTGAAAAATGGGTTCTAAAATTTCAATTGATTCAGCTACACTTGTTAACAAGTGCTTTGAAATGATTGAAGCTTATTGATTGTTTAATACTAAGAATATCGTTCCTATTTATCATCCACAATCAATTGTGCATTCAATGGTTGAATTTAAAGATAATTCAATTGCTGCAATTATGTCAAAGCCTAACATGGAATTACCAATCCAATTAGCCTTAAGTAAATTTAAATCAGGTAAATCAAGTTTAATAAGTACGTTAAATTTTAAGAATCTTAATTTGAACTTTGATTTAATTGATGAAAATAAATATTTACCAATTAAATGAGCTAAAGAAGTGTTAAAAAATCCTGATTCTTCACTACCTATTGTTATTAATGCAGCTAATGAAGAATTAATTAAGTTGTTTGCTAATAATAAAATTAAATTCAAAGAAATTACATATTTTATTAATTTAACAATTAATAAGATTAAAATTATTAAGATAACATCTTTTAAACAAATCTTTATTGTTGATCAACTAACAAGAAAATTTGTTCAAAATTTAGTTAAATAATCATGAGCTCAGGTCTAACAATCTTTTTATTGTATTTAATAACCATCTTAATGTTATTGTTTGTAGCAACAATACATGAACTTGGTCATTTTGCTGCAGGAATAATATTTAAAGTTAATGTTAAAGAAATTTCAATTGGTATTGGACCAAAACCATACCAAAGATATACCAAAAAAGGAATGAGAGTTTCAATTAAACTAATTCCTTTGGTGGCATATGTTTTATTTGATAGTAAACAATTAAGAAATATTTACAGTGATCAAATAGATGATAAAAACTATAGTTTTATCATGAAACCACTTCCAAAAGGCAAACTATTGTTAGAGCAAACTAAACCATGACAATATTTACTTATTATGTTTGCTGGTGTATCAATTAACTTTTTAGCTTTTTTAATTCTTTGACCATGTTGTTGAGCAATATTTAATGCAATGGGTTATTCATTGACTAATCCTTTTGTTAACTTAGGAATGTCATTAAAAGCAATTGGATATTGCATGGTATTTAAAGGTGGAGAAGGATCTAACATCTTTGTAGAATTACCAGATGTAGCTCAATATTCTAACACTTGAGGACTAATAATGCTTCAAGTATTCTTATTACTTAATTTAGTTTCAGCTGTTTTTAATTTAATGCCATTCCCTCCATTGGATGGGTGAAAAATAGCTGTGAAACTATACGAAGGAAATGGTAAAAGAAAAATTAACCAAAGAGCAGAAGAAATTTTAACATTAATTGGTTGTTTCTTAATGGTTTATATTTTTGTTTCAAGTATTTTGGTTAAGTGAATTCACTGATAACATGGAGAAGATAATTAGGTTTTTAATTGAAACTAATATTTTAACCAAAGATGAATGTGATTCTTTGATTAAGATTTCTACTATTTCTATTACTCCACCAACGGATTTATTAAATAAAATTAAAATCACTTTATCTTTGGACAAACCTTTGGAATTTGATTTGTACAAAAAAATTAAATCAAAAGAAGAAGAATTTAAAGAACAACTAGTTTTTGAAATTAAACCTAAACATGATTTAGATTTTAATGAAGAATCATTAAAAAAATATCTTAATTTTTTTTGTGAAGAAAAAATTCAAGCATCATCTGTTCTTAAACAATTGCTGCCAATGATTCCTTTTTATACTGATGATAAAGGAACATTGATTTTTCAATACTTTAACAAAAACGAACTAGAGGAATTAAAAAAACATGAAGTTCTATTAAAAGATTTTTTTAATTCTATTGGTTTAATGTGTAAAACATTTGATTATGAATTAGATAAAGATCGTCAAAATTTAGAAATTAGTAAAGAAAAAAGAAGACAAGAATTAATCAATTATCAAAAGAAACATTCACCTGCTGTTCAAAGTCAAGTAGAAATTGATAATAAAATTACATCTAAACCAACGCCTATTGGAGAATTAGCTCCAGAGTTAAGAAATGCAACAATTTATGGTAAGATCTTTGCTATTGAAGCGATTACCACTAAAAACAATAAAAGGTTTTTTATTTATTCGATCACAGATTGTGAAAATTCTATTAACATTAAAGGGTTTGAAACGGTATCTAATAATTTTTATAGAAAAGTTAATTTACCTTACAACTATTTGGCTTCATTTAAAGTTGGGGATTGAATAAAAGCAAAAATTACATTATCTATTGATAAGTACCAATACAATGAGTTGACTGGTACTATTGATAAGATTTGTTTAGCAGAGCATGATTTAGATAAAGTTTCTGAAGACAAAGAGCCTATTAAACGTGTAGAATTATTAGCTCACACTAAGATGTCTGCATTTGATGGATTAGCTTCTGCTTCGGAGTTAGTTGCTAGATCTGCAAAATATAAATGGCCAGCAATATCTATCATCGATAGATATAATGTTCAATCTTTCCCAGATGCCATGGGAGCAACTAAAAAATTTAATCAAAAAATAATTTACGGTGTTGAAATAGATAAACTTTCTAGAAATATCCCATGTGTTCTTAATCCTTCTAATGAATTAATTTCTGATGTCACATATGTTATATTTGACTTAGAAACAACTGGTTTATATAACGAGTATGAAGAGATTATTGAATTCGGTGCTGTTAAGATTAAAAATGGTGTTAAGATTGATGAAATTGACAGATTCATCAAACCTAGCAAACCAATTCCGGCTAAAATTGTAGAACTCACTAGAATTACAGATCAAATGCTAGAAGATGCAAAAAATTTCAAACAAGTGTTTAAAGAAATTTTATCTTGAATTGGAGATGCAGTATTGATTGCCCATAATGGTATTAACTTTGACTTTAGATTTTTAAATAAGAAATTAGTTGAAAACGGTTTTGAACCATTGAAAAATGTAATGATAGATACATTACAAATTTCAAGAGCGATTAACAAAGAACTATATAGACACACATTAGGTGCAATCTGTAGAAAAAATAAAATTGAATATACAGATGAGATTGCTCACCGTGCTGATTTTGATGCAATGGTATTAGCATCTGTTTGAAATATTTTTCAAAGATTATTAAGAAATCAAAATATTACAACTATTGATAAGATTAATACTATTCAATGTTCTGAATTGTATTCTAGACAATTTACAAGCTTTGCTAACTTGTATGTTAAAGATCAACAAGGTATAAAAGAACTTTATAGAATAGTTTCAAATTCGTTTACAACTAATTTATTAAATACTCCAAGAGTATTTGTTGATGAAATAGAAAAAGCAAGGCAACATTTAATTGTAACAAACTCTCCAACAGAAGGAGATGTGTGAGATACTGCTCTTAATGGTTTGCCAGAAGACTTAGAAAAAGCAATAGATTACTATGATTACATTTTTGTGGCTCCTCCAAATAATTTATTGCATGAAATACAAAATGAGAATATTTCTCTTAAAAATGTAAAAGACACAATTAAAAGAATTATTGCAACAGCTAAAAAACTTAATAAAAAAGTAATAGCAGTTAGTGATGCTCACTATTTAGATAAACAAGATCAATTAGCTTACAAAGTTTATGTTAATAGTAAACTATTAGAAGGCAAAAGACACCGTTTCTACAAATATGCAGAAACTACAACTGAAATCGTTCCTGATTTACATTTAAGAACAACAAAAGAAATGTTAGATGAATTTGATTTCTTAGGTGATCCAAATTTAATTAAAGAAATTGTAATTGACAATTCATTGGAATTTGCTAATAAAATTCCAAATGATATTAAGCCTTTAAAATCATCATTATGTCCTCCTAATATTCCAGATGCTGATGAAAAATTACAAAAGATTGTTTGAGAAAATGCTAAAAAAATCTATGGTAACAATTTACCTAAAGAAATTGAAGAAAGAATTAACAAAGAATTTAAAGGTATTATTGATAATGGATATGGCATTATCTATTGAATCTCCCACTTATTGGTTAAGAAATCATTAGATGATGGCTATTTAGTAGGTTCAAGAGGATCTGTAGGTTCTTCATTAGTTGCATATTTATCTAACATTTCAGAAGTTAACCCATTACCTCCTCACTATATTTGCCCTAACTGCAAAGAATATATATTAAATACAAATACAGATGATGGATTTGATTTACAACCCAAGTTATGTCCAAAATGTGGTAAGCCATTAGTTATAAATGGGCACAATATTCCATTTGAAACATTTTTAGGTTTCCACGGAGAAAAAGTTCCAGATATTGACTTAAACTTTTCAGGTGAATACCAACCTAACGCTCACAATTTTGTTAAAGAAATGTTTGGTGAGCACCACACATTTAGAGCGGGAACTATTGCTACAGTTGCACAAAAAACAGCATATGGTTATGTAAAAAATTATTATGAAACATTAAATCCAGATTGTCAGCCTAATCAAGCACAAATTAATTGGGTTGTTTCAAAATGTGTTGATGTTAAAAGAACTACTGGTCAACACCCAGGAGGAATCATTATTGTTCCAAAAGAAATGGATATCTTTGATTTCTCTCCTTATAACTATCCAGCAGATGATAAAACTCAAAACTGATACACAACACACTTTGCATTTGAATCATTACATGATAATTTATTAAAGTTTGATATTCTAGGACACGATGATCCTACGACTTTAAGAATGTTACAAAACATTACTAATATCAACCCTAAAGATATTCCGGTTCAAGATGAACAAGTAATGAAATTATTTAGTTCATTAGATTCATTACATATCGATTCAAATGACTTTTTAAATATTAAAGTAGGTTCAGTAGGTCTTCCTGAATTTGGTACTGAATTTGTAAGACAAATGTTAGTGACAGCTAAACCTCAATCATTTGCTGATTTAATTAGAATATCAGGGTTATCTCATGGTACAGATGTTTGATTAAATAATGCTGCTAATTTAATCTCTAATATGAATATGACATTATCTGATGTTATTACTTGTCGTGATGACATCATGTTGACATTAATTAAATTAGGTATTGAACCTTCTGTAGCATTTAATGTAATGGAATCTGTTCGTAAAGGTAAGGGTATTAAACAAGAATATATAGATATTTTAAAGAAAGGTAATGTTCCTCAATGATATATTGATTCATGTATGAAGATCAAATATCTATTCCCTAAGGCTCATGCAACTGCATATGTTTTAATGGCATGAAGAATTGCTTGGTTTAAAGTTCATTATCCATTAGCATTTTATGCTGCATACTTTAGTATTAGATGTGAAAATTTTGATATTGAAACAATCTGTCAAGGTCCAGAAGTAATTAAAGCAAAAATTGCTGATATTAAACGTAAGTTAAATGATAAATTCTTAAAATCAACTGTTAAACAAAAAGATATTGATATGATTTCTGTTTATGAAGTTGCTTTAGAATTATACCTTAGAGGATTTAATATCAAAAAACCTGATATTGATAAATCTAAAGCTAAAGAATTTATTATTGATGGCAAATCATTAATTGTTTCTTTTAATAAAATTCCTCAGTTAGGTAATGTAGCTGCACATTCTATAGAAGAAGAAAGAACAAAAAAACCATTTGCCTCTAAAGAAGATTTATACAATAGAACTAAAATTTCTAAATCTATTTTAGAATGAATGAACAACGTTGGAATGTTAGATGGACTAAATGATGACGACCAACTATCATTATTCTAAATATATATAATATTTAAATAAATACAATGTCTAGTTTTAGATTTCAAGAAATATATTATCCATGTCAAGATAAAAAGAACCAAAAACCAATCAATGTTTTGTTTCTTTTTGATGTGCTATCAAAAATTAGATATGAAGCAGTTGCAAAAGAAATATCTAAAAAATTTAATTTTTATGCTTTAAATGTTTTCTTTGATGAAGAATATCATCCAATCATCAATAAGCCTTCTATAGATAAATGATGTGATTTGATTGCAACATATATTAATGAAAAAAATATTGATTTAGAAAACACTGTCATTGTTGCTCAATATTACTGTGCAGCAATTATTCCTTTTTTAAATGAAAAACAAGGGATAAACAGGAAGATTAAGAAAGTTGTTTATGTTTCACCATTTGTGTTATTTTCATGAAAGGGAAGAAGACAAGTTTCAAGTATTCTATACAAAGATGCTAATTGTACAAATTTGTTATACAACAATATTGATCAATTAAAAAATGATGTTAATTGAATTCAAACTAGTCGTTTAGAAAATGTTGTAACCAATGCTAACATTAGTGATATTAAAAAAATCTTAAGATACTTTCATCATTTTTACATTAAGAAAAGGATTAAAATAGCACAGAAAAAATATTCTAAAAATTATGATCTATGCTTGTTTTTATCTGATAAAGATGAAATAGTAGATTTTAAAAAAACTAAGAAATTTTTCTCATTTCATAAAAATCTTAAAGTTTATCCATTCTTTAATTCTAAACTTTGTACTTTTGAAGAAGAAGAATTTAAATTCTGTTATTGCTTAATTAACTTTGTTGAAGGCAAGTAAATCTTCTTTGTTAGTAATTTTGAAATTATTACAAAAACCATTAACAATATTTTTGTTAGTAATTTTTAAATTTAAATATGAAAATAGATCTGTTGATTTACCAACAGGTTTATTTTTTCAGTATTTATATTGAAAAGATTGAGGAGTTTGAATTAATAATTTATGATCACGGTTGATATAGCAGTTTTTATTTAAATCAAATAATGAATCATTTAATTTAATAGCTACAGTTGAGTATCCAACTTTTTTTGTCAACATAATAGCATTATTAATAACTGTATCATTAACGTTTGCTCTTGCACAATCATGAGTTACTATGATGTCATCTAAATTTAATTTAAAATTTTGTTTTATGAATTCTATTGCATTTTTTAAAGATTCTTGTCTGCCTTTAATTGAACCTTCACAAAAGTAAACTTTTCTTTTAATAAATTTATTTGATAGTTGTTCATAAGATTTTAAATATTTTGGATGACAAACAACGATTATTTTGTCAATGTTTTTATTCTTACTAAAAGTTAATAAAGAGTGAATAAAAATTGGTTTTTTATTAACAACCACTAGTGCTTTAGGAACACCTTTTTCTAATCTTTCACCTATTCCTGCAGCTAATATTAAACCGTATGTCATTATTTGTTTTGTAGTTTTGTTACATTTATTAAGTTTTTTAACAAGATAGTAATGGTCATAGGACCAACGCCTCCAGGAACTGGAGTGATATAAGAGACAATATCTTTTACATCTTCAAAGTCAACATCACCACAAAGTTTGTTATTTTCATCTCTGTTCATACCAACATCAATTACAACAGCACCTTGTTTGATATATTCATGATTAATCATTTTAGCACGACCAACAGCTGCTACTAAAATATCAGCTTGTTTACATACTTCTTTTAAATTAGTTGTTTTTGAATGGCAAATTGTAACTGTAGCATTTTCTAATAAAAACAATGCAGCTTGAGGTTTTCCTACAATGTTACTTCTACCGATAATAACAACATGTTTGCCAGACATTTCAATGTTGTATTTCTTTAACATTTCAATAACACCACATGGTGTACATGGCTTTAAATAAATATCTTGTTTTTTAGCAGTTCATAATTTACCAACATTTACCAAGTTAAAACAGTCAACATCTTTGTCTGGAACAATAGTTTCAATTACTTCTTTCTCACTTAAGTGAGAAAGAATTGGCAATTGAACTAATATACCATTAATGTTTTTATCATTATTCAAATCTTTGATACGATTGATTAATTCTGTTTCTGTAATATTTTCAGGAAGTTTATCTACAGTTGTATTAATGCCTACAGTTTCGCTTAATTTGATTTTGTTTCTAACATAAACATTACTTGCTTGGTTATCACCAACTTGGATAATCTTAAGAGTTGGAACAATATTTCTAGATTTTAATTCTTCAATCTCTTTTCTTAGTTCATCACAAATTTGTGTTTGAACTAACTTGCCATCAATTATTTTCATAAGTTATTTATTAGTTCACTAATAAATATTATAGTGATCATTTAATTCAAGAATGAGAAAAGGAATGACTAAGTGGGTATTCAGAATAATAGTTAAGATAAGAAGCTGATTCTTGAGTGAAGGCAAACCCTTCAATTAATGAAAATTTGATAGCAAAGTCATTTGTTGATGGAATTGATGAACTATCGATAGCACATTGGTTAGTTACATATATTAACAAATCTTTTGCTGTAAAATATTCATCAAAGTTAGTAGGTAAGCTTGGAGAATTAGTGAAAAAATGTTGAGGGTTTAGTATTGAATAGATTTTTGCGTTGTAATCAAGATCTGAAATTCAAGAATCTAAATAATAAGTAACATTATCAACAAGGCTACCAGGGACTGCACTGCTATTTAACCTCGGTGAAGCAAGTTCAGTTGTAGAAGTAGCATCAGAATATTTCACTGAAATTAATTTGTATTTATCAGGAAGTAAATTCTTACTCATAAATTTAGACAAATAATAAGAATTAGTAAGAATAAATTTATCTGTTGAATGGAAATAAGTTTGCTTTCCTGTAGATGTATCAATTTCTGTCCTATCATAATAAGATACATGACCAGGTAATGCAACGTTTGGTGAAAGATAAATTGATCACATAGTATATACACGAGAAAGTTTAGTGCTTTCTTCACCAGGCGAGATATAACTTAATTGATAATTTTTAATTTTATATACTATTTTCTTAGAAAATTTAGGAATGTTAATATCAATAGAAAAAGATACATTTTTTAAATTATTATTAACATCAAAATTAGTTATTTCAGCTTGATAATCACTACCGTAATTGTCATATAAAACTAAAAATGAATTAACAACATCTGCAAAAAACGCTTTCTTATAATCAGTATTTTTTAAGAAATATTTTCCTAGACTTTCTAACCTAGATAGAAGTTTACCTGAAGCTTATATTAATAGAATAAGGAATCTTTCGTCAGCTGACAAAAAATTGTTTCAAACTGAAATGATGATTTCTCTTCCTGGTTGATATAACGATAACAAGTTTTCGCGTAGCACAACTGCATTACCGCAATTGGCAAGTAGTGGAGAAAATGTTTATGAATTCATTCCTTCATATGTTTTTGATAGAGAAGAATTTAGAAGAAATGTTAATAATTTCAACAGTGAAAGTAGAATGAGAAACTTATCTGTGGAAAATTATCTAAATAATGAAGGAATTGCTGCAAAAGCAAATCAAATATATATAGAAAATCATTTTGACAAAGCATTGGATATTAATGAAGTAACGAGGGTTAGTGTTAAGGAATACAAAGAATCCGCTTCTGTTGCTTTTAAGAGAAAGTTTTCTAAAATAGTTGCAAACAGAGATTGTGCTTATAAAGCTAATGCCACAATTTTTTCTGAAGCTGATAAAACACTTATTGAGAGAATTCTTAAAGATCCTAAAATGTCTAAAGATCTAAAAGCAAAAAGACTTGCCGAAATTGCAGAAAATTATTCTAGTAAATTTGCTGTTATTGACAATAAACGTAAAGCAGCAGACACCACTCACTTTGATGCAATCATGATATCTAATAGCGCTACTACTAATTTAACATGATTGAAAGTAACTAAAGTTTTAATTGTAGCTTCAATCGGTGGCTCAATTATATTCATGTTTTATTCTCAAGCTATAGATTTTGTAACCGATCTTTTCAATTTTTCTAAATAATTTTAATTTATTAGGATTTGATCTAATAAGAACTAAAAATAGAATAAATATTTTTAAATTTTTCTTTTCTTATCATTTCTTATAATTATTAAGATATTCTTATATATAGGAAAAATATATGATTAGATTAAAATCTAAGATAATTTATTCAACATTACTGTCGTCTATGTTGGTTTCCACATTGACCTCTTCTACTTTGTCATCTTGTTCAAACAACAAAAATATTAATACATTTGTTGCTAATGACCACACATGGATTGATGTTGATTTGCAAAAAAACCAAATGATTAATGGTAATGAACACAAATCAAGAGTACTTTATGAGTCTTCTCCACAAATTAGAAGTTCATATTCAGATGAAGAAAGTTTTGTAGAAGAACAAAAACAAGAATACCAATCTAATCTTGAATTAAAAGTTGAAACATACAAAAATCAAAAAGTTCGTGATTCAGAAGATGTTTATGAAATGTTAAACGACTTATCAATTTCTGAAGATAACCACACAATTGATTGAAGATCAACTAATAAAAATTTTGATTTAATTAAAGATTCTGTTTTGTCTAATATCAATTCAATACCTGGTTTGTCTGATGCAAAAAGATCTGAAATTTTTAATGAAACAAATATAGAACTAAATGAATTATTGTTAGAAGCACAAAATTCAAAATTATGTGAAGAAGAATCTGATTTATTTTTAACTCAAGGAATTAAAAAACTTATTCAAGAAAAACTTCATGAAAAAGTTGAAAAAGCTCTTGCTTTTAACGAATTAGATGGTCTTTTAACAAACTCAGATTTTAAAATTTTATCAAATGCTATTAATCCCGAAGATTCCACAGACACAACATCATTGCACAAACTATATAGTGAATTGAATTCTTCATCAAATTTAAAAGCACAAACTGAAGATTCTCTTTTGCCATTACTATTTGAATATCGAGATTTACCATTGTCTAAGTCAACAATTCCAGGATATGAATTAGGTTTTAATGTCATAGATATGACATGAACTGATTGTGTTACAGCAAATATGACACTTGCTTTTTACTTGTCTGATATTAATACTCATGAGAAATTGGCATCATATAAGTTTGAAAACATTTCTATTACTGACAATAAAAATGGTCAAATTGAAGCTGCAAACAAATATGTTGATTTAATAAATTTCACTTCACTTTCTCAAGAAAATCTTCCAGAATATTCTGCTTTCCTTAATTCTTTAAAGCAATTTGATCCATATTCAACAAATGCCTCATCAAATGAATATTTTGTCTCTCAAACTAAATTAAATTCTTTAGGAGATATATTTGTTTCAGATGCTGTTTCAAATATAAATGCAGATTCATGCAATGGGGCTATTGTAGATGGCGTTTTTGCTATTGGCGCTATAGTTGATTTTAATGAATCTATATCTAATGTTTCAAAACAAATTAGTTTAAAATTATGTCTTTATAACCCAAATGTAAATTCACAAAAAGATTCTATTTTATCAATCAATCCTAACACAATAAATTTAACTCTTAATAATGATTCGGACGATCAAGCAAAAGAAGTTGCTGTTAGTCAACTTGAAATGACTGAGATTCAAGAAGGTTTTGCATCATTTGTTGATATGTATAAATATTTAAATGATCCTTCTATCAAAAAATTACATGAAGAATCATCTGATAATGCTAATACATTGTCGACTCTTCATAAGGTAAAATTTTGAATGGATGTTGTTGTTTCTGCAAGCTCGTTAATTCTTGATATTGTTACTCATAGTTTTTTATTTGCTATTGTAGATTTAGGACTTGGTGCATTTGATTGTTGATTAACTAACAAAATAAAGAAACAATTTTTTGAGCAAAAATTGTTATATGATAAAAATTTATCAAATTATAAGGAAGCTAAAGAATCAGACATTTACAAAGAAGTTGATAAATTGCTTAATGATAAATCAAATAATTTTCAACAAGTTTTAAGAGAATTAACAAAAGAATTAAACGAATTTACTACCCCATCAGATGAGTTTGAAGGTGCTCGAAATTTAAAAAATGCAAATAAATTAATTGAAGAATTTAAAGAAAAATATCATTTATTAACAAATGAAGAAGTTTTAGAACTTGTTAAGGAAAAAACATTAAAATTTTCTGCTATTGCAAATCATGCAATAGATACATATACGGTTATCAATTCTAAAGTCAAAATTGATGCAATATCTTCTGCTATTGAATTTAACACAAAGATGAAGCAACTTGATTCAATGGTTAGTGGGTTTGATGACATTATTGTATGTTTGGCAGGTGGCACTTATTACCCATTAAGATCTCGTGGCGACATATTTAAAGGTTGATTTGGTAATGGACTTCAAAACGTTTCATTTGTTTTAGGAAATGATGCATCATTTACTTTTTTCGGAGACATCATAGTTAATCCAAAGACAATTAGAGACGCTTATTCGTTAGATTATAAAATTATCCAAAATGCAACAGATATAAATCCAGCATTTAAAGACATGTTATTAACATATGCTGATGGTGCTTTTATAACGTTTGATAGTATGTGAAGTGAATTGTATAATGACACTAAAGTAATTAAAAATGAAAAATGACTTGATTGAAATACTGCCCTTCCAGGAAGATATTTAGTTGACGATACGGGTATTGCTCAAACAGTAGCATTTGATTTATCCAGAAGAGGTATAAATTGTTTTGATTCTAATAGTTTTTTAGACCTTTATAAACAACAAATGCTTAAAAATGTTAAAGCATCAAATTCAATAGCTAAAACTGAAAGAGCTGTAATTGCCCAACAGCCAGCTGCAATTCTAAATAATTTAACACCAGAACAATTTTTTAAGAAATATTATCCTAATCTTTCTAATTTAGATACAACTTTACCTGAAAGATATATTAGTAAAATAAAAAACTTTTCATCAGCTGATAAAGAATTGCTTAAGACTGAAATGATGATTTCTCTTCCTGGTTTTTATAATGACTGTAAATATTCGCGTAGTGATACTATATTACCAAGAATTGCAAGTAATGGAGAGAATACTGTTCATTCAATTCCCGATTATGTTTTTAATACTGAAGAATTTAAGAGAAATGTTAATAATTTCAATAATTCAACCAGAACTAGAGATTTATCTGTGCAAAATTATTTAAATAGAAATGGAGTAAGCGAAAAAGCCAACCAAATATATTTAGAAACTGCTTTTGATAAATCTCTAGATATCAATGAAGTAACTAGAGTTAGTGTTAAAGAATATAAAGAATCAACTTCTGGTGTTTTCAAGAGGAAATTTGCTAAAATTGTTTCAAGTAGAGATTGTGCTTATAAACTTAATTCAACAATTTTTTCTGAAACTGATAAAAAAATTATTGAAAGAATTCTTAAAGATAGTACAATGCCTAAGGATATAAAAGCAAAAAATCTTGCTCAAATTGCAAGTAAATATTCTACTAAATATGCTGTTGTTGATAATGGGGAACGTGCAGTTGACCTCACACATTTAGATGCAATTCATATATCCGAAACTGCTACTACTAATTTAGGTTGGTTGAAAGTAACTAAAGCCTTAATTTTTGTTTCCATTGCTGGTTCAATTTTATTTATGTTTTATTCTCAAGCAGTTGATTTTGTAACTGACATTTTCGATTTTTCAAAATAATATATTTAAACAATGTCAATTTATTTAATTGGACAAGGATTTGATCAACATAAACTAATAAAAAAAATAAATTCATCTATTGTTTTGGGTGGAATTAAAGTTAAATGTAACTATCAAATTATTGCTCATTCAGATGGAGATGTAATTTTACATTCATTATCAAATGCTATCCTAGGAAGCGTTCAACAAGGAGATATAGGAGAATATTTTAAGGATAATGATCATAAAAACAAAAACTTAGATTCTAGAAAAATCTTAAACTTTTGTTTAAGGAAATTAAATAAAGCAAAAATTGTTAATGTTGATTTAACTATTCAATGTGAGAATATTCTTTTTAAAGATATTAAAAAAGATATTCAAAATAATTTGATAAAATTATTAAATTGCAAAAGAGTTAATGTAAAAGCCACAAGATTTGAAGAAAAATCTAATTTAATTGCTTGTCATTCAATTATTCTTATAAATAAATAATATAATAATGTATCCAATGAAAAACATTGACAAAAGAGTAGAAAGAATTCTTTTTACCAATGACCAAATTCTTACTGGCATTAAAAAAGCAGCTAGTTGAATAGATAAAAACTACAAAGGTAAAAAACCTTTGTTAGTTGGTATTCTAAAAGGTGTGGTACCATTTTTTGGTCACTTAGTAGTTAATATCAAAATTGATATGACTATTGATTTTATGGCTTATTCTAGTTACCATGGTAATGTTGTTGCAACTACTGAACCAACAATTGTTATGGATCTTAAAAATGATATAAAAGGTAAAGATGTTATCGTTGTTGAAGACATTGTAGATTCAGGTAGAACTTTAAGCACTATAGTTAAAATGCTTAAAAAAAGAAATCCAAAAAGTTTAAAAGTATTAACTTTGGCTGACAAGAAAGATGCAAGAAGAGTTAAATTTGATCCAGATTATACAATCTTTCAAGTTCCTTCAAAATATATAGTCGGATTTGGTTTTGACTATGATGAACAAATGAGAAACTTGCCTTACATTGGTATATTAAAGGAAGAAATATATAATAAGAATATTCATAAAATTAAAAGGAGTAAAAATGCTAAATAAAAAAATTAATAAATTTTCTGCTGATATTGGTTCTTCAGAAAATCATAATAATAAAAATCCTAAACACAAGGAAGAAAAACCTCAAGTTTATGATGATGGTGATTCTAAATCAAAAACAAAAGTTATTACTAAATGAGTTTTAACAATAGTTTGTCTTGGTTTATTAATTTTTCTATTCTGATATGCTTGTGCTCCTAAATCTAATCCTATTTCAGTAAAAGAAGTTAGCGTAAAAGAAGATAAATCTTCTGGTAAAAAATATGCTGTTTTAACTACAAATGGTGGAACGCCAGTAGAAATTGATATTACTAATCCAAATGCTAATGGATGATCTACATATTATTTAAATACTGGAGCATCAATTGTATATACAGGTTATGCTACTTCAGTATCTAATGGAACTGTAAGTTTTAGAATTGAAAAATGAACCACTTTTGATTCAACAAGTCATCAACCAATTTTTACTTACCAAATTGGTTCATCTCCAAGAGTTTCTGCATTAGATCCAACTTTAGAAGCTTGATTAAATTACACTACAACAGATGCGGCATCTGTTCAAAGTAATAACAACACATGAAGTTATATTCTTATTAATTTATTACCTACATTAATCCTTGTTGGATTAATGGTTTGAATGTATAGCCGTATGGCTAAACTTCAAGGCGGAGCCATGGGTGGAGAAGATTCTATCTTTGGCATGGGTAAATCACAAGCTAAGATTGCTCATTCAAATGTTAAATTTAGTGACGTAGCTGGTATTGAAGAAGAAAAAGCTGAACTTATTGAAATTGTAGATTATTTAAAGAATCCAGACAAATATGCTGCAATGGGCGCTCGTACACCACGTGGTGTTATCTTGTATGGTCCTCCAGGAACTGGTAAAACATTATTAGCTAAAGCAGTAGCTGGTGAAGCTAAAGTTCCATTCTTTCAAGTATCAGGGTCAGCCTTTGAAGATATGTTAGTAGGTGTTGGTGCTAAGAGAGTAAGAGACTTATTTAATAAAGCAAAAAAAGCAGCACCTGCTATTATCTTTATTGATGAATTAGATTCTGTTGCTTCTAAACGTGGCAAATATGATGTTTCTGGAAGCTCTGGATTAGCTGACCAAACAATTAACCAATTATTAGCAGAAATGGACGGTTTCAGCACTAGAACTGGTGTTGTAGTAATGGCTGCTACAAACAGACTTGATGTTATTGATGATGCTATTCTACGTCCAGGAAGATTTGATAGACACATTCAAGTAAATTTACCTGATATTAAAGAACGTGAAGCTATTTTAAAGATTCATGCTAGAAACAAGAATTTATCTAGTCGTGTTGATTTAGCTGAAATAGCTAGACGTACACCAGGATTCTCTGGAGCACAATTAGAAAATGTTTTAAATGAAGCTACATTATTAGCAGTAAGACTTAATAAGTCTTCTGTTGGTATGTCTGAAATCGATGAAGCAATTGATCGTGTAATTGCCGGACCTGCAAAACATAGTCGTGTAATTACAGAGGCAGAAAAGAAACAAATAGCTTACCACGAAGCAGGACACGCTTTAGTTGGTTTACACCAACCAGGAAGTGATGTAGTAGAAAAGATTACCATCATTCCTCGTGGACAAGCTGCTGGTTATACATTAGCTACACCTGAAAAACAAGAAATTCAAATTCAAAAGAAAACTGATTTACTTGCTATTATTACATCTACATTAGCAGGACGTGCAGCAGAAGAAGTAATTTATGGAAAAGATTCTATTTCTACAGGGGCAGCTAACGATTTATACAAAGTAACTAACATTGTTAGATCAATGGTTACTCAATTAGGTATGACTGAATTGGGTATGACTCAATTCATTCCATCAGAAGGTGTGATGAATCCTAATTCAATCAAGTTATATTCTGATGATACAGCTAAGAAAATAGATGCTCAAATTGAGAAAATTATTAAAACTCAATATGAAAAAGCAAAAGAAATTATTTCTAAAAACAAGAAAGAACTTGATTTAATAGTAACTTCATTACTATTATTAGAAACAATTGTTAAGAGTCAAATTGATTACATTCACAAAAATTTAAAACTTCCAGAAGAAGCACTTAAGATTCAAAAAGAACTTGAGGCTTCTAAGGATAAAACTGAACCTAAATAATTTATGAGCAGCGATTTAACAGGATTAATAATTTCTACGATTCTTGGTTGAATCGCTTTTTCCTTTGGAATTGCTGGTTGCATTCCACAATCTGTTAGAGTATTAAAAACTAAAGACACTCAATCTATATCATTATCAATGTATGTTTTATATTGCGTTGGTTGTGTAGTATGAGTTATATGATCTATTGGTTATACATGCGAAGCATTAAGTAATTTAAGTGAAGGTCTATTTGCGCATGATGTTACTAAAACAATTATTTGATTTGCAAATTTACCAACATTATTTCTTAATGTTATTTGTTTAGGATTAGCTTCCATCATTTTAACTATTAAATTAATTAATTTTTTAGGAAGTAAAAAACTAAAAGTATCAGAAAGAGACTTTGTTGAACAACATTGAAAGAAACATGGGCAATAGTTGATCTTGAGTATTTTATATAAATATGGTAGCTACAATAATTTGAATTATTGTATTGCTTCCTCAATTTATAAAAACAATTACTACGAGAGACACATATTCAATTTCAATTTGAATGTATTTGTTTTATCCAATGTCTAACGTAATGTGGATATCATATGAAATATCAATGATAATATCTGAGCAATCATTAAGTATTATCTTCATGCTAGTAAACGATATAGTTGGATTTATATTGTCTTCTGTTATTTTATCAGTCAAATTATGGAATCTTTACCATGCTAAAAAAGTTGGAATGTCAGAAATTAATTATTACAATAAATATATAAAGGAGAAGAAAAAATAATGTTAGGTACAAATATTTTATCTGGTTTAAGTTCATTAAGTTTATGAGCATTCATACTTTCTTTAATAGGAGCTGGTATTGCAGTATTTTGTTATATGCCGGGAGCTATTAAAACGATTAAATACAACGACACTCGCGGGATCTCTGCTGTAATGTTTGGTTTAACAGTTTTTGGATGTCTAATTTGAGTAATATACTCAATACTGTCTTTATGTGATGCTGCAACTCAAACCGATGCTGCAATTAGAGGTCGTTCTTTTGTCGGCGGTTGCGCTACATTAATTTCAAATTTAGGTTTAGGTTCATTTGGTTGTGTTATTTTTATTAAAAAAGTGATTAATTTGAGAAAGGCAAAAAAAGAGGGTTTAACAGAAGATCAATGATATAAGAAGCATTACGAAAATAAAAATAACAAACAATTAAAAAAGTAGCAGTACGCTACTTTTTTTTGTATGCCCCGCTGTTTAATTTACACATTCCATTAACAAGTGATAAATTAAATTTTCTTGAATTCTCTTTAGATAATTTCTTAAAGATTCTTAATGTGATATTAATATCACCTGCAATAATTCCGTCAAGTGGTTTTACAAAATAGCCAACTTTTGCTAAATTAATTAAATTAAATCCACCTAGCATTGCTGTACATATTGCTTGAGTACAACTTAGTTTTGCTCCATCACACATAGCGCAGTTAAATGAATGTAAACAAGATTCCATAATTGATGTTAATTGTTTTGTGTTTATATTCATTTGATAAGCAATTGCTGATATGACAGCAGTAACTGCTGCAATAACACTGCCACACATACATGATAAGTTACCGATATTAGATTTAATTTTATAAACTATTAAGTTTGATAATAATAATGATCTTAAAAATTTGATTTTGCTAGTTTTTGCTAATTTATGATAAGTGAACAAAGGAATAGATGCTGTTAATCCATGATCTCCTGAACCGCATGAACTCATAACTGGTGGATTAGCTCCGCTCATTCTAGCATCAATGGCTGCAGCAGTATCAATAATGATTTGATCATATATAGTTCTTTTTTTACAAGATTTAATATAACTTGCAGTATATGAGTTTTCAATTAAATGTTTTTTTCCATATTCAGAGATATTAACATTCATTTTAAATAATTTTTCTAAAAAATCAATATCAGAAATCTTACATGTATCAACAAATTCAATGATCTCTTCAACTGATAAGTTATTAATTCATAATTTTTCATGATTCTTAACTTCAAGAGATTTCATCTTCTTGCCTTTGTAAACTGTTTTATTATTAACTTTTACATAAGACAAGTTATTGTGGACACCTTCAATCAAGGCTTCAATTTTTCCTTGTTTTGTTTCAATAATGGTTTGAACATATACAGGGTCACATTTAACTGGTATTTTAACATGCACTAAACTGTGATCATATAAATATTGACCTAATTCTTTTTGTTGTTTAGTAACACTAGAAAACATTTCTAGTTTTCTTGTTGGATCTGCAATTGCCGCTGCAGTTGCTGCAATAATATAAATACCACACACACCTAAGTTAGGCACACCAACTCTCATAACATTTCTAAAAATATAAGGAGAAACGTTTATGTGAATTCCTTTAACGTTTTTAATATCACCTTTAACACATTTTGCAGCTGCTGCAACTGAATAACCTATTGATCCAATTTCTGTGCATCCATAAGCTGGAACACATAAAGCCTTTACTTGAGTTAAAATTTCATGTTTAGTAATTTTGATGTGCATAATAACTCTATTTTAATAAAAATATTCTTTATAAATATATAATAACACTTTAATTATGCAAAATTGACAAATAACTTCCATATGTGTTAACATAGCAATATTCTTATTAGTAATATTGCTATCATACATTTTAATTAGAAAATTAAATTTTGAACAAAAGGGATATAAATATTTATTTGTTTTATACACTATATTTTGAATTCCTTTAATGTTATTAAGGGCAGTTACTGGTACATTTGAAAATAATGCTTTAAATGATAGTACATATTTATGAATTCCGTTAGCAGCATATGGGTTTATTGGAATATTTGCTAGAATATTTGCTGATTTATTATGTTATCGTACTAAGTCAAGAAAAAGTTTTATATATTTTGCTGTTATCGTTCAAATAGTAACTTATATACCAATTATTATTTGACCATGCACAACAACAAATGTTATTCAATCGTTAGGTGTTGGTATAGGAGCATCAGCTATTGGTACATATCAATTATTGTTCAACGAACAATATGGAAAGTCTAGACAATTTTTAACGGTTTCAATTTTATCTATTCCACCATTATTAGCGGACTTTATTTCTAGTCCAATACAATCATTAGTAGTTTCGTTTTGTACAAGTCCAAGTGACACAGGAGAAGTTGTTTGAGATAAAAATGTGATGAAATATTTCTGATTAATTGGATTAGGATTTGTTTTAATTTGTTTAGTCATGTCATATTTTGTAAAAGAAGATCAAGGATTATTTCAAAAAGATCTTCAATACAAAGAAAAAATTCAAACAAGAAATGAATGAATTTACTACGTATTGATCTGTTTAATAGGTAGTTTGATTGCTTTTATTAAATTTGCCAACTCTGGTGCAATTGCTCAATTGCATATTCAAAAGTTAGCAAAATTTTATGGAGAGCAAAAAGATCTTGTAAAAACATATTATGGATATTTGTCTGTAATGTTTAGTTTTGGACAATTAGTTGGTGGTTTATTAACAGGATTAGTATTAGTGAAAAGAATTGGTAAAATTTATACAGTATTAATAGGATCTATTGTTTGAATAATTTATCATATTTTAGCTCTATATGTAGTAAATCCATATGGATATTTAGCAGTTCATGTATTAAATGGGTTTGCATACGGTATTATTTACAATTTAATTTTAGGCTTTGTATTAATGAGAACATTTAATACTAAAAAGATAACACCAATGGGTGTGTACCAAGCGGTGTTATCTATCGGAATTACTTTTAGTAATTTCTTTACATCATGATTAAAGAAAGACGTGTTATTAAGTGATGATAAGATTGCATATTTTAATGCAGCTGACACAATCAACTATATCATTATTGGTGCATTAATTTTTACTTGATTGATATTCTCATACACATGTTTTATTGAAAAGTGAGAATACAAACGTTTGTGGTTTAAAAAAGAAGATTTTGTTAAAAAATCTATTTAACTGTACAAGCTGAATAAATTTGAGAAATAAATGATTTTAAACAATCAGGAAGTTTGTCAATGCTTGTAAGCATCTTAGATGAATCAATAAATACTTTATGTTCTTTAACAACACATGCACTAACACTAGCGCTAGTCACTCAATTTAATTGAGATTTACCTGCTTTGCTAAATGAGATTTTTGGTGTTGGTTCACTTGCATCATAGTTTACATTACCGATTGTGTTATAGTTACTTCCTAAAGCATATAGGAATTCTCAAAAACATGAATCATTTGATATTGGTTGAATAGTAGATGAATCAATTTGACTTGCTGGATAAACTGATAAGTGTTTCAATGAAACACTTTTAATGTTTGACGCATCAGCATTAGAGTCAATAGTAAAACTACCCTTTGCTACTAATGATGAATATGATTGACCACCGTTACCAGCACAACTTGTAGTTGAAATAACTACAGGTGTGATTGCAATAGTAGCTAACACAACTGATGAAATTTTAAATATAGATTTAAGTTTCATTATTTCTTGTTAGCTTTTTTAGCCAATCTAGATTTAATTCTATTAGCTTTGTTCTTGTGAATTTTACCTTTTGCACAAGAAGAGTCTAAACTCTTGTAAGCTGCACTTAAAGATTTAGCATCTTTAGAATTACGAGCTCTTTTAATGCTTGTTCTTGTAGCTGAAATGTTGTTTTTATTAACTTTTGTTCTTTTTTCAGTCTTACGAATGTTTTTTATATTTGCTTTAATATTTGCCATATTTAAATAGTATCAATATTATATATAATAAATAACAATATATGTCAAACACTTTTCTAATAATAATTTTATTAATTGCATTGGCGGTTGGTATTCCTTGATGACTAAAAAAGAAAAAGGAGAAGAATAATGCTTGCATTATTTCTTCACGTCGTGATAAAGATGAAGTGTGAAAAACGGTTAAACAATTTCTTAAGGATGAAAATGATTATGGTAAAGAAATAGTTGATTCATATGTTGCAAAAAGAAATCCAGTGGATTACATTAATCCTAATTCACCTTCTTCTGTTAAAAAGAATATTAAATATGTAAATAAAATTAGAGAAGAACAAGTAAAACAAGCTAATAAAGAGGCTAAGAAAACAGGAGATAAACCTAAATTCCAAAGACCAAAAGTGAGAGATTTATATGTTGTGTGCTTTGTAACAAAAAGTATTAAGACAGGTAAATTAGATGCACCAAGAGCAATTGAAGTAGAAGTCGTTAATAATAAAATTTCTAAAAAAGAATGAGACCGTAAAATTTTAATCAATCAAAAATTAGATTATGATACCGAAATGGAATGAATTGCTCCTATTAGATTTGCCGAAGATATAAAAACTAGAAAAGCAAATGAAGCTGCTGCTAAAAAAGAAGAAAAGGTAAAACAAAAAAGAATGGCTCGTGTTAAAAAACAAGAGGCAAAAATTAAAAAACAAAGAAGCAAAAAAAACTAGTCGAAAGCAATTCTGTTTATTTCGCTAGCTTTTTTAATAATATCTAAACTTTCTATTAAAATGTTAATTGTTTCTTCGAATCTATTATTAAAATAATATTTTTCAGCAACATTTAAAGCATTATTAATATCTTCATTTTCATTGCGATATTTATTTAGAAAAATAAAAAGTCTTTGAGAATATAGTTTTAGTTCATTATCAAATGTACATGTTTTAATAATATCTACTACATGTTTTTTGATTTCTTGAATTTCACTAAGTACTTTAGTGTAATTTATAAAGTAATTATCATTAATTAATTTTTCAAGATCATCAATTTTATTAATAGCTATTCTAATAGCTTTGATAGTTTCAGTATCATTTGAATTTAATTTAATTTTTGTTCCTAATAATTGAACAAGAATTAATTTGACAGTAGCAATTTCATCTAATAAACTAATAGACGAACGATATTTTTTATAGATTTCATTACTTAACGTTTCTAATTCAGACTTAAAGCTTCTAATTTTGTCTAAAGCTTCTTTGATGCTGATAATAAATTTATCTTTTTGAATACTATTGTATGAAGAATTGTATTGCTTTGTAATTCTTTCATAAGAGACAGCAATAGCTTTTAATTGAAAGGATAAATCATTAACTTTAGAAATAACAGATTCGTCAGATTCATTGAATCTGTCTACTAATACAGAGAATGCATTTTGAATAATTTTAGTTTTTTTGCTAATATCTTGGATTTGTTCATTTAAAAATTTAATGTTCTTTTGTACTAAAATGTTTAAACGATCGGTTTGAGAAATAATTTTACTTGCAAATTCAATGTGTTTAATAGCAACTATTGCATAGTTGTTTGCTTCATTAATATTAATGTTTTTTAATTGTGCTTTAAGATCGCCTAGATTAACATTGGCATTAGCTATTCTTTTGTTAATTAAGATAGTATCATCATTTGATAATAATGCTGATTTTTCTGAAAGTTGCTTCTTAATTTTTGCAATATAACTTGTCAAATAAGAATCAACTTTATCAAATATATATAAATGTTTTACAGTTTTGTAAAAAACAGTAATATATCTATTTAATGAAGTTAATGATTTCATTAATTTATCATTATTAATTTTTAAAACATATTCAGAAACATTTGCTAAAGATGCCTCGATAGATTCTCTAAAATTTTTAAAGATTTCATGTTTATAAGTTACTGATAAATTGTGTTCATAAAAATCAAATAATTCATCAGTAATTAATCTATATGAAGTTAATAAGTTAGCAACGTTTTTACTGTAAATAGTTGTGTTAGAAATTGTTTTCTTTAATTTTTCAGACATGATTAAACAAAAGTTTAAATCTTGGTTAATTTCAGCTTTTAATATATTAGCTGATAAGAACGAAAATTCCTCATTCATGTCAGTTAGAGTAATAATCTTGTCTTTAACAACATTTAATTGTTGTTCAAAAAAATCTTTTGATTGATTGACATCAATCATTAGATCTTTTAATATTGGGTTGTTTTTAGATAATACTGTCAAATAACTAAAATTATTAATGCTTGAAACGTGATGAATGTCATTGTAAGTATCTTTTATTGAATATTCACTATTAATTGTTTTTCTTTTAATGAAAAAGAAAATAAAAAAGATTGCAAATGCAATAACAAACAGTATTTCAAATACTAATAAAGCTATAAATAAAGGCGATTGTAAAATAGGTGAATTCATTATTTAATTATTGTTAAATCTAATTTTGATGGATATTCTGTAAAAGCGATATTTTTGAATTTATTGCTTAATAAATTAGTTATTGCACCAACAAAAATATTTTCAGCATCATGTCCAATATCTAATACATTAGCACGATAAGTTTTTGCATATTGTCAATCATGTCATTTAACATCACCTGTGATAAATAATATATCTTTATTGTTTCCTGATATTGGTTGTTTTAAGACACTAAAACCACTACCTAAACACACAACAACTTTTTTAATTAAATCAGTTTTGTTACCAAAGCCAATAGTTCTTGACGTTTTTAATGTTTTAGCAAATAATTTTTGAAGTTCATTAAGTGTAGTTGGATGATTCAAATCAGCTAATGCATAAGTCCCGCAAGGAGTTTTTTGAAATTTAATATTTTTAAAAATCTTGTATTTCCTCAAAAAAGAAACATTCATTCCGTTAGGACTATTATCAAAACAAGTGTGTAGTGCGATGCAAGGTGTTTTAGTAGTTTTTAGTAAACTAACTAACCTTTTATCTTTTTTTTCTACTGGATGATCTTTAGTTGATTTAGTAAAAATTGGGTGATGAGAAACAATTAAATCATATTGCCCACTAATAGCGTTCATCACTGTTTCTTCATTAAGATCTAGACATACAAGGACTCTTTTAATATGCTTATTAAAATAGACAATCTTTCCTGATTGATCTCATTTTTCTTGGAGTCTTAATGGATAGTTTTTAACTAAATAGCTATAAACATCGCATGTTTTTGTCATAGTACATTAATTATAAAATATATTATTTATTAATTAAAAAAAGAAAACTCAACCATAAGGTTGAGTATTAAGTTTAATGGCAGGGGTGGCAGGACTCGAACCCACAACAGACGGTTTTGAAGACCGTAGTTCTACCTTTGAACTACACCCCTAAATAAATAAAGAATTATTTATTTAGTAATTTTTTAAATTCTTGAACTAGATCATTAATAGTTTTAATCTTATCTAATTCTTCATCAGGAACTCTAACTCCTAATTTTTGCTCTATTGTAACAATGATATTAAGAGATGTAAAAGAGTCTATTCCTAAGTCTTTTAATGGGACATCATACACATCTGGTGTAATGTCAATATTAATCTTTTGTTTTTTAGCTTCTCTAGTAATAATTTCTAAAATATCTTTAGCCATAATATTTTAATTATAAAGATATCACAGATATTTTATTTACGTTTTGGGTTAGTTGTTATTCAAGTGTAATAATCTTCGACTTGAAGTTTTAATTGTTCACGATATTTAAAAATCATTTCATCTTCAGGCATATAGAATGTTCACATGTACGCATAACATGTGCAAATATAGATTTGCTCTTTAACATCTTCTGGATTTAATTCGTTATCATATGCAATCATTCTAATTTTGTAATGAGAAAGATTTAATTCTCTAATGTAATTGATAAGATCTCATCAAGGAGTGTTTAATCTTCCTCATTCATAATCAATTAAATTAATCGATTTTTTAGATCCTAAAATAATGTTTAATGGGTTAATGTCATTGTGGCTCATGACGTATGGACCATGACAATGAACATTAGTTAATTTTTGATATAAATTGATGTATTTTTCATGTAAATCTGATTTTTTTACATATTCAAAATAATCATGAACTGGGATGTTTTTATTAGGAGTAATGGCATGTAATTTCTCAATTTTTTCAACTAATTTATTGATAAAAACAAGTTTAGAAGATTGTTTTAAAGGAACAGTTTTTCCTTTAATTCAAACTTTAATTGCATTACCAGTTTTTTCATCAAAATATTTATAATCTTTATTACTGATTGTTTTTAAGAATTCTGATTCAACTTTTCGATCTACATTTTTAGTTTGTTTAGAAATTCTTACTTGGTATTCATTAAAATCACTAGTTTGAAAGTAATAGGAATAATTAGTATACCCATTATGAATACGTCTAGTTTTATTGATATCAGTGATAACGTAATGTGTATTTTTTAAGAACAAATCAATTGCTTTTTGCTTTAATTCTTTCATACATTAATCTGTTTGGTTTTGCACTGCAATGTAACCATCAAGATCTGAAACTCTAGTTGTGGAAATCATACATTTTTTATCAAAATGACGGATTATTTGGATAAATTCAGGTAATTCAACAAATTGCATAACGCTTACGATGCTATTAACATCTTTGCCTGAATATCCACCTTTACATCCTGAAATTGTTAATGGGTGAGTATAGTTATATTTCTTTAATCCACTTCTAATTTTAGTAACTGATTCTTTGCTGCAGAAAATTTCTACACGAACCATTTTTTGTCATGGGAACAATCTATCAATTAATGAACCGTGACATAGAACTCATACAAAAGAAGCAACTAAGTTAGCAGAAATTAAATATTGTCATCCAACATATGGGTTACCAGTTATTCCATTTTTTACAATACTTGCAAATTCACTACTAGCTCCATAAGCTACACCTGAGAAATAACTACCACATGTAACACCTAAGAACATTAATACAGTGTTATAAATTATCATAATTGTGCCTAATTCTTTATGTTTCTTTTGTGAATAGTAGATAGTTACTATATCTCCACCAGCTGTTGAACCACCAATCATGAATAAGATTGCAGCTGATAAAGAAGAGAATAGTGAGAATATTACAGCATAAATTAATAAAAGGAAGAATTCAACAATATTTTGATTAGTAATTGCAGTTCTAATAATGTCATTAGATGCTTTAATATCTGTGATTGTGGTTCAAATTAATATTGTATGTTCACTTCCACTAAACACCGGGAAAACGTTTGGTGAAAATGTAATAACTTGAATATTAAAATTTTTTAAATTTTGATCAATCGTTGTTGTATCACCAAATAACATAACATTGTGAATATCTGGAATTAATGATCACAAAAAACCACAAACTTGCATTGTCACTAAATAAGCTGCTGATAACAAAGCAAATCTTTTTGAAAGTTTTTTGTATGCAAAGATCAATAAAGGAATATTAACAACTAAATAAAAGCCTCAGAACATTAAGTTGTAAATAATTGGTAATACTTTTTCAGAAATATTACCAAAAACTTTAATTAATGAGTAAAACATTCTGGCTAATCCTTGGAAAAAGGATGTTGTTCCACCAATATACAAACCTGTAACCTCAACTAAAAAGATAGTTGCAACACTCATGATAATACCTGCTAAAACAGCAATTAAGTATTTTGATCATTCATGTTTTACAGCATAAAAATTAGCAAATTTTACTAAATTTGTATTAAATTTTACTTTAGATGTTGATCTACCAGTGAAGGTAAAATTTTCGTTCAAAGTACCTTCTTTACATTCACATTTTTTAAATTTTCACATAATAGTTTTATCATAACCAAAATAAAAAAGAAAATTAAAAAATATTAATATTTTATAAATTTGAGTATAATGTATAGATGTATTGTCTATATTATTATAGATATATATAAATAAGAAAGGTAAAAATGAGTAGCGAAAAATTCACACAAAAGAAATATTCTAATCTTGCATCTCGTAGAGATTACTCAAAGATTAGTGTAGATTTTCAAGAACCAGATTTATTGGAATTCCAAAGAAAAAGTTACAATCACTTTTTAAAATACGAAGTTAAAGATGTAATTAAATCTTATTTCCAACAAGATCCTGAAAATCCAGACAAACTTGTTATCTCACATCCAAAGAACAACAAGTACTCTGTGGTTTACAATGACATTAGTTTTGCAAAACCATTGAGAACTGAAGAAGAAGCAAGAAATGAAGGTAAATCTTACGAACAAGCATTGTACGTTGATTTATCTTTAGTTAACAATGAAACAGGTAATGTAAGTCGTGTTAAAGAAAATAAAAAGACTAAATGTCCTGGTATCATGTTTGCAAATATTCCGATGATGACTTCAAAAGGAACATTCATCGTTAATGGAATTGAAAAGTTTGTAATTTCTCAAATTGTAAGATCACCAGGCGCTTACATTCTTTCAAAATCACAAATTAAATTAAATACTAAGAAAAAAATTAACACAGGTTATATTTGTGAAATTTTACCATCACGTGGTACCTTAATGAATTTCCAAATTGATGAACATAACAACACGGTTATTGTTACAATGAGAAATTCATTGGGTGATAGTGCGCCAAGTTTCCCTGCTACTCAATTGCTAAAAGCATTTGGTATGACTCAAGATGAAATTCGTAGAATTTTCAGAGATGATGATTACATATTGAACACTTTATTCTCTGAACCATACAATCATGAATCTATTCTTGATGATTTTGAAATTATTACTTTTAGAAAATTAATTAACACAAATAAAACTTCAAAGATCAAAGCTTTTGGTTCACCAATTGACAACAAATTAAAAAGTGCTATTGAAAAATATGAAGAAGAAAAGACAATCGTTGCTGATCTTCGTGCAAAATATGAAGAAAAATTTGATCAATACAGCAATGGTGTTTCTTCAAACAAAACTGAAGTTGAAAAGTTATTGAATAGTTTAAACTTCCACGAAAAGAATTTAAGAAAATTACTTGATACAATCATCACTGAAAAAGCTGCTAAGAATTTAATTCAACAATTAGCTATTTCTACACGTGCTGTTGAAGCTAATGCATCAACTGCGACAAACCAAGTTTGTTACCAAGACGTTTTAGCAAACCACTTTATGTTAAATCGTCAATATGATTTAACAAGTGCTGGTAGATATAAACTTTCAAGAAAATTAAGAGTATCTGAACGTTTATATCACAGAGTGTTAGCTCAAGACATTCATGATTTAAAAGGCAAATTGGTTTTACCTGTAGGTACTTTAATTAACAAAGAAGAATTAGACATTATTAAACAACATTTAGGTTCAAACAACTTAGACATTGTCGATGAAATTTCATTAAATAATGAAGTTTCATGTGAACGTAGACAATCTAAGTTAATTGAAACAATTACAGTTTACACTGACAATGATCAAAATGATGTATATACACCAATCATTGGATACCATGGTGATGTTAAATCTAAAGCTTTAACAGTAACTGATTTTGTGTCTGTAATTTCATACACAATTAACTTACCTCGTGATATTGGTTCATATGATGATATTGATCATTTAGGTAATAAACATTTACGTTTAATTCACGAACAATTACGTTCTAAATTATCAATCGGAATGGCTCGTGTTGAAAAACACATTAAAGATAAATTAGCTTCTATTTCAATTGCTACTGCAAATGATGAACAACAAGCTAAAATAGCTAAACGTACAACAATTAAATCAGTTGTTAATACCAAAGCTTTCCAACTTGTTGTTAAGAACTTCTTTAACTCTTACCAATTAACTCAATTCTTAGACCAACAAAACCCATTATCTGAATTAACTAATAAACGTAGAATATCTGCGATGGGTGATGGTGGTATTTCTAGGGAAGACCCTAACTTGAACATCCGTGATGTTCATTATTCTCATTATGGAAGAATCTGTCCAATTGAAACTCCAGAAGGTATGAATATTGGTTTGATTATGTCATTATCTGCATTCACTAAAGTTGATGACAATGGTTTCTTAATTTCTCCATACCACAAAGTAGTAAATGGTGTTGTTCAAAAAGAAGTTGAATGATTAACAGCGTTAAGAGAAGATGAATACATTATTGCAGAAGCTGCAACAAAATGTAATGCAGAAGGTAAGATTATTGGTGATAAAGTTGTTGCTCGTTACCGTTCATCAATTGAAATGTATGATCCTAAGAAAGTTGATTACATTGACATTTCTCCAAGACAAGTAGTTTCAATTGCAACTGGAAGTATTCCATTCTTAGAACACGACGATACTGCTCGTGCATTGATGGGTGCAAACATGCAACGTCAAGCTGTTCCATTAATTCATCCATATGCTCCAATTATTGGTACAGGTACTGAATATAAAATTGCTCATGACTCAGGTGTTGCAGTAACTGCTGATGTAGATGGTACAGTAATTGCAGTAGATGGTACTTCAATTAAAATTGAACCAAAAGATGGTGGAAAGAATCAATTTGCTAAATTAGTTAAATATCGTAAATCTAACCAAGACACATGTATTAACCAAACACCAATTGTTAAAGTTGGTCAAAAAGTTAAAGCAGGTGAAACAATTGCTGACGGACCAGCAATGTATAATGGTGAATTAGCTCTTGGACGTAACCCATTAGTTGCTTTCATGACTTGAAACGGTTACAACTTCGAAGATGCTGTTATTATTTCTGAACGTTTAGTAAAAGATGATGTATATACTTCAATTTGCATTGAAGAATATACAATTAAATGTTTAAGAACTAAAAATGGTGACGAAGAAATCACTCGTGAAGTTCCAAATGTTTCAGATGAATCTAAACGCTACTTAGATGAAAACGGTATCATCATGGTTGGTGCTGAAGTTAAAGAAGGTGATATTTTAGTTGGTAAAGTTTCTCCAAAAGGTCAAACAGATTACACAGCTGAAGAAAAATTATTACAAGCAATCTTCGGTAACAAAACCCGTAATTTCCGTGATTCATCATTAAAAGTTCCACATGGTGGAGAAGGTATTGTTGCTAAAATCCAAAGATTCTCAATTAGCAACAACGACGAATTAGATGATGATGTAATTGAATTGATTAAAATCTATGTAATTCAAAAACGTAAGATTCAAATCGGTGACAAAATGTCAGGTCGTCACGGTAACAAAGGTATTGTTTCAATCGTTGTTCCAGTTGAAGATATGCCATATTTAGAAGATGGTACACCAATTGATATTTTATTAAACCCATTAGGTGTTCCAAGTCGTATGAACATTGGTCAAATCTTTGAAATTCATTTGGGATATGCACTAAGACAAATTGCAATGAATAAAGCGATTCAAATGGCTGCAGAAAAAGCTCCACTTGCAGAAGTTATTTGCACATTTGGTTTAGAAGAAGCTAAAGCAAAAGCTTTAATGAGTGCCATCTCTTCTTACTTAACTAAGACAGGTAAGAAACCATCTGAAGTTAAGAATTGTGAATTACTTGCTATCCTAAAAACAATTGGTTTACATTATGAAGATTTAAACTACAAAGCTGCTACTCCAGTATTTGCTGGTGCTGATATTAACGATATCAAAAATGCTTACAAAGAAATCGGCATTGATGTTAACAAAACATTTGGTAAATTCCAATTATATGATGGTAAAACTGGTGAACCATTTGATGCTAAGACAACTGTTGGTGTTATGTATATGATGAAACTAGACCACATGGTTGATGATAAGGTACATGCACGTGCTGTTGGCCCTTATTCAAAAATCACTCAACAACCACTTGGTGGTAAGTCACAAAATGGTGGTCAAAGATTCGGTGAAATGGAAGTTTGAGCACTTGAAGCATATGGTGCAGCTTACAACTTACAAGAATTATTGACTATCAAGTCAGATGATGTTAAAGGACGTAATTTAACATATGCAGCAATTGTTAAGGGAAAGCCATTCCCAACACCATCGCTTCCAGAATCATTTAAATTGTTAACAAAACAATTACAAGGTTTATGTTTACATGTTAATGTAATTAAGGAAGATGGTTCTGTTGAAGATATCAATGATTACACATCAGTAATCTCTGATCGTGAATTAAAAGATACAATTCAATCTGATGATACAGTTACTGTTGAAACTATTGATGAAGGTGATTCATCAAGATTTGAAAATAATTTCTAATTTGGAGGTAAATAAATATGTCAAATTCATCAAAAATTAAATCATTACAATTATCAATTGCTTCTCCTGAACAAATTTTATCTTGATCAAAAGGTGAAGTTAAAAAATCAGAAACAATTAACTACAAAACTTTAAAACCAGATCCAGAAGGTTTATTTGACCAAAAGATTTTTGGTCCAATTAAAGATTATGAATGTGCCTGTGGTAAATATAAAAAGGTTAAATATCGTGGTCACAAGTGTGAGATTTGTGGTGTTGATGTAGTTGAGTCTATCGTTCGTAGAGAACGTATGGGCCACATTGCATTAGCATGTCCAGTAGCTCACATCTGATTTGCTAAAGAATCTCCAAACCCATCTAAGATTTCGTTGTTATTAGATGTACCATATAAAGAAATTGAACAAGTTATTTATTTTGTAAATTACATTATTTTAGATAACAACAAATCTAAAGTATTTAAGTCTAAAGAAGTTATTGACTTAAATGATGCTAAAACATCTAAGTCTAACCGTGGTAAATTGAGAACAGTTTTAAGTCATATCATGGAAAAACTTCCAAAAAATTCTTTTGATTATGAAAGAACAAGAGAATTTTATGAATGTTTAAAAGATAATGCATTACCATTCTCAATTGAAGAATTGTTTGCATTAATCAATCAACATACTGGTATTAGATTTGGAATTGGTGCGGAAGCTATTCAAGAATTACTAAGAAATATTGATCTTCAAGATGAAAAGAAACAAATTGAAAAAGAATTAGTAAGATATGAAACTTCTAACCCTCGTTTTAGAAAATTAATGCGTAGACTAGAAGTTGTTAACTGATTTATTGACTCAAACAACAAACCTGAATGAATGATCTTAACTGTTGTTCCAGTTACTCCACCTGACACTCGTCCAATTATTCAATTGGAAGGTGGTAAATTCACTACAAGTGATATTAACAACTTCTATCGTAAAATCATTATTCGTAACGAACGTTTAAAATCAATTATTAAATTAAATGCCCCAACCATTATTTTAAATAATGAAAAACGTATGTTACAAGAAGCAGTTGATGCATTATTTGACAATGCTGCTCGCAGTAAACATATTACTGCTCGTGACAAACGTCCATTAAAATCATTGTCTGACCACTTAAAAGGTAAACAAGGTTTATTTAGACAAAACTTATTAGGTAAACGTGTTGACTACTCTGGTCGTAGTGTAATTGTTGTTGGTCCTGAATTAAAAATGTATGAAGCTGGAATTCCTTCTACAATGATTCTTACTTTATTCAAACCATTTATTATTCATGAATTAATTAAGAAGTTTGACGACATGGGTAATGAAATTAAACCAATTGCATCTAATATTAAGGCTGCTGAAAAGATGATTTTGAAGCAAGAAAATATTATTTGACCTATTGTTCAAAAAGTAATTAAACAACGTCCAATATTATTAAACCGTGCTCCAACTCTTCACAGACTTGGTATTCAAGCGTTTGAACCTAAGATGATTGATGGTAAAGCTATTAGACTTCATCCATTAGTAACAACTGCATTTAACGCAGACTTCGATGGTGACCAAATGGCTGTTCACGTTCCATTATCTAAAGAAGCAGTTCAAGAAGCTCGTGATATCTTATTAGCTTCATGACATATCTTAGGACCAAAAGATGGTAAGCCTATCGTTGTTCCTACACAAGATATGATCTTGGGTACATACTATTTATCACAAGAGTTTATAGGAGAACCAGGACAAGGAATTATCTTCTCAAATATTGAAGAAGCAATTAGAGCATATGAATTAAAGAAAGTTTCTCCACATGCAATTATTGGTATTTCAACAAGCGCATTTAAAGACAAAAAGTTTGTTGCTGAAGGTACATTAATTACAACAGTTGGTAAGATTATTTTCAATAATGCTTACCCAGAAAATGCATCTTATTGTAACTTACCAAGTGGTATGGGTAAATTTGATGTTAATGACATTGTACCAGTAGGAAAAGACGTTCGTAAAGCAATTAGTGAATATGTTCCTAAGAAACCATTCACAAAGAAAACTTTGCAAGCTAACATTACTTACTTACACAACAATTATCCAGTTGATGTAGTAGCTGCTACTATGGATAAAGTTAAAGCTAATGGTTTTAAATATTCAACTATTAGTGCAGCAACTGTTTCTGCATTTGACTTACCTATATATATTAATAAAACTGAATACTTTGATGAAGCTGAAACAAAAGTTAATAAATTAAAATACCAATTCCAAAAAGGTTTATTAACTGATGATGAACGTTATAAAAAAGTTATTGGTTTATGAAATGGTGTAAAAGATAAAGTTACTCATGATATTGAATCAATCATGAAAGATCCTGCAAATGCTCGTAACTCTGTAGTTATTATGGCTGACTCAGGAGCTCGTGGTAACGTATCACAATTTACTCAATTATTAGGTATGCGTGGATTGATGTCAAAATCATTCAACTATGACCAAAAGAATAAAAACAGAACTATTCGTGATACAATCGAAGTTCCAATTAAACATTCATTCTTAGAAGGTTTAACAATTTCTGAATACTTTAACTCATCTTATGGTGCTCGTAAAGGTATGGCGGATACTGCGATGAAAACTTCAAAATCTGGTTATATGACTAGAAAGCTAGTAGATGCAGTTCAAGAAATTACAATTACAGAAGAAGACTGTGGTGCAACTAAAGGATTAATTGTAGAAGCTATTTGTGATACAAAAGATAACATGGTTATTGAATCGTTAGCTAGCCGTATTTCTAATAGATTTGCAATGAATGATATTGTAAACCCTAAAACTAATGAAGTAATTGTTCGTAAAAATGAAATCATTACACCTGCAATGGCTGATTACATTGAATCACATGGAATCACTCAAGTTGAAATTCGTTCAGTATTACACTGTAAGTGTAAGAATGGTGTATGTCAACACTGTTTTGGTAATGACTTAACAACAAACAAACCAATTGAATTAAACACTACAATTGGTGTTATTGCTGCTCAATCAATCGGTGAACCTGGTACTCAATTAACCATGAGAACATTCCACACAGGTGGTGCGGCAGGTGAAGGTAACATTGCTCAAGGTTTCGAACGTTTAAAACAAATTTTCGATATGATTCCTCCAAAGGAATGAGAACGTGCTACAATCAGTCATATTCATGGTCAAGTTAAATCTATTAAATTAGGTGAAGAAGGTTATGAAGTTGAAATTAAAAATACTAAGATTAATGATAGTGAATCATTAGTTATACCATTCAACTCAATTTTCCGTGTAAAAGAAGGCGATATTGTAAAACCAGGTGATAAGATCACTGACGGATCAATTGACATTAATGAATTATTACAAGTTGCCGGAATATCAGCAGCTAGAGACTACATGTTAAAAGAAATTCAAAAAGTATATCGTATTCAAGGTATTGAAATTTCTGATAAATATGTTGAAATCATTTTACGTCAAATGACTAACAAAGTTAAAGTATTAAATAGAGGTGACTCTAACTTCTTTGTTGGACAAGTTATCGACATTAATACATTTACTCAAGTAAACACTGAGTTAATTGCTAATGGTCAAACACCAATTACTGCTATTAACTTAATTTTCGGATTAGAAGCTGTTCCATCAAAAGTTGACTCATTCTTGTCAGCTGCTTCATTCCAAGATACAAAGAAAACATTAATTGGAGCTTCTGTTAAATCTCAAATAGATACATTATCTGGATTGAAAGAAAATGTTATGTTAGGAAACTTAATTCCAGCAGGTACAGGTAAGGGCGACAGAGAACAAATGATGGAAGATGGACAAAAAATGTATAAAAAAGAATATTAATAAATATAATTTATATACCTATATATAAGGAAAGTGCATATGCAAAAAACAACAATGTTAAAAAAAGAAAAAGCTATGTCAGATCGCAAATGATACGAAATCGATGCGACTGGTTTAGTTTTAGGTAAACTTGCTGTTGAAGTTGCTAACATTCTACGTGGTAAAAACAAACCTAGCTTTACTCCAAATGTTGATTGCGGAGATTACGTAATTGTGAGAAATGCTAGCAAAGTTGTTTTAACAGGTAACAAGGCTGAAAAAGAAAAGTGATATACTCATTCTCAATACATCGGTGGTTTAAGAACTAGAACTGGTAAAGAAATGATTACTAACTATTCAGTAGAATTAGTAACAACTGCAGTTAAAGGTATGTTACCAAAAAATAGACTAGCTAAGGATATGTTGAAAAAACTTACAGTTTATTCAGATCAAGGTAAAGCTCACGAAGCTCAAAAACCAATCAAATTTGAAATAAGGGGTAAAAAATAATGGAACAAGTTTCATACAAAGGTTTAGGACGTAGAAAAACTTCTGTTGCTAAAGTTATCATCACACCAGGAACTGGTAAGATCTTAATTAACAAAAAAACACCAGAAGAATACTTTCCAAATGCATTAGTAATTAAGGATATGAAACAACCTTTAGAAATTACTGATAACTTAACTAAATTTGATATCAATGTTAAAGTTAGTGGTGGTGGTTTCAATGGACAAGCAGGTGCTATTCGTTTAGGAATTGCTCGTGCTTTAGTAGAAGCTAACAAAGATTGCAAGAGCGATCTAAAGAAAAAGAAAATGATGACTCGTGATTCACGTGTTAAAGAACGTAAGAAATATGGTAAATACGGTGCACGTAGAAGTCCTCAATTTACAAAACGTTAATTGCAAAAAATTTTCGTTTTTTGTGGGAGTATAGCTCAGTTGGTTAGAGCACACCCCTGATAAGGGTGAGGTCGATGGTTCGAATCCATTTGCTCCCACCATTAATAATTTCAGTAGGTGTAACTAAAGCACCTATTCCATTGGGGAATTAGCGCAATTGATAGAGCATCTGATTTGCACTCAGAAGGTTGTGGGTTTGAGTCCCATATTCTCCACCATGTAAAAAGTACTAGGCTAAACCTAGTGCTTTTTTATTATCTATGTATATTCTTTGAATATATATAATTAGTGATATGAAGAAATGGCTTGCTATAACAACTAAATTAACATTAGCGTGTGCTACTATCGGATGTACATGTGCCATAGCTTATGGATTATGTTCAATTAAATCACATAATGACTATATTGATTTTGATAATGATAAAAATCATAAATTAGATTATGGAGCAGCCACTCCTAAAAAAACAAAATGAAATGTGTCTTCTCCAGAAGATCAAGCAAAAACATTTCCTTTAAGTGGAGATCGTAAAAATTATGCTGAACAAATTTTAGATGGATCTAATCATTCTATTTTAGACAAATCATTTAATCAAAGTGCATTTAAAGGAGAAGTTAATTGAGGAATTAATTCTAATTGAACTCCAGAATCTAAAGATCCATTTCCTTCTGATGAAAGTTTAAATCAATATTTAAATGAGTGAAAATGAAATAAACCATCCAAAGATGATTTATCAGGATTTACTTCGATTTATTCTTCTGTTGTAGAAAGCGGAATTAAATCATTAATATTACCAGGATATTTGCATCAAACACCATTAACTGCATTTAAACAAAATGATATTAATACATACAATAAAGCAGGATACATTTTGATTGATGCAAACACCTCTGATGAAAATGTTGCATCAGTAATGTTTAGGGCTGATGAATCTGCATTTTTAGCAGGATTATCAACTTGTCAATATTTATCTGTAGATAACTATGAACATTATCATAAAAAAGGTGATTTAAAAGTTGGAACATTTGGTGGAGTTGCTATTCCAACAGTTACCATTTATATGGGCGGGTTTCAATTAGGAGTTGATTTTTTTAATAAAGTTTTATTACCAAGTATCTCTCAAAAAAATCAATGAGATCCACAGACACAAAAAGATCATATGGTTCATTTTATTAATTTAGGTGAACAAGATTCTTTCTTTAGTGGTACATTCACAATAGGCGATGGAAGATCTGTAGTTCAAGAACTACTAGCACGTGGAGCAGATGCTATTATGCCAGTTGCCGGTCCTCAAACAATTGACACAGTTCAAGAAATTAAAAACCAAAATTCTGATTGCATTTGTGTTGGTGTAGACACCAACCAAGAAGCAAGTGATATGAATGATGTGTCTTCATTTACTGACAGTAAAGGAGATAATGAAATTATTAAATTCTCTGCTGAAAAAGATATTGCTAGAGTAACAAGCTCTGTTTTATATTTATCTAGTCATGGTGAAACAAAATGACAACCAGTTGGAATAACTGAACCTGTTTTTGGTGCGTATGGATATTTAACTGTTGGCACATGAGATGTATCAAGTAGTTCTTGTAAGGTATCAGAACCTGGTCAAGATTATTTTGTTGATTTAATCAATAATGCATTCAACACTTCATATTCAACATATGCAGATGCATTGTCATATGTATTAAGTAATACATCATTAAATGTTCAAGACTTAATAGATAACGCGATGTATTTCCAATTTTAATTTATGAAAAATTATTTATTGAATTATAGAATTTCAAAAATAAACTTGGCTGCAAAAAAACTAGCCAAAGTTTATTCTAAAAAAGAATCTATTGATCAATCCAATGTTCATAATGGTCAATATGCTTTTGAATTTGATGGTGTTTCAAAATCATTTCAAAATGGAAAAATTAAAGCTAATCAAAATATTAACTTAAAAGTTAAATGAAACGAAATTCATGCTATAGTTGGTGAAAATGGTGCTGGTAAAACAACAATGATGTCAATGTTGTTTGGTTTATTTAAACCAGATTCAGGTGAAATTAAAGTTAATGGTAAAAGTGTTAATTTCAAATCAGCAATCGATGCGGCAAACGCTGGTATTGGTATGGTTCACCAACACTTTAAATTAGTTGAAGTTTATTCATTGTTAGACAATATTATTTTAGGTGCTGAGCCTACTAATAAATTAGGTATTATTAATAAAAAACAAGCACGTAATAAAATAGAAAAACTTGCTAATAAATACAACCTTAAGGTTGATTTAAACACTAAAGTAAATAATGCATCTGTAGGCGAACAACAAAGAACTGAAATCTTAAAACTTTTGTATAGAGATTCAGAAATATTAATTTTTGACGAGCCAACTGCTGTTTTATCAGATGATGAAATTAAAGGTTTTTTAAACATGTTATTAGAGTTTAAAAAACAAGGTAAAACAATTGTGATTATTACTCATAAATTAAACGAAGTAAAAGCAATTGCAGATCGTGTTAGCGTTATTAGAAAAGGTGAATATATTGGTACCTATGATGTAGCTAAATCTTCTATAGAAGATATTTCTAGATACATGATTGGTACTAAGTTTAATGAAACAAAAAACAATAGAATCATTAACTATAATGCTGACAGAAAAAACTTACTATCAGTTAAAAATTTAACATTATCTAAAATTTCACAACCAAAAATCTTAGCTACAAAAGATTTAAATTTTGATGTTAAACAAGGAGAAATATTAGCAATTGCAGGTATTGAAGGAAATGGCCAATCAGAAATTGCATTAGCCATTGGTGGAATCATAAAACCAAAACATGGAGAAATTCTTTTTTATTCAAAAGAAAACAAAAAATCAATTGTAATCAATAAATGTACTGTAAAAAATATTTATGATTTTGGAATCTCTCATGTTCCAGAAGACAGATTAAAATATGGATTAATTAAAAATGAATCAATTGCTTACAATGTTGTTTCATCAATTATTGATCGTAAGCCTTTTAGTCATCACGGAATTATTAATAACAATGCTATTAATAATTACGCAAGACTTGTTTGCAACGAATGAGATGTTAGAGGTAGCCAAAACATTAATGCTCCTGTAAGTAATCTTTCAGGTGGTAATCAACAAAAACTGGTAATTGGACGTGAAATGAATAAATTTCATAAATTATCAGTTTTAGTTCAACCAACAAGAGGATTAGATTTAAAGGCAATTAGTGATATTCATAAGAAATTAATCCAAGATGTTAAAAAAGGAAATTCGATTTTATTAATTTCTTATGAACTAGATGAAATCTTTAAGATTGCTGATAGAATTTTAGTGATCGATAATGGTAAGATTGTTCATGAAACACTTACTCGCGATTCTAATAAAGAAAAAATTGGTCAATTTTTATCTAGATCTGCAATGAAAGGAGGCTGTTAATGAAATCACTCCGTTTAAAATTTGATAAATTTATTTATTCAACAAATCGTAAAAATGGAATTAAAAGTTTTTGGGTTTCATGCATTATCATTGTTATTTCATTACTCATTGCATTGTTAATCTGTGTAGGTATTTACAATAAGCCATCATTGTTTTCTGATATTTTTTATCAAATTTTTACTTCGCCATTTAAGAAAAGTAATTTAACACAATTCTTCTTTCCTAATATGGCAATCTTTATGGTTGCTGCATGTTCATTTGTATTTGCATACAAATGTGGTTTGTTTAATATAGGCATATCAGGTCAAATGTTATTTGGAGCAATGATTGCTGTCATGATTGCTCACCAATGAATTGATGCTCCAAACGTTATTGGCCAAATTATTATTGTTTTATCAGCAATGTTAGGAGCAGGGTTAATAGCAGCTCTTATTGGTTGATTAAAAATTCAATTTAATATGAACGAAGTTGTTTCATCAATTATTTTAAATTGAATTATTTATTATGCTGGAACATATATGATTAGTGCAACTTGTCCTAAAGATCAAGGTGGAACATTTACTGAAAGTTTATCAGACAATTATTTATTGAAAATAAATGGTTGTTGTGGAGCCACAATTCCATTAATGATTTTAGCTATATTTGTAGTAATATTTTGTTTTGTTGTTTTTAAATATTTAGTATTCGGTAAGAAAGTTATTAATGTAGGTTTAAGTTATGAAGGAAGTAGATTTGCAGGTTATTCAGTTAAAAAAAATCAAATTTTGTCTATGTTAATTTCAGGAATGATTGCTGGAATATTAGGGGCAATGGTTTACTTTGGTAAAGCTCCTGGTAATATTCCTACTGAAGTAACTGCAAAAGCAATTCCTATTGAAGGATTTAATGGAATTTCTGTTGGATTAATTGCAATGAACAATCCATTAGGCATCGTTCCGGTTTCATTGCTATTTGGAATGATTGAAACTGCTAAATCTGATATAGCACAAGTATGTGCAGTTGATTCAAATATTACTGATTTAATGTTTGGTATCATTGTTTATGGTGCAGCTGTTGTTTCATTGCTTTATTATGTTAAACCTTGACAATGAATTATGAAACAAGTTTATAAACATAAAAAAATTGATTATGACGAATATGCATTTAATGTCGAAAACCAAATCAATGAATATTTAGATGCAATTTCATTAATTAAAAAGAAATGTAAGAATCTTAAGAAAGGCAATAAAGATACTACTTGATATTACCCAAACAGAATTTTATCAAATCTTAAGATTAATTTAAAAAAGATCAAAAGTAAAGAACAAAAGAAAAAATTATTGAATAGAGTTTATTTGAATTATTTAAATAAACGTCTATCGAAAGGAGAAGAGTAATGGCTGATATTGGTATTATTACTAACTATGCTTTCTTATTAGGTGCTATTTTATTAGCAGGAGCATTAAGCGGATATTTAGCAGAAAAAGTCGGAATCATAAATATTGGAATTGATGGTATGATGTGTTTTGGTGCGCTGTTTTTTGCTGTTTATTCTTCTCCTGTATTAAAAATGAGCACAATAGGACCTGGAATGATTTTTATTCCAATCATTTTAACAATGATTTCTACAACCATTTGTGGTTTGATGCATGCATTTGCAACAATTAAATTAAAAGCAAATCACATTATTTCTGGTACTGCCATTAACTTAATTGGTGTTGCGCTAGCGACATTCTTAAATGCTCCATTGGGATCAAAATTATTTGATGGTTCAACAAGACTGCAATCAGGATTCAATGATTTCTTATATGTTGGTAATTCAATTTATGGCTCATCAATCATTATGTTTTCAATTGTAATCTTGATTACAATTGGTATTTATTTTGTAATGAGCTACACAAAGACTGGATTAAGATATAGAGCAATTGGAGAAAACCCAAATGCAGTTGATTCACAAGGAATCAATGTATTTAAATACCAATATATCGGTACTTTATTATCATCTATGTTGGCTGGATTAGCAGGAGCATTATTTATGTTTAATGTTAAACAATTTTCAGGTAACACTCAAGGATATGGATTCTTAGCATTAGCTATTATGATTGCAGGTGCTTGAAAGATTGAATGAATTTCTTTAGCTTCTATATGCTTTGCAATCTTTACTGCTTTATCAACAAGTAGTGTATTGACTAATTTAGGTGTTCCAAGAGCGGTATCATTTAGTTTGCCATATGTAATTACATTGCTCATCTTAATATGTTTTTCTAAATGAATCCATCCACCTAAGCATGAAGGTATTCCGTTTGATAAAGCAGAAAGATAAACATATAATTAATTAGACATTATGTATAAAGTAATAAAACATCCATTAATTAAAGTTAAACTTTCAGTGATGAGAGATAAAAAAACAAGTTCAAGAGATTTTAGAAGTAATCTTGTTGAATTGACTCAATTTATGGCTTTTGAAGTTACTAAAGATTTAAAAGTTGATTCTACTAAAATTAAAACTCCATTAGCAACTGCTGAAGGATTTCAACTAAAAGATGATGTTGTATTAGTGCCAATCTTAAGAGCAGGACTTGGAATGGTAGATGGTTTTAGAAATATGTTGCCATCTGCTCCTGTAGGTTTCATTGGTTTATATCGTGATGAAAAAACTTTAAAACCAATCAAGTATTATGACAAGATGCCAGATTGCATCAAAGGATCTATTGTTTTATTACTTGATCCAATGTTAGCTACTGGATATTCATCAGCTGCAGCTATTACAATGCTTAAAGCATACAAACCAAAACAAATTAAATTTGTTTGTATTCTTTCATCACCCGAAGGGTTAAAGATTGTTGAAAAAGCTCATCCTGATATAGAAATTTATACAGCTTGTGTAGATAAACAATTAAATGATCAAGGCTATATTGTTCCCGGATTAGGAGATGCAGGTGATAGAATCTTCAAGACAAAATAAACCAAGAAAGAAGATTAAGAAAAGTACAATATTTTTCATATTGTACCTTTTTATATTTATTATTTTGTTAGCAATGGTTGCAACTGAAATTAACGATTCACAACCATATTATTTATGAGCTGTTTTATGTTTAATATTGTCAATCATATTTGAATTTATTCATTTCAAATTATTATCATCATATGCTAACAGATATGTTACTACTACTCCAGTGAAAAGCGTACTAATTTTGAGTTGCATAATTTTATTAAAATTCACTGCAATTATTGCATCTGCAATATTGTTAAAATATGCTTCATACACTATGTCTTCTAACATATTTTGATTATTGGTTGGGCCTTTCTTATATATAATAATTAATCGTATAACACTAGTTTATTCTAATAATAAATCTAGTAAAAAACAACAAGATGGTAAGAGAAGTTAATGAAGGTAGTTCTGAACTTAACATTAGTGGAAGATTTTTAGCTTTTGATCGTCCACAATTTTTTACTATCTTTGTAGTATTAGCAATTTTAGCAACTTGTATGATTGTTTACTATGTTAAACAGAAAAAATACAAAGTAAATGAAGCACCAAAAGGATTTGTATTACTAGTAGATATGTATGTAGGATACATTAGAAGTTTAGTTATAGAAATCTTAGGTCCTAAGTTTGAAAAACTTACTCCTTATTTCTTATATTTAATGTCTTACATTCTTTTGTCTAACATCATTGGTATTATTGGATTAGAAAATCCAACAAGCTCATTAACTGTTACATTATCTATGGGTATAGTAACTTGGATAGGCACTCAAGTTGTTGCTTTTAAATACCAAAAGTTGTCATATTTTAAATCTTTTACCTTTGGTATTAAAAATAAAAAAGGAAATAAAATTCCTTTAATGATTAATCCATTAGAAGTAATTTCGTGTATTACCCCATTAATTTCAATTTCTTGCCGTTTATGAGGTAATATCTTTGCTGGTGGGTTAGTAGTTTCTTTATGATTTTATTTCTTAGGATATGTTTCTCAGAACGTTCCTGCATTAGCTATGTTTAATTTATTAGCTGGATTAACAGTGGCTCCAATTCATTTATATTTTGATATTTTATGTGGTTGCATTCAAGCGTTAGTATTCACATTACTAACAATGGTTTATTGAACACTTGCAAAAGGTGAAGAAGCGGTTGAACAATCTGAATCAAATGTTGTTGTTATTGATAAAAAACAACCAGTTGTTAATAAACAAGTATTGGTTAAATAAACATAAGGTTTCTTATATTAATTTTTTACTTATTACTATAATAATATATATTATTTATTAGGAGAAAACATGTCAGAAATAATCGAAGCTTTAAATAGCGTTTCAGCAGTAGCTGCTGAACAATCTGATAAATTAGGTGCTTTTATTGGTGCTGGTTTATCAATGTTAGGTGGTCTAGGTACTGGTATTGGACAAGGTTTTGCTGCAGGTAAAGCCTCTGAAGCAGTAGCTAGAAACCCAGAAGCAGAAGGAAAAATTCGTACAATGATGATTGTAGGTTGTGCGATTGCAGAAACTGCTGCTATTTATTCATTAATTATTGCAATTTTATTAATTTTCGTTGCTAAGTAAACCGTGAGTAACCAAGCATTAAAGAAAATATTAATCATTTTAAGTGGAACATTTGTTGCTCTGCCTTTTTCTTTTTGCTTGACAGGATGTGCTCCAATTGAGGCAGATGACGTTTTAAATGCTATCTTTCCAAATTTATGAGTCTTCTTATCACATTTATTTGCTACTTTAGTATTACTTGCATTATGTGTTTGATTAGTTTGAAAACCATCAAAAGAAACATTAAAAAAACGTAATGAATATATTCAAGATCAAATAAAACAAGCAGAAGACACTAGAAAAGAAGCGTTAAAAAAATTAGCAGAAGCTCAAAAAGAAAAAGTTAATGCTCATGTACAAGCACAAAACATTATTAGTGTTGCTAATAATCAAGCTTATCAATTAAAAGATAAGATTGAATCAGAAGCGCGTAATAATGCTAAGAAAATTACAGAAGATGCTGTAAATGATTCAATTAAAATTAAAGAAGATATTTATTCAAGAATGAATAAAGAAATCTTAGATATTGCTTTTGATGCATCAAGTTCTTTACTAAAGAAGAAAGTAACAAGAAAAGACTCAGATGAATTTGTTAATGATTTCATTAAACAAGTTAAAGAAAATAAAGGAGATAAAGAATAATGAATATTAGCTTTATTTACTCTTATAGCTCTTTTCTATTTGAAACTGCTACTAAAGAAAAGAAAATAAAACAATATGCAAAGCAAGTAACTTTTCTTTTAAGTGTTATTCATCAAACAGAACTTGTTTCTTTTTTAAGTAATTTATCAATTGAAAAAGAAGTTCGTAAACAACAGTTTAAATTAATGTTTAATAAGAAATTAGATACGATGTTAATTTATTTTATTTGAACTATTATTGATTTTAACCGTTCTAATTACTTAGAAAAGATTCTTTTAAGTTTCTTATCTATCTATGATGATTATTATGGAATAAACTTTGCTAAAGTTTATTCTGTGTATCCATTATCAGAAAAGCAATTAAATAAAATTAAAAAAGCCTTAGAACAAAAATATCATTCAAAAGTTATTTTACAAAACGAAATTGATTCATCAATTATTGGTGGTATTAAAGTGGAATCTAAGAGATTATCTATTGATAACACATTTAAAAAGAAATTGGATATTATTAAACAAAAATGTGTATCACCAATTCAACAAAGGAGTTAGTTTATGAGTAATAGTGATAAATTTTCTACAACAATAAAAGCTAGAATTAATAAATATTCTTCAAAAGCAACTTTTGAAGAAGAAGGTAAAGTTATTTCTGTAGGTGATGGTATTGCCTATGTTTCAGGTTTAACTAACTTAATGCTAAACGAGTTAGTAAGATTTGAAAATGGATCATATGGAATGGCTCTTAATCTTGAAACTGACTTTGTTGGTGTTGTTATGCTAGGAGAATACAAAGACATTAAAGAAGATTCTCCTGTTAAAAGAACAAAAACCGTAGTGAGTGTCCCAGTAGGAGATTCATTAATTGGTAGAATTGTAAATCCAATTGGTGAACCGATTGACGGTAAAGGAAAGGTTTCTTCAAATAAATTTGAACCAATTGAAAAGATTGCACCTGGCGTTATGGCAAGACAATCTGTTGATCAATCTTTATCGACAGGTATCTTGTCTATTGACTCAATGTTTCCAATTGGTCGGGGACAACGTGAGTTAATTATTGGTGATAGACAAACTGGTAAAACAACAGTTGCTTTAGATACTATTCTTAATCAAAAAGGTAAGAATGTATATTGTGTTTATGTTGCTATTGGTCAAAAGAATTCTTCTGTTGCCCAATTAGCAAGAACTTTAAATGCGCATGATGCAATGAAATACACAACAATTGTTTCTGCTACTGCATCAGATTTGCCAGCTCTTAAATACATCGCTCCTTATACAGGTGTGACAATTGCTGAAGAATGAATGCGTCAAGGTAAAGATGTATTAATTGTTTACGATGACTTATCTAAACACGCTGTTGCATATAGAACAATTTCATTATTACTTAGACGTCCACCAGGTCGTGAAGCTTATCCAGGTGATGTATTCTATTTACACTCACGTTTACTAGAACGTGCAGGAAGAATGAACAAAGAAAATGGCGGTGGTTCAATTACTGCATTACCAATTATTGAAACACAAGCTGGTGATATCTCAGCATACATTCCTACAAATGTAATTTCAATTACTGACGGACAATTGTTTATGGAAACATCTATGTTTAATGCTGGTCAAAGACCGGCAATTAGTGCGGGATTGTCTGTATCACGTGTTGGATCTGCTGCTCAAATTAAAGCTGTTAAACAAATGTCTGGTTCATTAAAACTTGAATTAGCACAATATTCAGAATTAAATGCATTTAGCCAATTTGGAAGTGATTTAGATGCTGAAACTAAACGTGTATTGGAACATGGTGCTAGAATCATGGAAATGATTAAACAACCACAAAACCAACCATATGATCAAATAGATGAAGCAATCTTGTTATTTGCTATCAAATATAGATTCATTAAATGAATCCCTGTTGAAAGCGTCTCTCAATTTAAACAAGATACTATTAGTCATTTTAAAAAATTAGCAATTAGAGCAACTCTTGAAAAGAATAAAGCTTTTGATGATAATTTAATTGAACAATTTAAAGCTGAATTCAGCAAGTTCTTAAAATCATACATTACAAGTTTTAAAAATTATGATATTTGTAAATATGGTAAACCAACTGAATTAGATTACAAACCTGCAAAGGTTGCTAGTAAGGTTGAAAATCCAAAACCAGATGTTAAACAACCAAAACCAACTAAATCTTCTAAAAAGAAAACTAAATAACAATGCAAACATTAGAGTCAATTAAGAAGAGAATTAAATCTGTGAAGACAACTTCAAAGATTACAGGAGCAATGAAGTTAATTGCTACTGCTAACATTCATAAACAATCAAAGGAATTCCAAATGATTGCTTCTTATTGTCATGACTTCTATGAGATTATTAAACCACTTGCTAATGCAAGTAATATAGTTTATAAAAAAGAACTTGAAATTAATAATAATAAAGGCACACTTTATGTTCTAGTCTCTTCATCATTAGGTTTATGTGGGGCGTTCAATATTAACGTAGCTAGATTTGTTATTGAACGTTTAAAACCTAATGATAAAGTCATTGTTATTGGTAAAAAAGGATATTCTTATTTAAAAACTCATGGATATGAAAATAAAATTTTATATTGTATTGAAGTATCAGATAAGAATTTAAATTATCTTGAAATTCTTCCTTTAAGTGGAATAGTAATGGAATTATTCCAAACAAAACAATTTAGTCATGTTAAATTGGTTTATACAAAATTCTTGAACTCTATGACATTTAATCCTGTCGAAATTAATGTATTACCATTTGATAATGAATTGTTTAAAGATGATCAATCAAAAGATAAATTTATTACTGCTCTTGATTTAGTAAACGAAAAGAAACAAGAGATTGAATATGAATCATCAAAAAGATCGATATTAGATGCAGTAATGCCTTCTTATGTAGCAACATTAATCTTTGCTTCAATTATAGAATCAAGATTATGTGAAAGCGGCTCAAGAAGAAACGCGATGGATACAGCTACTAAGAATGCAAAAGAATTAATAGATTCTCTATTGTTACAATACAATAGAGCAAGACAAGAAAAAATTACTCAAGAAATAAATGAAATTGTTGCAGGAGGTACAAATGAGTAAAAAAACTAAAACAACAAAAACTACAAACAAAACAATCAAATTCGACACTAAGAAAAACGGCCGAATTGTTGAGGTTTTAGGTTCAGTAGTTAACGTTAGATTCACACCTAATAATTTACCTAAGATTTATGATGCATTAACTGTAATGATTGGCAAAGAGAAGTTAGTTCTTGAAGTTTCTCAAGTTGCAGGTGATGATGTAGTTAAATGTATTGCTATGGGTTCTACAAATGGTCTAAGAAGAGGTGATATTGTTACTGCTACTGGTAGTCCAATTAAAGCTCCAGTAGGCAAAGGTGTGTTAGGTAGAATGTTTAATGTTATTGGTGAACCAATAGACAACAGACCAATGCCTAAGAGTGAAATTTCTTTTGATCCTATTCATCGTTTACCTCCTACATTTGCTGAACAAGCAACAACAACTGAAATTTTAGAAACAGGTATTAAAGTTATTGATTTATTAATTCCATATGTTAAAGGTGGAAAAATTGGTTTATTTGGTGGTGCAGGTGTTGGTAAAACTGTATTAGTACAAGAATTGATTAATAATATCGCTAAGGGTCACGGTGGTATTTCTGTGTTTGCAGGTGTGGGTGAACGTACTCGTGAAGGTAATGACCTTTATTATGAAATGAAAAATGCTGAAGTTATCAATAAAACGGCTTTAGTTTTTGGACAAATGAATGAACCTCCTGGTGCTAGAATGAGAGTTGCTTTAACTGCTCTTACAATGGCTGAATATTTCAGAGATAAACAAAAGCAAGATGTTTTATTATTCATTGATAACATCTTTAGATTTACCCAAGCTGGTAGTGAGGTATCTGCTTTATTAGGGCGTATGCCATCAGCTGCTGGTTATCAACCAACTCTTGATTATGAAATGGGTCAATTGCAAGAAAGAATTACTTCTACTAAGAATGGATCTATTACATCAATTCAAGCTGTATATGTACCAGCTGATGACTTAACCGACCCTGCTCCTGCTACAACATTTACTCACCTAGATGCTAAAACAGTATTAGACCGTAAGATTGCAGCGCTTGGTATTTATCCTGCTATTAATCCACTTGAATCTAACTCAAGGTTATTAGATCCAAATATAGTTGGTATTGAACATTATAAAGTAGCTCGTGCTGTTCAAGAAATTCTTCAAAAGTATGAAGAATTACAAGATATTATTGCAATTTTGGGTATGGATGAACTTTCTGAAGACGATAAGTTAATTGTTAACCGTGCAAGAAAAATTAGAAACTTCTTATCACAACCATTCTTTGTTGGTGAAAAATTCACAGGATATAAAGGTGCATATGTGAAGGTGGCTGACACTATTAGAAGTTTTAAAGAAATTATTGATGGTAAGTGCGATAACATTAATGAACAACACTTTATGTTTGCATCAACAATTGATGAAGTAAGGTCAAGAGCTAGTAAAAAATAATGGCATATAGCAGATTTAAATTAAAAATCAATACTCCTGAAGGTGTCTTCTTTGAAGATGATATTTTACAAATTGAATTAAAAACATCAACAGGTTATATTGGTATTTTGGCTAATCATGCTCCATTGATAGGCGCTATAGTTCCTTCTGTTTGTTATATTCGTGATATTAGAAATAATAGGGTTTCTGCTGTAATTAATGGTGGAATGTTTTACACCAATAATAATGAAATTAACATTATTACTGACTTCTTTGATTTTTCAAATAAAGTTAATGAATCAGTTATTGCAAAAAGAGAAGAAAGAATTAAACAAGCAATTAATAATAAAACTTTTTCAGGTCAACAAGTTGTTGAAAAAATTCAAACTAAATTACAAAAAGAACTAAATACTCTTAGAAAGATTATTAAGGATTAATAACATTAATAATATAATATTAATGTTATGAAGTTTAATAAAACGGTTCTATCTTTTTTAACATCATCTGCATCCTTTTGTTTATTAACCCCAGCGATTACTACAAACATTAACTCTTCAAAAACAATTTGTAGTTCTAATACTGATTTTAAAGCCGATGTTACTTTAACTCCCCCATCTTTAAAAGATGATGATTTAATGAAAAATTATTTTGCTCCTATTTACCCAAATACAGCAAAAGAATTTATTGATCCATCTATTGATGGTTTTAAAAAATACTTTCCTGAATTAATTAGAAAAACTGATGAAGGAGAATTAACTTCAATTAGTTTTAAACAATTGTTTATTTCAGATACAATCGCTACTCCGATTGCAAAACAAGCGAATTCTCAAATTGATGATGCTGTTTTAGAATACAATGCACAAACAAATAAATGAACTAATAAACTTTCAACCATTGATAAACTTGATTTAAGCAATTTGTTTATTAACGATACATCTGGTAACTCTCCAGAACAATTGTTAGCTGCAGTTTTTTTAAATCCATATTTATATGATGATGCTGGTGTGGGTTATGAATCATCTTTCATTAATCTTAATAGAATTAACTTAAATCGTAACGGCTTAACATCTATTCCAGAAAATACATTTTATAACATTATTAAAAATTCTAAAGCATCTGCTAATTCTATTAAATTTGATTTAGATAATAATTATCTATCATGTATCGCTTCATCACAATTTGTTAATGGATCTTTGCCAGCTGATAAATCTACATGAACATTTTCAATTGATTTAGATAACAATAAGTTAACTAGCCAAGATATTACAAATATTGAAAATGAATTTAAATTAATTGGTTCATTTACAATTGAGGGTAATGTAACTACAACTTATCGTTTCTTTACTCAACCCGATACACAAAATAATTACTTTTTTCTAAATTTTTTACAAAGAACATACAAGAGTTCTGAATTATGGCCATCAATGCTAACAAAAACTAGCAAAGATGAAACTAATAATGTAATTAGCAAATTAGCGGCTGAAATTGATAAATTAAATTTATATAACCAACCATTATCAAATAACTTAGATAAAATTCAAATTTCAGGTAATGATTTTTCAGGTAATTTTGAAATTACTATTAAATCTGAAAAAATCAATAATTTGGATGGTATTGTATCAAATTATGATGATTATGTTGAAGAATGCAAATTAAATTCAATAGCAATTCCATTAATCATATTTATCGTTATTCTAATTGCAGGATGTTGCTTCTTATATAATAGAATCCACAAAATTAAAAGTAAAAAATAAAAACCACAATCACTTGTGGTTTTTCTAATTGTAAATGGTGCCGACTATCGGAATCGAACCAACAACCTACTGATTACAAGTCAGTTGCTCTGCCTATTGAGCTAAGTCGGCATTTAATATTTCTATTATATATATAATACATAAATTTGCAAATAACAATGTAGATTTTAATATAATATTTATTATTATGGGAAAAGCAAAAGTTAATAAAACTTCATGTATAGGATGTGGTGCTTGTGTGGCATCTTGCCCACATGCAGCAATTTCAATTGGTCCAGATGGCAAAGCTGCCGTTGATCAAAGTAAATGCGTTGGTTGCAAAGCTTGTGAAAGTGTTTGCCCAATAAGTGCAATTTGTGTTCAAGAATAACACAAAATATATTGGTCATAGAGGGTTACCAAGTGATCCGAATGTATTAGAAAATACATTCGAATCTTTTTTGTTGGCTGCTAAGACCGAACTAGATGGAATAGAAACAGATATTTGACCAACTAAAGATCAACAATTTGTATGTGCTCATGACTCTAAACCATTTAAACATTCAATTAGAAAAGTATTTAGCTATTCTTGAAAAGAAATCCAAAATAAACAACTTAAAGGTTCTAGAAATTATCCTAGAGATAACCCAGGAAGTTTTACTCCTGCAAATAAAGATATTAAATTTTTTCCTTGTCATTTCGAGGATTATTTGAAAATTTGTAAAAACTATAAAAAAATAGCTTTTATTGAAATTAAAAATTGTTCTTCATGTCATTTATGAACAAAAAAGACAATTAATAAAATGTATGCATACATTATTAATTCTGGTATTCCAATAAATAAAGTTTATCTAATTTCATTAGATAATGACTTGTTGTTTAAAATAAAAAATTTACATAATGATTTACAAATAATGGCTATTATTGATCCAAAAAACAAGAAAGTTATTTATCGTAATTTTGAATTCTTTTTAGAAAGAAGAATTTCAATTGATATCGGTGATTTTGATTCACCAAGCACTAGAGATTGAGGAATCAAAATTAATAAAGAATTAATTCATAAATTTCATAAGAAGGGTTTGTTAGTAGGTGCATGAACTATTAATACAAAAAACAGAATTCATACTCTTAAAAAGATGAATATTGATTTTATTACTTCTGACTATTTACTAAAAGAGTAGTTATTTAATAACTGCCACTGTTTTGTTTGAATAAACTCTTTTTTGAGAAATAGTAATTTGAATTGATAAATAATTTGTTCGTTCGTCTTTCTTTAACTTTTTTTCTATTTTGTCATATAGGGTTTTATATTCATCAGGTTCAATTGCTATATTAGGATCAATATAAACTAATAATTCTCTGCCGGCACGATACACATGAGCTTCTACAACTTCTGGAAAAGAATAAGCAATTTGTTCAATTGTTTCTACTCTTTCAATAAATTTACTACTATCATTAATTCTGCTTCCTGGGCGAGCAGCAGACATTTTATCAGCAATTTTTAAGATTCAAGAATAAGGATTATTAGCTTGTATCTCATTATGATGAGATTTAATTGCATTGATGTAATCAGGATCTTGGAAATAATCTTTAATGATTTTAACACCTTGTTTGACATGATCCATATCTATTTCATAGTCTTCTGATTTACCGATATCATGTAGTAATCCAATCTTGGCAGCCTTGATAGGATCTAAGTGTAAATCTTTTGCTATCGAAGCACAGATTCTAGCGACTTCTATAGAATGTTGTAAAACATTCTGTGAAAATGAAGTACGATAATTTAATTTACCTATATATGAATAAAGTTTTTTGTTCATATCAGAAATGTGTAATTTAATAACAGCATCTTGTCCAACTAAATAAACTTCTTTTTCGAATTCAGCTACTTGTTCATCATATATTTTCTTAACGGTAATAGGATTAATGTTTTTATTGACAATAATTTCCATTACTCGTTTAGCGATTTCACGTTTACGTGGATTAAATGATGAAATAGTAATTGCAGAATTTTTTTCTACAATAACATCTACTCCTAAACATTCTTTAATAAATCTAATGTTGTTCCCACCTTTTCCAATGATGTGAGCTTTTATGCTTTCATCTTTTAATGGAACGGTATAAGTTGTGTTTTCATTAACACATTCATCTGCAATTCCTTCCATTGCTTGAAGTAAAACTTCAACAGAATATTTCTTGGCTTTTTTATCTATTTCTTGATAAATTTGATTAAGTTTATCTTTTTTTATTTGAGGAAGAGAACGACTAACAGAATGAAGTAATTCTAATTTTGCTTGATTAAAACTTAAACCAGTAACTTGTTCAAGTTTTTCTTGCAATAATTTATTGTTTTGATGATAGTAAGAAATTTCTTCTTCAAGTTCAGCTTTCTTTTTTTCTAAGAAATTACTTTTAGAATTTATATGGTTTTTATTAGATTTATAACCTATTTTTTTCTTCTTAAAATACAAGAAGATTAAAAATGTTATTAGTAAAACTAATAATACAATAAGGATAATTAAAGTAATTAACATTCCAGTACTTGGTTTGTTATTTGTTGTTAAAAAATAATTTTTCATAATTAATCAGCTAGGATAATTTTTGTTTTCTTTGATAGTTTCTTATAACCGTCACAGCCTGGTATTGTTGAAATGAACATACATCCAACAAGTTTTCCTTTTGATCTTTTTACTAGATCAATAATTGCTTCAATTGTTCCGCCGGTTGCTATCACATCATCAATAACCAACACTTTATCGTTAGGTTTAATATCGCCTTTTGAAATTTCAATAGTGTTTTTACCATATTCTAAATCATATGAAGATGAGATAGTAGGTCGTGGTAATTTACCAGGTTTACGTGCAGGAATAAATCTCACACATTTTTTAATAGCTAATGGACAACCTAATCAGAATCCTCTAGATTCAGCTGAAACAATAACATCAATTTTTAAGTTTTTAATTTTCTTATATAAATTATTAATTAATGATTGATATGCTTTGGCATTATTCATTAATGGAGTTCAATCTTTAAAAATAATTCCTTTTTTTGGAAAATCTTTAACATCAACAAAATATTTAAGATATTTTGACTGTTTCATGGATTATAAGTAAACTTTTTCTTTATTTACTTTGTTAATACCATTAATAATTTCTTCATCAATTATATCATAATTTTTACTTAATAAGGCTTTACTTGCAATGTTTACTAAGTATTTATTTTTAATTCATACAAAGAATGAAGTAATGTAAGGAGCGAAGAACATTGAACTAAAGATAGAAATAGCGAAAGCTATTAAGATTAAGTAGTTAAACGATGTTAATGTAACTGATGAACATAGAATTGAAGCAAATATTGACAATAATGATATAGATCCAATAACAACAAAATATTGTAATGAACTATTAATTTGACCATTAACAATTTTCTTAATACATGCTCAATCCGTTGCTTTTTCTTTAAATCATGTATTATTAATGTTTGCTTGAACATTAAAGACTAACATTGCGTTAATCGCAAAAGCGAAGATAGCGGCATAAACAATATAGGTATCAAAGTAGATTTGAAAAATAGTTACAAATGATAATGTTAACAACAATGGCAACACAGTACCAATAAAGATACCTATTACTGATGTTCAACCTAATCTAACAAATGCATATAAGCAAATAAAAGCAGTTGTAATTAACAATAAGTTAACATCTTTATGAACAAAGTTCATTATTGTGCTATTTGAAACTGTTTCAACTCTTATAGTGTCATAAGGTAAGCTTCATGCCATCACTTCACTATAACTAAAACTTTGAGATGTATAAGCATACACATAATTACCTTCTATTGAAATGTTATATCAAGATGCATGTTCATTAATAATGGTTTTGAAATTATTTAGATCAAACGTATCGCCGCTATATCAAATAACTAATCTAGTACCACCATAGAACGAATAACTTGGATGTACTCCAATAGTAAATAATAATGTAATACCAATGATAGCTACCAACAATGAAATACCTCAATAAATTGCAGACTTTCATGTGAAAATTTCAGTCTTTCCAAAACATTTATTTAATAGCTTGCTTCCTTTAGATTTGTTTTCAATAATTTGATTACCAAAGAAAGTCATTTTGTTTAAATTAGCACTTTGCTCAGATTTCTTTTCCAATTTAGCTACAAGTTTATTTCTTTTTCAAACAAAAACATTAAAGTGTTTTTCATTTGTTGAATTGCCAAAATTAATTCAAAGCATTATTCATATGAATACAAAGTTGAAAACAAATGATAATAATGAACCAATGATTAATACTATACCTGTACTAATTAAAATTGATGGACCAAAGTAAGTTAATACAATGCCTAATAGTAAAACTATTATATGTAAATCAATACATGGCATTATTGCAGACATAAATGCACGTTTTGTAGACGTTTGCATGTCATATGTCATTGCTATTTGTTTCTTTAATCTTTCAAATAAATTAATTACTGAGAAAGCGCCAAGTGCAAGCACTATGATTAAACCCATTGCTAAACTAACAGTAAATTGATGTCCACCAAGGAATAACAAAAACATTGTTAAAATTGTAGTAAAACTTGTAGTACCAAAAGCATATAGTCCAGGTACTTTGTATAAAAGAGAAACAATAATACCAACTAATAAACTTACGACAATAAGAACAATTAATGTTGACATTAATGGGGTGTTACCCATAATATTGTTAAACAATGAAATAGATATTTCATTAATGTTTGTTGGTTTATTGTATTGGGCACCATTACCAGCAATACCAGTTAATAATTCATATCAATCACCATCAAAGTTATCATATGTTACATCTTTTACTGGATAAGGGAATGAATATGTGGTGAATTCTTTTTTTAATAATTCTGTGTCAAATCTACTTGTAGTTGGAGAAGTAAGGACAATTCATTTATCATCCGAATCTTGTGTATTCTTAATAGGGTTTTTATCAGGGAAGAATTTAGTATAGTCACCACTTGAATCTGATGAACCATTTGCTAAAATAGCAACGATTCATTTTTTCATAAAAGAATATTTAAGATTACCTGTATGAACTAATGGTTTATCTAAATCATCTTCAATACCTTCAATGAAATTATGATGTTTATCATTAAATTCAATATCACCGAAGATTGAACCATAGGCTAAAGGCTCATGGCTTACACCTGTGTCATCATATGCAGCTTCACCATTATACACTTCTAAATCAGGAATAGTTCTTCATGAATTACCATTAAATTTATAATAATCTTCAGCAAATTCTCTTTCACTTTCTGTAAAGTAATAATTGTAGATATCATAGTAATATCTATTCGTGCTTCCATATTTTTTAGAAAACTCAGCAACTTTTAAAATGTAATTTAATCTATTTAAGAATCCTTGTTGATCATTAATTACATATAAATATGGTTGAGGTTTAACATCTTCCTTCGAATCTGCTGCATCCTTAAATATTTTTTTAATTTCTTTGATACCATTTTTTTCGTTAGCTACTCTTGAATCAACATTAATAAACAAAGAATTTTCATATGTATTAGTAGGTAAATAAAAAGATTTATCATTATTGACTAAATCTTCTTTAGTCAAAATGTAGTTTTTTTCATTATTTGAATCTGGATGATAAAAGATGCTTAATCTTGATGAATAAATGTTTTCAAAATAAATTTCTACAGGATTTTTATCAATTTTTGGTGCATCTTTTTCAGCAGAAGGTCTTGGATCTTCAATTTTTTGGTTTTGAACAGTTACGTTAATAAAAGCATGCAAACCTTCATCATCCTTGCTAATTTCAGGATAAATATTAGATGTATATAATTGTTCATCATTTAAATATTTTGAATAAGCAACAACAGCTTGATCCAATGCTTTTTTTACATCTTCTTCACTTGGAGTTGGTTTAGGTTCATTAGGGTTTTCGGTATTTTTAAGATCCAATTCATAACGCAAGTTATATGATTTTGAGAAGTCTGATCCTTCTTCAAAATCTTTTTTTGCTACATATCCTGTACCGATTGCAGCACCTACAATACCTAAGAAAAGAAAACTAGAAAAACAGTAAGACACTAGTTTCATTACTTTTCTTTTTCTACTAAAAAAATCTTTGAACTTACTCATATAAGTAATAAGAATTATATATATATCATATAATAAATGTAAATTATTTACAATTTTATGGTTAAATTCCCAAAGATTAGAGGAACTGAAGACAGATACGCACTAGATGCAGATAATTTCTCAATGTTATCTAGTATTTTTAGCTTGTTAGCTAAAAGAGCAGGATATCAAGAAATTATTACACCAATTTTTGAATCTGCAGATCTATTCATTAGATCAGTTGGTAATACAAGTGATATAGTCACTAAAGAATTTTATGATTTTAAAGATAAAGGTAATAGACACATTGTATTAAGACCAGAAGGTACAGCAGGTGTAATCAGAGCATTAATTGAAGAAAAATTAATTTATTCTAAACAGTTGCCAATTAAAGTTTATTACACTGGTCCGATGTTTCGTTATGAACGTCCACAAAGTGGACGTCTAAGACAATTCAATCAAATTGGAATTGAATGTGTTGGTACGAATAATTGTTATGATGATGCTGATATTTTAATATTAGCAAATAACTTTTTAAGAATTTTAGGATTAAAGAATTATTCTATTTCTATTAACAATATTGGTAATTTTGAAACTCGTTCAAAATGAATTGATGAGTTAAAAAAATATTTTAAAAAATACGAAAAAGATTTAACCCAAGATTCAATTAAAAGAATCAACATAAATCCATTAAGAATTTTAGATGATAAAGTTGATGGTAAAAAAGATTTTGTTAAAAATGCCCCAAAAATTGATAATTTTTTATCAAAAGAAGAAAAAGAATATTTTGAAGAATTGGTTAAATTATTAAAGATGGCTCAAGTTAATTTTACTATTGATCCAACTTTAGTTAGAGGCTTAGATTATTACACAAATTTTGTTTTTGAAATTACTTCAAATGAAAAAATCCTAGATGGTCAGCCAACATTAATTGGCGGTGGTAGATATTCTTGTTTAGTTAAAGAATTAGGCGGTACAGATTTATCTTGCTGTGGTTTTGCAATCGGTATGGAAAGAATCCTAATTCAATTAGAAGCAGAAAAACAAGAATTATGCAAACCATTCTCTGCAGACACATGTATAGCATGTGTTTCAGATAAAGCTGAAATTAAAAGAGTTGCTTTATTAGCTGCAAATTTAATTAAAACTACTGGTTTTAGTTGTATTACAAATTTTGATTCGGTTAAATTAGAAAAACATTTTAAATATGCAAAAGAAAATAATGCAAAATTTGTAATCATCTTAGGTGAAAAAGAATATGAAAAAGCACAATTTGTTGTAAAAGATCAAACAAATATGTCACAAGAAAATGTTAGTGCTGATAATTTAATAGATTATTTAAAATCTAAAATAAAATAATTAAGGTTATGATAAATTGACGTTATTGTGGAATGGTAGATAAAACAGCTGTAGGCCAAAACATTACCATTCAAGGATGAGTAAGAAAAAATAGAAAATTAGGAAGTCTAATTTTCTTAGATATTTATGATCGTTATGGATTGATTCAAGTTGTTGTTGAAGAAAATAACAAGTATTTTGAACAAATTTATTCAACACCAAAAGAATCGGTTGTTAAAATATTTGGTCAAGTAAATTTAAGAAAGTCTCCTAACACAAAAATCAAAAATGGTGATGTTGAAATTTTACTTAAAGAATTTACTTTAATTTCAAAATCTGAAACTACACCAATCATTGTTGAAGACACAACAGATGCTTTAGAAGATACTCGTTTAAAATATCGTTATTTAGATTTAAGAAGAAGTCCTGTTCAAAAAAATATTATTTTACGTAGTAAAATAATTAATTCATTAAGAAACTATTTAGTTAAACAAGATTTTATTGAAATTGAAACCCCCTACTTATCTAAACCAACCCCTGAAGGTGCACGAGATTATTTAGTTCCAACTAGAAATAATCCAAATTCTTTTTATGCTCTTCCACAATCACCTCAAATTTACAAACAACTTTTAATGGTTGCTGGATTTTTAAAATACTTTCAAGTTGCACGTTGTTTTAGAGATGAAGATTTAAGAGCAGATCGTCAACCAGAATTTACTCAATTAGACATTGAAATGTCTTTTGTTGATGAAAAGATTATCATGGAAAACACTGAAAAGATGTTTTCATCAATGATGAAAGAAGTGTTTGGAATAACTATTAAAACCCCTTTTGAAATTATTAGTTATACTGATGCAATAAATAATTATGGTAGTGATAAACCTGACTTAAGATTTGATTTAAAACTTAATAATGGAAATGAATATTTTAAGTCATCAACTTGTAAAATATTTGCTTCAAATCTTGAAAAGAATAATGTAATTAAATACATTATTGTTGATCAAATTATTGATAAAAAAGAAATAGAAGTATTAAGAAAATTAGCTAAAGATAACAAAGCTTTTGACTTGATCTTTTTAACACTTAAAAACAATGAAGTATCAGGTTCAATTAAAAATATTGTAGAACACGATATTGTTAGAAATATTTTCTCTAATCACAATATTTCTAATGGAACAATGTTCATTGTTGCTGATAAATTATCTGTTGCTAATCAAACTTTAGGGTCAGTAAGAAATGAATTAGGTTCATTCTTAAAACTTAAAGTTCCAAATGATTATAAATTCTGTTGGATAACCGATTGACCACTATATGAATATAGCGAAGAAGAAAACAGATATGTAGCAGCTCACCATCCATTTACTTCTCCTACACCTGATTGCATTGACACTTTTGATGTTGATCAAAAGGATGCAAAAGCTCGTGCGTATGATATTGTTTTAAATGGTTATGAAATTGGTGGAGGAAGTATTAGAATTACTTCAACCGATGTTCAACAAAGAATGTTTAAAGCATTAGGCTTAGAAAAACAACAAATCCAAAATAAATTTGGATTTATGTTGGACGCTTTCAAATATGGTGTTCCTCCACATGGTGGAATTGCTTTAGGGTTAGATCGTCTAGTGATGTTATTAACTGGTAGCGAAAGTATTAGAGATGTGATTGCTTTTCCTAAAAACAGTCATGGTAATGATTTAATGATGGAATCTCCTGGAGAAGTAGATGAATCATCATTAGATGAATTACATTTAAGTATTAAAAAATAATTTTCATCTATACAAATACTAATTATTTATAATATCAAAATATACATTATGCCTAATAAAGCTATTGAGTTTTCTAATATCACTTTTGGATATACAAAAGACATGATTAACTTAGATGATGTTTCATTCACTATTTTTGAAAATGAATATGTTTGCATTATTGGGCATAATGGTTCAGGAAAATCAACATTATCAAAAGTATTAACAGGATTGTTAAAACCTCAAAAAGGAACAATCAAATTATTTGATCAAGTTATTAATCAACAAAATTTAAAACACTTACGTGACAATGTAGGCATTGTTTTCCAAAATCCAGATAACCAATTTATTGGTTTGACTCCAGAAGATGATATTGCTTTTGGATTAGAAAATCGTAAAGTAAATCCAAAGCAAATGAAGAAAATTATTTGACAAGTAGCTAGAGCAATCAATATTGTTGATTTGCTAAAACTTGATGCTCAAACATTATCTGGTGGACAAAAACAAAGAGTAGCAATTGCTTCTGTATTGGCTATTAATCCAAAAATTATTATTTTTGATGAATCTACATCTATGTTAGATCCACGTGGAAAAGCTGAATTAAAACAATTAATGTTGCTACTTAAAAATAAATATCATAAAACTGTTGTAAGTATTACTCATGATATGGAAGAAGTAGTTAATGCTGATAAAGTAGTAATTTTAAAAGGTGGAAAATTGCAAAAAGTTGGTTCACCTGCTGAAGTGTTTGAAAATGAAAAATTCTTAAAAGAAATTCAATTAGATATCCCTTTTAATTTAGATTTGTCTAAACAATTAAGTGCTAAAATGAAAAATATTAAACCTAGTTTAAAATTAGAAAATTTAATTAGTCAACTATATGATGCAAAATAATCAAATTAAAATTAAAGATTTAAAGATAGTTTTTGATGAAGGTACACCAAATCAAAAAGTAGTTTTTGATAAATTTTCTAAAACATTTGATTCTGATAAAATTCATTTTATCATTGGTAACTCAGGTAGTGGTAAAACTACATTATTGTCTCATTTTAACGGGTTATTAAAATCAAAATATGGTGATATTTTTATTAGCGATTTATCCATTTTAGGCAAAAAGAAAAAAATCAAAAAAATTAAAAACTTGAGAAAGAAAGTTGGAATGGTATTTCAGTTTCCTGAATATCAATTATTTAAAGATACAATTGAAAAAGATATTATGTTTGGTCCTGTTAATTTAGGTGTTCCAAAAGAAACGGCTAAAAAACGTGCTAAGAAATATCTTAACATGCTAGGATTAGATTCTTCTTTTTTGCAACGTTCTCCATTTAATTTGTCTGGTGGACAAAAACGTAGAGTTGCATTGGCTGGTATTTTAGCAATTGAACCTGACATCATTATTTTTGATGAACCAACGGCCGGATTAGATCCGGCAGGTGAAAAAGATATGATGAACATCATATTGAATCTTAAGAAACTTGGCAAAACAATTTATGTTATCACACATGTAATGGATCAAGTTTTATGAATTGGTGATCAAGTAACTGTTGTTGGTAATAAAAAAATATTGGCATCTGGTGTACCATATGATATTTTTACAAACAATAAATTAATTTATGAAAATTTTTTAGATAAACCGAAAGTAATTAAAGTTATTGAAGAACTTGTTAAGATTGATGAGAAGTTTAATGAATTGTATAAAATGAGACCAAAAAATGTTGACCAATTAGCTGATTGTATTTATGAAATAGTTAAAAATTCTCCTAAAAAAGGAGGTAAGAAATAATGAATAATTTTTCTAACTTTATCCACAGTAAAACATTCATGCACAAAATGAATCCATCATTAAAATTAATGATCACTATTTTTTTAATAATAATGATTTTTTTACCTATTGGTTTTTTCGGTCAATTAATATATTTATTAATTATTCTTCCTTTATGATTTTCTTCTAAACTTCCTTGAAAGAGAATGAAAGCAATTTTGATTTCATGTAGTGTAATGTTTTTGCTATTATTTGTAATTAACTGAATCGCTTTCAAATCACCTTCATTAATTTATTTAAATAGCAATATTCATTGACTATTCTTTTATGATAATTATGGAATGCTTGGAAAGAATATTATTACAAATGTTTGTACACCAGCTGATCAACCTGATTCTCCATCAATAATAATTCCAACTAATTTTCATTTCTTATCTGGATTTCTATGAGGAGGCAATGTAGACACAACATGTTTATATACTGTAAAACCAACTGATAGCTCTATTTCATATATTTCAATTTCATCAGATGATTTTGCCGGCATTCCAGGAATAGCTAAAAACCATACTTTATACCTATATTACACCAAGAATTGATATTGTTTGTCTTCTGATGTAATTACTAACACAACATACATTACAATTAAGATTTTTATGATGGTAACAATTGTTTCATTGTTAGTATCCACAACTTCAAGTGTTCAACTAACATTTGCTATTGAAGACATATTAAGTCCATTAAAATATCTAAAAGTTCCAGTAAACGAATGATCAATGACTATTTCAATTGCTATTAGATTCGTCCCATCTCTTCTAGAAGAATCTCAAAAGATTCTTAAAGCTCAAGCTTCAAGAGGTGTTGATTTCTCAAATGGTAATTTTAAAGATAAGGTTAAAGCTATTGTATCTTTAGTAGTTCCAATGTTTAGTGTTGCTTTCCATAAAGCTGATGATCTAGCAAATGCTATGGAAGCTCGTTCATATAATCCAAGATATTCAAGAACAAGATATCGTAGTTATTCTATTCAATGATACGAATGATGCTTCTTCTTGTTTATTACTACATTATTAGGTTTTATGATTACCTTCACAGCATTTGGTTGTGTATTTGCTCCGTTTTCATGAATTGAAGCAATAACCGTTTTAGGTTAATATGAATTACAAAGTAACATTAGCATATGATGGAAGTAAATTCCATGGATGAGCTATCCAACCAAATGTAACAACTGTTCAACAAACTGTTATTAATGCGTTAAATAAAATTTTAAAAGAAGAAGTTAAAATTGTTGGAGCTGGGCGAACTGATGCATATGTGCACGCTATAAATCAAGTATTTAGTTTTAAAACTAAACAAGATTTAATAAATATGGATTTCAAAAAAGCAATGAATGATCAATTGCCAAATTCTATAAGAATTAAATCTATCCAAGTAGTTCATGATAAATTTAATGCCCAACACTTTGCTTTAAATAAAACTTATAAATATGTTATTAAAACAAGTTCATATGATTTGTTTAATAACGACTATTTATATAACTACAACAAAAAAATTAATGTTTCATTGTTAAGAAAAGTTTCAAAAGTGTTATTAGGTAAACATGATTTTTTATCATTTAGCACTAGCGAATTAAAAGATACCATTAGAACAATTAATTCTATAACTTTTACTAAGAATAAAGATTTGTTAATTATCAGGATTAATGGAAATGGTTTCTTAAGAAACCAAGTAAGAATGATGGTTGGATCTTTATTAGATATTAATGAAAATAAAAAAGATATAAATTCATTAAGAGAATTGCTATCTAATCCAAAAAAAGGAAGTTGTATTAGAAAGGCACCAGGTTGTGGTTTATATCTTGAAAAAATTAATTATTAAAAAAACTCACATGAGTCTGTGAGTTTATTCTGGATCGTAATTACTTACAACTGATTGAATGTCATCATCATCTTCACAAGACGCAATGAAACGATCGTATTTTTCTTTAATATTATCAGGTAATGAAGTAATCATATTTTGACTGATCATTTTAATGTCTGCTTCAAAAACGTTAAATCCTACAGATTTTAAAGCGTCTTTTACTTTATAAAAGTCATCTGGTTCAGTCAATACTTGAAATGCATCTTCATATTCTACAATATCAACTATTTGATATTCCATAGTAGTTTCCATAATGCTATCCATATTTACTTTGTCATCTTTAACAACAGTAATTACTCCGTATTTATTAAAGAAACTTTTAACACTATTTGCTTTGGCGATTTTGGCGTCAAATTTTGATAAATAGCCTCTTAAGTTACTTGCAACCCTATTAGGATTATCAGTTAATGCATCAACAATAATTTGGATGCCATTAGGACCATAGCATTCATATTCTAAATTAACTAATTCTGATTCATCTTTTTGAGAACCATTGATATTCTTTTCAATTGATTCTCTTGATAAATTTTTACTTAAAGCTTTTTCAATAGCAGCTTTTAACCTTGGATTGGCTTCAGGATTTGGTCCACCAACCTTTACTGCGGCTTTAATTTCTCTGGCAAGTTTTTGTCAGATCTTTGCATTTTGTTGCTGTTTACTATTTGTTTGACTAGCAACCAAGTGTTTACGAGGCATATTTCTTATTATTAAATGGTGCTCAGAAAGGGACTTGAACCCTTAAGATATTGCTATCGGTAGATTTTGAGTCTACTGCGTCTTCCATTCCGCCACCTGAGCTTTTAAATAAATTATATATGTGTAATGAATAGATGAATATATAATTTATATAAATAAATTATTTATGGAAAAATTAACATTAGATGTGGTTATTGAAATCCCTAAAAATTCAAAAGTTAAATACGAGTACAACAGAAAAACTGGAAAGATAAGTGTTGATAGAATTCTATATGGTCCTTCTAGTTATCCACAAAACTACGGATTTATTCCTGAAGCATTAGACTGAGATGGAGATGAATTAGATGTTTTAGTTATTGCTGATCAAGAATTTATGCCTGGTGTTGTAGTTCCAACAAGAATCTTGGGAGCTATGGAAATGATTGATGGTGGTGAAACTGATACTAAGTTAATTGGTGTAATTGATTGTGACCCAAGATTCAAAGGATACAACAACTTAGCAAGTCTTCCTGAACATCTATTATTAGAAATTAAAGATTTCTTTGAAACTTATAAGAGATTGCAAAAGAAACAAGTAATTGTAAAAGGGTTCCAAGAAGTTGAATGAGCAACTAAAGAATACCACGAATGCGTTGAACTTATGAATAAGTATGGCAAAATTGATAAGGATGCATTTGTTGAACAAATGAAAAAAGAACATCCAGAAAAATATTGCGCTTAATTTAATTCATTAGTTATTTTGAAATGTAGCTTTGCAAATTTAGGTAATTTACTACCAAGTTTGCGAGCTACTTTTTTTACAGTTGGATCAACACTACCAAATGGTATTTTAACTTTTGCTTTAGTAGATAATTCTTTCATTTGATTTTCAAATAAAACTCTTGAAATAATTGAAGCTAATGCAACTGCTAAATATTTACTTTCAGCTTTTGTTGTTAAAATATCAATTTTTTGCGCTTTAACTTTTGCCTTTTTTAAATATTCATAATATTTTTTTTGATTAACAAATTGATCCAAAACAATTTTGATATTTTTGTTTTTATCAACTTTTTCTAAAAGTCTATTAATAGCTGCATTATGACAATATGCCTTAATAGCATTAGCGTTTTTTAATTTATTAAATAAATTATTGTATTGTTCAGGGTTTAAGATTGCAGAGTCAAATTTAATATTAACTTTTTTGAATTTTAATAAGCTTATAAGTTCATTATAAATTTGATACATTTTAATTGAAGTTAATTTTTTTGAATCATTAACTCCTAGTTTAGCAATTGCTTGTTCATCTTCTACTGGAATATAACAAGCTGTGCAAACTATTCCACCAAAATAATCACCGGTTCCTACTTCATCACAGCCGATAAACGAACAATTAATAGGCAATTTAGTAGTTGATTGTTTTGCAACATTAATGTTTAAAAATTCTAAAATTTTACCAACACCTTTTCCTTGAATTAACAATTTCTTAGATTTATATAAGTAAACTTTTGTTTTGTCATATTCATATGCATGTGAAACATACATGTTAGTAACACCAATTTCATATTTTGACATTCTTTTCGAAATATATTCAAATTGTTTATCAGTTAATTGTTTAGAAAAAGAAACCATATTTATATAATTATATATGTAGAAATATGACAAATAAATTAGATCAAATGATGCACGAAATATTGAACAAGAAGTTCAATAAAAAGATCCACTCAGGATATGATCCTGAAGATGTTGATGCATTTTTTGATTATGTAAATAATTACTTAAGAGAAATTAATACTCAAGCCAATAGTTTACTAGCTTCTTTACAGAATGCTCAAAAAGAAAGAGATGCATTAAACATAGCTGTTAATGAAAAGAATAAAACTATTGAACGTTTACAAAACGAAATTGATGAATTAAAAGCTGAAGGTTATAACAACCAAAGATTAAGTAGTGAACTTTCAGAATTAAAAAAGAAAATTGGTAAAATCGAAGAAAAAGGAAATAAATAATTTTCTTAATAAATTAAAACAAATTTTAAATAAACTCAATAAACAATAGTTACTAAACTGTTGTTCAATCAGCTGGCAAACCGTTATTTTGTAGAAACTCAAGAAGTTGTTGAGAGCTTATTGAAGTATTTAATGATTCAACTCTTCCCGAACTTGAAACAGTAGAAAACGCATTACTAACAATACTGATTGATGTTTGATAATCATCAGGTAAATTTCAAGCAATATAATTTAATGATGAACATTTTGCAAAAACATGGTTTCAGATTTCAGTTATGCTACTTGGAAATGATACTGAAATCAATGAAGAACAACCATAAAAAGCTCGAGGTTCAATCAAAGATAATTTGATTGCTTTTAAAAAATTAATTGAATTTAATCCAGAGCAATTTATGAAACAAGTTTCACTAACAGTTTCTAAACTATTTGGGAAAATTGCTGAAACTAATGATGGGCAGTCTTCAAAAGCTTGCCAACCAATTAAAGAGCAATTAGAATTTTCAGCAAAGGTTAATCTTGTAATAAAATTAGGAATAGTTGTTCTTAGTGCAAATTCAGTATCAAAAAAAGCCCGATCTTTAATACTTTTAACTGAAGCTGGAATTTGCATAGTAGTGTATTTGCTATATGCACTTGGATTAGCCGAAAATGCAGAAGTAAACCCTTGTAAAACATTATTTTCATCAATTTTATAAACACTATCAGGTAAAACTCTTCAACTTTCTGGTAAATCAGCGTTTTCTACTAAATAGTTAAGTAATTCTGGAGTATTATGTGTATCATCGATTGGATTGGTTACAGTAACATCTCCACCAGTAGAGCAAACACCCATAAATGAATCACGTTGTAAATTAGTATTGCCATTTCAAGCGTTTCATGTAATACTGCTTAAATTAGCATTACGATTAAAAATTTGTCGACCAATTGTAGTTAAGGTACCAGGAAGAGTCACAGAACTTAAATTACAAAATGCAAAGGCAATTTCACCAATTGAAGTTAAATTGTTTGGAAAATTTACAGAAGTTAAAGATGAACAGTTAACAAAAGCACCTTTGCCAATTAATTGTAAACTATTTGGAAGGTTTACCGAAGTTAATGATGTGCATGTTTTAAAGGCGTAAGGGTTAATTGATAATAATTTAGTTGCATTTGATAAATCAACAGAACTTAATGCTGAACATTGAGTGAAAGCACTTTCATCAATTGTTGTTAAACTATTTGGAAAACTTATAGAAGTTAAAGATGTACAACCTTTAAAAGCGCTTGAATAAATTTCTATCAAACTATTTGATAAAGTTATAGAAGTAATTGATTTACAACCATCAAAAGCATGATATCCAATAGAAGAACATTTAGAACCTTCTGCAAAGGTTAAATTTTCAATAAAATCTGGAATT
>CATDIL010000003.1 GCA_949517355.1 uncultured Mycoplasmatota bacterium
AGATTGAGAATACATGGAGAAGAGTGTCAAGGAGTTGGAGAAGAGTGTCAAGGAGAAATTAAAATTATCAATTCCACAATTAGATGAAATTGATACTAATGATTGAAAAGAATTTAAGATTAGTGATATTTTAACAAGAATAAAAATAAAATCTATTTCTAGTGTAATTAAAAAATTTAATCCTGGGGCTATAAATGTAATTGGAAATACTCAATTAAATAATGGAATTATTAAAAGTTTAAATGTAACAGAAGAAATTTATATACATGATAAAAATTCATTATCATATGGAGCAAAAGGTGGAAAATTTTTTTATCAAAAAGAAAAATGAGCATCAACTGATCACGTACATATGTTTAAATGTAAATTCATAAATGAAATAAATGCACAATTTTTGTGCACAGTAATTAATAAACTAATTGAAGCTAAAGGTGGATGATCGACAAGTCTTGAATCTAATATTATTCATGAACACATTTTATTACCGGTTGACAAAAACGGTAATCCAGATTGAGAATACATGGAGAAGTATATGAAACCAATTAATGAAATCAACTAGCTATAATCACTCGTGGAAAGCTTTCTTGTAGAAAAGCTTGCCTAATTGAGCAGTGCAACAATAACCAAAAGAAATAGCTAATGCGTAACCAATCATTTCTGGACAGTTGTGAGATAATGAAGAGAATCCTCCGAAGTTAAGATCAGGAATTACTACAAACATTATTCCAATTAATGTTAAACATGTAATTGATAATGTAATTGGTAAACTTGGTCTTGATTGAAATAGTGGAATCTTACTTGTTCTTAATACTAGAACAACTCCCATTTGAGTTAGTAAACTTACTAAGAATCAACCTGTTTGGAACAAACTAAGCGTTTCTTCGCTGCTACCCCAATTTAATCCGTATCGCATAATAGCAAATGTAGATATATCAAAAATAGTACTAATAGGACCTATAAACAACATAAACTTTAAAATGCTTATAGCATTTCAGTTTTGTGGTTTTTCAAAGTATTCTTTATCTACATGATCTCATGGCAAAGCAAATTGACAGAAGTCAGAGATCATATTAAGAATTAAGATTTGGATTGATTGCATTGGTTCAAATCTTAATCAGATAGTAGCAATCAACATACTTAATACATTTCCAAAGTTACTTGAAACTGTCATCTTAATATATTTAATAATATTGGCAAATGTTTTTCTACCTTCAATGATTCCATTTTCAAGAACCATAAGGTTCTTTTCTAATAAAATAATGTCTGCACATTCTTTAGCGATATCAACTGCAGTATCAACTGATATTGCAATATCAGCTGCTCTCATGGCTGGTGCATCATTAATACCATCTCCCATAAAACCAACTATATGTTTTTTAGATTTAATAGCTAATACTACACGTTCTTTTTGTTCAGGAGATAATTTAGCAAAAACATTAACATCCATTACAACATCCTTCAATTCATCATCATTCATATTTTCAATATCTGAACCTAATAAGATCTTGTCAACTTTAATACCAACTTTTTTACAAATATACTTTGTAATTAATTCATTGTCACCAGTTAATACTTTAACTTTTGTACCTCTATTTTGCATTGCTTTAATAGCGCCAGCTGCTGACATTTTAGGTGGGTCTAACAAAGCGATATAACCAATTAAACATAAGTTCTTTTCGTCACCTACATTAAAACCATCCATTTTATTGAATTTATCATTGTTAATAGCAATTGCTATTACTCTCATACCTTCTTCAGATAAATCATTGATAGTTTCTTTAATCTTTATCTTTAATTTATCATCCAACGGTTTACGTTCTCCATTAATTTCAGCATAAGAACATACTGAAACAATTTCTTCAATAGCACCTTTAGTTACTAATTGAGTTTCGCCTGCTTTGTCTTGTAAGACAACGCTCATTCTTCTTCTTTGGAAGTCAAATGGAATTTCGTCAATCTTTTTAAAGTTTAATACCTCTTCGTTTAAACCACATTCATTAGCCTTATCAATAATTGCTAAGTCTAATAAATTTTTTAAACCAGTTTGGTAATAGCTATTTAAAAAACCATAAACTAAAACTCTGTTGTCTTCTTTACCATTTAAGTTAATATGACGTTCAAGAACAATTCTGTCTTCTGTTAATGTTCCTGTTTTATCAGTGCATAAAACATCCATTGCTCCAAATGATTGAATAGCATTTATTTTCTTTACAATAATTTTTTGTTTAGATAACTTAAACGATTCTTTAGCTAAGTTAACAGTGACAATCATTGGAAGCATTTCAGGAGTGATTCCGACTGCAACTGCTAATGTGAATTCAAGTGCTTCTATTCATCCATTTTTATTAACAATAGTACCACTTAAAATAAAAATTATTAATGCTAATACAAGCATTGTACAAATCAGTAAGGTACTTACTGATCTAATACCTTTGTCAAAATTTGTTTTAGGCTTTTTATTTTGAATACTTTTAGCTACTTTACCAAAATATGTTCCTTGGCCAACCGAAATTACTATTCCTTTAGCAGTACCACTTGATACTGTTGTACCCATAAAACATAAATTGTTTCGATCTAAAGCTTGTTGAGAATCGGAATTATTAGTAGCAAACTTTTCAATAGGTTCTGATTCACCTGTTAGTGCCCCTTGAGATACGAATAAATCTTTAGCATTAATAATCTTTAGATCTGCAGGAATCATGTCTCCTGCTGCTAAATGGATAATGTCTCCTACACATACATCTGCAATTGGAATTTCTTTTTTAACACCTTCTCTTTCAACAGCAGTTGTAGTGGTAATCATTTTTTTAAGTTTTTCAGACGAATTAAAACTTCTAATTTCTTGGAAGAATCTAATTCCAGAAGAAATTAATACCATTGCAATGATAATGCCAAAACAGATTCAACTATCTCTACTGATTGAGTGATCTGGTCCTGGTATTACAATATTTAATACTGCAATAACCATTAAAACAATAGAGAATGGAGTAAAGATAGCAGAAGCTAACATTTTTATTTTTTGAAACTTTTGCTTAGCAACAACAGAGTTGCTACCCATCTTTTCTAAATTTTTTTCTACTTGTTTTTGAGTTAAACCAGTGTTGGTAGAATTTAATTGTTTTATAGTCTTATCTATTGGTTGACTAGAAAACTCTAACAACATCTTGTTGTAAGTTTGAGAGATTGTAGGTTTTTTAAAACTTTTATTTCTTTGCTTTTTCATAATCTTTCTGTTTTATAGAAAGACCATGAGATTTACAATTTAAACTAATAGATAGAATTAATGAATGAACTATCTACTAATATATAAATGCAACTCCACAGGTCCATACATTAATTCCTTTCTTATGTGTCTATTATATTAATAAAATATAAAATGTAAAATATGTTTATAATATTTTAAATAATAAAACAAATTATGGCAGTTAAAAGACAAGTAAGACTTGAATGTACAGTATGCAAACATATTAATTATTTGACATACCGTAATCCTAAGTCTACACCTGAAAAATTAGAACTTAAGAAATTTTGCAAACATTGCAGAAAAACTACTCTTCACAAGGAAACTAAGGCTAAGTAATGAATGCTAGTTCTCTTTCTTATAAAGAAACTAAAGTTTTAGAGTTATTAAATAAAAATAAAGCCGACGGTTTTATTTTTATTTCTACCTATAACAGATTTTGAATTACTGGAGTGAATACTACTTTTGGTTATGCGATAGTAACTAAAAATAATGTTTATTATTTAATTGATGCTCGTGACTATGAATGTTGCAAGAGCCAATTAAAAAATATTAAATGTGTTTTATATAAAACACCATCTGACTTAAATAAATTAATTAAACAACTTAAAATTAAAACATTGATGTTTGAAAGAGACTATGTCTCTTACATTGATTTTAATGATGTATTAAAACCATTAAAAGTTAAATTGATTCCAGCTGACACAATGATTTTAAGAGCGCAAAAAACTAAAGAAGAAATTGCTCTTATAAAAAAGTCAATGGATATTGCTGTTAGAGCAATTAATTTTATTAAAAAAACCATTAAACCAGGAATGACAGAATTAATGGTAAAACAAGCATTAACTGTTAAGATGATAGCAGAAGGAGCAACTGCCACTAGTTTTGATTTAATTGTTGCTTTTGGTGAAAACACTGCTAATCCACATCACCAATCAACCAATAGAATATTAAAGAAAAATGAATTTATCACATGTGATATTGGCTGTATTTACAAAGGATATTGCTCAGATATTACAAGAACATTTTGGCTAGGCAAACCCTCTAAGAAAATGTTAGAAATGTATAACCTTGTTTTACAAGCAAACAAAAAAGGTATTGCTGCAGCAAAAGTAGGTATTTTAGGGAGTAAACTAGATGCAGTTTGTAGAGATCATATTTCTAAAAACAAAAAATATGCTAATTTATTTATTCATGGAACAGGGCACGGTGTTGGTATCGAAATTCATGAATTACCAAATGTTAAACCGACATATCATCAACCTATTTTAGATAATTCAATAATTACTATTGAACCTGGAATATATGAACCAGGATTTGGAGGAGTCAGAATTGAAGACTCAATCCTAGTTACCAAAGAAGGTGTTGAAGTGTTAACAGCTAAAGCTAGTAAATAAAAAAATGCAAGAATGACTCTTGCATTTTGTTTTTTATAAATGGCGGAGACGATGGGACTCGAACCCATGCACCGTAGAACGATCTAACACCTTAGCAGGGTGTCCTCTTAACCACTTGAGTACGTCTCCAAAAGTTAATATTATTATAAAAAAAATATGACCATATAATATTATTGTTTATATGGGATTACCAATAGTTAGTGCTAAACTTGCAAAATTTGCTAAAAAATTAATTTCTGATAAGAAATATCGTGATAGTTCAAACATGTTTATTTGTGAATCAGTAAAAGTAATTAAAAACATTATGTCTCAAGAATATAAATTAGTTAATTTATTAATTACTTCTGATTCTAAATATTTAAACGATTTTAAATCACTACCTAATACAGGATTAATTAGCAATCAAACATTAAAGTCTATTTCCTTATTGAAAAATTCAGATGGCACAATTGCTATCTTTGAAAAGAAAACAAACAAGATTCAAATTAAAACCAATGGTAAATATTTAGTTTTGAATAAAATTCAAAACCCTGGTAATTTAGGAACAATAATTAGAACGGCTTGTGCTTTTGATATTGATGGAATCTATATCACTAATGATTCAGTGGATTTGTACCATCCAGAAACAATTAGGAACACTATGGGATACATTGGTATTACTCCGATTGCTACTTATTACAATTACTTTGATGTAATTTCTTTGTTACAAAAAAATCACATTAAAGTGTATGCAACAGCATTAAGTCAAAAATCAACTGATGTTAATAAAGTTAAGTTAACAAAAGGAATAGCAATTGTTTTTGGTAATGAAGGGAATGGATTAAATCATAAAGAAATTAGAGTTTGTGATCAATCAATATATATTAATACAAACCCTAAAGTTGAATCTTTAAATGTAGCGATTGCTGCTGGAATAATCTTAAGTAAGATTAATTAATATGAAATCTGTTGTAGTTAATAAAAATGATGCTAACCAAAGAATAGATAATTTTATAAAGAAAGTTTTTCCTAAACTTTCGTTAACTCAAATTTATAAATACCTAAGAATTAAAAGAATTAAAGTTAATAACAAAAAAGTACCTATTAACTATCAGTTACAGCTTAATGACAAAATTGATTTATATATTAATGATGAACTATTGTCTAATGATAATAAAAAAGATTTTTTATTAACTAATAAGCCAATCGATATTGTTTATGAAGATGATAATATTTTATTAGTTAATAAACCAATTGGCTTAGTTGTTCATGAAGATGAAACAAACAATCCAGATACACTATTGAATAGAATAAAAAATCACTTAATTAAAAAAGGTGAATGAGATTATCAAAATGAAAACTCCTTTGCTCCAAGTCTTGTAAATAGAATTGACCGCAATACAACCGGAATTGTCATAGCTGCTAAGAATGCAGAGTCATTAAGAATTCTTAATGAAAAAATTAAAAATCATGAAATAAAAAAAACTTACTATGCAAGAGTTTGAGGGATTATTGATCCAAAGCAAGGTGAACTTACAGGTTTTTTAACAAAAAATTCTAAAACTAAAATGGTTAAAATTTCTAAGAAACCTATTAGTAAAGATTCAAAACAAATCATAACTAAATATAAAACTATTTCTCATGATAAAGAAACTAGTTTGTTGGATATTGAATTAATAACAGGTAAAACACATCAAATAAGAGCTCATATGGCCTTTATCGGCCATCCGTTAGTTGGCGAACAAAAATATTCTAATGATAGTGTTAAAAAAACAAAAGGCTTTCAACACTTATGTGCATATAAAATTAAATTTTGTTTTAAAACGAATGCTTCAATTTTGAACTATTTAAATAACAAAGAATTCAAATTAAAATCTATTAATCTATAGATTAATATTTTTATAATATTTATATGAATAAAGATAACGTTTTAAAAATTGTTAAAAACCCTGTGTTTAAAAATACCATGTATTTTGTTTATGTAGGACTAATAATTTTATTTTCTATATTAGGAATAGCTGATCAAATTTCAGGGTTTGTGCTAAGATCATCAAACCCAATCGGAGTAGGTACACTATCGATTTTCGGATTTATAGCAATGATCTTAATTCTTTTGTTCATTGTCTATAAGATTGCTCAATTAATTAAAAATAAAAAACCAGTTACTCCTACAAAAGAATAAATTAAATGAAATTTAATAAATTAGCATATAAAGTAAAAATACTTAATATGCTTTTTATTTTTTGTATATAATACACTACACATAATAAATAGGAGGAAATAAACTTGGTAAAGATTAGATTAACAAGACTTGGAAAACACAAAGATCCATTTTACCGTATAGTAGCTACTGACTCTAGAACAAAAAGAGATGGTGGTTTCATTGCTATATTAGGTACATATGAACCGTTTTCAGGTAAGACTGTTATCAACAGTCAATTAACTTTAGATTTCTTATCTAAAGGTGCTCAACCTACTGATACTATTCTTAATTTATTTAAGACAAATGGTATCTGAGCTGAATTTTTAAAAACTAAGAATTCTAAAAAGGCTAAGAAACACCGTAGACCAAAGAAAGCTAAAAAAGCTGCAACTAAAAAAGCTGCTGCTCCAAAAACCGCTGAAGTAAAAACTGAAGCTAAATAGTAATGCGCATTACAGTTTTAACTTTGTTTCCTGAAATGTTTAAAGGCATTATTGATGAATCAATAATAGCCCGTGCAATTCATGATAAAAAAGTTGAGATTAAAATTATTAACTTTAGAGATTTTTCTAAAGACAAACATAAAAAAGTTGATGATTATCAATATGGTGGTGGTGCTGGAATGGTGCTTAAATTACAACCGATAGTTGATTGTTTGAAATCAATCAAGACAAAAAACTCACATGTTCTATTAATGTCGCCTCAAGGTAAACAATACAATCAAACTAAAGTAAAACAACTAGCAAAATATAAAGATTTAATAATTATTGCTGGTCATTATGAAGGCTTTGATGAAAGAATTATTCATTATGTTGATGAAATAATTTCGATAGGTGATTATATTCTTACGGGAGGAGAAATTCCTGCAATGGTTCTAGTGGATTCAATCACAAGAACATTAAAAGGAGTAATCTCTAAAGATTCATTAGAATCTGAATCCTTTAATAATAATTTGTTAGATTATCCGATCTATACAAAACCATTAAATTTTGAAGGACATAAAGTACCGAATATATTATTGTCAGGCAATCACAAACATATTAATGAATTTAGAAATAAACAAAGATTAATAAAAACAAAAAAGATGCGTAAAGACATTATGAAGAAAGGAAAATAATTCATGAAAAAAATTAATAGTAAAAAAATTCTAAATCAATTAGAAAAAACTCAAATGAGAGATGATTTACCTGAATTTCGTTCAGGAGACACAATTTCTGTACATGTTAAAGTTACTGAAGGTAACAAAACAAGAGTACAAAGATTCGATGGTATTGTTTTAAAAGTAACAGGTAAAGGATTATCTAAGTCATTTACTATTCGTAAAGAATCTTCTGGAATTGGTGTTGAAGAAACATTCTCTTACCATTCACCATTAATCGTTAAAATTGATGTTAACAGACGTGGTAAAGTTAGACGTGCATATATTTCATATATGAGAGAACGTTCAGGAAAATCTGCTCGTATTAAACAAGCTAAGAAATAATTTCTAATTAGTCATGGATAAAAATAACAAGAATCCAAAGACAAAAAATTTTAAAGTTGGTTCTTTTCATCACGTTAAAGTTAAAAATGGAAGTATAAAGTTTAAAAAACTTTATCAACTTTCTACTTGACAACGTTATCTAACTGCTATTCTTGTTGGAATATTTATGGCAGTTATAGTTCAATTTTTGATCAAAAACACTGGACTATACAATACAGGTTTGTCAGCGATTATCCAAGGATTCTCTAGATTAGTTTATACCGTTATGAATCACAACGGTGTAAACAAGAGTACTGCTGAACTAACTTTCAATTTGTTATTCTGAATAACATACTTTATTTTAAATATCCCTTTATTTATTTTTTCTTATTTCAAAGTTGGTAAAACATTTACTAAACTTACATTAGTTTATTTATTTTTTAATACATTATCAGGATTTGCATTATCTTCAATAAAAGGTGTTAATGATGTATTTATTTTTGGTAAAACAATCTCAGAGTCTAGTAATGTTTTAGCAAAAAATAAAGTATATGTAATGCCTTTTTATTTTAGTGGCGATCCAGATCTATTTGATACAGAACATGATCCAATTAAAACTTTTTTCTTATTTTTAACAGCTAGTATTTATGGATTGTTGTCATCAACAGCTTTTTCAATTATTTACATAATTGGAAGTTGTTCTGCTGGATTAGATACTCTTTCAATTTACTATGCTACTAAAAAAGGAAAAAGCATTAGTAACATATTAGTAATTATTAATACTGTTTCAATGGTAATCGGATCTACAATGGGTTCGTATCTGTCAGCTGGAATCATTGATAATAATTGCTACAGTTGGCAATTCTTCTTCTCAGCAAATTTATTTGCTTCTTATTTAAGTATTATTATTTTTGGTTTTACTTTAAATAAATATTTCCCTTTAAATAAAAACGTTAAAGTAGAAATTTTTTCAGATAGTCAAACTGAAATTCGTAATTATTTGTACCAAAATAATTACACCCATCCATTGTCTATTTTTGATAACACAGGTGGTTATAGTTTGAGACAACATAAAATGTTGATGACCATCTGTATGTATATTGAATTACCAAAATTAATCAATAACATTAGAGATATTGATAAAAATTGTTTAATTGTTGCAACAATTATTGATGACATCGATGGAACTGTCAATGTTTGACAACAAGGATCAACAGAAGAATAAACTATGGGAAAAATTAATTGGTTTCCAGGGCATATGGCAAAAGCCATTGCTGATTTGCAAACCAAAAAGAAAAATTTTGATATGTTAATAGAAATTGTGGATGCACGTTGCCCACATATTTCTAGTAATCATGAATTATTACAAAGTTTTAACTTACCAATATTAACAATTGCTGTTAAACAAGATCTTGCGGTTGTTGATAATAGTTTTTTGAACATTTCTACAAATGACAAGAAAGCAAGAAATCTTATTCTTAATAGAATTAAACAAGAATTAAAACCTAAGATTGATAAAGCTAAATCTAAAGGATTATTAAATCCTCAATTCAACATTTTAGTATTAGGCTTACCTAATATAGGTAAATCTTCATTTATTAATTTATTACTAAATAAAAATAATTTAATAGTTCAAAACTATCCAGGAGTAACAAGAAAACAAACATTAGTAAAAATAGACAATATGTTATTTTTAAATGATTCTCCTGGAATACTATTTAAAAACATTGATGACGACACTACAGGATACATTTTATCTTTGATAGGATGTATTAAAAAAGAAGTAGTACCAATGTATGAAGTAATTAAATTTGCTTATGAATTTTATTGCAATAAATATCCTAATCAAATTAAACAAAAATTTGAATTAAATGAATTAGGCAATTTTGAACAATTTTTAGAAAACGTATGTAAAAAATACCAATTCATTTTAAATGGCAACACACTTGATAAAGATAGAGCATTAGAATATTTATATTCTATGTTTATGAACGGAAGGATTTGCAAGGTAAATTATGAAAACTAACATGTACCTTTATGAAAATAAATTCTTTCTTAAAAATGCTAAACATATCGCTGGTGTAGATGAAGCTGGTCGTGGTTGTTGAGCCGGTCCGTTAGTAGTGGCTGCTTGCATTCTACCAACAAAATATAAAAATGATCACATTAGAGATTCAAAAACATTGTCTATTAAAAAAAGACAACAATTATTTGACATCATCATTAAAGATGCATTAGATTACCAAATCATTTTTATTGATCCAGAAGAAGTTGATAAACTAAATCCTAAAGAGGCATCTATTGAAGGAATGCGTCGTGCCTTAACTATGTTAAAAGTTTCTCCAGATGTTGCTTTAATTGATTTTGAAAAAATTCCTAATTTAAAAATTAAACAACAATCAATTGTTAAAGGAGATGCTAAATCAATTAGTATTGCTGCAGCTTCTATTTTAGCTAAGGTAGCACGTGATAACTATATGATTAAGATTAACAAAAAATACTCTCAATATAACTTTAGCAAGCATAAAGGTTATGGAACACTTGAACATGTTAAAGAAATCAAGAAGTATGGTCCAATTAAAGGTTTTCATAGATTTTCTTATAAACCAATTAAAAATATAATAAACCATGTTTAATATATAATTTATCTCATTACTATGGAAAAATTATTATCAACAATTAAAAAAATTAAAGATTTAGACTATAACCAAAAATTTGAAATCAAGAAATTATTTGCTAATCCAGATACTCTTGAAGCTCAACGTAGCCAAATGAAGAGCATTAATCCAAAGGCCACTCCTGATGAAGTTGAAAAGAGAGTTTTTAACTTAGTTGTTAGAGACAATATTTTCAATGCAATCATGAATTATATTGTTACATGTTATGAATTTAACATTGACAAAAGTGAAATTGAAAAATATTCTGAAAGAGTAAAAACTATTTACAAGAATGCTCCTGCAGAAAAGATTAATGAAATTACTGAAATTACTCTTAAGAAAACTTTAGTTTTCTCTGAATTGGCAAAATTATGAGACATCAGAACTACTGATGAAGAAACTAAGAATTCATTACAAAATTATTACAAGATGACTAACAATCCTATTAGAGACATTTTAGAAAATAAGAATCAATTCGAAGGTTATAAACAAATGATTCAAGATCAAAAAATAACTGCAGAGATCATTATGAGATTTAGAAATGTTAAAATTGATCTACCAAAACCTGATACTAACAAACCCCAAGAACAAACTAGTAAATAAAAAACAGGCCATAAGGCTTGTTTTTTTATTTGCATTTAACATTATTATCAATGAGTTGAAATGATAAATGCAGCTATAACTGCCGCTGCTATGAATATTATTATTAATACAAATGATATTCATGTAAATGGTTTTTTATTAATTGACACTTGGAATGATCAATATATAAATGATTCAACTATTAAACCGATCCATCCTATTGCACCGACAACTAAACCAATTCATCCAAAAATATTAGCTAATGCATTGTCACTTTCTAAACCATTTAAAGAGAAACCAAATAATACTCCAAAAAGAATTCCAACGAATGCACATAATGATGAAATCACTCCAAATCAAATTGATTTTTGTCTTTTAGTAGGATCTTTTTTAATTTGTTGAGCCTTTAAAGAACTTTTGTTTCATTAAAAAATTAAGTTTCAAAAATTATTTCCTGAGTTTGCCATATAAAAGGATTATAGATGTAAAGCATCAAATATTTAATATAACTAAATAATAAAAGAGACTTTTATGATTAAAAGAGATCCTGATCCAAATAAAATATATCCAGTTAAAAATTGTAAAACTGTTGTGCATATTAAACCAACAATAAAAAATAAAAATATCATTGTTGGAGAATTTTCATATTTTAGTGATTTAGATTTTGAAAAACATGTCACACATCATTATGACTTTATTGGTGACAAATTAATCATTGGAAAATTTTGTCAAATAGGCAAAGGTGTAGAATTTGTTATGAATGGAGCAAATCACAAAATGGATTGTGTTTCTACTTATCCATTTTATATTATGGATTCTTGAAAACAAAATGCTCCTAAACTTTCAGAATTGCCAATTAAAGGTGACATAATTATTGGAAATGATGTTTGAATAGGGCAAAATTGTACAATTCTTCCAGGAGTCCACATAGGAGATGGCGCAATAATAGGTTTAAATAGTACAGTTGCTTCTGATATACCTCCTTATTCAATAGCTGTTGGCAATCCTGCAAAAGTCATTAAAAAAAGATTTGATAACGAATTAATAAAGATTCTTTTAAAGTTTAAATGGTGAGATAAAAAAACTAAAGAAATTAATGCATTAATTCCTTTATTAACTTCTAACGATATATCTTTAATAAAAAGAGAATTAAAGGAAAAGATAAAATAAATAACTTAATACCCTTAATATTTTTATTTTTATAATATTAACACTATGGAAAACAATTTTACTGACCAAGAGCAAAGTAGAAGAAATAAACTAACTCAATTGGTTAATGAAGGGAATGATCCGTTCAAATACGAAAGATTTGAACGTAATTTTACTTCTTCTTCTTTTAAAGAAAAATATAAAAATAATTCTAAAGAAGAACTTCATGAATGTACAGATGAAATTAAAATTGCTGGTAGAATTATGGCTATCAGACAAACTTTTGCTGTTTTAAAAGACTTTGATGGTACAGTTCAACTTTATATTAATAAAAAAACTTGTGATCCAAAAATTTGACATTTATTTTCTAAAGTATTAGATATTGGTGATATTGTTGGTGTTCAAGGAACACCAATGAAAACTAACACTGGTGAATGTACAGTTAAAATTAATAATTTAGTAATCCTTTCTAAATCATTAAGACCGTTACCAGAAAAGTTTCATGGTTTACAAGACGAAGAAGTTAGGGCAAGAAAACGTTATGTTGATTTAATCATGAACAGTGAATCAATGAACACATTTGTTTTGCGTAGCAAAATAGTTTCATTAATTAGAGAATATTTAAATTCGTTAGGATATATTGAAGTAGAAACTCCAATTCTTCAATCAATTTTAGGTGGAGCAGCTGCTCGTCCGTTCGTTACTCATCATAACGCACTTGATCGTGAATATTATTTAAGAATAGCTACAGAATTAGCTCTTAAAAAATTAGTAGTTGGTGGTTTTGAAAAAGTTTATGAAATAGGTAGAAACTTTAGAAACGAAGGAATGGATGCTACACACAATCCTGAGTTTACATCTATTGAGGCGTATACTGCATATTCTTCTATGGAAGATCAAATGAATTTGTTAGAAGAAATCATTAAGTATGTTACAAAAAATATTGGAAAGCAAAATTTTGAATATAAAGGTGTAAATCTTGATTTTAATCAAAAATTTAAAAGAATCAATATGGTAGATGCTATTAAAGAAGCAACTAATATTGATTTTAATCAAATTGATTCTGATGCTAAGGCAATTGAAATAGCAAATGAGAAACACATTGAATTATTACCTCATGAAAAAAATAGAGGTCATATTATCAATAAGTTTTTTGAAACTTATTGTGAAGAACGTTGTGTCCAACCAACGTTTGTTTATGGGCATCCAATTGAAGTATCTCCATTAGCTAAAAAAGATTCAAAAGATCCGAGATATACTAAGAGATTTGAATTATTTATTTGTGGTAAAGAATATGCAAATGCATTTAGTGAACTAAATGATCCAATTGACCAAAAACAACGTTTTGAAAATCAACTAAAAGAAAAAGATTTAGGAAATGATGAAGCTAATGAAATGGACAATGACTTCATTGAAGCTCTTGAGTATGGGTTGCCACCAACAGGTGGATTTGGATTAGGAATTGATCGTCTTGTTATGTTATTAACTAACAACACAACGATTCGTAATGTATTATTGTTTCCTCACATGCGTGATGAAAAATAATTTATGATTAACAACATTAAAACATATTTTCCAATTAATTACAAGCCAAAATATGATTTAGATAAAACTATAAGTTTTATCAACGATTTTAATCTTGCATTTATCAGCATGTTAGAAGAAAGATTCAATTCTATTCAAGTTGATTACCCTTTGATTTCTCATGTTGATGGTACAAATATGAATGATTGTATTTATCGCAAGATATCTTTTGATAATGCATCATCAAAACTACCTTATATTGTAAATAGTGAAAACTTTGATTATTTTAAACAACTTGGAAGTAAACTTAATATTTCTTCTGATAAATCACTTATTGCTAAAACAAAATTGATTAATAGAGATTCCAAATTGACAAATACAGATTCATTAATTAAAGACGTGTTGTATTTATATACAACTCAACAAACAACTCATAATGAATTTAAAGATTCAGCCAAAAGTTTAATTGAATCTATTATGAATAGTTTCAAAATAATTTTTAATGAAGAATTATTAAAGAAATACAACATTACAGATAAAGATATTGAAAATATTAATGTTGCAAATATTAAAGATATTATTCCAAAAAGAATAAGACAAGAAGAATATTCTCAATACATTGATATGTATTTAAGTTCTAAAGGCCCAACATTAATTTTAGGAATAGATGATGCTACATTAAATGAATTTAATGAATGCAATAACAAGGACTTAACTAAAAATAATGAAACTGCTTCTTTATATATTTACATTCCTAAAATTAAATCAAGAATTAGATTGTTAAAGTTTTACTCATTAAATATTTCTATACGTGAAGATATAGGAGAACATAGATTCTTAGTCACATTTGATTTGTCTAACTTTTATATGTATTTATTAGACAAGCTACATATAGCAGAAGTTGTAGCATCTGTTTGAGATGATGAATTTATCCAATTTACAAAAACAAATAATATAAAGATTTTGTAATATGGCAAAATATGTTACTAAATACTTTTATTTAAATAGTTTTAATAGAACAGATGACCAACTGTTAGTTGGTAGTATTGCAATCAATGATTTTTTGCATAAAGAAATCGTTAAAGAAATAGAGCAAAGTAACAATCAATTTAATGAATTTGACGAAACAGATGATGAGTCTATAAAAGAAGAAGATGATTCATTTTCTTTATATAAGCAATATAAAGAAACTGTTTCTGAAAATCAATTAAAGAATTTAGCTGATATAGACCCAAAGGTTTACGAAGGAAACATAATAGATGAAGAATCAAGAAAGTTTGTTACTAAACAATTCCCTGATTGTCAAGCAATCGACTTATCAAAAGATCATTTAACAAATGAAGATGCTTTTGAAAAAACAAAAGAATTATTAACTAATAATGATAACATCATTATTTTTCAAAGTGTATTCATTACTAAAAATAAAAAAGCAATTACTAAGCCTGATGCTATTGTTAAAAGAAATGGTAAAGTTTATATCATTGAAACAAAAGGGACTACTAGCACAAAATTTGTTCACATACTTGATTTGTTTTATCAAGTTAATGTTATTGAAGATTCAATGGATATTGTTTTGGAAAATTATTATTTATGTATTGTTAAATATGAATTATTACCTTTTGGCCAAGTTTCTTTTGTTTTAACTGATAAATGCCATGATGGTAAAGGGCCTAAAGGTATGGACACTTATACAAAAAAAGATGAATATAAAATTCTTTCTTTAGAAGCTAAATGTGTAAAGAAAGCTTATATTAAAGAACATTTAATATGAGAAGATTATGATGGATCAGAAGAAGCCCCGACAATTAAAGAAAGAATACAAACAGGTAAAGGTAAAAGTGAGTTTTTATGTACAATATGTGGGGATGTTAAACAATTTTGGAACAAAATTGATTATTTATATGATTTAACACAAAAACCAATTCCAGATGTTTCTAAAATAAGTTATGATCCGATTCAAATATATAAATCATCTTATAAAGATGTAGACTTTTGATTATTATTAAGAGACTATTATTATTTCTCTAATAATCCGGATTATTTACCTTTTCAATTTTCTGGAAAATTATGCAAGTTTGAAATCGCATGTCAAATATATAATATGATTAAAGGAAAAAATGTTCCATTTCAAACAGTTGTAAACTTACTAGAGAATAAATTTACACTTGCTAGTGGCAAGACATGAAACAAACCTGTAGCATTAAAAGGATATTTATTTGGAATTGCTAAATCGCGCAATGCTCCATATTTTTCTGAACATGCTATTGAATTTATAAAAAGTATTAGAAACAAAAAAGTTTATTTTGATTTTGAATCTTTAAATTTAGCAATTAGAGTTGTGGATAATTATCCACCATTTATGCAAACAGTAAATCAAGTGTCTGTGGTAATTGATCATGGAAAAGGACTTGGGCATCTTAAAGAGATAGAACCTGTTGTTATTGATCCTATTAATGGAATTAATAAAAAAGATTTTAAAACAATTATTGATGCTTGTTTGCCTTCACAAAATTTAGAAGAATGTAAGGAATATGACTACATTGTTTTTAATAAAAATTTTGAAACAGTTAGGCTTAAAGAAATGGCTGAATATATAAATGAACCAGAATACAATCAAAAAGTAAAAATTATTAATGACAACATTGTAGATATTGCTGAATCGTTTATCATAAACAAAGATAACAAGCATGTTGTCTTTAAAGAACTTAAAGGTTTTTATTCAATTAAAAAAGTTCTACCTTTGGTAGAAAAATATGCTAACCACATTTTTAAAGCCGCAGGTTGTGTAAACTACAAAACAGGTTTAGATGGAATCCATAATGGTACTGAAGCACAAAATGCCTCTACAAAAAGATTCTTTAATAAGTTATCAGATGAAGAATGAAAAAATAATGTAAAAAATTTAGGAAAATATTGCAATAACGATGTTCGTGCAATGATAGCTATTGAACATTATCTAAAATCATTAATTAACTAATACTCTATATAATTTAATTAATATGAAATTTTTATTATTAAAAGAAAAAAATAAAAACCAAAGAGTATTATTAGTTCCAAATGATATTAAAACATTAACTTCTAAAGGTGCAGAAATTTATATTGAACCTAATTATGGTAGTGGTTTAGGATATCCTGATCATGAATATGTATCTGCTGGTGCCACTATTAAGAAGAACTACATGTCTGATATTTCTTCTTATCATGTAATTTGCAAAATCGGAAGCGTTTGCTCAAAGATTTTAAAAAAATTGACTCCTACACAAATAGTTTGAAACTATGCAAATCCAATAAATGAAAACAAATATCTTTACCAATTGCTTAAATACAATACCACTATGGTATCAATTAAATCTATTCAATATACAAAAGATGGATCCATCTTTAAAGTTACTGAACAATTAAAAGGGCAATTAGCTGCAAGTGTTATAGGTTTTTATTTATCTAGATACCAAAAGAAAGGGTTAGGAAAAGTTTTTGGTAAAGTCGAAGACTTTAGCTCAAACTTATTTATTATCGGTGGTTCAAATGCTGCTGGAAAATCATTAATTAAATCAGCACTTGCTTTAGGAAGTAATGTAGTTGTATTTGATTACAACGACGCTGATTTAGAAAAAGTAAAAAACAATGATGATTACAAACAATTATGCAAGATTAATGATTGTACATTATCTGTATTTAAATATGATTATGAAAAATTATTTTCAATGTTAAGACAAGCTGATGCTGTTGTTTGTGCAGCTAATGATCCAAACGAACCAACACACACAATTTTTAATGAAAAAATGATTACTTCAATAAACAAAGGTGTTGTATTTGTAGATTTAGCTAGTGATTATGGTTTTGCTAGTCAAACAGAATCTAAACAAACAAAATTATCAAAAGCTGTTTTTACAACAGCTGATGTTATTCACTTTAATGTAGGTAATGTAAGTCATTATTATCCAAAAACATTCTCTGCCTTAATTTCTAAAATTAATACTGAGTTATTACAAGAAGTTTTAAAAAACACATTTAATTTAGAAACCTCTCCTGTTTTAGCGAATGCAGTAATTACTTATAAAGGTAAAATCACTAATGCTACAATCGCAAATTCTCTTAAATTAGAATACACTCCTTTAAAAAGAATCGTAAAGGATCAATAGCAAACTTGCTCTTAGCAACATAAAACAATATTTGGAAAAATTCTGAAAAATAATTAGACAAATCTTAAACAAATTCCAAACATTTTTTTCGTATTTTCTTATTATGATTTTTATCAAAGATAAATATAAGAAAATATGTCAAATAAAAAATTAGTTAAAATAGGAAAACCTAGGAGTTTCAAAATTCTAGAAAAAATTGATGATATAATAAAATTGCAACAAATGAAAGAAATCTCAGGCAAAACTGTCAATCCTAAAAAGAACAAAATATCATTAAAAGATATTGTGTTTGAAATGCGCGAAGAAATGCGTAATGGGTTTGCACAAATTAATAAGCGATTAGATAATCATCAACAATCCATTGATGAATTAAAATCTGATGTTAACATATTAAAAACAGATGTTGCTAATATAAAGGATGTTATAGTTGATTTAATTCAAACAAATAATTTGAAATTAACTAAAACAAAATTAAACAAATCTTAAACAAATTCCAAACATTTTTTTCGTATTTTCCTATTATGATCTTTTATGAAAAGATAAATATAAGAAAATATGTCAAATAAAAAATTAGTTAAAATAGGAAATCCTAAGAGTTTCAAAATCCTAGAAAAAGTTGATGATATAATTAAATTACAACAAATGAAAGAAATCTCAGGTAGAACAGTTAATCCTACTAAAAAGAAACAGTTATTAAGAGAAATAGTGGTTGAAGGATTTGCTCAAATTAATAAAAGATTAGATAATCATCAAGAATCTATTGATGAATTGAAAACAGATGTTAACAACATAAAAGTCGTTATGATTGATTTAATTGAAACAAACAGTTTGAAATTAACCAAAGCAAAATTAAACTAAATAAAATAATTTATAGATTATTTCTAAAATCAATATAATAACTTTTGCACATATCAGCAATTTAATATAGTTGTTAAATAAATTGATAGGTAAGCTGTTACAAGTAAGTATGCTGAAATGCCGAAAGTATTAGTATCAATTTACCCAACTAGGATTAAAATCAGTCTCTTATGTGCACTACACATAAGGAGTTATATAAATGTCAAGATATACAAAAAGTATTTTTAAGAAATCTAGAAGATTAGGTTTTTCTATTTTAGAAGATAACAAGGAATTCTTAAAGGGAAAGAAAAGAACATATGCCCCTGGTCAACATGGTGCAGATAAACACAAAATTTCAGGTTATGGTCAACAATTACAAGAAAAGCAAAAACTTGCTTTAATGTATGGAATGAATGACCGTCAATTTAGAAGATTATTCCAAATTGCTAAGAAAATGAAAGGTTCTACAAGTATGAACTTATTAATTGTATTGGAATCTAGATTAGACAATCTAGTTTACCGAATGGGTTTTGCTAAAACAAGACGTGCAGCAAGACAAATGGTAAGCCATGGTCACATTTTATTAAATAGTAAAAAATGTTCAATTCCTTCAGCAATTGTTCCTTTAAATTCAACAATTGAAGTTAAAGAAGCTTCTAAAAAAATGGCTGCATTAGGCGAAAACGAAACAAGAGGTACTCTTCCATTCGTTAAAACTGATTTTGCCAAACTTTCTGGTCAATATGTAAGATATCCAGAAAGAAAAGAACTTAACCAAGAAATCAACGAAACATACGTAGTTGAATGATTCAACCGTTAGTTAAATTTTCTTAAAAATTACCTTAAAGATAGATCTGTTTCAGGTCTATCTTTTTTGTTGGTAAATGGGAAATGCTGTAGTGTGTATGGAATGAGTTTTATTGTTTATTCTTATTCTTGATCGTTGTTTTAGGTATTTCATCCATCATAGTTACTATTAATTTATATGCTGGATGATCATAAAATTTGTCCATTTTTATTGATCTTGTTTTTACTGCATTGTCAATTTTTTTGAATTCTTTAAGAATTTCTTCCATTTCATTTTTAATTTCTTCTAATGTAAATTTATTTAGGCAATCATATAATAAATCTTTTCAATATTTATCGTTTTTATAAAAATTTTCAGGTTTTGTAGAAGTAATATAACTTGAGTTGTGTAAAAGCTGAGAAAAAGCAAAATATGCTTTTTGACATATTATTCTTTTTAAGAAACTGCAATTTTTTATTTTGTCAAATATAGGTTTATACTGTTGTTTCTTAGAAAGAATATACATATAGTCATTAAATTCTCTAATAGAAATAGCCATAGATTTAAAAATTAAAAAAATAAGTTCGTTAAAATCGTTCAATATCAATTTATTGTTGAAATCAGGTCTATTAAGGGCATTTATATAGTGCGGAAACAACTGGTTAATTTGTTGTAAATTATATACATCATTTAATATCTCAAAAGAAACTATATCTAATTTATTTTTTGTAACAATAGAAAAATCTTTTTCTTGATGAAGTTTACCAAAACTCTTATACCTTTCTATTGTTTCTTCTCGTTTTTTATACATTTTAATAATAAATTTATTTAATGTTAATTCTAATATTTATTTGCTAATAACTCGTTTTATCTTTATATTATTATAAATAATCATAAATTAAAGAATTAATAATACACTTATAATATATAGTATTTATGGATTTACAAGATATAAAAAATAAAACCATTGAAATGATTAAAGATTTAAGTAATAGAGGTTTATTGATCGAAAAGCAAACCGAAGTTGCTACTAATGGTCGTAACTTAATTGATATATATATATATATAATTAATCAAGCAAGAAACGAACAAGAAGTTAATGTAATAGCTAATTTAATTAAAGGATTACAAGAGGGTTTCAATTTTCAAAGAGTACCAACAATTACAACAAATACTTTAACAATATTAAAGCCTTCAAAATATCAAAATGGCGAAATCTCTCCTACTCATAATAAAGTTATCATTTGTGATAATACAACGGAGAAAGAACATTGAGAAAACATTAATATTAGAATCAATAAACTAAATGAAACCAAACCTGAAAATCACAAAGAACAGATTGAAAAATTAAAAAAAGAAGAATTTATTTTAGCCCCTGATAATTTAGATGTTTTAAATAATTTGCTTTGTGATAAAACCATTCAAGATAATGGAGGAGTTGACATAATTTACATTGACCCTCCATATAACACAGGCAACACTTCTCTTGGTTATAGAGATTTAAGAGAACAAAACGAATGGTTGAATTTTATGAAAGCAAGACTTGAACGAGCATATGATCTATTGTCTGATAATGGTGTAATTTTTATATCAATTGATGATAATATGCACTCATATTTAAAGATAGTTTGTGATGAAGTGTTTGGACGAAATAAATTTGTTGGCAATATTGTTTGAAATAAAATGAATTTCCAACAAGGTGCTCACAACATCCAAAGAAATCATGAATATATATTAGTTTATTCAAAAAATGATATATCTAATAAAAAAATATTATTTAATGTTGACTCACAGAAACTAAAATTTTACACGGATAAATTTGGTACATATTATAGAGAATATTCATTTGATACTTCATTTGGTAATGATAAATTAATTGACAGACCAAGTATGGGATATATTTTTTACTATAATCCAACGACAAATGAAAAAATTATTTCTGATGATTACATAAAAGATAAGGATGTAATTAGAGAAAATGATATTAGTAAAGTTTATAAATTTGATAAAAAACTAATAGATAAAGGATTTATTCCGATTTATCCCCCTTTAAGGAAAGGTAATATATTAGGGTGTTGATCAAGAGGAATAATTGATGCTAAAAATTTTCTTGAAAATGATTTATTGGATTTTGTTAAAAATAAAACAAATAATTCATATAAAATTTATCCAAAAAAATATGTGGAAAACGGATATTCTAAATTTAATGATCATCCACTTGAGTCAATAATTGAATACTCTTCAAGTGATGGTACAAAAACATTAGGCCAAATTCTAGATAATAAAAAATTTGGAAATCCAAAAAATGTAGAAATGATTAAATATTTAATTTCTTCATATAAATTTAAAAAAAATCCAATTATTCTTGATTTTTTTGCTGGTTCTGGAACAACCGCTCAAGCGGTTATTGAATTAAATAAAGAGGATAAGCAAAATAGGAAATTTATACTTGCAACTAAAAAATTTGATTTTATGTCATCACTTAATAGTTGAGAAAATGTTGGAGAAAATATAATGATGGAGCGTGTTTTTAGAATTGCTGACGGAACAAATAAAGATAACAAAAAGCTTTCAAAAAAAGAATGTCCTTGACTACTAAACAACTCTCCATTTGATATAGAATTTGATTGCTTAGAGACTAAACAATATGATATTTCATTAACTTCAAAAATAAATCCTTATGAAGTAATTGACTTAGAGATTTATGGATATACAACAAAAATCCCTTTTGAAGAAAAGAAAAAAATAATTAATAAAAAATTTAATATTCTACTAAACCATTTAAATAAAAACTAACAATGTTATTAGAAATTCAAGAAGAAAAAGTTAATCAAGTAGTTCAATTACTTTCTACCGAATCATTCGATAAAGATCATCCTTTATATTTCCAATCACCAACCGGCAGTGGAAAGACTTTAATGCTCGCAAGAATTATTGAGGAATTTAAAAAAAACAACCCAAATGAAAATTTTTTATTTTTGGTTGGATCTATATCAACCGGAGGAATAGAAAAACAAAATTATGATTCTCTTTATAAATCTCAACTTAATGGAGCTAATTTTCAAGTAGAACATATATCAAGCGGTTTGACTACTCCATTGCGTCCAAGATATTTTACCGATGTATTAACAATAGGTGAAGCATCTTTTAAAAACAAATCAAATTTGTTTAAATTCAAATTATTAGAATCTTACCTTGAAAAAATTAGCAATTATAAAAAAATTATTTTTATAAGGGATGAAGCACATATTGGGACAAAAACTAATAAAATCGATACTGCACAAAATCTTTCAAAATTAAAAAGATATTTTTACAAACAACTTTGATTATCTGCAACACTAGAAAATGGTAAAGAGCAAATTACCCCTCATGTGTGTATGTCATTAACTGAAGCTCAAGATGCAGGTCTCATTAAAAATAATATAAGTTTATTTGATGGTGATATTCAAGATAATGAAAATGAAGAGCATCTTTTTGAACTAGCATGCAAGAAACTAAAAAAATTGTGAGGAACCAAAGAGGAGCCAGGAATATATAGAAAAATAAGTGATATTAAATGTCAAATTATTAAACCCGCTCTATTGGTTCAAATTTCATCGAAAACTAAAGGTGAAAAAGAAATTGAACAAATAATCAAAATTTGCAATAAATATAGTCTTAATTATGCATATACTTTATCAGGAAATAAAGAAGCATTCCAATCATCAGGCACACTTAAAATTAGAAAAATTACACGAGAAGAATTGCAAAAAAATGATTCAGATATTGATGTTATTATTTTTAAATTTGCAATAGCAATAGGATGAAACATTCCTAGAGCTTGCATTTTAAGCCAATATAGAAATGTTGAATCTGATAATTTAAAGATACAAACACTTGGTAGAGTGCTTAGAAATTTATTTGTTGCAGATGAATTGAATTTCAATAAATTAAGTGAAGAAGACCAAAAAGAAGTGTTAACTTGTTATTTGTATTCAGCACATCAATCTGCAAAACAATATGAAACATCTGTTTTAAAATTAAAAGATATTTTTATTAATGAAAAAGTGAAAAAAACTTTCCAGTCACAAACTTCAAAAGATGAAGAAGGAATAGGCTATGTAAAAAAATATCAAAAAGAACTTGTAAATGATTACATTAACTTGTTCGATAAAAAAGTTAAAAATATAAACATTGATTCTATATTAAATTCTGATTCTAATCTTGACATTAAAACATCAAAGACTTTTTTTTCTGGAGATTTAAGTGTTGAAAAAATTAGTGAATCTCTTGATAGGCAGGGTCAAATTGGCAAACACACAACTGTTTGATTGGATAAAACAATTTCTAATAAATTCGAATTAGAAAAAGAATTTTTAAATTGAATTCAACATAATTCCCCGCTGTTGAAATATGTATTTAGTAAGGTGTTTGATAGAATGGACTATATTGATTCCGTATTATTTAAATGTAAAATTCTTCAAGATGTAATTTTCGCTAAAGAAATAATTGCAATTAAACGAAAATATCAAACAAAATCCGAACAAGACAAGACTCAAACAACTTACGACTTAATAACGAAAGAAATCACCCTTCCAGCAGTACAATTTTCAAACAATCCAAAAGAAAATATATTGGTAAGGGAAATTAGACATTTATCAAAAGTGTTAACGACAACTATTAATGGGGAAAATAAACTTTTTTATAATTCTGATCTGAATTCTATATCAAATAATTCTCCTGAAAAGAATTTTTTGGAAGATTTGGATAGATATGTTGAAGAAAATCCAAACTTCTTAAGATTTATACACAGAAATGAAAGATCAAAAGAAAGTATATCTTATATATATTATGATGAGAATGAACAAAAGCATTTACAACACCCAGACTACATTTTGAGAACAAAAAATGGCACAACATTAATATGTGAAATTAAAACAGCTGGTGGTGGATTTGAGTACATTAACTCAGTAAAAAATATAGAAAAAGGATATTTGATAAACTCAAAAAAAATTAAAGATTATTTTTTTGGAATAATTAAGCATGCTAATTTTAAATATCAACTAGTGTATTATAAAGAAGGCAAAAGAGTGCCAATGGATTTTTTAGATTTAAGAGATAAATTTAAAGATTTTGATTTTAACGGTTTAAGCGAATTAGATATACTTTTTGACATAATTAAATGTTATGAAAATAATCATATTAACACAAAGTAATTTTCTCAAAATTTAAAAAACTCGCATTTTCCTTAACATAATTTATAAAATTTCAAATATTTGTTCCTTTGTATTCTTTTAATGATTCAAATTTTTTCTTTGTTTTATTGTCGTTAGAAATAATGGAAGCTAGATTAAAAAAGATAGTTTTTATTTCGGATATATCTTTATTTAATTCATTTTCAATTTCAGTTTGATATTTTTCTAAGATTTTGTTTGAGTGATTCTTGCTAAATGACAAAGTACTTCAATTGTGAATAAAAAACGAAAGTTCTTCGTAGGCATCGTTATTTAATGTTTTCTTTAAAAAAGCAGTTTTGTTGAAAAAATTATTAATAGCAATATTCAATTCATTATTTCTACTTTTTATTGCATCAATGCAATCAATAAAGTCTCTTAACAAAACAACAAAATGCATTCAATTTAAATATGTAATTTCACTTGTTGTTTTTTTGATTAACTCTTTTTCTTGCAATGAAAGAATCTTTAGTGATGGTTTAGAATATTGAAACAAATATGCTTTTGATAAGTTAATACATACAATAGCATTTATTAAACCGTTAATTAGTAAAAATGTCCATTGAATTAAATCTTCATACTTTATTTTCTTTGTTTTGTATCTGTTATTCTTTCTCACAATTATTCTTAATTTATTTTTTTTGTTAAAAAGAGCAATAATTACTTATTATTTTAGTTATTGCTTTTAAATTACTATAAACTACGATAATATTATATATTTACAAAAATATAAATTTTGCTAGTTTAGATTTTAATCACAAAAAATATTTTTTTACATTTCTACCAAATTTATGGTATTATATATATACGCTTTCTATTGAGATTGCTGATACACCAAAGTGTGTTGTCAAGTATTAGGGAACTCAATAAGTATAAAAAGCGTTGAAAATAAATATCAGAAAGGCAACAAAAAAGTATGAATCAAGAATTAAGAATTAAATTATTTTCTTATGATCATGAACTATTAGACAAATCAGTTAAGAAAATAATTGAAATCGCGGTTAATACAAGCTGTGAAGTTAAAGGTCCAATTCCTCTTCCAACAAAGAAGGAAATTTTTACAGTTTGTAGATCACCACACGTATACAAACCAGCAATGGAACAATTTGAACGTAGAACCCACAAACGTTTAATTGTTCTTAAAAAAGCATCTATTCAAACAATTGATGCTCTTAAGAGATTAGTTATCCCATCAGGAGTTGAAATTCAAATTACTTTATAGTAATTTAGAAGATAGGAGAAGTTATGAAAAACATAATCGGAACTAAAGTGGGAATGATGCAAGTATTTGATGTTAATGGTAAACAATTAGCAGCAACAGTTGTAAGTTGTGAACCAAACCAAGTGCTTGAAGTTAAAAAGAATGGCAACATCAAAGTGGGATATTTAGATGTTGAAAAAGCTCAAAGAAAATCAAAAGCTTATATTGGTATTTTTAAGAAAAATGGATACACTCCAAAAGAATTCGTTAAAGAATTTAAAAATACTGAAAACTACAAAGTTGGAGATTTTATTACAGTTGATGCTTTTGAAAAAGGTCAATATGTTGATGTTCAAGGAACTACAAAAGGACATGGATTTACAGGTGCAATTAAACGTTGAAACTTTAAAGTTGGTCCTTTAGCACATGGTGCTGGATATCCCCATAGATATCAAGGTTCTGTTGCATTTGGTCGTGGTGGTAGTCAAGCTCAAAGAGTACCTAAAGGTAAAAAGATGTCAGGACATTACGGACATGAAACAGTTACTATCCAAAACTTAATTGTTTTAGAAGTAATGAAAGCACGTAATTTAATCTTATTATTAGGTGCTATTCCAGGACCAGCAGGAAGTGTAGTAACAATTAAAACTTCAGTTAAATTCCCAACAAAGAAAACTGAATACAAAATTATTACTAAGGAAATCAAGGAAGAAATTTTAAAAGAAAACGAAAACCTTGAAGACAAAGAAGCATTACACAAAGCAAACGAGCAAGCAGAAGCTGCAGCTGCAGAAGCTGCTAAAAAAGAAGCTGCTGCTAAACAAGCAGAAGCAGCTGCTCGTGCTAAAGAAAAAGAAGCCGCTGAAAAAGCTGCTGCTAGCGAAGCTAAAACAGCTAACAAATAGGAGGAAATATGGAAAAGATCAAGTTATATGATATTACTGGTAAATCAGTTAAAGAAATTCAATTTAGTCTTCCTAATACAACTAAAGTTTACGAACAAGCAATGTTCGATCAAGTTTTAGCTGAAAACGCAGGTAAAAGACAAGGTACTCACTCAACTTTAACTAAAGGTGAAGTTAGAGGTGGTGGTAAGAAACCTTTACAACAAAAACATTCAGGTAATGCAAGACAAGGTTCTATTCGTAACCCTCATTGAGTAGGTGGTGGTGTTGTTTTTGGACCAAAACCAAATAGAAACTACAAACTTGCTGTTAATAAACAAGTTTCAAGAAAAGCATTTGATTCTGCTTTATTGTTAAAAATTCAAGCAAACAACATATTCATTATTGATGATTTAAAAGCAGCAAAACCTTCTACTAAAAAAGCTGTTTCTTTATTTAAAGCATTAAAAATTAATGATCAAAAAAACTTGTTTGTTGCTGCTGATTCTAAAAACGTAATTAATGCAATTAAAACATTTAGCAACATTAAAAAAACTGTAGCTAAGAAAGTTAATCAAGTTTCTACTAGAGATATTTTAAATGCTAAAAACTTAGTAGTTGAACTTTCAGCTGCTAAAAAATTAGGAAAGGTTGGTGCATAATATGGAATTCTCAAGAATTATTATTAAACCAGTTCATACTGAAAAATCATACGCTCAACAATCTGCTGAACCAAAAAAGCATGCTTTTATTGTTGATTTAAATGCTACTAAGAACGATATTAAATTAGCTTTTGAATCAATTTATGGATTTGCTCCTGCAAAAGTAGCAACTCAAATTAGAAAGCCTGTTAAGTTCCGTACTGGAACTGCTAACCCAGGTTACACAAAGAAATTCAAAATTGCTTATGTAACTTTACCAATTGGTAAATCAATCTCTGCTGAAGAACAACAAGTTGAAAACAAAGAAGCTAAAAATGTAAAAGCTTCTGAAAAACCGATAGTTGATTCTTCGTTAAAAGAAGTTGAACCAACTTCTAAGGAAGAAAAGAAGTAAGGAGTAATTTATGGCTATAAAATCAATTAAAACTCGTTCAAAAGGTAAACGTACATCAATTCTTATTGATTACAAGAAGGTATTATCATCTAATACTAACAAACCTCATAAAGCATTAACTAAATCAATTCAAAATCAATCTGGTAGAAACAACCGTGGTATTATTACAACTAGACACCAAGGTGGTGGACACAAGAGAAAATTCCGTGAAATTGATTTCAAAAGAAATAAAGACGGTATTAAAGCGACAATTCAAACAATTGAATATGATCCAAACAGAACAGCATTTATTTCTTTAGTTTGCTATGAAGATGGAACTAAGAAATATATCTTAGCTCCAAGAGATATTAAAGTAGGAGATAAAATTATTTCTGGAAACAAATGCGATATCAAAACAGGTAACTGTATGTTATTAGCTAATATTCCTGATGGTGCTTTTGTTCACAACGTTGAATTAGTTCCAGGACATGGTGGTCAAATTGCAAGAAGTGCTGGTAGTTTTGCTCAAGTTTCAGGTAAAGATGAAACTGGTGCATACAAAATCTTAAGATTATCTTCTGGTGAATTTAGAAAGATTCCAAACGAATGCCGTGCAACAATTGGTATTGTATCTAACGAAGATCACAACTTAGTTAACTTAGGAAAAGCAGGACGTAGTCGTCATATGGGTATCAGACCTACAGTTCGTGGTACAGTTATGAACCCTAATGATCACCCACACGGTGGTGGTGAAGGTAGACAATCTATTGGATACGATGCACCACGTACACCATGAGGTAAACGTCACATGGGTGTTAAGACTAGAAGACAAAAGAAAGCTTCTAGTGCATTAATAATTAGACGTAGAAATGATAAATAGGAGAAACAAACATGAGTAGAAGTAATAAAAAAGGTGCATTTGTTGACACTAGCTTACTTAAAAAAGTACAAGCTGCTAAAGCAGATCCAAAACACAAAGCAATTAAAACTTGATCAAGAAGAAGCACAATCTTCCCTGAATTTGTAGGTCTAAACTTCCAAGTTCATAATGGTAAAAGTTTTATCAATGTCTTTGTTACAGAAGATATGGTTGGGCACAAATTAGGTGAATTTGTTCCTACAAGAACATTTAAACAACACTCTTCTAACAATAAGGCAGAAGATGCTAAAGCGGCAGCCGCTACAGGAGCTAAATAGGAGAATAAAATATGAAAGCAACTGCAATTCAAAGAAATATACGTATTTCATCATCTAAAGCAAAATTAGTGTGTGACTTAATTAGAAATAAAAAAGTCACTGAAGCTTTAGTAATTCTTGATAACACTGAAAAGAAAATTGCTCCAATTATCAAGAAATTATTAAACTCAGCAATCGCTAATGCTACAAATACTAAAGGTTTTTCTTCTTTAGAAAACTTGTATGTTTATCAAATCTATGCTAACCAAGGGCCGACAATGAAACGTGCTTTACCACGTGCTAAAGGTTCTTCTAATATGATTAGAAAACGTTCTTCTCATATTGAAATTGTTTTGAGTGATGATCCAAAACAAAAATCTAAAGATTTATTAGCTATCAAAGCTAAACAAGCTAAGAAAGTTAATAAAAAGGGAGGTAAGAAATAATGGCTCAAAAAATTAATCCAAATGGTCTTCGTTATGGTATCAACAAGAATTGAAATTCTCGTTGAATCACTTCTGATCCGGAACTAACTGCTAAATGAATTGTTGAAGATGAAAAGATTCGTAAATTCTTTGCTAAGAATTACAAACAAGCTCAATTAGTAAATGTTGAAATTGAACGTACATTAAAAAATGTTGATGTATTTGTTAACTGTGGTCAACCAGGTATCATCATCGGTAAAGAAGGCACTAACATTCCATTAGTCACAAAAGAAATCAACAAGATTGTTGGTCGTAAAATTAAAGTTAATGTAAATGTTATAGCTCACCAAAATCCAGCAACATGTGCAAGAGTTATTGCTCGTGAAATCGCAGATGCTATTGAAAACCGTGTACCATTTAGAATGGCTCAAAAAAACGGAATTAAAAAAGCATTAGGAGCAGGTGCTATTGGAATTAAAACAACAGTATCTGGTAGATTAGGTGGAGCTGAAATGGCTAGAGAAGAAGGTTACTCTAAAGGTGTTATTCCATTAACAACATTAAGAGCTGATATTGATTATGCTATTGAACAAGCTTTAACAACTTATGGAATCATTGGTGTTAAAGTATGAATTAACCGTGGTGAAATTTTTGCTAAAGGTTTAAACAACCAAGTTGTTATTAAACAAAAAGAACGTTCAAATGATTTTGGTAAAAAGAAACCTTTCAAAAGAAATAGCAACTTCAAACCAAAAACTCAACAAGCTAAACCACAACAAAATACTCAACCAAAGGAGGCTAAATAATTATGATGCAACCTAAAAGAACAAAATATCGTAAACCACATCGTACAAGATACGATGGAAAAGCTAAAGGAAACAAATATGTTGCCTTTGGTGAATATGGTTTAATGGCAACAACTGGTAATTGAATTACAGACAAGCAAATCGAAGCTGCCCGTGTTGTTTTATCTAAATCTTTAGGTAAAACAGGAAAAATGTGAATTCGTATTTTCCCTCAATTATCTCTTACTAAGAAACCATTAGAAGTACGTATGGGTTCAGGAAAAGGTAACCCTGAACAATGAGTAGCAGTTGTTAAAAAAGGAACAGTAATGTTTGAATTAGCTGGTATTCCTGAAGACTTAATGAAAGAAACATTAAGAAAAGCTGGAAACAAACTAAACGTTTTAACAAAAGTTGTTAAGAAAGGAGAATTAAAAAATGATTAAGGAACTAAATCAAAAAACAAATGAAGAATTATGTAATTTAATCGTTAGATTAAAATTACAACTTCTTGAATCAAGATTCAAGATGGCTTCTGGTGAATTAGAAAAAACTCACAAAATTAGAGAAATAAGACGTACAATTGCTCAAGCTTTTACAGTTCTTAATTCTCGTGGTATTGATTTAACAGTAGGTACTCATGGAATTACCATGTATGATCGCAAGAACAATACAGTTAAATCAATTAATGATGTAGTTTCAGATTCTCTTGATGCTAAAGATGAAACAGCAAAATCTAAAAAATCAACAAAGACTGTTGGTCAAGGTGTTGCTGAGTCAACTGTGGCTGCAAGCAAGTTAGATAAAACTAACGATTCTGCTCAAGCCACAAATTTTGCGAAATCAAACGCTAATGTATCAAACCAAAAGTTAGTTCAAAAAAAGAAAACTAACGTTGAAACAAAGAGAAAGGTAATTGGAGCTTAATATGGAAAGAAACACACGTAAAGTATTTAGTGGAATTGTAGTTTCTACAAAAATGAACAAGACAATTGTTGTTAATGTAGAAAGAAAATACTTACATCCTTTATACAAGAAACAAGTTATTTCTCACAAGAAATACCACGTTCACGATGAAAAACAAGAAGCTAAAGTAGGCGATTTTGTAAGAATTATTGAAACTCGTCCAATTAGTAAAACAAAGTTTTACCGTTTACAAAAAATTGTAACTAAGGCAAAATAAGGAGGTAAATATGATTCAAGTAATGACAAGAATGAATGTTGCAGACAACTCAGGTGCAAGAAAAGTAGGGGTTATTAAAATCTTAGGTAACTCAAGACAAAGATATGCATCTGTTGGTGATATAGTAAAAGTATCAGTTAAAGACTGTATTCCAGAATCTGGTGTTAAAAAAGGTCAAATGTTTAAAGCTGTTATTGTTCGTACTAAGAAAGGTGTAAAACGTGAAAACGGTAACAAAGTAGCATTTGATGATAATGCATGTGTCATCATTAAAGATGATAACACTCCAAGAGGTACACGTATCTTTGGACCAGTTGCAAAGGAATTAAGAGATAAAGGGTTCAATAAGATCATCTCTTTAGCTCCAGAGGTGTTATAGGAGGCAATATGAACAGAATTAAAAAAGGTGATAAAGTTAGAGTAATATCTGGAAAAAATTCAACAAAAGAAGGAATCGTACTTCAAGTTTTTCCTAAGAAAAACTTAGCAATCGTTGAAGGTATTAATGTAGCTAAAAGACACACTAAACCTTCTGCTAACCAAGACAAAGGTGGAATCTTAGATAAAGAACTTCCAATTCATTTATCTAAGTTAGCATTAGTTGCACCTAAGTCTCCACGTGGTGTTTCAAAAATTTCTTATTCAAAAGACAAAGAAGGCAAGAAAGTAAGAATTGCTAAAAAAACAAATAGTGTAATTGGAGGTAAATAATTATGGAAAAAACATTAAGTAAAAAATACCAAGAACAAGTTAAAAACACTTTAATGACTGATGGCGCATATAAATCAATTATGCAATTACCTCGTCTTGAAAAGATTGTCATCAATTCAGGTGTAGGAGACGCTACTACTGATGCTAAATTATTGGAATCTGTTGTTCAAGAATTAACGGCTATTACAGGTCAAAAACCAGTAATTACACGTTCAAAGAAAGCAATCGCTACTTTCAAATTACGTGAAAACCAAGGAATTGGTGCTAAGGTAACTCTTCGTGGTGAAAAAATGTGAAACTTCATTGAAAATTTAATTAACGTTGCTTTACCACGTGTTAGAGACTTTAAAGGAATTCCAAACAGCTCATTTGATGGGCATGGTAATTACACACTTGGTATCAAGGAACAAATTATCTTTACAGAAATTAACTATGACCAAGTAAAGAAAATCCGTGGGTTTGATGTTACCTTTGTAACTTCATCAAAAGATGATGAACAAGCAAGAAAACTATTAGAAGCAATTGGTTTACCATTTGCTAAATCAAAAAGAAATAAATAAGGGGAAAACATGGCAAAAAAATCATTAATAGCAAAACAAAAAAGAGCACCAAAATACTCAACAAGAAAATATACTCGTTGTGTAAGATGTGGTCGTGTACATGGTGTGTACAAAAAATTTGGCTTATGCCGTATTTGTATTAGAGAACTAGCTCACAAGGGTGAATTACCTGGAGTAAAGAAGGCATCTTGATAGGAGAATAAATATGTATATAGATCCAATTTCAGATTTAATAACTAAAATTAATAATGCTAGAAAAGCAAAGTTACAAACTGTAACTATTCAAACTTCAAATTTAACTACATCAATTCTTGATGTATTAAAAGTAGAAGGTTACATTGCAGATTTTTCTATAGCTAAAGCTAACAAAAGTTCTAATAAAGTAACTAATATTACTTTAAAATACAAAAACCACACATCAAGTATTACAGGTATGAAACAAATCTCTAAACCAGGGTTAAGAGTTTACCAAGAATCTAAAAAGATTCCTAAGGTATTAAACGGTTTAGGAATTGCTATCATTTCAACAAGCCAAGGAGTTGTTACGGACAAAATTGCTCGTAAAAACAACTTAGGCGGTGAAATTATTGCTTATGTTTGATAGGAGAGATTATGAGTAGAAAAGGAAATAAATTAATTGCTATCCCCCAAGGTGTTAATGTAAACGTTGCACCAAACAATGTTACAGTTTCTGGTCAAACTGGAACATTAGTCGTTGATTATCCAGCAAATTTAATTACTGTTGAAATCATTGAAAACAACAAAATAAAAGTATCACGTAAGAATGATGAAAAACAAGCTAGAATCTTCCATGGTACTATAAATTCAAATATTGCTAATGCTGTATTTGGTATTGCAAACGGATACACAAAGAAATTAAAAATTGTTGGTGTTGGTTACAAAGCATCAGTTAGTGGAAACAAACTAACACTTGCTATTGGATTTAGCCACCCTGTAGTTTTTGATATTCCAGAGGGTCTTAAAGTAGTTTGCCCAACTCCAACTGAAATTCACATTTCAGGAATTAATAAATTCCTAGTTGGTGAGTTAGCAGCAAACGTTCGTGCAACTCGTAAACCAGAACCATACAATGGTAAGGGTATTATGTACTTTGATGAACACATTATTCGTAAGGTTGGTAAAACAGCTGAAGGAGCTAAGAAATAGGAGTAGAATATGAAACAACAAAATTTTAATCGTAAAGCTCAAAGAGCACTTCGTCACAAAAGAACTACTAATTATCTAAAGGCTAATAGTAATAAAAAGCCTAGATTAGTAGTTACTAAAACTAACACAAACATCATTGCTCAAATTATTGATGATCAAACAGGTAAAACATTATTTAGTTCATCAATTAGCCAATTAAAATTAAAAGGCTGTAATATTAAAAACGCCACTTTAGTAGGTGAAGATATTGCAAAAAAAGCAGCAGCTAATAACACTACAATAGTAGTGTTTGACCGTGGTGGAAACAAATACCACGGTAAAGTAAAAGCAGTAGCAGAAGCTGCACGTGCAAACGGACTTAAATTCTAATTATGGAGGTAAACATGGAAAAAGAAGTAATACAACAAGAAGTTAAACAAGAAACAAAAACTGAACAAAAACCAGCAGTAGTTGCATCTGAACAAAAAACAGCTGTAGTTGCATTTGAACAAAAACCTACACCAAAAACTTTTGAACACAAAGGTGATAAAAACACTAAGAAGAAAGAATCTTCTAAACATTTCTCTAAAAAATCATTTGGAAAATTTAACAACAGTGGTTTTGAAAGTCAAACTGTAGAAATAAAAAGAATTTCTAAAACAACAAAAGGTGGACGTAGAATGCGTTTCTCTGCATTAGTTGTTATTGGTGATAAAAATGGTAAAGTAGGTTACGGAATTGGTAAAGCTACTGAAGTTCCAAATGCAATTAAAAAAGCAACTAAAAATGCTAGAAACTCAGTGCGTAAAGTAATTATTAACAAGAAAGGTACATTGTACCATGAAGTTATTGGTTATGCAGCTGCTAGTAAAGTATTAATTAAACCTGCTAAACCAGGTACAGGTATTGTTGCAGGTGGTGCTATTCGTTCAGTTATTGAATATGCTGGATTTAAAGATGTTTACACAAAGAATTTAGGATCAAATACTAAGACCAACATGGTTCAAGCTACTCTTAATGCTTTATTAAACCAAAAACATCCATCAACAATTGCAAACTTACGTGATAAAAACGTGAAGGAATTGTAATCATAGGAGGAAATCATGGAATTAAATAATTTAAAATATACAAAAGGTTCAAGAAATCACAAAACTAAGACTTATGGTCGTGGTTTTGGTAGTGGTATCGGTAAAACTTCAGGTAAAGGTACTAAAGGTCAAAAATCTCGTAAATCTGGTAAAGTAAGATTAGGTTTCGAAGGTGGACAAACTCCTTTATACCGTAAGATCCCAAAAGTTGGTTTCAATAACTACAACTTCCAAGAAAATTACGAAATAGTTACTTTAACACAACTAACTAAATTAGGTGAAGAAGTTAATAAAGAAACTTTAGTAAAAGCTGGATTGATTTCTTCTGCAAAAGCAAAAGTCAAATTAATTGGTGGTAAAAAATCAATTACTTTATCTAAACCATTAAACATTACAGTAGACAAAGTTTCTGCTAATGTAGAAAAAGTTATCTCAGCAGCTGGAGGAAAAGTAAACTACTCTAAATAATGGAAAATAAAAAGAATAAAAGTTACTGAGTAACTTTTAAAGAAATCTTTACTAATATTAATGTAATCTCAGCGCTTGCGATTACTGCTTTATTATTAGTTTTCTTTCATTTTATTAGTACATTAACATTACCTTTTATTAAATTACCAAGTAATTACCGTTCAAGCGGTTCATTTGCAGATATGATGAACTTGCTAGCGGGTGGTGGTTTAGCAAAGATGTCATGATTTGCAGTAGGAGTAGGTCCTTATATTACTGCACAAATTCTTGTGCAATTGTTATCAAGTGATCTAATTCCTCCAATGGCAAGAATGGCTAAACAAGGTGAACGTGGAAGAAGAAAACTAGAAATTATTACTAGAATTACCACTCTTCCTTTTTGTTTATTGCAAGCATACGCTGTAGTTGCGATGATTTTGCAATCTGGTTCTTCATCAGGAACAACTGAAGGAATTACTATTTTTGGTCATTCTTCAATTAGTGAATTTTCAGCAGGTGAAATCGCTTCACTATTATTAATCTTTACTGGCGGAACATATGTTTGTGTTTTTATTGGAGACATTATTACAAAGCGTGGTGTAGGTAACGGAGTTACCTTATTAATCTTGAGTGGTATCGTTGGTTCAATTATTCCTGACTTTACATATGCATTCCATTTTATTCAATCAAAGATTAATATGTCTGCAGCTACTTATCAATTAACAGTGGCTTTGTCTTACATTTTATATTTAGCATTCTTTGTAATAGTTTTAATGTTTGCTATTTTCATTAACGGTGTTACAAGAAAAATCCCAGTTCAACAAGTAGGGCAAGGTTTAAGTTTTAAAACTAAAGATTTAGCTTATTTACCAATTAAGCTTAACCCTGCAGGTGTTATTCCCGTCATTTTTGCTTCATCAATTATTACGATTCCTGGTACTATTGCTCAATTCTTACCAGAAGACAATGCAAAGTGAATATTACAAGATTACTTTACATTGAATTCATGAGTAGGAATGGCTTTATACTTTGTATTTATTATTCTTTTCTCTTTCTTTTATTCATATGTTCAAATTAATCCAGCTCAGTTAGCTGAGAATTTTGAAAAATCAGGTAAGTTTATTCCTGGTGTTAAAAACGGAGAGGACACTGAAAAACAAATCACTAAAGTATTAGCAAGAATTAACTGAATAGGTGCACCATTCTTAGCAATTATTGCTATTTCTCCATATTTACTATCAAAAGTAACTGGTATTCCTTCTGGTTTATCATTAGGAGGAACAGGTATCATTATTATTGTTTCTGGTACATTAGAATTATGAAACTCAATTAAATCTGCTTCTACAACAAGTGGATATAACGTTACAAGAACAAAAATCATTAGTACTTTTGAACAAGAACCTAACTCTACAAAAGGAGGTACGACAAGATTATGATAATTGTATTATTAGGAGCACCAGGAAGTGGCAAAGGAACATTATCTTCTAGATTAAAAAATGAACTAGGTTATGTTCATTTATCAACTGGTGACATGTTTAGAAAAATTCTAAAATCAGGTACTGAATTAGGCAATAAAATTAATGCTATTATTCAATCAGGAAAATTAGTATCTGATGACTTAACTAATGAATTAGTTAAACAAGAATTATCAAATGTTCATGCTGATAAAATTGTTTTAGATGGTTATCCTAGAACTGTAGAACAAGCTCAATTTTTAGACTCAATTGCAAAAGTAGATAAGGTTGTTCTAATTGATATTAAAAACGATGTTGTAATTAAACGTATTTCAGGACGTAGAATGTGTCCTAAGTGTAATTCAATTTATAACATTTATTTCAACCAACCAAAAGTAGAAAATAAATGTGATTTGGATGGTGAAACATTAATTACTAGAAAAGATGATAATGAAGAATCAGTAATCAAAAGATTAGCGGTTTATGATTCTCAAACTAAACCATTAATTGATTACTATGACCGCCGTCATATCTTGGTCAAATATGACGGTAACAAATCAATTGACCCAATTTTTGAGGCAATAAAAAAATTCTAATGATTTATCTAAAGTCACAAGAAGATATTGCCAAGATTAAGCAAGCTGCTGAGATTTGAAAAAAAACTAAAGCAGTGTTAATTGAAGCCACTAAACCTGGAGTCAGCTTAATCACCCTTGATAGATTAGCAGACGAAACTATTCGTTCATATAATGCGACTTGTAGTTTCTATCAATATGAAGAATTTCCCAAACACATTTGTATTTCGGTAAATGAACAGCTAATCCATGGTATTCCTGGTAAATATGTTATTAAACCAAATGATTTAATAACATTTGATATCGGGGTAACCTATCAAGGCCACGTTTGCGATGCAGCATTCAGTTTGGTAGTTGCTCCTTCGAACAACGAAGAAGCTAATAGAATTAACAAAGTTACTTTGTTAGCTCTAGACGAATCTTTAAAACTAATAAAACCAGGTAACACTATTGGTGATATTGGTGCCAAAATTAGCGAAATCGCCACAACCCATGGTTATGAAGTGATAAAGGATTTTACTGGTCACGGATGTGGAAATCACGTCCACGAAGACCCTCTTATCCCTTGTTATGGAAAACCTCATTCTGGTCTTACAATCAGAAAAAACATGGTGTTGTGCATAGAACCAATGTTATTGACAGACACCGATCAATATATTATTGATCCAAAAAATGGTTGAACAGTGATTTCAAAAAACAAGAAACTTACCTGTCATTGAGAACATATGGTTCTAGTAACTGAAGAAGGATGTGAAATCCTTACAAAATAAAAGAAAGGAAATTAATTAAATTAATGGCAAATGATGCAATAAAAATGGATGGAACTGTTAAGGAAGTAGTGAATGCTAATTCCTATAAAGTTCTATTACAAAATGGAATTGAAGTAATGGCTAGCGTGTCGGGTAAAATGAGGATGCACAAAATTCAGATTTTACCAGGCGATATTGTCCAAGTTGAGTTAAGTCCATATGATTTAACACGCGGAAGAATTACTTACCGCCGTTAATTTTATATATAATATATAAACTATGAAAGTTAGAGCATCTGTAAAACCAATCTGCAAAGATTGTAAAGTTATAAAAAGAAAAGGTCGTGTAATGGTAATTTGCAAAAACCCAAAACACAAACAAAGACAAGGATAAAAAGGAGAATTAATAATAAATGGCACGTATATTAGGTGTAGATATTCCTAACAATAAAAAAGTTCCTTATGCCCTTGCTAGTATCTATGGTATTGGCATCTCATTAGGAAAGAAAATTTGTGCTGAAGCACAAATCGATCCAGAAAAAAGAGTTAGCGAATTATCTGAAAAAGAAATAGCTGCTATCCGTGAAGTTGCTCTTAAATTAACAATTGAAGGTGACTTAAGAAGAGAAGTAGCAATGAACATCAAGAGATTGATGGAAATTAATTGTTATCGTGGTATTAGACACCGTAGAGGTTTACCAACTCGTGGTCAACGTACAAAGACTAATGCTCGTACTCGTAAGGGTCCACGTAAAACAATTGCTAATAAGAAAGTGGAAACTAAATAGTAAAGGAGAGTTATGGCAACAGTTAAACAATCAAACAAAAAAACTGCTACTAAAGCAAAAGCTAAGAAAAAAAGAAAACTTCCTAGCGTTAATGGAATTGCTCATATTCATTCAACAGTTAACAATACAATTGTTACTATTACAGATGAACAAGGAAATGCGATTTCATGATCATCAAGTGGAGTAATTGGTTATAAAGGTTCTAAAAAATCTACTCCATATGCAGCAGGTATTGCTGCTACAGCTGCTGCAAAAGCAGCAATGGCTATGGGTTTGAAATCTATTAAAGTTGTAGTCAATGGAACAGGTCAAGGTAAGGATACTGCAATTAGAAGCCTTGCAGCAACAGGATTAGTAATTACAGAATTATCTGATGCAACACCATTACCACATAATGGTTGCAGACCACCTAAAAAACCACGTTAATTAAAAGGAGAATCACAATGGAAAAATTTTTAAAATACACAATTAAACCAATTATCAATAATAAAGACTCTAAAGAAACTTCATTTGTTTTACAACCATTAGAAAAAGGTTTTGGAACAACAATCGGAAATGCTTTAAGAAGAACTTTATTATCAAACATCCCAGGAGCATCAATCTTTGCAATTAAAATCCCTGGAATTACTCATGAATTCCAAGCAATTAAAGGCATTAAAGAAGATGTTACTCAAATTGTTCTAAATTTAAAGAATTTAGTTCTTAAAATTTCTGAATCTGCATTCAGTGATGAAGAATTAGCTTCAACTAAACTTGAACAATGACCAACTCTTCACATTTCTAAGAAAAAAGCTGGTGTAGTAACAGCAGCTGACATTGAAGTTCCAGTAGGAATGGAAGTTGTAAACAAAAACTTATACATCTGTACTATTACAGATGACAAAGCTTCACTTGATATGGAAATTTATGCAACAAGAGGAAGAGGGTTTAAAACATTTGCTGAAAACCGTGAAATTGTTAACTCACTTTCAGTAATTGCAACTGATTCAAACTTCTCTCCAATTATCCAAGTTGGATACCATGTTGAAGATTACAAGATTTCAAAAACTGTAACTGGTGATTCATTAACTATGAATGTAGTGACTAACGGTTCTATTGAAGCTACAAACGCAGTAGCACTTGCTGCTAAAATCTTATCTGAACACTTCATTCCATTAATTGACTTAGACGCTAAAGTTAAAGAAGTTGAAATTATTAACCAACAAATTGAAGAACAAAAAGCAAACACTTTATCTATTGCTATTGAAGAACTTGATTTATCAGTTAGAAGTTACAATTGTTTAAAAAACTACGGTATTCACACAATTCAAGAATTAACTAACATGACTAAATCTCAAGTTGCTAAAATTAACAATTTAGGTAATAAGTCACTTCGTGAAATCCAAAAGAAATTAACAGATTACGGATTAACATTCAAAACTGAATAGGCACAAATAAGGAGTAAATATGTCTTTTATAAATAAAAAAGGAAAAACTTCTGCTTGAAGACAAATGGTAATTAGACAACAAGTAAGTGATGTATTCGCTTATGGTCAAATTACTACTACAATCACTAAAGCAAAAGAAACTCAAAAACATGTTGACCGTTGTGTCACATTAGGCAAGAAAAACACATTAGCATCAAAACGTGAGTTAAGAAGTATCTTACTTCCTAACAAAGAAAAGTCTGTTGATCAATTAGTTAAAATCATCGAAGACTATGCTAAGAAACAAGCTAATCGTAATGGTGGATACACTCGTGTTCTTAAATTAGGTAAAAGAGCAGGAGACAACACTGAAGAAGCAATTCTTGCTTTGGTAAAATAGTTTCACAAACTAAAAAAAGAAAGTTCATAAGAATCTATGAACTTTTTTAATAAGAACTACGTTTCATACAATCTTTACGGTAGCAATATAAACCTAAGAATAAAATTAAGACACCTATGCCTACAATGGTTAACAATCAATATTTATTTAATGATTCTGACGAATTGAATTTGTATTCAAAGTTAAGTGCAACATCTTGTTCTGAGAAATGATCAGTATAGTAAATTTGAGCCTTTAATATATTTTTTGAATCATTAGGAGTTAGTTTTATATCTAATTTATTAAGACTAGTAAAGTCTATAGAAGTATTTATAAAATTATTAATGAATATATCTTTAGTAATACTACTTGGTTTATATTTACTTAATGATTTAGATAGTTTATTATTTTGTTTAATATAGTATGGTTCTAAATTTTTTATTTCAAAATTAATATCTTTTAATGAATCATAAAAATCAGGATTATCACTTTTGCACAATTTAATATTAGCAATTCCTTTCTCTTCATTTTTGTAATCAATTGAGAAATTTGAGCAATTCACAATGTTAGGATCGAAGTTATTAGCATCAAGAATATGCTTTATTTTGCTTTCATCTAGTTGAGGAGTATAAATCATTGACTCAAACAAATTCGCGTCAAATTGAACGTGTTTAATGTTAGGCTTTTTCATACCACCATAAATAATTTGTTTATTGTTATCGTTAATATTTAAATCAATCATGATCCTTCCGTTTATCTCATCACGCGTAATCTTATACATTGATGAATCTAAAACACTTCCCTTTAATTTATCATTGTAATTGTCAGTGACATTTACAAATTTGTCCAAGACTTCATTGTCAGTTAAATCATACGGATAGTCTTTTGCTAACTCTTCTGGATAATAAGAAATAAATGAAGCATCTTTAATGAATGGTTTTGACAATATATAAGAGTTATTTTTATTTTCAATAAAACTACTACAAACGCTAATAGTGTCTTTTTGATCTGGACCTACATAATTGTTAACATCTGAATATTCATTTTCAATTAGTTTATCTAATTTGAATTCATAATTTCCATCAATATTTTTTATTAAATTAATTTTCTTTCCTTCTTTTAATTCTTTGTTTGAAATATTTGTTATTTCTTTTTTATATTTTTGTGGATTTTCTTTGGTAGGAATTTCATATTCTAATTTAATAGAAGTAAAGTCTTGCAAATACTTGCAAGTTTCATATGGGTTGGAATCAACATCAAGATGATATTTTTCTAATAAATCATATTCATTAGAAACATGTTTATTAATATATGTTTGCATTTGTTCAATGTTATCACAGTTAATTACGTTAGTGAATATATCTTTAAAATTGTCATAACCAATTTTGTATTGATTGATTCCATCAATCATAGCTTGTTTAACATTACCAGAATATTGAGTTCAATCAATTTGATTGAATCATTTATTTCTAATTTCTAGTTTCTTAGATATATCAATAAACTCATTATTTAATTTAATAGTAATTGTTCCATTACTATAGTTTGGTTCACAAATACAAATTAGATCAGAGATATCATATCTATTTATCTTAGGGGTATCATTCTGAGCGTTTAACAAAGATAAATTATCTTTAGTTTTTTGTCCAGTTAATGATCATAAAAACCTTGTGACATAATTATGAAAAACATAAATATATTGACATTCTTTTAATTTACTATATGGAATTCCAAAGAAATCAAAATTTTTATTATTAAAATTTTTATTAAATCCAACGTTAAGATTAACATCTTTTGCACTTTGAAATTCATATGCTTTATTGCTTCCGTATTGGAAAACAACTTTACCGTTAATAGAATGATATCCTACATTGTGAGGCCAAACTTCTGTATTTTTTAAATACAGATTTGTGTCATCAACACCTCATTTAATGTTGTTGACAGATTTAACTTCTAAATAATCTTTGTATGGAAGTGACCAGTCTTGAACTCTTTTATCTTTATCATAATTTAAATTACCAAATTTAAATGAACCAGTATTTTCTGATAAATCTGGTTTAGTTGTTTGAGTTATTGACTTTATAACATAATCTCCATTTAATTCATCTAAATAGTCAGATGCAAACATTCTTTTAAATGTTTGTTTAAATTCAATATTATGATCAATCACTCCATATACTCCTACATCTCAACCGATCCCATGTCATGCATTAATTTGTGTAGCAGAACTATGACATATTTGATCAGTAGGGTTTTGTTCATCTTGATTCAAGACTAAACTAGTATTGTTATTTAAAACTGGTTGTGGTATCGAACCTATAAGTGGTAAAACAGAAAAAAGTGCTTTTATTTTCATTATTTGTCCTTTCATATATATACCTATGCTTTAAAGAGGCTATTTTTGTAAAAAATTTTTTTGACTTGTTCAAAAACTCTTGTATTTCCAAGCAAATATGAATAAAAAAATTTTTTGGAATTTTCTAATTTAAAATTAAAATTATTAAATTTTAAGGTGTTAAGTTTTCAATACGGTTTCTACACTATAATTAATTTACTTGCACCTATAGCTCAGCTGGATAGAGCACAAGTTTCCTAAACCTGGGGTCGAAGGTTCGAATCCCTCTAGGTGCGCCATATAAAATTAATTAGAAGTCTTTATCAAATGATAAAGGCTTTTTTATTACTATAATTTTTATATATGAGCAAGAAGTTTGTTGAAAACAAGAAATATGGTTATATAGCAGGAGCAATGTTTAGTGAAGCTGAAATTGCACAACGTAAAAAAGAAGGTAAACAATTGAATACAAAGACTGATATCAATTGGTATAACCCAATTGAAGCACCTTTTAATGATAAATCTACTTTGCCTTCTGCATCAGATATTTTCTGAGGAGACACTAAAGAAGTATTAAAAAGTGAGTATGTTATTGCTGATTTAAGCAATATGGATCCAGGATTATGTTATGAATTAGGGATTGCTTGAGCTGTTAACTATATTAGAGATATTCTTAAAAGAAACAATAAACAAGCTGCAGATTTATTAGAAAAATATAGAATTAGAAGTAAAAAAATAATTGCTGTTGCAAGTGACATTAGACAAAAAACAGCTAATAAATATGAAGACTATTTAGTTCCTTATGGACTAAACCAATATGTTGTTGGTGGAATATTAGACCAAGGGAAAATTGTTCATTCATTTAAAGAAGCATTAGAAATACTAATGAATGAAAAACCAGCTAAAAAATAATTTCTTTATTTGAATTTCAAATAAATAAGCTTCTTCATTTGCTAGAATAATCTTTTAGGAACTGGTAATGGAGATTTTTATTTTTTAAATAAGACTCTAATATATCTTTTTGAGTAGAAGAAATTTCAAAAGCCATTAAGAAATTATTTTTATTATTTATTAATTTCTCATAGTTATCTATTACTTTGTAATAGAATTCGTTAGGATCATCAGAGTTGATGAAACTAATTCTATTTTCATATTTAGTCATAGTCTCATCTAATTCATTTAATGCTACATAAGGCGGATTCATGACGATGACATCAAACTTTAATTTATTATTAATGATCGAGTCATAGTAATCTCCATTAATAACATTAATGGATAGATTATGTTTTTGAGAATTATGTAATGTATTCACACATGCTATTTCATTAATATCAACCGCAAAAACATTTGCATTATTAAATTTTGATTTTAAATAAACTGCTATATTACCAGTTCCGCAACATAAATCGACCAAATTAAACTTGTCTTGTTTAGAAAATATTTGGTTAATTATTTTTTCTGTATTGATACACAATAGTTCTGTTTCATTTCTAGGAACTAATATTCCGTCATATATGTCTAGATCTAAATTAATAAATTTAGTTTTTTTGATAATATGACCTAATGGTTTTTTATCTACAAAATATTGATTTGTAAACAAAATTAATGTTGCAAAATCAAAATCAATTTCATCGTTTCTTTTATTTATAAAATCTTCTTTAGATTTTACAGATTTTGATAAATAAAAAACAAGTTCATAAATAACTAAATCATTATTAGAATATTTACTTTTAATTTCATTAAAAGCCTGAAAGAATGTCATCTTAGATTTTTAATTCTGTCATTAGACGAGTTTGTTCATCTGCAATTAATTGATCAATAATTTCATCTAAGTTACCTTGCATGATTTGATCTAACTTATTTAAAGTTAATCCAATTCTATGATCGGTAATTCTGTTTTGTGGATAATTGTATGTTCTAATTTTTTCAGAACGATCTCCAGTTCCTACTTGAGATTTTCTCATAGAAGAAATTTTTTCATTTCTTTCATCTTCTTGTTTTTGTCATAATTTAGCATATAACATTTTCATGCAAGTATCTCTATTTTCAAATTGAGATTTACCTTCTTGACAACTTACTACAACACCTGTTGGAATGTGTGTAATTCTAACTGCGGATTCAGTCCTGTTAACGTGTTGACCACCAGCTCCTGAAGCACGATAAGTGTCAATTCTTAAATCTGTAGGATTTATCTTAACATCTACTGCGTCAAATTCTGGCAAGACAGCAACAGTTATTGTAGAAGTATGAACTCTACCTTTTGATTCTGTAGTTGGTACACGTTGCACACGGTGCACGCCAGATTCAAATTTCATTTTTGAATAAACTTCTTCACCTGAAATGTTAAAGAAAATATAGTCATAACCACAAGAGTTTTGTGAAATATCCATGATCTTAACTTTTCATCCTTGTTTATCAGCATACCTTTTATACATATCAAAAACATCTGCTACAAAGATACCTGCTTCATCTCCACCAGCTCCTGGTCTCATTTCAACAATAACATTCTTTTCATTGTTAGGATCAACTGGAAGTAATAAAATTTTTATTTCTTCTTCAAGTGTTGGTATTTTAGACTTGATTTCATCAAGTTCTAATTTAGCTAATTCTACTAAATCTTTATCTGTTTCAGATGAAACTATTTTTTCATCTTGAATACCATTGTCAATTAATCTTTTGTATTCGTTAAACTTTTCATAAATAGGAGTAGTGTGTTTAATTTGACGGTTAATGTCAGTTAATTGACTAACAGGAAGATTTGCAGATTCTAACTTTTGGTTTAGTTCTACAAATTTTTTAGCTATTGATTCTAGTGATTCAAATAATCGTTTGTTATATTCCATAATAAAATAAAAAATCCTCTAACACTATACAAATAGATAAATATCTATTTAATAATAGAGATAGAAGATTGCTAAAGGTGTTATTTTTCTACTGAGTTTAATTGGTCAAGCGAAATTGCATTTTTCTTGTTAGATGTTTTTCTAACTTTTGCTGCTTTAGTTTTCTTTGTTGTACTTGTAACTTTTCCAGCTTCAAATTTCTTAGAAAGTTTTTCAGCACGACCTTTAACTTTTTGATCAGACAATCCACCTTTATAAAAAGGGTGGCAATTAGAACAAACATCAAGAGTTACTAAGTCAGCTTTGTTAGTTGACAAAATAACAAACTCAGCTCCGCATGAAGCACATTTGAACTTAGTTGGCTTTAAATTTGGTTGAATCTTTTTGTTCATATAGAAATATATTATATTAAATATTGGAAATGTGTATAATATTTATGCAATTATCTTAATATTTAATTTTAATATTAATACATGGAACCTAAACAATCTTGAATATTACCTGATTCAAATAAAGTTTTAAGAAGTATTTGTTCAAATTTAGAGTTACCTCTAAAAGAACACGATCTTTCTTATGTTAACAAGATGACAGATTACATTGATGCTTGCTACAATAACGATGAAGAAAAGTATTGTATTCGTCCAGGTATTGCAATAGCTGGACCACAAGTTGGATTAACAAAAAGAGTCATATATGTTAATTTTGATTTTGGTAATGAACATTATCAATATTTATTGGCTAATCCTCAAATTGTTTCGCGTTCATTAGGAATTGTATATTTATCAAATGGTGAAGGATGTTTAAGTGTAGAACAAGAACACGAAGGAATTGTTCCAAGAAATAAAAAGATAGTTGTTAAAGCATATGATTTATTAAATAATAAACCAATCATTATTAATGCAGATGGAGTGTTGTCAATTTGTTTACAACATGAAATTGACCATCTTGATGGTGTGTTATATTATGATCATATAAATAAAAACGATAAATATCACGTTGAACCAAACTGAATTAAAATATAGGAGAACAATATGGAAAATAAAAAATCACCCACATATATATTTGCATTAGGTGGAGTAGAAGAAATCGGTAAAAATATGTACGTAGTTGAACATGAAGATGAAATCTTCATTATTGATTGCGGTATCAAGTTTGCTGATAGTAATAGTTTATTAGGAGTGGATTCAATTATTTGTCCTTTTGACTATTTAGTAAAAAATAAAAATAAAGTAAAAGGTCTAATTGTGACTCATGCTCACGAAGACCACATTGGTGGTATTCCTTATTTATTGAAGTCAATTAGCATTCCTAAAATTTATGCTGCTAAGTTAACTGCAGGAATTATCAAGAAGAAATTAAAAGAACATAAAGATCTTCAAAATTTTGCTTTTGAAAATATTGATGACTTTAAAGTATTAAAAACTAAACATTTTTTAATCGAGTTTTTTAGAGTGTGTCACTCTATCCCTGATGCTTTTGGTATTTATTTTGAAACACCAAATGGCAAAATAGTTTCTACTGGTGACTTTAGATTTGATTTTTCTACCCAAGGAGATGAATCGGATATTACTAAGATGGCTGACTTAGGTAGAAGAGGAATTGATGTTTTATTGTGTGAATCTACTAACGCGGAAACTCAAGGTTTTTCTACAAGTGAACGATACATTATTAATGAAATTAAAAAAATTATTGATAATGCAAAAGGAAGAGTATTTGTTTCTACATTTGCTTCTAACTTAGGAAGAATTGAAGAAATTATTGAAATTGCTATTAAAAATAATAGAAAAATTTGTTTAATAGGAAGAAGTATGGTGACTAATATTTCAACTTCAATTGAAGTTGGTTTCTTAAATGTTAGTGATGATTGATTTATTGAAACTCGTGAAATTAATGAATATCCAGATAATGAAGTTTTGGTTTTATGTACAGGTAGTCAAGGAGAAGAAATGGCTGCATTAAACCAAATGGCTATGGGTAAACATGCTTGAATTACATTCAAACCAACTGATTTGCTAATCATGTCATCTAATCCAATTCCTGGTAACTATGAAAGTGTAGAAAGATTGTTAAACAAACTTTCTAGAAAGAACATTACTATTATTACAAATAGAGCTGAAACTAAGTTGCATGCTTCAGGACACGCCACAGAAACTGAACAACAATTAATGTTTAAATTAATTAACCCATTGTATTTAATTCCAATTCATGGTGAATATAAGATGCTAAAAGCATTAAGAAAAAACGCAGCAGCTGCTGGTATTAAACCAGACAATGTAATTCAGGTAGTAAATGGTCAAAAAATTGAGTTGCTTGATCATGTAGCAACTGCTACTGAAGAATTTATAGATATTTATGATGTCTATGTTGATGGTAATAATGTCAACAGCGATTCTGATGGGTTGTTAAAATGTAGAAAAACATTATCACAATATGGTGTTTTTAATATTACACTATTAATTGATAAGAAAAACAAAAAGATTATTGAAAATCCAGTTGTTTCTACACGAGGATGTATATATGCAAAAGCACACTATGGTTTAATGACTAAGATTTCTTATTCAATTAAATCAAGTATTGAAGAAGCAATGCAAAAATCAAATAATCCAATTGAAAATGCAGAGATTAGGAAGATTTGTGAAGTTGTAGCTTCAAGTTTTATTTGAAAACATAAACGTAAAAAACCGTTAATTAGAACTACTATTTTTGAAAGATAATTTTTGTCTTATAAATAAAAATGTAAAGCATTCTTTTTTATTGTTTGTTAAAAAAAATATAATTATTAATATAAAAAAATATGAACTCTAAAATAATTAAATTAATTACATTAATTTCTCTTGGGGGGGGTTATTAGTATCTCTTCCATTAGCCACTACAAGTTGTAGTTCTTCTGACAATTACCAACTAAGTTATTAATTGATAAAAGTTTAAATCCAATTAATGCTAATTTGGATAACGAGATTACTCCAACAATTGATATATCAAGATTAATCAAAACAGATACAGGAGAATCTGTAAGTGGTGTAACTTTCATTTGCGAAGGGTTACCAAACGGATTATCAATTAATGAATCTACAGGGGTGATTTTAGGAACTCCAACACGTATTCAAGAATCAACTTCACATGAAATTAAATTTAGTTGTACATTAAAAGAAATACCATTAGAAGGTTCAACAGAAATTAATATTCAAATTAATGGTCCACAATCTATTGTGTGTTCACAAATTGAAGACAAATCAATAGTTGTTAACGAATCTTTTTCTTTAGGTGTTGCTAATGTTAAAATGGTGTTTGATGGAGGGGTTGAAAAATCTATTTCTTCTGATGATGTTACATATGAACTATTGGATTCTGATGGACAATCAGCAGCAAGTACATTGCCACAAGGTTTGTCATTTAATACAACTCAAGGGAAAATTTCTGGTACTGTAACTAGTTTAAATTATTATGCTCCTAAGACTTATAAAATAAAAATCATAGGATCAACACGTATTGGAAGTAAAGTCGGTTATTCAAATACTTTCACATTATCAATGGAAAATAATCCATTGCCTGACACCGTTTATGACATAGATGAAAATAATGTTTTATTAGGTTTTAAAGAAGGTGTTGATTTGTTTCAGTATGATGGTATATGTAATACAATGCAAATTCCTGTAAGAGTAACAAGTGTTGATCATAGTGCTTTTGAAAAAGATTTAGTATCATTAATTCCATCATTTATTACAAATTTAATTTTTGCTAATGGCTCTAATTGCTCTACTATAGGACAGCTATCTTTTGCATACAATTCATCATTAACTTCTATCGATCTTTCACAAGCAACTAAATTAACTTTTATTGGTTCAACACCTGGTGGTGGTACTTTCAGCTGTTGTACTAAACTTATTTCTGTTAAGTTTCCAAGCAGTTTAAATAAAATCAATCAATATTGTTTTGCTCAATCTTCTAATTTAAGTAGTATTACATGAGATGCTTGAAAAGGGAATACTGAATTTGGTGTAGATCCATTTGATAGACTTCCTACTACAGGAATAGTTATAGTAACTAATCCAATAGATGATGCACATAATAGTGCAGCATTACTTGCATATTTAAAAACTAAAGGTTTACCAACAGGTTGAACTATTGGTTAATTAAAATGTTAGTAAAAGTTTTATGCTCTTAATAGATTTTTCACTTTAAAATTTAATAGTTATTTCAATATTTAATTTATAATTTTTAATTAATATGTATAACCATAACCTAATAGAGAAAAAATGACAAAAATATTGGTTAGAACATAAGACTTTTCAATTTAAAGATAATGCTGATAAAAAGTTTTATGCTCTTGACATGTTTCCTTACCCATCTGGTCAAGGTTTACACGTTGGGCATCCAAAAGGTTATACTGCAACTGATGTAGTTTCTAGATTTAAAGTTCATCAAGGATTCAATGTTCTTCATCCTATTGGATGAGATGCTTTTGGATTGCCAGCTGAACAATATGCATTACAAACTGGTAATCATCCAAGAGAGTTTACCACTAAAAACATTAATCACTTTAGAGAACAATTAATGTCTTTAGGTTTTTGTTTTGACTATGGTAAAGAAGTTAATACTACTGATCCTAAATACTTTAAATGAACCCAATGAATATTTTCAAAGTTATTTGAAAATAATTTAGCAGAAATCCAAGATATTGATGTTAACTGATGTGAAGGTTTAGGAACAGTTCTTTCAAACGAAGAAGTTTTGATTGTTGATGGGAAGATGGTCTCTGAACGTGGAAGTTTTCCAGTGATTAAACGCCCAATGAGACAATGGGTTTTAAAGATCACAAAATATGCTGATAAATTGCTTGATGGCCTTAATGAAGTAGATTGGCCAGAATCTTTAAAATCAATTCAAAGAAAATGAATTGGTAAATCTGTTGGAGCATTAATTAAATTTAAAGCTAATGATTTATCATTAGATGTTTTCACGACTAGACCAGATACTATTTATGGAGTTAGTTATTTAGCGATTGCACCTGAATCTTTATTATTAGACAAATTAACTTCTTCTCAACAAAAGACAGATGTAGAAAAATATGTTGCAATAGCTAAATCTAAGACAGATGTTTTAAGAAAACAAGAAAAAGATAAAACAGGTGTGTTTATTGGAACATATGCAATTAATCCAATTACTAATAAACAAATACCTATTTATGTATCTGACTATGTTTTAAAAGATCATGGTACAGGAATTGTGATGGGTGTTCCGGCACACGATGAAAGAGATTACCAATTTGCTAAAAAATATAATTTACCAATTACATTTGTAATTGAATGTGAAAATCATAATGAAGCATTTACAAAAGATGGTATTCATATTAATTCACAATTAATTAATGGACTAAACAATAAAGATGCATCAAAAACAATTATTGATTATTTGACTAAAAATAACTTAGGCAAACAACATACAACATATAAATTAAAAGATTGAATTTTTAGTCGTCAAAGATATTGAGGTGAACCATTTCCAATTGTTTTTGATGAAAACAATAAGCCAATATTGGTAAAAGAATTACCAATTGAACTACCTTATATTAAAAATTTAAAGTTATCAAAAACTGGAGAATCACCATTAGTTAATGATCAAGAATGAATGAATGTTAATATTGACGGTAAACGTTATGCTAGAGAATCTAACACAATGCCTCAATGAGCTGGTTCTTGTTGATACTATTTAGGTTATATTCTAAAACAAGCTGATGGTTCGTATATTGATTTAAATTCGAAAGAAGCTTTTGAGTTACTTAAAAAATGATTGCCAGTAGATTTGTATATTGGAGGACAGGAGCACGCAGTTCTTCACCTTTTATATGCAAGATTCTGACATCGTTTCTTATATGATATCAAAGTAGTTCCTACAAAGGAACCATTTCAAAAAATTATTAATCAAGGAATGATTTTAGGAGAAAACGGTGAAAAGATGTCTAAATCTAGGGGTAATGTAATTAATCCTGATGACATTGTTAAAACTCACGGAGCAGATGCATTAAGGTTATATGAAATGTTTATGGGTCCATTAACTGCATCTTTACCATGAACCGAATCAGGATTAAATGGTATTAGAAAATGATTAGATAGAGTTTATGCAATTTTTAATAATGAAAATATTAAGATTTGTAAAGATGCAAAACCTAATAAAGATTTAGAATTTGCATACAACAACTTTGTTAAAAAAGTAACTAATTGTATTGATAAATACAATTTTAATGTTGGAATATCAGAAATGATGATCTTTATTAATGAATGTTATAAAAATACAACTCTTCCATTAGACTACATGATAAACTTCCTAGTTGTGTTATCGTGTTATGCTCCTCATTTAGCTGAAGAACTATATTCTTCATTTAATAATAAATCAATTTTTACTGCTAAATGACCAACATTCTCTGATGCAGCATTAGTTAAGTCAACTGTTAGTTTACCAATTTCTCAAAATGGTAAATTGAGAGATGTAATGGAGATTGATGTTAATACACCAAAAGATCAAGTTATTCAAATGGCAAAATCTCGTGATAAGGTTAAAAACTTTATTGATGGTAAACAAATCAAAAAAATTATTTATGTTCCCGGAAAAATTTTAAACTTTATTTTGTAATATGCACTTCACTGAATTAAATTTTAAAAATTGAATAATTGATGAATTAAATGAATTAAAAATTACAAGACTAACTGAAATTCAAGAAAAAACAATTCCATTAGTCTTAAGAAATAATTCACTAATTATTTCTAGTCAAACAGGAAGTGGTAAAACATATTGCTATTTATTACCAATTTTAAATAAAATAGACTTTTCATTAAACAAAACTCAAGCATTAATTGTTTTACCTACTAAAGAATTAGCGAGACAAGTTAATTCAAAAATTAATGATTTTAAAAAAGTTAACAATCAAATTAAAAATATTAATCTTATCGAAAATAAACCAATCAATATTAATAATTTACCACATATCATTGTTGGAACGCCTGTTAAAACAAAAGAATTTGTAGACAAATACAAAATTAAAGATTTAACATATTTTGTTTTAGATGAAGCAGACATGTTGTTTGACTTAGGTTTTACAAATGTCATAGATGAAATATTTAAAAGAATTGATACTCAATCTTTAATTAAGATTGCTTGCTCTGCAACTCTTCATGAATCTTTATCTAATAAATTAAGAAAGTATTTAAAAAATACAAAAGTTATTCTTAATTCAAAATCAATATGAGTTAATCCTAACATTACTCACAACATTGTATATTCATCAAATTTTGATGATCACCAAGGAACGCTATTGAAACTAGTAAACATTATTAATCCTTTTTTTGGAATTATCTTTTGTAACACAAAAAATGAAGTTAATGATTTATATAAATTATTAAAAACACAAAACATTGATGTAGTAAAACTTCATAAAGATTTGTCAATCAATGAACGTAAGAAAATTTTTAAAGATGTTAGCAATCTTAAATATAAATATTTAATTGCTACAGATTTAGCCAGTCGTGGATTAGATATTAAAGGTGCTGATGTTGTTATTTCTTATTCAATGCCTGTTGATGACACATGATATATTCATAGAACTGGAAGAGCTGGAAGAAATAATACAAAAGGTACAAGCTATCTTATTTATAGTCCAAAGAATGATAATCAAATTAACAGATTAATTAAGAAATCAATTAAATGAAATTTTTTATTCATTGATAAACAAAATAAATTAGTAAATAAAAATTTAAAGTTAAGAATAAAATCTAAACCAAAATTTGATTCAATAACAAATGCTGAAATTCAAAAGATAATTAGAGTAAACTCTAAAAAGGTAAAACCTGGTTACAAAAAAAAGATCAAACAACAAATCAACAAGATTAAACAAAAAAAGAAACATGAATATATTGAAAAACAAGTAAAGCAAAGACTGTTAAATAATAGTATTAGAAGAACTAAATATAATAAAAAGTAATGAACAATAAATTTGTAGAAAATAAAAGAGCTTATGAGTTGTATGTAAAAACTCCTCTATTAAAAGCTCTATTAAAAATTATTATCCCCGGATTATTAATTTCATTAATGATGGGAGTTTATTGATTTATTGACCAAATCATGTTAGCTAGATTAGTTCCACATGATAATATTCATACTTGTGAACATTTGTTTGGTTTTGATGAAAACACAATTAGAACATGAATTAGTGAAAACGGTAATAATCTAGTATTCTATGGACCTGGTGAAGTAATTAAATCAGCAATTACCATTTCTTCACCTATTTCATTATTGATTTTGTGTCTTTCGTTCTTTATTTCTACTGGAACAGCAATTATTTTTACACAAGCAATTGGTAAAAATAATCGTGAAAAAGCACAAGAAGCTTACAAAATTGGTTTTTATGCAACTGCAACGCTAGGATTAATGTGAACATTTGTTTTTGGGTGTTTCTGTGAGCAAATCTTAACATCAATGGCTGGTAATAAGGTTATTGTTACTAGTGGTGCTCATGTGGCTGAACTTCAAAAATATTATGATACAGTTCACCAATTACAAATTAAATATGCACATGATTTTATTTTTATATTGTCACTTGGACCTGTAATTCCATGTTTAATTAACTTGTTCTCAGTTTTAATTAGATCAGAAGGTAGATTAATAGTTCCGACAGTTGTTGCAATAGCGGCAAACATTATTAATGTTTTGTTGGACTTTGTATTAATTTGATATGCAAAATTAGGTATGATGTCTGGAGGTATTGCAACATTTTCAGGATGAATAATTAATTTATTTTCTTTATTAGTTTATGTTTGATATTTAAATCATAAAAATAAATTTACATGAATTAACTTTAGAGCCTTATTTGTTAAAGTTAAAATGAACTTTAAATTGTTATTACCAATCATATTGTTGGGTTTATCAGGAGTTTTGGTTGACTTTACATATTCGATTGCAATGATGGTATACTTACCAATTTTATCTAAGACATCAACTATTATTGGAGTATCGGGTGGTGGAGAATATTTTATGACAATATCAGCAGGAGTGCTACCGGTTTTAAACTTATTGTTTTCAACTATGTGAGGTATAGTTGATGGTAGTCGTCCAATTAACTCATATAACTATTCAATTTGTAATTTTAAAAGAATCAGAAAAACTTATTTATACACTGTTTTAATTTCATTAGAATTTGCTTTAATATGTTTTAATATATTAGTTTGATCAAGTGAATATGTTTTAAAATTTTTTGAAATTCAAGATGCAATGTTAGCAGATGGTAAAAAATACATCATAATTGATGCGTTGATGTTAATCTTTTTTTCATTCCAAGTACCAACGATTTTAACTTTCCAAGGAACAAATAATATATTAAGAGCTAATATTGCATCTATTACTCAAGATGCTCTTGTATTTTACCCAGTGCTATTCACAACACAACAAATTGCAATAAAAACAAATGTTATTTGAGTGTTGATCTCTACTTTCTCAATAAGCGCTTTAATTTCCTCTATATTATTAACAATATACTGTGCTTGATATTTAACAAGAAGGTTAGGATTTATTAAGATTAAAACTCCAATAAATGGTGAACTTAAAAAATTTATTGTTCCTGCAAATTTACAAAAAATGTCTTTAGCTGAAAAAGCTTTAGACTACTAATTCTCCATTAAGTGAAAATCTTGATGCAGAAGTAATTTTTACATTAACAATGTCACCAACTTTACATTTACCTGAAAAGTTAACAACTTTTCAATTTGGTGAATAACCAGTAAAAATTTTATTGTTTGTTTTTGAAGTTCCTTCCACTAAAATTTTTAATGTTCTACCAACATATTTTTCATTATTTTCTTTAGAATATTTTTTAACTAATTCATTTAGTTTTGTTAATCTGTTTCATTTAGTTTCTGAAGAAATTTTATCTTCCATTCTAGCAGCTGGCGTACCACTACGTGGAGAGAAGATGAAAGTATATGCATTATCAAATTTTATTTTTTTATAAAGCTTTAACGTGTTATTAAATGCTTTGTCTGATTCATTTGGGAATCCAACAATAATGTCTGTAGAAATTGCAACATCTGGAATGTTCTTTTTAATGTAATCAATTTTTTTAAGATATTCATTAATTGGAACCTTACGATTCATTTTTTTAAGAATTTCTTCATCACCTGATTGAACAGGTAAATGAATATAGGGCATGATGTTAGGATATTTTTTCATAACATCAACAATTTTAAGATCAAAGTTTCAAGGATTAGATGTAACAAATCTAACTCTTGGGATATTTGTTTTAGCAACTTCTTCTAATAAATCTCAGAATTTATAAGATTCATCATACAAATCAATTCCATAGGAATTGACATTTTGTCCTAATAATGTGACTTCTTTATAACCTTGTTTAATCAAATCATTTACTTCTTTTAAGATATCTTCTTTAGTTCTTGAGTGCATTTGTCCTCTAACATAAGGAACAATGCAATAAGTGCAAAAATTATCACAACCTTGCATGATGTTAACAAACGATTTAATTTTAGAGTTAATAACTGTAGGGATACTTTCAATTATTGATTTTGGTTGAGATAAAACTTTAATCACTCTTTTCTTGTTTTTAACTACATCATAGATGACTTCCGGTAGTTCATCAATATTATGAACGCCAACAATGAAGTTAATATTGTTATTAGTATTCATTATTTTCTTAATAACATGCTCTTCTTGACTCATGCAACCACAAATACCAAAAAGTAAATTTGGATTTGTTTTTTTAAGTTTACTTAAGAAACCAATTTCACCAAAAACTTTCTTTTCAGCATTTTCTCTAATAGCACAAGTATTAAGAATGATTAAATTTGCTTTTAAGATCTCTGGTTCATACTTGTATCCTAACTTTGTTAGGATACCGATAATGTGTTCAGAATCTTTAAAATTTGATTGACATCCATAAGTTCTGACACAAAAAGTTAAACCCTTACCAAGGTTTTGGTACTTTTTATTTAATTTAAAATTTTGAATAGTTAAAGATTTTTTTGATCTTTTAGCAGATTCCTTATAACTAGGAATATTTTTAATATCGAACTTATTAGAGGTCATTAATGCTTATATAATATTTTGTATAAGATATTATTATTATTATTATAATTAGTAAAAACTATGAAAATGAAAATCAAAGTTATATCATTAGTACTAGCAACAGTTGCCTTGTCTCCGGTTGCTATTAGTTTGTCTTCTTGTGCTCCACAAGTGTCTAATAATTTCAAGTACATTGATTATTCAATGATTGAAGATGCATCTAATGATGTTACTTGAGGTGAATTAAAAACTCCAAATGTTTCATTAGATGACTTATTATTTGGAACAAATAAATTCAACGAAGGTAATTATGTTGTGATGTTTAGCACAATATCTTATTCGGCATCTGGCAATATTGGAAGTTATGCTTATGACCTTATCTTTAATAATGACTCATCAACATACAATATTAATGATTGAGCGGTTGAAAAAAACTCATCATTAGCAGAAATTTATAGACAATCACTTCGAAATGATAAAGATGCTAAATGAGGAACAGAAGCTTCTGGATTAGCGTTTGTTTCTGTAAATGACATAGCAGGTAAAAACGATACTGTTTTAAGTCCTTTTTCAAAATGAACAGAAGATGATAAAAACATTAAAGATCCAGATGGTAAAAGTTTAATTACTAAAAATCAAGTTGGTAAATATATTAGAAATGATGCAGCGGCTAAAAATTTTAGAGCTGTTATTGATAAAATTAAAGTTTTATTCTCTAATGCTGATACTACTTATTCAGTTCCTACACAATCAGATTCTGAACCATGATACAGTAGATGTAGAGATGTTGCACCTTATTTTATTTGTTGAAAAAAAGGTAAACCAATAGGTTTTCTAACAGCTTCTAATACTGATGATAAAGATAGCATTATGGACAAATTTGATGACATTTATAAAGATGAAGATTCATCAAGTAACTAATCATTAGCTGAATTAGTTTAGTGGTAAAATAAGTGAATGGTAATCACTCGCCCCGAGTTCGATTCTCGGATTCAGCACCATTAACTTATAGCATTAAAAAATAAGGTTTATACCTTATTTTTATTTTGTTAATTTTGCTATAATATAACTATGAAAAATCTTGTTAATATATTAAAAAAATATAGAGTTGATGTAGACTCTGCTATCACATACGGAAAATACATTGCTAAAATTAAACCAATTTTTAAAAAACCAGCTACTAATAAAAAATTAATTCTAGTAACTGCTACTTCACCAACACCTGCTGGAGAAGGTAAAACAACAGTATCAATCGGATTAAACGACGGGCTAAATAAAATTGGCAAATCATCAATAGTTGCTATTCGTGAACCATCTATGGGTCCGGTTTTTGGTGCAAAAGGTGGAGCGAATGGTGGTGGTAAATCACAAGTTATCCCTAAAGAAGATATAGATTTTCATTTCACTGGAGATATGCATGCAATTACTGCTGCTAACAACTTAATTGCAGCGTGCGTTGACAACGAAGTTTATTGAAATTCTTCACTTAATATTGATCCAAATAAAATTATTTGAAAAAGAGTTGTTGACATGAATGATCGTGGTTTAAGACAAATCACAGTCACAATTGATCCTAAAAAAAATATTACATATAAAACAGGATTTGATATTACAGCAGCATCTGAACTAATGGCTATTTTTTGTTTATCAAAAAATATTGATGAATTGGCAAATAAGATTAATAACATTGTTGTTGCTTATACCAAAGATAATAAACGAGTATATGTAAAACAATTAGGTATTACTAATGCAATCTTAAAAATTTTACATACTGCATTTTATCCAAATGCCGTTCAATCGCTAGAAGGTAATTTAGCGTTAATTCATGGTGGTCCTTTTGCAAATATTGCTCATGGTTGCAATACGATTATTACAACTAACACAGCAATGAATATTGCTGATTACACAGTAACTGAAGCAGGATTTGCTAGTGAATTAGGCGCTGAAAAGTTTATTGATATTGTTACAAATGAATTAGGAAAATTCCCTAATGTTGTTGTTCTAGTAACATCATTAAGATCATTAAAACTTCATGGAGGTCAAACAGGTGATTTATCTATTGAAAATATTGAAGCCCTTAAAAATGGTTTTGATAACCTTCAAAGACATATTAATAACATTAAAAATTTCAATATACCATTTGTTGTTGCTATCAACCAATTCCATACAGATACTAAAAATGAAATTAATACTATTCAAAAATTCTTAACTCAACAAAAAATTCCATTCTCATTATGCACAAACTTTGCTAATGGTTCTAAAGGAACAACTGATTTGGCAAAGAAAGTTGTTACATTATGTAACAAACGTTCTAATCCTAAAAGAATTTATGAACTAGTAGATCCTTTAAAGACTAAAGTTGAGAAGATTTGTAAAAAATGTTATGGTGCTAGAAAGGTTGTTTATTCAGATTTAGCTCAAACGAAACTTAAAGAGTTTTCTAAACTAAAAGGTTATTATGTGTGTATGGCTAAAGTTCCTGGAAGTTTAACAGACGACCCTACTATTTCTGTTATTGACAAACCTTTTGACATTCATGTTAAAGATATAGTTTTAGCAAATGGCGCTAAATTTATCATTTTATTAACAGGAAGTATTTTTAGAATGCCTGGTTTATCAAAAGAACCACAAGCTAAAAAAATGTAATTATGAAAGAGTATCTAGCAGCGGTGTCAGGCGGGCCAGACTCAATGGCTCTGCTTGATATTTATAAAGATAAAATATATGCTGCTTGCCATGTTAATTACAACAAAAGAGAAACAGCAGTTCGTGATAAAAATATTGTTAGACAATATTGCAAGAAGCATAATATTAAATTTTATTGTTTAGATGTCACAAAACAAATGTATGCTTCATACAAGCAGCATAATTTTCAAACAATTGCTAGAATTATTCGTTATGAATTCTTTTTAAAGGTTGCTCATAAAACTAATAAGAAAAAAATTTTGATTGCTCACAACTTAGATGATTTTGCAGAAACTGCATACATGCAACAAGTTCGTTCTTCTAATTCGTTATTCTATGGTATTGCTAAAAATAATTATTACAATGACTTATTAATTAAAAGACCATTAATTAGTAAAAGAAAACAAACATTAGAAGATTATTGTATTAAACATAAAATTCCTTATGGTATTGACGAAACTAATTTAATGGATATTTATGAAAGAAATAAAATCCGAAAATTAATTTCATCTTGATCTTCATTAATGTTTGAAAAATATATTAAACAGATTAATATATTTAACAAAAAGAATGCTAGTAAATTAAAAACCACTAATAAATGATTTAATAAATGATCTGAATCAAAATATCAAAATAATGTTTTTATCAAGATTCCTAATAACGTTAAAATTCATGTAATATACGTTTTTTTATCAAAAAACGAGATTCATGGATGCTCATCTAAGAAATTAGATGCTATTGCAAAGTTTATTTGTTCTGATAATCTAAATGTGGATTATAGATTAGCTGAAAAAACACTTTTGCATAAAAATAAAAACAACATATCAATTATTAAATTAAAATAATAGTATGAAGAATAATAAAAAAAGTATTACTGTTCAAAGTTTAATTGATCAATTTGATTTTGAAGTTTTATATAAAGGTAATGTTAGAAATAAGATTTCTATTCCAAGCTTGAATAGAACTGGTATTGAATTAGCTTCACAACTTATTTTTAATAAATTATTAACAACAGTTCTATGAAGTACTAACGAGAGTAAATTCTTAGATTCATTAAGCAAATCTGAAGTTAAAAAAAGATTTAAATTTGTTTTATCATTAAATCCACCTGTAATTATTGTCACAAAACACTTTTCTTATACCCAAGAGTTATTATCAATAGCTAAAGATTTCTCTACAGTAATTATTAGAAGTTCAATGAGCTCATCTGAGTTGTATCTAACAGTTGCTTCATGGATTAATGAAAAACTAGCAAAATACACAATGGTTCATGGAACATTGATTAGTGTCTTCGGATTAGGTGTATTAATTCAAGGAGAATCAGGTGTAGGTAAATCAGAAGTTGCTATGGAATTGATTAAAAAAGGTCACTTATTCGTAGCGGATGATGCTGTTGATGTTACAAACATTGGTGGTAAATTACACGGTAAAACAAATGCTGTAAGCAGTTCTTTTATTGAGGTACGTGGTATTGGCATTCTTAATGTTGCTAAAATGTTTGGTGTAGAAAAAGTAGAAAAATCAGCAAGCATTGATTTAGTAGTTGAAATGAAAAAAGTTGATAGCAATGTAACACTTCAAAGACAAGACTTTGAAAGAGTTGGTAAGCAAACTAAATATAAAACTATTAATGGAGTTAAAGTTCCTTTATATGTGTTACCAATTACACCAGGTCGTAAAATGTCTGATTTAGTTGAAACAGCTGTTACCGACTATAAATTAAAACAAGAAGGATACAGTTCAGCTAATGAATACATTCAAAATTATAGAAAGGTAATGAAGTAATGTTGTTAGATGTGCCTACACCAAACATTCCAGAAGATGTTGATGTAGCATTTAGGATTGGGTCTATAGAGATCCAATGATATGGTGTTTTTGTTTTCTTGGGTTTTTGTACAGCTATTTTATTAGCATGTTTAAAACTTTGAAAACAATATAAAATTTCTGTTGAACCATTTTATTGATTTTGTTTAATGGGTATTCCAGCAGCAATATTAGGAGCAAGATTCTGATCTTGTTGCTTAGGTGATGCTAAATGACCTATTTTTTGAAATTTTAAAGGGGGCGGGTTAGCAATAGAAGGTGGAGTTGTTTTAACTGTTATTGTTGCTTGTATATGGTTCCCGTATATATTGAAAAAACCAAAATATCAGATTAGAGACTTACAAGTTAAACCGGAAGTGGTGAGACAAGTGTCAATGTGATGTTACGTTGATGCAATTATTCCTTGTATTTTAGTTGGTCAGTTTTTAGGAAGATGAGGAAACTATTTTAATCAAGAATTGTATGGACCAGTTGTTACAAACGAATCTTTTCAATGGTTTTTGTATCGTTGTTTACCTTATATGTATATAAACAATTCTTGACATGTGCCGCTTTTCTTATATGAAGGCTTATCTAACTTGATTTTCTTTTTCATACTTTATTTTGGAATAGAAAGAATATCTAAGAGAAAGTGTGGAGATTTAGGTTTAATTTATTTCTTGTGATATGGAATTCTTAGAACTATTATGGAACCGTTTAGGTCTGAGAAGTTCACATTTAAAGCAACATATATAATGTCAGCTATTTGAATTGCAATAGCTGTTTGTTTATTACTATTAAACCGATTTGTATTTCCTAAATTAAGAAAATATAGATTTTCATATATTCCGTGTGAAGGAATAAGACACTTTAGTGTAAAAACATACTTAAAAACAAATTTGTCATTTAAAAAGTTTTCACTTTCTCATTATCCATCAAAAAAGCCAGAGGTTAATGCTCAAAAAAACGCAAAAATTAATTATTTACAAGATAAACTTAATTTTGAACAAAAAAAACATGATATCAATACTAAAAATTTTGTGAGAAAACCAGAAGAAATGTTTTATTATTTAAATAAATAATTAAATTTATGCCAGTTTACAAAGATACTTCTAATGATTCAAATACTTATGATGCTCTAATAATTGGAGCAGGACCTGCTGGTTTAACGGCAGCTATTTATTTATGCCGCGCTCAATATAAAGTAGGATTTATCGAAAAAGATGTACCGGGTGGAAAGATAGTTAATACTCCACGTGTTGAAAATTACCCGGGTGCTGGTAAAACAGACGGTGCTGATTTAGCATTAAAAATGTATCAGCAAGCTGTTGATCTTGGAGCACAATACATTTATGGTAATGTTTCTAATTTTGATTCTAATGGACGTTATTTTAGAGTTTATACAGAAGATGGTGTTACAAGATATTGTAAAACATTGCTAATAGCTTCTGGAACTACTGAAAATAAATTAGATTTACCTAATGAAAAAGAATTGGAAGGTAAAGGTATTTCTCATTGTGCAATTTGCGATGGATCATTTACTCAAGATAAAAATGTAGCAATTGTAGGAAGTGGAGCAGGGGCGTTAGGGAATGCTTTATATTTATCATCAATTGCAAAGCATGTATACATGCTTAATAGATCTGAACAATATAAAGACAAACAAGATTTCTTAAAACAAATTGCTACAAAAGAAAATGTTTCAATTTCTTACAATACAAAAGTTACTAAATTAATAGGTCAAAATAAACTTGAAGCAGTTGAGGTTACTGATTCTAAAACAAACGAAACTAAGAAATTAGATGTTTCATATTTATTTGTTTATGTAGGAAGCAATGCTTCAACAGATTTTATTACTGATAAATCAATCATCAGAGAAAACGGAACAATTGCAGTCAATGAAAACATGCAAACATCAATTCCTGGTTTATATGCAATAGGTGATGTTAATAAAATTAAAGTAAGACAAATAACAGTCGCATGCGCTGATGGAACGATAGCTGCACTAAATGCTGTTAATTATTTAGAAAAATGGAAGTAAAACAAACTTTCAGTGAAAAGCTAAAGAGTGAGCTGTGTAGTAATGTTTATAGTAATCAAGCACAAAAAGCTATTCTTTATTCATTCTTAAGTAATTCATTGTCAATTAGTTTAACAAACAAAGGAGAAATTTGAGAACTTAAATCTCAGTTTTTCTTTATTATCAAATTCATGTCTGATTTATTTACAGAATTATATGATGTAAAAAAATCAGTAATGTTTACAGGCATTAACAAAATTAACAATCATCGAGTTTATATGTTAAGAGTTACAGGTAACTTTCAACAAATAACAACTGATTTAGGATTGTTAAAAAAACCTGTTGATGTAATTAAAACAACAGCACAAATGAAAGGTTTTTTAGTTGGTGCTTTTTTATCTGGTGGTAGTATTAGTTCATCAAACGATCGGAGATATCATTTGGAAATTCGTTCAAATAATGTAGCATATTTGTTATTTATTCAGACAATATTAAATAAATTTAATATTTCAATTGCTTTAAGCCAAAGAAGAAATAGTTACTTTTTATACATTAAAAAGAGTTACGATATTTCAGATTTTTTAAAACTTATAGGTGCCAATAATTGCATGTTGGAATTTGAAGACACAAAAATTTCAAGAGATTTATTTACCCAAATGAATAGATTAAATAATCTTGATATTTCTAATATTAAAAAGTCAACTTCTGCTGGTAATAAACAGATTCGAAAGATTAGACAAATTATGAACACTAAAATTTATGAAAAACAAAGTAAAAAATTTAAAATATTTTGCCAATTAAGATTAGAAAATGAGGATGCTTCGTTAAGTGAATTGTCAAAATTGTTTTTAGAAAAATATAACATTAAAATTAATAGAACTTCCATTAATCACTATGTGATTAAATTAAAAAAACTTTAATTTAACAAATAAACTTCATACCCATGATATTCTAAAAATCTGTAATATTGAGCCATATGATGATATTCGCCTAAAATTATGATTTTTTTAGTTTTATCTAGAACGTTTTTATATACTTTTTTAAATTCTCCAGGAACAATAAGAACAGAAAAAAGAATATGATTATTTGTTCATTCTTCTCTTGGCATTACATGAACTAATTGATAATCAATATTTCTTGATAAATTTTTCAAGTTTTTACTTTCAATATATTTTGGTCTAATATCTTTCTTGAAAATATTTTTTAAGATATTCCTCATAACAATATTATAATTTTATTAATATGTCAGCATCATCAATTATCATATTAGTTATTTCAATTATTTGTTTGATCATTGGTTTACTATTATCAGGAAACGGATCGACAAATGGTTTAACTAATATTATTGGACAAGATCTAGAATTATTTAAGAAAACCAAAGACCGTGGTTTTGTTAAAATTTTACAAATGTTAATGTTCTTCTTGATGATCATCATGCTTGTTTTACTTATTGTTTCAATTAAATGTAACTGATAACTTTTGTTATGGCAGCTAATTTAAGTGAACTTATTGAAAAGACAGTTAAAGAAGACGGGAGACCAATTCCTAAAGGCGTTTTAATACATAAAGTATTAAAACAAAACAAAGATTTTAAATGCAATGAAGTAGATAAACAGATTCAAGAACTTATTAAATCTGGCATTCTTAAAGTTTTAAGTAAATCTCAAAAAATAGTTACAGGATATGAAACAGCAGAAGTAGATAATTCTAAAACATATGTTGGTACTATTTCTGTTAATGCTAAAGGATCAGGTTTTATTACTCTTGATGGTAAACAAAAATGTGAATATTTTGTTTATAGAACAAATCTTAATGGTGCATTAAGTGGTGATAAAGTCGAGTTTGCTTTATTAAAAAAAGAACCTCAAAAAGATTTAAGAGATAGTATTGTTTTAAAAGTTATTGAACATGGTAAAGATTTTTATACAGGGTTAATTACTATTAATTCTGATGGTAGTTACACAGTTAAATTAGATGATGAAAAAATGTACTTACCAGTAAAACTTGATGATATTCATGGTTTGGTAACTGGTCAAAAAGTTTTAATTAAAATTCATAAATATGAACAAGATGCAGCTTATGGTACAATATCTAGAATTATTGGGCATGCATCTGATGTTGGTGTTGATATTCTTTCGATTGTATATGACAATGGAGTTGAACCTGATTTCACACAAGATGTTTTAGAATATGCTAGAAACATTACTTTAAACATTGATGAAACTCAAAGAAAAATCAGAAAAGATTTGACTAATCTTCCAATAGTTACAATTGATCCAGCAACTTCAAAAGACTTTGATGATGCTATTTATGTTAAGAAAAATTCAGATGATGAATATTTCTTATCTGTTTCAATTGCTGATGTTAGTCACTATGTAAGATATCAATCTGTGCTTGATGAAGCAGCATTAAAAAGAGGATGTTCTATCTACCTAGTAGATAGAGTTATTCCGATGTTACCTCACAATTTGTCTGATGACATTTGTTCATTAAATCCTGATGTAGAAAGACTTACAATAACATGTGATATGTTAATTGATAAAACAGGAAAAATTAAAGATATTAAAGTCTTTCCAGCAATTATTAAAAGTCACAGACGTTTCAGTTATGATGAAGTTAATGACTATTTTGATGGTAAATCAAAATTAGAAAAAGATACAGATGAAGTTAAAGTAATGTTAAATGATGCTTTAGAGCTTCATAAAATTCTTGATGCTGAAAAACACAGAAGAGGATATATTTCTTTTGAAATTCCAGAGCCTATCATTAAACTTGATGATAAAGGTTTCCCAATTGAAATTTTAACTAGAAAATTGGGTCGTGCTCAAAACATGATTGAAAATTTCATGGTTGCTGCTAATGAAGCTATAACAATTTATGCTAATAGAAAGAAGTGGCCTTTTGTTTATCGTATTCATGATAAACCAAATGAAGATAGACTTGCTGTTTTTGCATTAGAATCTAAGAAACTAGGATTTAAAATTACTACCGAATTAGAAGACATAACTTCTAAGGATATTTCTCAATGGTTGGAAGATAATAAAGATAACAAAAACTTAGATCTTATCAACTTAATGTTATTAAGAAGTATGGCAAAAGCTAAATATTCGATAGAAAATTTAGGCCATTTTGGTTTAGCTCTTGAAAACTATACCCACTTTACTTCTCCAATTAGACGTTATCCAGATTTGTTAGTCCACAGAATTTTCTGAATGTATGAATTCCAAAAGAATGAATATTCTTCTAATAGAGATTCGTTTGCTGAACAACTTTCAAAATTCTGTGACATGTCAAGCAAAAATGAATTAATCGCTATTAAGTGTGAAAATGACGTTAATGCAATGAAGTTTGCCGAATACATGACTAAGCACATTGGCGAAGAATTTGAAGGATTTGTATCAGCTGTTTCAAATTTCGGGGTGTTTGTAGAATTGCCAAACACAATAGAAGGTATGATTAAATTATCAGATTTAGGTAACGATTACTTTACTTACAACGAAAAAACTAAACAATTAATTGGTAAGAAATCAGGAATCATTTATTCTTTAGGAAGTAAAGTAATTGTTAAGGTATTAGCAGCAAACAAAGAAACTAGAAAGATTGAGTTCTCTTTAGTTAAATTCTTAGGCAACAGATAATATGAAACTTTTATTTCCTAATAAAAAAGTTAAATTTAATTACTTTATTCTTGACACTTATGAATGTGGAATTGAATTAAAAGGTACAGAAGTTAAATCAATTATGAAAGCAAACGCAAACATTGATGAAGCCTTTGCTATTATTCGTCACAATGAAGCTTATGTAATCAATATGTATGTTGCTCCCTTTAAAGAAGGTAATATCAACAATGTTGATTCAAGCCGTAATCGTAAGTTATTGCTTCATAAAGACGAAATTATTAAGATTGATTACAAACTTAAAAAAGATCGTCTTACATTAGTACCAACCAAAGTTTATTTAAATAATGGCAAGATCAAAATGGAAATTGCTATTTGTAAATCTAAAAAAGCTCCTGATAAGAGAGAAGATATTAAAAAAAGAGACGCCGACAGAGAGCGCCTCAAATATTAATTTATTCTTAAGAAGATTAATAATCTTTCTTAGTTACTTTAAAGTAAGCTTGCGGATGGTTGCAAACAGGACAAACTGCAGGTGCGTTTTTTGACGAAACTACATGACCACAATTTAAACAAATCCAACTTTCTTTAGTAGATTTCTTGAATACAGTTTTCATTTTTAAGTTATTTAACAAAGCGGCATATCTTTCTTCATGATGTTTTTCAATAGCGGCAACACCTTCAAATTTAGCAGCAATTTCAACAAAGCCTTCAGCTCTTGCTTCTTTTGCCATTCTTTTGTACATTTCTGATCATTCACCATGTTCTCCTTTTGCTGCATCTAACAAGTTAACTTGAGTTGAAGGAATTTTACCTCCATGTAAGTATTTGAATCATAGTTTAGCGTGTTCTTTTTCATTGCCAGCTGTTTCTTCAAAAATGTTTTGGATTTGAACATATCCATCTTTTTTTGCTTGAGAAGCATAGTATGTATATTTATTTCTTGCTTGTGATTCACCAGCAAATGCTTCTCATAAATTTTTTTCAGTTTTTGTACCTTTTAGACTTTTCATAATTTTCTCTATGTTTATATATAATAATTATATACTTCAAATAAAAATTTGTAGAATTTTGCCCGATGATCTTATCTAATAAATTAGTTAATAAAAAAGTAGTAATTAACAAGTTGAGTTTTAATGATAAACAAATCCTTCATAAACTTAACAATGTTGGTATCACTCCGGGATCTATTATTAAAATATTAGACTATCAAGATTCTAAAAATATTGTGCACATCTTATCTCATGGTGTGCAATATGTGTTAAGAGAAAAAGATTGTATGAAAATAGATGTCAATGTTGTTCAAGAAGCATAATCATGAATATCATGATAATCTAATATTTAATGATTGACATGATAGTAAAGAAAGAGATAAAGCAAATGAGAAAATTGTTAGAGTAAGTAACAATATTCTTTTGATTGGTGCTCCAAATGTTGGTAAATCAACTTTTTTTAATAAAATTACTAATGGAACAGTTGCGGTATCAAACATTGATCGTTTAACTGTTAGTAACTCTGTTGCAAAACTTAAAAAAGATAAATCAATAAATATAGTAGATTTACCTGGTATTTATAATTTGTCTCACCCAATTGATGAAGAGTTAGTTGTGGCTCATGAATTAGCTCATGAACGTTTTAGTAAAATTGCCAATATAATTGGTGCTCAATCTATTGAACGTGATTTATTTTTAACATTACAAATTGCAGAAACAGGGTTATTAAGCAATTTGGTTATCAATATGGTTGATGAAGTAGATAAATCTCAATTGCTAGTTAATAAATTATCTAAATATTTAAATAACATTAACATTTCATTATGCCAAGCAAATAAAAGTGTTGGTTTACAACAAGTAACTAAAGGATTTATTAAAAATAATCCAATTAGCCCTAATGTTGTTAAGTATTCTTCTAACATTGAAACTTTAATTAAAAAGATTTCATCAATTTTACCTCATACAAAAATTAGCAAACGTTATTATGCTATTATGTTATTGGAAAATAATGAATATGTTCATCAACGTTTGGCTAAGAAACAAAAAGAAATATATGTTAAAATTAAAGAAATTTTAAAAAACACAGATTTGGATAAAATTTCTAATGAAATTTTAAATACAAAAAAAAATTACATTAAAAAAATCATTAAAGATTGTTTTAAATCATTTGATAAATATTTAGACAAGAACAAAGCAAAACAATATAAATTTGACAAAAAAATATTAAAGAAGTGAATAGGTATTCCTGCATTCTTTTTGCTATTAATACTAATCTATTACATCACATTTGGTCCATATATGGGCGGAAGTCTTAAAGATTACTTTGACAAATTCCTAAATGATATTGTAGCTGATGAATGATTAAATAAATTATTTGACCAAATCGGAGCTAATACATTTGTTAAAGGATTATTTGTTGATGGAGTCTTTAAAGGTTTCTTTGCGGTTGTATCATTTACTCCAATTCTGATTATTTTATTTACTTTAGTAAATATCATCCAACAAATAGGGATATTATCAAGAGTATCTATTTTATTAGATGATGCACTTGGTAAATTTGGTATTAGCGGAAGAAGTGTTATTACATTATTAACAGGATTTGGATGTAACGTCCCAGCAATTATGATGGCACGTAGTTCATCGTCTAAGAAAGAGAGAATAATTTCTGTCTTAATTTCTCCATTTATTGTATGTAGTGCTAGAATAATGGTTATTTGTTTTGTATGTAATGCAATATTGTCACCAACATATGGATGAGTGTTAATGATTTTCTTAATCTTTTTTAGTGGATTAGTTGCATTAATTATGGGTTTAGTTTTTTCTGAAACATTATTTAGAAAAGTAAAATCATTCTTTATGATCGAAATGGTTGACTGACGTAAACCGGATTTCTTAGTGATCTTTAAATTAGTTTGATTGGAATTAAAAGAATTTATTAAAAAAGCCGGATTAATTATTGTTGCAGCTAATTTCTTAATTTGACTATTCTTACATTTATGTCCTAATGGTACATTAGGAGATGAAGATATTGAACAATCGTTGCTTGCTTATTTTTCTAAGGGAATTAACTATATCTTATATCCTTGTGGTTTTTACAATGATGATGGATGAAAATTAACTGCGTCATTAATTACTGCTTTTCCTGCTAAAGAAATTGCAATCACAAACCTTGGTTTGTTATTTCCTGAAGGATTCTCTAGTTACTTTAATGTTCCTGATCATATAGCACAAGGATTGAGTTACATATTCATTTTAATGTTTTATTTGCCATGTGCTGCCACTATTCCAGCAATTAAAAAAGAATCTAATTGAAGATACCTATTCATTCATCTAGGTAGTTCAATTAGTGTTTCTTATATTTTAGGAATAATTGTTTATTGAATTAGTTACGCAATACTAAGAATTTAATTTAATAAATTTTTTATAAGGCAAAGCCTTTACTTTCTTTTCAAATGGTTTTTGATAAAATTCAGCAGAATACATATTGTAGTTTTTATGTTGTGTTTTAATCAATACAGGCTTTTTAAAAAATAACATGTCTAATCCTTCTCATATTAAAACTCATGAAATGATTTCAAAAATGATGTTAGCTACTTTTCAATCATTCTTTACAAACAAACCAAATAAAATTGTACAAATGATAACAACAATACCTGATAACAAACACCATAAAATGTTTTTATTAATCTTCTTAATTTCTCTAGCAGTCATTAACATTTCATATTTAAAGAAAGACTTGTAAAGTCTTTCGAATTTTTCTGCTTCTTGCTTTTTAACATTACGATCAATGTTAACTGCCACTTTATCATATGCAAATGCATCTCTATAAGTCTTTAAATATTCCTTAAATCTAGAATCTAATGAAATAGAATCATCATCACCATCTATATAGAAAGATTGTTCTACTTCACTTTTATAGAATTGCAAAAGCACACGATCTTTACTATCATAAGTCACGGAGTGTTCCATTTTCTCTAATTCTTGCTTTTGCAACTTCTTAATTTCTCTTCATTCTTTAAATTTACTCATATTAATGATTATATAAACAAAAAAATAACACTTTTTACAAAGTGTTATTGGAATTATTAATGGTGCACTCGAAGGGACTTGAACCCCCACTCATTAAGAATTAGATCCTAAGTCTAACGCGTCTGCCAGTTCCGCCACGAGTGCGCATTTAAATTATATTAATTATATATTTAATTACTTTATAATTTATTTTGTATGTGAAGTAAGTATACAAGTAAATACACTCAACTAGCAGTTAACACAATTAGGATGTTGGGTGTTGACGCAATTTCAAGAGCGCAATCAGGTCATCCTGGAATAGTTTTAGGAGCAGCGCCAATAATGTATGCTCTATTTAGAAACCATTTAATATATAACCCAGAAAACCCTGGTTTCTTTAATAGAGACCATTTTGTTTTATCAGCAGGTCATGGTAGTGCGTTGTTGTATGCAACAATGCTACTAGCAGGCTACGAAGATATTAATATTGAAGATCTTATGAATTTTAGACAACTAGGATCTAAAACGGCAGGTCATCCAGAAAATATTTTATTAAAAGGTGTTGAGGTATCGACTGGTCCATTAGGACAAGGTGTAGCAATGGCTGTTGGATTAGCAATTGCTGAAAAAAAACTAGCCAATGAATTTAATAAATCAATTAAAGTCATTGATCATTACACATATTGTTTATTTGGTGATGGATGTTTAGAAGAAGGTATTTTCTATGAAGCCATTAATGTTGCTGGCAACTTAGGTCTTAACAAATTAATCATGTTGTATGATTCTAATAAAGTTCAATTAGACGGAAGAGTTTCTGATTCTACTAGAATCAAAGTTAGAAAATTATTTAAAAGTGCTAGATGAAATTATATTAAAGTACGTAATGCAAATAATGTGGCGGCAATATCACGTGCTATAGAATTAGCAAAACATTCATTAAAACCAACAGTGATTGAATGTCAATCAACCATTGGATATGGATCAAGACATGCTGATTCAAATAAATGTCATGGTGCTCCGTTTACAGAAGAAGAAATTAAAGAAATTAGAAAAGATTTAAAATACAACATTCCTCCATTTGTTATTCACGAAAATGCTAAGAAAGATTTTGAGTTATTTAAAAAACGTGGTAAATTAGCTCAACAAAAATTCAATAGAAGCATTAACGTGTTGGAAGCTAAGAATTTAGCTTTATACCAACAATTGCTTAGTCTAACAAGAAATGAATTTAATTTTTCTCTTGACTGATATGCTAATTATCAACAAAAACAAAAAGAAGCTACTAGAAACATCTTTGGTGAAGCTTTGCAATTATATTTAGAAAATAACCCTACATTCTTAACATTGATTGCAGATTTGTCTTCATCAACTAAAATTAAGCACAAGAAATCTTTAGCCATAACAAAAAATTATTTTGAACCACAAAATATTAATATTGGTGTAAGAGAATTCGCAATGGAAGCCATTGGCAATGGAATATGTGCCCACGGAGGATGCAGAGCAATCGGTTCTACATTCTTGAGCTTTAGTGATTACTGTAAACCCGCAACTAGATTAGGTGCTGTTTCACATTTACCAATGTGTACAGTTTATTCTCATGATTCAATTACTGTTGGAGAAGATGGTCCAACTCACCAACCTATCGAACAATTGCAAATGTTAAGAAGTATTCCTAACCATTATTTGTTTAGACCAGCAAACTTTAATGAATGTTTAGGTGTTATTTACATGATTAATAAAATTAAAGATCGTCCAATAAGTGTTGCAACTAGTCGTGCTGCTTTCAATCAAGCAAATGGTTCGTTTACAAACACTGCTAATGGTGGTTATGTAATTAAAGAATATGAAAATCCAGTAATTAACATCATCGCTACTGGATCAGAAGTTGCTCTTGCTATTGCGGTAGCAGAAAGATTGTCTAAGAAAAATATTAAGTCAGTAGTTATTTCTATGCCTTGTTTAGAATTGTTCTATGAACAATCTAAATCATACAAAGAATCTATTCTTGGTAATAGACCAACAGTGTCTATTGAATATGGATCAACTACATGCTGACATAAAATTGCTGATCTAACAATTGGTATTGATACCTTTGGTATGTCTGGTAAACCAGCAACTGTAGTAGATCATTTTAAATTGAATGAAACTTCAATAAGTGATAAAATTAATAAGTGATACTTAAATTTAAAGAAAACAACTAAGACTACAAGGAGATAAATATGAGTGCAGGTGTAATTTGTGGAATAGTATTTGGAATAATTGGTGCTTTAATCGTTGGAGCAATTATTGGATTTTATCTATCTCAAAAATATTTCAAAAAACAATTGGATGAAAACCCTCCAATTACAGAACAACAAATCAGAGCGATGTATGCTCAAATGGGAAGAAAACCATCAGAACAACAAGTAAAGCAAATGATGGCTATCTTTAGAAGAAATAACAAATCTAAGAAGTAATGAAAATATCGTTCATTAAGTCAGCTAGCAAAATCGAAGATTGAATTCAAGACGATGTTACTGAATTTTGCTTTATTGGTAGAAGTAACACAGGCAAGTCTTCATTGATTAATGCTTTAGCTAATGCAAAAGTTGCTCATAGCTCTTCTAAACCAGGAAGAACTAACGTTGTTAACTTTTTTAATTGTGGTAAATTTAGAATTATTGATTTACCAGGATATGGTTATGCTAAAGCGTCTAAATCTCAAATTAAATTCTTTGATACTTTAATTAATGATTACATTCTTCATCGTAAAAATTTATTTGGGGTATTCCAAATCTGTGATGCTAATGTGATTACAGAAGAAGATGCTAAAATGAGTAAATTTTTTAATGAAAGATTTATTAATCATTTTATTGTTTTAAATAAAACAGACAAAATGCCTTTATCTAAATACCAAAATAATATGCCAAAAGTTTGCAAATTCTTAAATGTTAACTTTGACAAAATTATTTTAGTGAGTGCTAAAAAGAAAATTGGAATTAATGAAATTAATTCTAAAATTAAACAAGCTCTTGCAAGCATAAACAAAAGATAATTATTTTTTATTGTTTTGTTTTTGTAATCAAATTCCAGCCAATCCACCAATTGATGTTTCACGGTATTCTGGCAATAAATCCTTACCTGTTCTGTTAGCAGTTTCGATAACATCATCTAATGTAAATACATCTGTCTCATCTTGGTTAAGGGCTGCAATTTGAGCAGCTTCAATTGCTCTATTAGCAGCAACTGCATTTCTTTCAATACAAGGAATTTTAACAAACCCTAACACTGGATCACATGTAAGTCCTAAGAAATGAGCAATACCAATCTTAGCAGCATGTTGAATAACATCAATACCATATCCTGATAAATATGCAAATCCAGCCGCAGCCATAGCACAAGCTGTTCCAACTTCTGCTTGACAACCACCTTCTGCACCTGCAACTGATGCATTTCTTTTAAAGAAGTTACCAATCAATCCTGCAACAGCAATTGCTTTTAAGATTTCACTATCTTTGTATCCTAGATCATATTTAGCATAGCTAAATACAGCAGGTATAACACCACAAGCACCACATGTAGGAGCGGTAACTACCACACCTCCACTAGCATTTGTTTCGTTTGCAGCAAAAGCATATGCATACAAATGCTTTAGTGCATCATTACCATTAAACATTCTCTTTGCTTTTTTATCATTATTATGATACATTTTGTTAGCACGTCTTTCAATTTGAAAGACACCTGGTAAAAATCCTTTTTGACTTAGTCCTTCTTTGACAGATGCTTGCATAGCGTTTCAAATTTCTTTTAAATATTTTTCAAAGCTTTTACCTTCACATTTCATTACATATTGGTATAAATCAATTTTATTTTTCTTACAGTATTCTCATGTAGGCACAAAGTAATTAAGCTTGTAACATTCTTTTACTTGTTTAATCCTTTGTCCCTTAATGACTACACTACCCCCACCAATTGAAACACCTGTAAACTTACCAATTTCAGTATTGTTTTTATAAGCTATAAAATCTACAGTGTTAGGGTGATCTACCTTGGTTTTAACATCAAAGATAATTTGATGCTTAACAGGATTTAATACATCAGATATTGCTTTGTCTGTAAAATGACCCTTTCCTGTTAAGGCTAAAGATCCATATAAAATAACTTTTATCTCATCTGCTTTTGGATATTTATCTTTAAATATCTTTGCTAACTTGCTCGGACCCATTGTGTGAGACGAACTAGGACCATGTCCAATTTTATAAAGCTCTAACAACGATTGCATATTTTTCCTTTATTTTATATTTTATATATATAATATTTATATAAATATTATATAGTAAGGAAAAGATATGTCAAAAAATACAATTGTAACAGCTGATAAAATTAGATCTATGTCTGAAGCTGAATGAAATGAATTTAGAAATAATTCTTGATTGCGTAAGAGAGAATACTACTCTAAACCAATGCCTGAAACTTATTTAAAAGATAAAGAACAATTCGCAAACTGAGTTGAAAGACAAAATAAAAGAAGAGCAAGATAAGCTCTTCTTTTTATTAATTACTTCTTTTTATTACTTATTAATTAAATTGTTAATTGCAGTGGCAATTGTTTGTGAATCGTCGCCTGACAAGTAAGTAATTACTTTTTTAGATTTGATCGTACCTTTGAATCCATATTTATCTTTAATTTCATTATTTACTTTATCAGGGTCAATAACAGTTACTTTAAAAGTAGAGATTGTATAGTCTACTTTTACAATATTAGATATTCCACCTAAATCTTCAATTAACTGATTAACATCTACATTAGTAGTTTTACAAACTACTAATTCGTCATTAACATTAACTGCTAGTTTCTTAGCTTTTTTCTTAGTAAAAACGTTAAAGATACCAAGCGTAATGATTGATAAGAAAATATATTTAGCTTTTTTCATAATTACCCCTTTATAAATGTTTTTTGAAGTTTCTCAATGTAATTTCCATTACATTGAGAGTTGTTTCTGATTGGGAAGAACAACTTAAATCCTTTTGGTTTAATTATAGATAAATCAAGAGTAGCTTCTTTTAAAGTGGCTACACATTGACCATCAGAAACAAATGAAATTGGGTTATTAGACTTGAAGTTATTAATTTTTACTTTAGTATTTTTAGTATTTAAGATAATTGGAGAGTTAATGGTAGTTTTCTTAGCATGAAGTGTAGGGAATAATTCAACTATTTCAAACGCATCTACATTTGGAAAAATAATACTTCCATTTGCAGATTTACAGTATCCTGTAGAACCAGTTTTAGTAGAAACTATTAATCCACTTCCTTTAAATTGCTCGTAGAAGTGACCATTAATATTAATGGAACAAGTAATGGTGTTAACACCATTAATTGCTATTTCATTAATAGCATAAACTTCTTTTTTGTTAATTTTAACTTTAATTACATCAGGATTAATGTAATTAGATTTATCTTGAATGTCTTTCAATTTTGGTAAACGATTTTTGTTAAAAAATGAATAGAAACCAACATTACCTGTATTTATCGGGATGATCCATACTTCTTTGCAATAAAACTTTTTGATGGTACTTACAAAAGTACCATCTCCTCCAAGGATAAATACATAGCCAGGATTTTTTTTGTCTAGTTTGTATTCATTTTTAGTCATCATCTCATTGATGTATCGAATTATTGGGTCATTCTTGTGTTTAGAGATGATGTTAAATGTTTTATTTGTTTGCATTAACAACCCTTCCACACAATGCACCACATTGTTTTTCAAAGCCACAGCTTGGAATGTACTTAAATGTTTTCTTGTGATCTTTTCTTAAGAAAATTTCAATGTCATTAGCATTGTATCCCACTAATAATCTAAATGGCTTTTTTTCTTTATCATATTCTAAACAAATTGGACGAGACAGAATCATTGGAGTGTTAATAATTAAATTAATCATTTGATTAATAGTTAAATCGTTGATTTCTCTTCTTTTGTTTTTATAGTCCTTACTTTTAACAGAAAGAATATCATTAAACCCTTCTGAAGTTAAAGATAAAATGTCTATCAATTCTTTTTTAGTTAGTTTATTTGTAGAAAAATCTTTTTTAGAAAATTCAATATTATTTTCTTGAAAGAACTTAATTGCTTTTCTACAGCCTAAACAGCCATTTGTAATAAAGACTTTAACCATAGTTTTTAATTTAATATATTATATTAAATTATTTTATTTTATATTTTAAGTGTAATAAATATCTATTTAGAATAATATAATTTAATAATTATGAAAACCAATAAAACAATAATTACTGGAATTCAACCTACAAACAAAATTACCATTGGTAATTATTTTGGTGCTATCAAACCGCTTATTAGTCTACAAGACAAATATGAGATTTATGGTTTTGTAGCTAATTTACATTCAATCACTACAACATTTGATGCTAAAACACTACCTGACAACATTAAAAATGTTGTTTTAACATATTTAGCAAGTGGCATTGATTCTTCTAAAGTCAAATTATTTATTCAATCTGATATTTCCGCACATGCAGAATTAGCACATGTGTTGTTATGTCATACGACGATTGGGGAATTAAAAAGAATGACTCAATTTAAAGATAAGTCTTGTAAGTTTTCAGCTTCTAATGGTACTGAGTTCATTCCTACAGGATTATTAACATATCCTGTATTAATGGCCGCAGATATTCTTTTATATGATGCAGACTATGTTGCCACTGGTAGTGATCAAAAGCAACATATTGAGTTAGCGAGAAACATTGCTAACAGATTTAACAATAAGTATGGTAAGACATTTACAGTTCCTGAACCATTAATTCCTGAACACGGTTCAAGAATTATGGATTTATTAGACGCTTCTAATAAAATGTCCAAGTCTAATAAAAATGAAAAAGGCACTATTTTCTTGCTAGATGATATTGAAGTATCTGTTAAGAAGATTATGGGAGCAAAAACAGATAGTTTAAATAAAGTGAATTATGATATTAAAGCTCAACCAGAAGTTTCTAATTTAATTACCATTTATTCGTGTTTAGCTGAAAGACCAATTGCTGATATTGTAAAACAATATAATGGTAAAAACTATGGTGAATTTAAAAAAGATTTAGCATCAATTTTGAAAACTTTTCTAGAAGGTTTTCAAGCAAATTATAAAAAATGTCTTGAAAATTACAATGAAGTTGAAAAGACGTTAAATACAAATGCATTTGAATTTAATAAAATAGCAAACAAAAAACTTAATGAAGTTTATGAAAGAATAGGATTTAGATATGCAAAATAAAAAAACAAAGAAAGTTAAAAAACAAGAAATCAATATAGAACCACCAGTTAAATATCTAATTATGTCTGACTTAGATGGCACTTTACTAAATAGTAAAGAACAACTATCTGATCAAACAGTTAAAATCATTAAAAAAATAAGCGATCAAGGTCATTTATTTGCTATCGCTACTGGTCGTCCAAAAAGGGCTTCAGTTGATTTTTATAGAAGATTAGGATTAAAAACCTTAATGGTTAACTTTAATGGTTCATATATCAACAACCCATCAAAGCCTAAATTTACTCCTATAAATTTAGGATTCAACTATAAAATTGCTATTAATATTTTTAACAACAAAAGAATTCATAAATGAATTGAAAACGTTATTATCGAAAATATGGATGGTGTCTTTGTTTATCAAGAACCTAAGAATGTTAGACAAAGAAATGCATTATACTCTCACTTCCATATTGAGAAAAAAGATAAATTTAGATATATTGCAAAAGATTGAACTAACATTCATTCAGACATTCATTCGATCTTAATCTTATTAAAAAATGAAAAATACATTGACGAATTAACATACGAAATTAAACGATTGAGCAACACTTTAATTGTTCGCACATGATCTATTCCAAGTGCAGGAACAATTATTGAAATTAACTCAATCTTCTCATCAAAAGGTATGGCTCTTAAATACTTATCAAGTTATTATGGGATTCCATTAGAAAATTGTTTTGCTTTTGGTGATGGTGATAATGATAATGAAATGTTAAGAACAGCTCATTATGGATATGCTATGAAGAATGGTTCGATGACTGCAAAACTATCCGCTAGATTCTTAACAGAATTTACAAACGATAAAGACGGAGTTGCTTTAACATTAAAGAAATTCTTTAATATTCATTAAAAAATTAGAAAAAATTTATAAAAAAACTAAACATATTTTAAACAAATTCTGGACAGTTTTTTTCTCATTTTAATTTATCATTTGAATGAAAGGAGGAAAAATGAATTTTGTTGCAATAATTGGAATAGTTGATGAATGTAAAAAAATAAATGATTACACTACTGAATTGTTAATTAAAACAGAAAAACCAAACTATTCAAATGAAGAAGATTGATATGAAAAACTATCAGTATTAGTTTCAAACGAAAAATTCAAACAAGAATTAGAATCTATTAACAATGGGACAATCATTGGTATTAAAGGAAGATTATCATTAGTTAATAAACAAAATAGAATAATTAGTGAAAAAGTTCATTTATTCTAATGAATATGAAAAGTAAACTTATTTGAGTAAAACTATCATTAATAGTCACTCTTTTCATATTGATTATTTCATGTATCTTCATCAAGCTTGACTTTAGTCAATTATGTGGATTTGTAAGTAAAGATGATCAATATCAAATTGTTGTTGATTACAAAACAAATCAATACATAAAAAAGAATGATGTTAAGAAAATTAAAAGTGAAATTAATGAACGTAACTATACTTTTTACATTTATTTCAGTTCGAGGATAGATGATTCATTTGTTTATTGAGCAAATTGCACTACCGATTCTTTTCATTTAGATACAGGTAATTACAATTACCCTATTGAATTCGGTAAAATTAATTTCTTATGATACATGTTTAAAAATATAATTTAAACATGTTGAATTATTCTTGTTCAATTAAAGATAAAAAGATATCTAAGAAAATGATTCCTAGCAAAGATTTTGACAAATTAGTCAACATCATTGCTAAGGATTTTTTTATCAAGGATGATTTATATTTTGATGTTTGCTTTGTTGGTAAAAAAGAAATTCAAAGAATAAATAAGAAATACAGAAAGATCAACAAACCAACTGACGTTATCACATTTGCTTTTAAAGATCAAAATATTAATTTTGATCTTCCATTGTTAGGAGAGATTTATATTTGCACTGATGTTGCAAAACAACAAGCCAAAGCAAACAAAAACAGTTTAAATAGAGAAATTTGTTTACTATTTATTCATGGAATTTTGCATTTGTTTCAAATTGATCACCAAACGCAAAAAGATTACAACAAAGTTGTAAAACTTCAACAACAATTATTGGACAAGGCTAATATATAATAAAGATATGATTACTAAAAAAGACAAGTGAAGTTGATTTAAAAAGTTTGGTTATGCTTTTAGAGGAATTTATGTTTCTTTAAAAGAAGAGTCTTCTTTGGTAGTTCACTTTGTCATTGGAACCATTGTAATGGTTCTAGGGATCATCCTTAATAGTAAAATGAGTTGCACTGACTGATGTATTGTTGTTTTACTAGTCGCAATTATTATTAGTATGGAATTATTAAATACTGCAATTGAGAACATCATAGATGTTGTTATGTTTGAATACAATGTTAATGCTAAAAAAATTAAAGACATCTCTGCTGCAGCTACATTAGTTTTAACAATTGCTTCAGTTGTAATTGGATTAATCATTTTTATACCAAAAATCATAGATGTATTTCAAACATGATAGCTATTAAGAAGTCTGCAACGATTGCAATTGTTGGTAAACCAAATGTTGGTAAATCAACATTATTAAATACTATTGGTAAAAAAAAGATAGCCATTACATCGTATAAACCACAAACAACTAGAAATCAAATTAAGTTTAATTTCTCTAATGATAAATTAAACTTAGTGATCATTGATACTCCAGGTTTTCACTTTGCTAGAAATAAATTAGATTTATTTCTAAATTCTGAAATTAAAAAAACTTTTAAAATCTGTGATTTAGTTTTATTTTTAGTAGATCCTACAAGACCTGTAGATGAAGAAGATTTAGAAATTATTAAATTTATTAAATCTTACAAAATTACAAAAGTAGTTTTAGTGATTACTAAATCTGATGTCGTAAGTCAAGGGTCAATTAACAACCATATTAACAAGATAAAAGAATCAATTACTCCAATTGCTGAAATAATTATTTCAGCAAAGAATGGGCAATTACAATCACTATTTGATTGTATCTATGGTCATTTAGATGATGATGCGAAGGAAATTGAAAAAATTGATGAGAATGATAACTTCACTATTTGTGAAATCATTAGGGAACAAGTAATTTTAAATTGTAAAAAAGAGATTCCTTATTCAACAGGTGTAATAGTTACAAAAACAAACTATGATCAATCTAAAAATATTTTTAATATTTTTGCTAATATCATAGTTGAAAAGAAATCACAAAAACCAATCATTATTGGAAAAAACGGATCAATGATTAAAAGAATTGGTATAGAAGCTAGAAAACAATTACTAGAACTATATGATTGCAAAATTAATTTAAAACTATTTGTTAAAGTAGATGAGAATTGAAGAAACGACCAAATTGTTTTAAAAAATTTGGGATACTCAAATAAGTAATGGCTGAGTTAATCTTAAACGGATATTTAATTAATAGACTTGATTATCAGACTTTTGATGAAGTATTAACTTTTTTAGGAGAAGATAATAAAAAATATGTTTGTCTATCTTTAGGTAGCAGAAAAATAGAATCAAAGAATTCCCGTAATTTGTTTTACGGATGTAAAACAGAATTTCAGTTATTTGAATCACGCACTGAAGGCAAGATGTCTAAATTTAAAAAAAGTGTATTATTAGAAGAACCTGTTTTTGAATATGAAGCTGATAGAAGGTTAATTGTATTAAATGATGTAGTTACTAACATTAATGATTTAAGTTTTAATACATATGAGTTTTATACAAATAAATTAAGAACTATCAGAGATAATTCTCTAGATACTGATTCATTTATTTTGATTATTTTAAAAGAATTCTGTGATGCAATTGGAATTGCTCTAGATGTAAACAGATGTACTAGATGTGGTTCCCATATTTTAAAAACTGTTTCATTCAAGCATCTTGGTATGTTATGCAACATATGTGCAAGAGAGTTGTTTGCTAAACCGTTTGAAATCAGGTTTAACAAATTAATTTATTTGTTATTTAATAACAAATTTGATGAGATTAATCATTATTATGATTTATTTCCATATGCTATTAAAAATCTTAAACAATTTGTATTTGACACTGCTGGAATTAAATTAACATCATTAAATGACTATTAAAAATATTTTTTTATATTATTAAATATGATAAAATTAATTTTATAAATGCTCCGTTAGCTCAGTTGGTAGAGCAAATGACTCTTAATCATTGGGTCAGGGGTTCGAGTCCCTTACGGAGCACCATTAATAACTTAAATATCACTATTTTATAGTGATATTTTTTTATAATTAATATATGCCTGAATTACCTGAGGTTCAAACAATTATTAATAATTTACTAAAAGCAAAAGTTACTTCTAGTAAAATCACTAAAGTAGAGTTTTTCAAGACAAAAGTTCTAAAAAATTGTACTCCTAATGAATTTAGTAAATTTTTAATTAATGAAAAGATTACTGATATTGAAAGAATTGGTAAATATATTATTTTTAAATTAACTCACAACAAACAAATGGTTGTTCATTTAAGAATGGAAGGAAAGTTGTTTTACGAATCCATGAGCAAACAATTAGAAAAACGTTTCTTAATGCTTTCAATTCAATTTGCTAATAAACACCGTTTGTCATATTACGATATGAGAATGTTTGGAACATTTCATATCTTTTCAGATAATAAGTATTTAATTTCAAAAGAAATTAAAAAAGTAGCAATTGACCCATTAAATTTCAAATTTAATGGTAAATACTTGATGGATCATTGTAAGAATATCTCTAAAGCAATTAAAACTACATTGTTAGATCAGACGATTGTTTCAGGAATTGGGAACATATATGCAGATGAGATTTTATTTGCAAGTAAGGTTTATCCATTAACTAAACCTAAAGAATTATCAAAACAAGATTTTGATAATATTGCTAAAAATGCTAGAAACATTTTAAAAGAAGCAATTAAATATAAAGGTACAACTGTAGCGTCTTATAAATTTGACCCAAATCATACAGGAGGCTTTCAAAATAAATTAAAGGTACACACACATGCTAATCAACCGTGTCCGGTATGTAAAAATATAATTAAAAAGATAAAAGTTAATGGTAGAGGGACATATTATTGTCCATCATGCCAAAGACCTGTGGGAAAATAAAATGTTAGTTTGTATTACAGGAAAAAGTGGTGTAGGTAAAACAACTGCAACACAATACATAAAAAAACTAGGATTTAATACATGAATTGCAGATAAATATGTTCATGAAATTTATCAATATGGTAACATAGGCTATTTAGCTATTAAAAAAGTTTTTGGTAATGAATATGTTAACAGTAAAGAAGTAGATCGCAAAAAGCTTGGTTTATTGGTGTTTAATGATATTAAATCATTAAAGAAACTTAACGAAATTACTCTTCCTTTAATCAAAAACAAGCTTTTAGAATTAAAACGAAAAAACACTCTTATTTTTTGTGAATTAGCTATATATATTAATCATGAAAATTACTTTAAAAATGTTTTTGATAAAATCATTTTAATTTCTGCTCCAAAAACATTAGAAAAAGATAACTTAAAAAATAAATTTGGAAGTTTAAGAAAATTTCCCACAAAACGTGTGGGAAGTTTAAAAAACCCCATTAAAAACAACACAATCAAATATGATTTTTGTGTAGATAACTTTGAAAATATAAATATTTTTCAAGACAACATTAAAAAAATTACACACAAAATTTAATTTATTTTCTATACTTTCATATTGTCTAAATAACAATGTTATTTGGAATGCGAAAAAATAGTTATTAAGAGGGTAGTAGTTAAATATGTTAAAAAATGTTAAATATCTAATCTATAAAGACTATGGATTCAGAATTAACTATGAACTGTTGTACGACTTATACTCTCCAATTATTGGATCAGAAGCAACTAACTTATATATAAACTTATTTCATGACTCACAAAAAGCTGCTAAGACTAACAACCTTACTACTTTTTTAAAAGACTTCCAAGATTTCTGTGGTTTAAACCAAAATAAGTTTGATGAATTAAGAGCTAAATTAGAAGCTATTGGATTATTGGCTACTTATTTACAAGAAAACATTAGCAATGAAGAAATGGTTTACCATTTTGTTATTAAAGAACCATTATCATTTGAACAATTTATTGACAACCAAAAAGCTAAACATTTATTAATTAATTCAATTGGACAATTGAATTATGAAAAACTAGAATACATGTATATGCCTTCAAGAATTCCATCAGATGCAACTAATGTTTCATCTACATTTGAAATGGTCTTCAATGATAAAGACATTGAAAATGTTAAAAACTATAACTTTGATAAGTTATATAAAGACATTGCTAAAAACACTTCAACTGTTATCACATTAAATAATAGATCTCGTCAAATCATTGAAAACTATTACGAAAATTTCAATTTATCTTCTAGTGAAATTGAACATGCAATTTATTCATGTATAGTCGAAAGCGATACAGGATATGAAGCTGATCCTGATTTATTACAAAATAAATTACACGAATATGTAACATCAGCTAAGAATGTTACTACTATTACAAATTTGAAATTACATAGAAACGCTTCAATGTTTATTAAAAATTTATCTTTGAATGATAAAGAAACAATTTTTAATGAATATATGAATTTAAATGCTGAACAATATTTGTCAGCTATTTATAAAACTCCATTAATAACAGAAGAATTAGAAACAATTAATCAACTTAGAAAAACATATAAACTTCCTGATTATTTAATCAACTTGTTAGTTGATTTTACAATCTTTAAAACAAATGGCAAATTAAACAAAACATACATAACAAAGATTGCTAAAACAATTAATGGTTTGAATCTTTCTACATTAAATGATGTATACAACTACTTTGTATACAAAAATGAAAATGTAAATCAAATTTTAAATTCAACTAAAAAAGAAGAAACCCAATTAGTCAAGATTAATTGAGACGAAATGTAAAAATGAATGAAAAACCTGATTTATTTAAAATTTTAAAATCTATTGATCATCAAGATAATCCAGACAATAAAGATCAATTAGATTTATATAAAACTCATCCATTAGTTGAAAGACTTCATTTAACAGAAGAAGAATTTGCTAAGAATTTTATTGCTATCAAAAGAATGGTTGATGAACAATTGGCTTGTGATGATTTACCAAATAATTGTATAAATGCTAATAGCATTCATACAATTTTGGTGAGAAACGAAAATGGTAGATTAGTCTACAAAGCAATTGAATGTCCTAAAATGAAAATGATTAACAAGAATTTAGAATATGTAAAAAATTACTTGTATTATTCTTTTGCTCCTGAATATTTAAAACTTTCGTTAAGTAAAAAGTATTTTGATGATGATAATCATCCAAGCAAAATCCAGTTAATTCAACGTTTTTTACAAACAATTAAAGAACTTAGAAAAAATAAAAACGCAAAATTGGAACACGGTTTATATATCTTTGGTCCATATGGAATTGGTAAAACTTATACAACAATTGCTTTTGCAAATGATTTAGCACGTGAAGGTAAAAAAGTAGTATTTTGTTTTTTACCATTACTTGTAATGGATATTAAAGAAGGTATTAATAACGAACAAGTAAAAGCAAAAACATCAAAGATTATTCAAAATATGAAAAAAGCTGATGTTTTATTTTTAGATGATATAGGCGCTGAAAAAGGAAGTAATTGAATCTACAGTGAACATCTATTTATAGTTTTAAATTATCGTATGGAACATAAACTTCCAACTTTCTTTACTTCTAATTTATCTATTGAACAATTAAAAACAAAGTTAGTTACTAATTGCGGTCAAATTCCAGGCAACAGATTATTACAAAGAATTTTAGCAACTACTAACAACAAAACATTTAAATTAGAAGGAATTAATAAAAGATACCCCAGCAAGTAATATAATTTATTAAATATATGAAATACTCTATAAACTATATTGACAAAATCAAAAAGTCATTAAACTCTGTTATTTTTGCAGAAGTTATGAATATTTCAACAAACTCTCAAACAAGAAATTCTTTTGATTGTAATTTACAAAAAACTAAAGATGTTAAATTTGGTGACTACTCAACTAATATCTTAATGAAATTAGGAATTAATCGTGATTTAATTCCTAAAATTAGTAAGAATATTATTAAAAAATTACCAAAGAAAATTTTTAAAAAAGCAGAAGTTGTAGGACCAGGATTCTTAAATGTTTGAATTCAACCAGCTTATAAACTAAAAGCCATTAATGAAATTTTAAAAAATAAAGAGGAATACGGACAATTCAAGAATAAAAATTTATTTTACAATCTTGAATTTGTATCAGCTAATCCAACTGGATTATTACATATTGGCCATGCAAGAAATGCTGCTATTGGAGACACACTTGTAAGAATCTGAAATAAATATGGAATTAAAGTTAATAAAGAATATTACATAAATAATGCAGGTAATCAAATCGATAAATTAGCTTTATCAACTCTAATTCGTTACAAACAATTATTTGGTAAAAATGTTGAGTTACCAGAAGATTCTTATCATGGACAAGAAATTATTGATGTAGCTGAAATGATTAAGAGTAAATATGCTGATAAATATCTAAATGCTAAATTTACTGACCAAAGAATTACTGATAAGTCAGTTAATGATTTCTTTAGAAAATATGCTTCTGATTACATGTTAGAGTTTATTAAAGTTACTTTACATAACTTTGGTGTAGATATGGATATTTGATTTCCAGAGACAGAACTATATGAAAAAGGACTAGTTAAGATTGCATTAGATTCACTAAAAAAACATACATATAAAAAAGATGACGCATTGTGATTAAAGACAACAGAATTGGGTGATGATAAAGACCGTGTATTAATTAAGTCTGATGGTTCTTATACTTATTTTACACCCGATATTGCATATCACAAGATTAAATTGTCTCGTGGATATGACAAAATTTTCAACATTTGAGGTGCAGATCATAAGTCTTATGCAGACAGAATGAGAATTGCTGTTCAATTATTAGGATTTAAATCAGAACAAATCCAAGTATTAATTATGCAAATGGTAAGACTTGTTAAAGATGGTAAAGAATTTAAAATGTCAAAAAGAACAGGAAATTCTTTAACATTAGCTGATTTAGTAGAAGCAATTGGTAAGGATGCTGCAAGATGATATCTTGCTAGTCAGTCTTTATCTAGTCACTTAGAAATTGATGTAGAAAAAGCAAAGGCTAAAGATAGTAATAATCCAATTTATTATGTTCAATATGCACATGCTAGAATTTGTAAACTACTTCAAACCAATAAATGTAAACAACCTAAATCATTTGCTTCTTTAAAAGAACCAATTGAAGACCAAATAATTGATTGATTGAATTGTTTTATTCCTACAATCGAATCTGCTGCTAACAATTGTGATACAACTAAAATTACAAGCTATTTAATTACATTAGCTAAATTGTTCCATTCATATTATGGAAATGTAAAAATTATTAATCCAAAAAATAAAGAATTAACTGCTCAAAGAATTTGATTATGTGCTGCAATCAAATATGTTATTGCAAGTGGTTTAAAATTATTTGATATTTCTGCTGTAAGTTCAATGTAATTTTTCTTATTAATTTTCTAATTAATAAATATAATTAAAAAGAAAATAGGAGAAAATATATGTCAAAAAAAATTGCAATAAACGGATTCGGAAGAATTGGTAGACTAGTTTTCAGAGAACTAATTAAAAAATCTGAAGTTGAAATCGTAGGTATTAACGATTTAACTGATGCTAAAACTTTAGCTCACTTATTAAAATACGATTCAGCTCATGGTAAATTATCATGTGAAGTTACTTTCGATGAAAGTAATTTAATCATTGATGGAAAGAAAATTCCTATCTTTGCTGAAAAAGACCCAGCACAATTACCTTGAAATTCATTAAACGTTGATATCGTTATTGAATCAACAGGTCGTTTTGTTGATAAAGAAAGTGCTTCTAAACACTTACAAGCTGGTGCTAAAAAAGTTGTTATTTCTGCTCCTGCAAAAGGTGAAATGCCAACAATTGTTTATGGTGTTAACCATGAAATTTTAAAAGCATCTGATACAATCATTTCTGGTGCTTCATGTACTACAAATGCTTTAGCTCCAATGGTTAAAGTATTAAATGATAAGTTTGGTATCGTTAAAGGTATGATGACAACTATTCATGCATATACTGCTGACCAAAGATTACAAGATGCTCCACACCGTGATTTAAGAAGAGCGCGTGCTGCATGTTTCTCAATGGTGCCTACATCAACAGGTGCTGCAAAAGCAATTGGTTTAGTATTACCAGAATTAAAAGGTAAATTACATGGTTTAGCTGTTCGTGTACCTACAATTACAGGTTCAATTGTAGATTTAACTTGCGAATTCAGTAAAGACACTACAGTTGATGAAATTAATTCAGTAATGAAAGCTGCAGTTAGTGACACATTAGGTTACAACTCAGATGAAATTGTTTCATGCGACATCATTGGTGAAACTCATGGTTCAATCTTTGATCCAAAGATGACTATGGCTCTTGAAGTTGATGGTAAAAAACTTTACAAAGTATTTACTTGATACGACAACGAATCTTCTTACGTTAACCAATTAGTAAGAACTACTCTATACTTTGCATCTCTTCAATAATTAAAATATGTTAAGTAAAAAAACTTTAAAAGACGTTAACCTTTCTAATAAAAAGGTTATTGTCAGGGTAGATTACAACGTTCCTATAAAAGAAGGCAAAATCACTGATAACAAGAGAATTGTTGCATCATTACCTACTCTTAAATATTTGATTGAAAATAATTGTAAAATTATTCTTCTTTCTCATTTATCTAGAATCAAAACTACTGATGACATCAAATCTGGTAAGAAATCTTTAAGATTAGTTGCTGAAGAATTAGCAAAATTATTACCAGAAACTTCTGTTAAATTTGTTCCAACAAGTGTTGGACAAGAAGTAGTAGATGCTGCTAACAACCTTCAACCTAAGCAAATAATTTTATTAGAAAACACAAGATACAATGATGTTGATGAAAACAACAATGTTGTTAAAAAAGAATCTAAGTGTGATCCTGAACTTGGAAAATTCTGAGCTTCATTAGCAGAAGTGTTTGTAAATGATGCTTTTGGTACAGTTCACAGAAAACATGCATCTAATGCTGGTATTGCAAATGCAATTGGTACTTCATGTGTAGGATTCTTAGTGGAAAAAGAATTAGAAAACTTATCCAAAATTTCTTCTAATCCAGTTAAACCATTTGTTGCTATTTTAGGTGGAGCAAAAGTTAGTGATAAACTAAAAATTGTTAACCGTTTATTAGAAATTGCTGATCATGTATTAATTGGTGGTGGAATGGCTTATACATTCTTAAAAGCTCAAGGTTATGATGTTGGCTCATCACTAGTTGAACAAGAAATGATTGAAGAAGCTAAAAATATATTAGCAAAAGGTAAAGACAAAATTGTTTTAACATGTGATTTTGTTTGTGCAAGTGGATATAAAGATGAACCATCTAAATATTTTGATTTAGGTGAAAACTTAAATGGCATGATGGCGCTAGATATTGGTGAAAAAACAATTGATGCTTTCAAATCTAAATTAATGAATGCAAAAACAGTTGTTTGGAACGGTCCTATGGGTGTATTTGAATTTAAAAACTTTACATATGGAACAAAAACTATATGTGAAATCTTAAAGCAAATTACTGCACAAGGTGCTTTCACTGTAATTGGTGGAGGAGATTCTGCTGCCGCTGCTGTATCATTAGGGTTTAAAGATACTGATTTTGGATTTGTATCAACAGGAGGAGGCGCTTCTTTAGCTTTAATCGAAGGTTCTCCATTACCAGGCGTGGATGCAATTCAAAATAAATAATAAATCTACCTTTTATATGATTTAATAATTAAATGCAAAGTGAAAAATATTTTGCATTTTTTTATTTACACTATATAATTAACATATTAATTTTGGAGAACATATGAAATTTGCACAAATTTTTAAACATAAACAACACCAAAAAAGCAAAAATTCTGGATCTATAAAAGAATTTATTGCTAAGTTGTCTCGTGGTTTAATGTTACCGATTGCTATGTTACCAATTGCTGGTTTATTTCTAGGAATTGGTTCTGCAATTACTGCTACTGCATCTGATCCATCTGGTGCACAAGCTATATTTGGTAATATTATTTCTGCTGGAGGTAACATTATCTTTGGTTGTTTACCAGTATTATTCTGTATAGCAATAGCTATTACATTTACAGATGATGCTGGTGTTGCTGGTCTATCAGCATTTGTAGGTTGAATTGTATTCTGTGCCCTACAGGCAGCGATGATTATTATAAAATCACACATAGACCCACATACTGATAAAGTAGTAATTGATGGTTATAGATTCTTATTTTGAAAAGGGACTCCTAGTGAATTTAATGCTATATTCACAACAAATTTAGGTATTCAATCTCTTTCTACTGGTGTATTTGGCGGTATCGTAGTTGGATGATGTGTTGCATTCTTATACAACAAATTTAAAAATATTCAACTTCCTCAAATCATTGGATTTTTCTCAGGAATAAGATTTATTCCAATCATTACTTTCTTATCAATGATTGTTTTATCATTCTTATTCTCAATTCTTTGACCATGAGTAGGACAAGCTTTCTATGAAATTGGGAAAGGATTATCTAGTGCTCCTGCTGGATTAAACTCATTAGTATTTGGTTATTTTAATAGAGCATTAGTTCCATTTGGTTTACACCATGTTATTAACACTGCAATGTGATTTTCATCAATTGGTGGTACTTTTGATCTTAATAATGCTGCCATTGTTGATGTTAATGGCGCTGCTTTCTATGTTGATTCAGAAACTACAAAATGAATAGATTTATTACCAAATTTAGCTGATAAAGACACTTTAATATCAGGTGATATTAATATTTATATCTTGTTACAACAATTAACAGGTAAATCTCATTTATTAATTCCTATTAATCCTAATATGGATCCGATAAATAATTATGTATTAAATATTGATTGTATTTTTAGAGGTACACAATGATCAGTTGTTGATGGAATATGTAAATCATCTCATACTTATGCTTTTAATCCAGGTCAATATACTTCTGGTGCATATATCTTTACATTATTTGCATTACCAGCAGCTGGTGCAGCTATGATTATGGCTGCTCCTAAAGGAGAAAACAGAAAAATTGCTACTTCAGTTATAGCTTCAGCAGCATTCGTTTGTTTCTTAACTGGTATTACTGAACCAATTGAATTTACATTCTTATTCTTAGCTCCTTGATTGTATTGAGGATTCCATGCATTAATGGGTGCTGTTGCTTATATGATTCCTACTTGCATGTCTTTATATATGCCGACTGGTATGGGTTGTCACTTAGCATTCTCTTTCTCATCTGGATTCTTAGATTTCTCAATCTATGGTATTATTCAAGATGCTAAACACTCAGGATCAAATTGCTTCTGATTATTGCTATACTCAGCTATATATGCAGGAATTTATTATGTTGTATTCTACATTTGAATTAAAAAATTTGATATTAAAACTCCAGGACGTGGTGGACAAGACAAGTTATTTAGTAAGAAAGACTACTTAGCTTCAAAAGAAGGTAAAACTTCTGAAATTAATCAATTATCTAATGCAGTAATCAAAGCATATGGTGGCAGAGACAACATTAAAAATGTTGATGCATGCATTACTAAATTACGTATCCAAGTAGTTGATCCATCTAAAGTTAATAAACAAGCCTTATTGCAATTAGGTGCTAAAGGTGTAATGACTCCTTCAAAACAATCTGTGTATGCTGTATTTGGTACACAAGCAGATAGAATCAAAAACGAAATTAAAGATATTTTTAATGGTAAATCTCCATTTTCAACTAATACTTCTTTATCTGCTGACACTCCTAAAGTTTTAACAAAACATAAAGTAAAAATTCATCATAAAATTAAATTAACTCCTCATATAAGACTTCCTCATAAACATTTAGTCGTTATAGCTCCAGTTAAAGGTGAAGTTGTTTCTACAAAGAGTGTTAAAGATGAAACTTTCAGTAAAAATTTAATGGGTCATGGTTTTGCAATCATTCCTGAATCAAACGAATTTGTTGCTCCAATTTCTGGTGAAATTGTACTAATAAATAATCATGCATTTGGAATTAAAACTAAAAAAGGTGTTGAAATCTTAGTTCATGTAGGATTAGATACTGTTAAATTAACTAATAAAGGTGTGTTTAAGCCACATGTTAAATTAGGTCAAAAAGTTAATGCTGGTACTTTAGTGTTAACTGCTGATCTAGATAAGATTAAAGCTAACAAACTTGATACAATTACTCCTGTAATCGTTTTAAACAAAAGTTTAGGTAAAAAGAAGATTATTATTAAGAAATTTGGTCAAGTCAACCAAAAAGCTAAAATCTTAATAATTAAGTAATTACTAAATTAATTCTAATTTAAATGTACTCAAAGCAATTTGAGTACATTTTTTATTGCAAAAAAAGTATATTTATTAATATGCAAATGCAAATATGAACAAGAAATTACTAAATTTAATCGCATTATGTAGCGGAATAACAGCTACAGTTGCAATTGCAATAAACGGAATATTTTATTACATTCAAGAAAAAACAGTGGAGGAGGAGATGAACCCCAACCCTAACCTGTTGATCAAAATATTTTGCCAGAAGATGTTTATAAATTTTCTGATGATGGTAAAACATTATTAGGATTTAAAGAAGGTATTGATTTAAATCAATATGCTAGCAAATGTGACACTATGCAAATTCCGGCTAATATTACAAGTATTGGTGAAGAAGCTTTTTATAAGAATTCTGCATCAATAATTCCACTTTTTATCAAAAATTTAACTTTTGCTGAAGGATCTCAATGTTCTACAATTGGATCATATGCTTTTGCACTCTCACCTTTAACTTCTGTAAGTTTTCCAAGTAGTTTAGAAATGATTAGGGAATATGCTTTTTGAGATTGTTATTCTTTAACTAAAGCTAATTGATCAAATTATAATAATTTATCATCAATTGGTATGTATGCTTTTTTTGCTTGTCCATTATCAACA
>CATDIL010000004.1 GCA_949517355.1 uncultured Mycoplasmatota bacterium
ATTGATTACCACTAGTATTTCTAAATTGAAATATAAAGTGCAACACTTAATATTTTTATAACACAAAAGATTTACAGACACAACAAAAAATGTAACGTGTTTGTAAATTTTTTAATTTTGAAATGCTTGATAACTAGATTTTCAATTTAAAAGTTTTCTTGGCATATTGTTGATTTTATCTTGTATAAATTTAATTTCTTCATCGCTAATTAAACTAAAATCTGTTTGTTTCTTTCATGTTCTTCTTACCATTCCATTAAAATGCTCATTTGATCCTCTTTGATATGAAGCATATGGTTCACAGAAATATATTTTACATTTAACTCAGTTAGCTAGAATTCCTATTTTTTGGAACTCTATACCATTATCGATGGTAATAGATTTTACATTAAAATTATTCGCTTTAATAATTTTATAGATTATTGAATTAATTTTCATGGGATTCTTTGATTTTACTCTCGCTATAAAACCATATCTAGTTTTTCTTTCAGTAAATGTTAGTAAGTTATCGAATCCATTAGCTTTTTTACCAACAATCAAATCTGCTTCTCAATGACCTTTTTCAGATCTTAAATTAATTTTTTTGGTCTAACCCAAATCGGTAAAACTAATTTATTATTAAATTTAGAGAATATCCCGCTTGTTCTTTTATCACCACGTTTGTAATATTGTCTCAATCTATCAGATCTTTTTATTTCTCATCTGTCTAATTTGACTCAATTAAACACCTGTCTAAGTGATGGAATTTTTAATTTATCTTTATAGTTATCTTTAATAAATTTATAAGTGTTTTCAATTCCGAAGTATCTTTTATCATATTTTTTAATAAATATATTAGTAAACTCTTCATATTTTAATAAATACATAGAATGTTTGTGTCATTGTCTTTTATTTCTTTTTATTTGAGCAGACATTGATTCATAACATTCATTAGAATTTCTTTTAATTTCTCTTGAAATTGTAGATTTATTTCTATTTGTAATTTTAGCTATTTCACTTATAGATTTCTTCTGTACATTAAATAAAAATTCTATTAATATTCTTTCATCTTTACGAATATGAGTGTATAACATTTTTGTGTCTCCTTGGGTGTATCTTGGAGCACTTTTTTATTTAGCAAAAAAGTGCACACCATTATTTTATCATTGGTGTTGCACTTTTAATTGCAATTTGGGAAATAGAGATTGCTCTCTATTTTTCAAATGCTACTTTAATTGAAGGACCCATTGTAGAAGATAAATATATCTTTTGAATGTAATCACCTTTTACAGTTGATGGTCTCTTAGATTTAATGAAGCTTACTAATGCATCAATATTTTCAACAATCTTTTCATTAGCTGCAGATGCTTTACCAACTGTCATATGAATGTTTCCATATGTATCTGTACGGTAATTCATTTTACCTTTTTTAAATTCTTTAACAGCATCTAATGGTTTAGGTGTAACTGTTCCTAATTTAGGGTTTGGCATTAAACCTTTTGGACCTAAGATCTTACCTAATTTAGATAATTCAGGCATAAATTTTGGAGTAGTAATAATTACATCAAAATCTAATCAACCATTTTTAATGTCAGCAATTTTATCACTTTCACCAAAATAATCTGCACCAGCTGCTTCAGCTTGTTCTTTAGTTACGTCACTAGAGATTAATAATACTCTCTTAGATTTACCAAAGTAATGAGGAAGAGAAATTGTACCTCTTAGTTGTTGTTCAGCTTTTGTTGTATCAAGATTTAATTTGATAGCAATATCAATTGATGAATCAAATTTAGTTGTAGAAGTTTTCTTTGCTAAAGCAACAGCTTCTTCAACAGGATAGATTTTTTTATTATCTACAAGTGTCTTTACACTTTTAAATTTTTTACCTGCCATTATTGCTTACCTCCGTTTTTCTTAGGTGTAAGATCAACATCTTTAATCTTAATACCCATTTGTTTTGCAGTTCCTGCAATCATTCTTAATGCCATTTCTTCATCATATGCATTTAGGTCTGGCATTTTGTATCTTGCAATTTCTAAAGCTTGTTCTTTAGTAATTGTTGCAACTGTATCAGTTAATTGGTTTTTACCTGCTGTTTGAATTTTAGCAGCTTTCTTTAACATAACAGATGCTGGGGTAGTTTTAATGATAAAAGTAAAAGATTTATCAGAAAAAGCAGTAATAACACATGGGACCACTTCTCCCATACGATCTCTAGTTTGATCATTGAATTGTTTAGTGAATTCAGCCATATTAATACCAATAGACGCTAATGCTGGTCCTGGTTTAGCTTGTCCACCAATCAGTTGAATCTTGGCGATTCTCTTTATTTCTTTTTTTGCAGCCACAAGTAACTCCTTTCTTTTTTAGTTCTCTACGTGGTATATCGGTCTATTGACCTTCCACACGCTACATTTGTAATAGTCATTATATATATTTTTAGATTTTTTTTATAAAAAATATTTAATGTGTTATTATAAAAGTTAATGAAAAACACATTTTATTCGGAATTAAAGCAAAATAAATGTTTTAAATTACATAATTTATTCTTTGGTGGAATCATATTTACATTAGGAATGGTCATAATGCAAAATATGCAATTTTCATTTCAAGGATGAGTTCAATCTATGTATAAACTTTCTGGTTTTCAATTTTGAGATTGAACTATTCCTTCTGTTGATTATGCTATTCCTATAATTCCATTTTTTTGAATAATTTATGGTGCAGCTATAGCTTCATGAACTATATTACCTATTTTCTTATATATAGCTTATGGACCTAAAAGGTTTGCAAAATATCTTACGTGCTGTATGTACACATATGTATTCGCAATTCTAATTGCTATGTGCACACCATGCGATTTAGTTAGTATTAAAAACTATGCACTAGAACAATTGCAGGGTAAAACGGGATTCTTAATTAAACAAACACGGGATTTAATTAAAAATAATGTTACTTTTGACGCGTTCCCTTCTAATCATTGTTTAAACCAATTTGATTTAATGTTTGGCTTTATCTTATTTAACTTTTTTGATAAAACTAACAGAAAAGATTCAAGGAAAATATTGACTTGAAAGATTATTTGAACTTCGCTGATTTCGATCTTTACAATGTTAGTTGTCGCTTCTACTTTTATTATGAAAGTTCACTTCTTTGTAGATTGAATTCCTTCTTTAATTGTTTCATTAAGTGTTTTTGTAATAATGCGCTTTATAAAAACCGATCCTATTACAAGATTTTTCTACAGGTTAATGAATAGTTTTCAATATTGTTTTTGGTACGTTGGACCTAATGAAGTAAAGAATGATATTTGGAATTGAGCTAAAATTCATCAAGATATATTCAAAATTAATGCTTTATCTAAAAAAGAGATTAAAAAACATTTTATTATTACTGACATTGTGATATTTTGTATATATTTGTTTATGCTTCTTGTATTAAACTATTGTCTAGCAGCATTGGAAGGTTTTGACACAGGTAATAAAGTTTTTAACTTCTTATTATTAAGAATCGTAATCTACTTCTCTTTAATTGATTTTATGATTTTTGGTGTATATATCTTTCATACAATTTATAAAAAACAAAAAATTAAGCAAATAACCCCCCCCCCACTAATCCAAATTAACCTATTAAATTATTAATATATATTAATAAATTTATACATATAATAAAAAAATATGTGGAATCTGCTAAAGAATACTTTTAGGTCCTTAGCAAAAAATAAGGTTTCAATAATTGGTCTAACATTCCTTATCTTTTTATCAGTGGGAATGTTTACAGTATTACAAAGTACATCAACCAACATTGATTCAACCTATGAAATGATATCAAAACAGGGAAATCAACATGATTTTACTGTTTCTGAACACTATAACACTGGTAATATAACCCAAAAACCTGGTGATCAACAAGGCGGCCACTATGGTCTTTCTTCTGATGGTGAACAAGTTTATTGACCTGATCAAACCGCTTCTGGAAGTACATCTTCTGAAAATACATATACTAAAACTTATTACTTTCATCTGTATGCAGATGCTACTGATGATTCGTTGGTTGGAACATTTTATAACCAACATAAAGATGAAACATCTGGTGTAGCACACGATTTAATTTATCGTTCATACACAATCATTAACAATAACCATCTTACATATATGGATGGAGCAAGTGGTACTCCACCTAAATCTACCAAGACTGTAGAACAAATTTCAGAAGAATTGAGGGGCACCGAAGAAAATAGCGACTCAAAAGATATTACTGCGTATTTTGCTTCATGAAGTAATGATTTATTAAATTATTTAGAACAAGAAAATAGCCCCCTTAACCAGTATTTAACATCTGACGATATGAAAGATGAAGTTTATTTTAGAAACTATTCATCTTTGAATATTAATAACTCAACAGGTGATATTTTTTATGATGTTGTGCTATCTCAACCAGAAGATGAAACTCATCCATATGATTCAATTGTTGATCGTGAAATACTATTTGACGATAGTGATTTTAACTACATTGGTTGACATAACTTTGCTGATAGCGAATGAAAGCCTTATCAAAATCGTTCTGGTTTATCCATAAAAGAAATTTTGTCTCATGAGCTTTTACAATGAAATGATGTTGTAAACAACATTCAAGAGCAAAAAATTGTAAGAGATCAAATAGAATTATTGTCTAAAGGTTCAAGCACGGAACCACAAACGAATGAAGCTTCTTTTTTTGATAAAGTTACTGACATTAATAATGTATTGCTAGCTAACCCAGATAACTTTAGTGCAGCTGAATCTGAATACAAAATTTTTTATGATTCAAAATACAAAAATGTAGATGTAATTAACAAGAAATATTCTTATGTCATTTCATATGAAAAACCTGGCACAACCCCTATTCCATTTACATGATTAATCGATAATTGAACAAGTAAGTTTGCTATTTGTGCCCCTCAATACATGCAATCTTATGATCTAATGCCTTTAGATATCCATAGTTTATTATCTAAAGACAAAGATTATTTAGATTGAGCACAAACTCATACAGATATTTCAAATGAAAGAACTAGATTTATTGCTTGAATGAATTCATTAAAGCAGTCAGTAATTGACAAAAAACTTTCTTCTTGAGAAAATGAATATCCAAAAAATTTAATTAAAATTGCAGGTGCCACGCCTTCGTTTATTTTGTCTGCTGGTATTACAGGTGATTATGTATATCCTGTAGTATCAATTAGCAGACCGATCCCAAATACAAAAAAAGAATGTGTTGTATTTGGTAACAAATCTTTTTACGAAAGAATTCATGCATCGTTTTTAGGTAATGAAGAAGAAAAATATGTAGTAGGTAAATTTTATAATCCTAAAAATGGCCAAAAGATATTAAATGAAATTAATACTAAATGTAAAACAATAATGTCTTGACCGGAAAACATTAATCCTGCTTACATGGCTACAGATTTATCGTGTACATTAAATGCTGCAGCATTTAGAATATCTTACATTCCTCAATTAGTAAGTAAGATTGATGTTATTACATATTTATTAACAATCTTTGTAATTACAATATCTTTAGTTATTTCAGTGATTATCGTTAGAAGATATGTTTCAAATAGTAGAACAACTATTGGTGTTATTCAAGCTAATGGTGTTAAAAAGTGAAACATCGCATTATCTTTAACTCCATTTGCTTTAATCCCTTCATTGATTGGTGGTATTAGTGGATATTTGTTAGGAACATTTTTACAAAAACCAGCAATCGGATTATTTTCTAACTTCTGAACGTTACCAACAAGCGTTCTTGCGTTTTCTTGATTATCTATATTTGTTGCAGTACTATTACCATTCTTGTTATTTGTTGGTGTAAGTGTTTTCTCTACATATCTTTTGTTAAGAGAAAAAACTACAGATTTAATGAAGAGTGGTAGTGAATACAAATTCAGTCAAATAGGTAAACTTGTTAAAAAACCATTTAAAAGAGCAGGTGTTATTTCAAAATTTAGAGTATCAATTGCATTTAGTTCTGTTTGAAAGTTATTTATTTTGTCAATAATGAGTTCATTAATAATGTCATCATTAACTTTTGGTTTTACCATTAATGGTAAATTTGACCAAGCGATTACTAAGACATTAGATACAAAGAATTATTCATACTCTGTTGATTTATATACTCCAACAGAACAAGGTGGTCAATACATCCCTGTTGATGGAGAACATCTTGGATTAACTGGATGACAAACATCAGCAAGTAATGCTGAAACAAACTTTTTCCCTAACTTATTGTATAAAAGTGGCTTTGTAAGTAATGACAGTTCTTGAAACTATATTGATAGAAATAATTGCGATACTAGTTTGTATACAAAAACCTATTACACAACTACTTTTACTTCTGTTTCACTAGCTCACTTGCATCCATTAAATACTGGTTGAATATGTGAGCCGTTTGAATATGAACATAATTCATATGCAAACATGTTTGTTCCATTTATGAGTGATGCTGTCGGACAAAAAACAGATTTAAACTATATGAAGAATAGATATGCAACAAAGTTAACACTTAACTATGTTATTGGTTTATTTTCATTGGTTTCAAATCCATGAAGCATTACTGCTTCATTAATGCCTGAAAATTTAAAAAATATTTGTAACACAAAATATGAAGCAATTATTAATGAAATAGGTAATTTATGCTACACAAACAACGATTGATCAAAATATCAAAAATACTTTGCACGTGTGGGAGATACTGAACCTTATGAATATAAAATTACTGATAAAACAATCGATTACACTGGAATGGCATTAGACCATGTTTTTTTAGAATTGATTAATAAAATTTATCAATTATTACCGTCTGCCCAAGAAGATTATGAAATGGTCTACAATGCTGTTCCATTAACTAATGAAGAAGAAACATACACTTACATAAATGGTGATGTTGTTTCTACAACAAATGGCAGTAAACCATCAAACATTAAAGTTTTAGGTGTTTACAACAATAGTACATTTGTAAATTTAATTGATGAAAACAATAATGATTTAGCTCCATTAATTAATTACGAAAACATTCAACCAGATGCAACAGCATTTCCAATGTTAATTAATCAAACGGTTGCTAAAAAATACAACTACCACGTTGGTACTGAATTATCTCTTTCAATTACAAACACTTCAAATAGATTTACTAAAATAATTAATGTAGATGATTCAAAAACTATCTATAAATTTAAAGTTGTTGGTGTCATTAAATCATGTGAAGATGATGAATTTTATATCGATCAACAAATTGCTAACTGAACATTAGGTTTGAAATCTAAATATAGAGAAGGTTTAGACAATTCAACATATTGTTTAAACAATAACTATATTGATTATTCTAAAGCAATTCATAGCACATTTTCAGTTGATGATGGTTTAAAAACATCAGCAAGTTTAATAGATGCCGTTAAAGGTGATTCAAACAATAAAAATTCATTACAAACAGTTGCAGGAACAGATGATGGATACAACATCATCCCTTATGGTTTTAATGGTTATTTTACAAAAGATCCTAATGGAAGCAAGGGATTAGTTGGCGGTATATCAAATTATTCACCGTCTGGTATTTGATGCCCAAGTGCTACATGAAGTTCAAATACAACATTAGATCTTGTCAAATATGGAGCAAACTTGGAATTAGCAAAAGAAATTTCAGGAATTACTGATAAAAGCATTAAAGAAGCTTATGATAAGTGACAAAGTTCAAAGAGCAAAACGGACCACGAACAATTTACTAATCTTGCAAATGGTTTATTAAAGCAAATTTCAGCAATTTTTGGTGATTCATGTTATGTCTCATTAGTTACAAACGTAATGGACAAAAATGCTAAAGCGTCTGTTTATGGAAAAATGGCCGAAACTGTTACAAGTGTTGAAACAATTGTATTAATAATCATTGTTATGATGGTGTTCTTTATTGTGTTGTTGATGTCATCAATTATTATTGCTGATTGTAAGAAATTAGCAGCTATTCTAAGTTCTTTAGGATATACAGATATGGAGAACGCTCTATCATTTATGGCAATTTATATTCCAGTAATTTTATTAGGTTTAGCGATTGGTATCCCGCTAACCCTCGGGTTTGCCACCATGTTCCAAACAGCGATATTGAATGGAATAGGGTTGTTAGTTGATACAACAACTAAATGATATTGATTTATATCAAGTGCATGTATTGTTTCAGCAGAATTAATATTATCAATTGTGTTTAGCTGAATATCATTAAGAAAAACATCATTAGTAAGCATGATTAAATAGGAGAAACATGAAAAATAAAATCAATAAAAAAATAATTACTTATAAAAACAAAACTGATTTCTATAAAAATCAAGTTTTATCTTTCGAAAAAGAGATGGATGTTTTAAATAAGTTAGTTGACCCTAATAACATTAACGAAAAAAGAAACTATAAAGAAAAACGCATAGCCACTAAAAAACTAAACAAGATTTCTACTAAAAGAAATCGCGCTAATGCTTACGAAATTAAATATAGATATTTGTACCAGTTACACGCTTTACTTAAACAGTACCACACTAGCAAACCAAATGATATTGTTTATCACAACTATTTAGAGTATATAGAATCTACTAATAACGGTGATGCTATACCATATAATCCACTTAAGATTCTCCATATAAATATATGAACAAAAAAATTAAATAAAAAGATTTTAAAGCTTGCTTATTACAAAAATGTTAAGTTACCTAAGCAAAAGAATTTTGCAAAGAAAAAACTTATTAAATATCAAATTAAAACCACTCAAGAAGACATCCAATCATTACAAAGTTATATTAATGATACTAAAGTAAGTTTTTATTCTATATTTCATGCAAAAATGGTTGCTAAATTAGATAAACTTTCTAAAAATCACGGAATTAAGAAAATGAGTTCAGAATATGTTATCGATCTTAAAGATGTAACCAAATATTACAATAATGGTTTGTTGGCCACTAAAGTATTAAAAGGTGTTGATTTGCAAATTAAGTATGGTGAATTTGTTGTTATTTTAGGACCATCAGGTAGTGGTAAAACTACATTGTTAAATATTATTTCAGGTATGGATACAGCAACATACGGAAGAACTATTGTATGTAATCAAAATTTAATTAATTATGATATTCCAAAATTAACTGAATTTAGAAGAAAGAAAATCGGTTATGTATTCCAACAATATGGATTGTTACCAAACTTAACTATTAGAGAGAACGTTGAAATAGGAGAAAACTTACAAGACAAAAAATCTAAAAAAATTGATATAGATGATTTATTAAAAACTATTGGAATTTTTGAGCACCGTAACAAATTCCCGAGCGAATTGTCCGGTGGTCAACAACAACGTGTGTCTATCGCTAGAAGTATTGCTAAAAACCCTGACATTATTTTTGGTGATGAACCTACAGGCGCTATTGATGAAGAAATGTCTAAACAAGTAATGCAATTGTTTTTAGATGTTAACAAAACATACCACACAACAATTATCATTGTTACTCACAATCCTATTTTTGCTGATTTAGCAAGTATGGTTATTAAGGTTAATGGCGGTAAAATTGCTAATATAATTAGAAATAAACATCGTAAATCAGTTAACGAATTAAATTGAACTAAATAATATGAAAAAAGTTTTGATTATCACTTATTCTCCAGATCATACATTTGGCGGAACCGAAATTTATGCTGAAAAGTTAATTAAGATATTTAAGGAATTAAAATGAGATGTAACTGAATATTCATTAGATGTACGAGATTCTTTTGCTAAAATGACTAAACCTGATCATAAAGTCGTTTGTCCTAAGCTTCCTGTTAATGAATCGTGTGGGTTAATTAATTTATCTCGTTTAAAGAAAGCTAAAAAAGAATTGAATGATCTAAAGAAAAAATATAAATTTAATTTAATTATTAATAACCTAGGCGATGGTTTTAAATGAGAATACATTCCAAAAAACGAAATCTTAATTCAACATTTTTGCATCGATTATTACAGAAAAATTACATTATTCAAGAATAATTTCTTTGCATCAATAGGAAGATTTTTAACATATATTTTTACAGGCTTTGTTGATATTATGCAATATCATGACAATGTTGTGTTTTTTACAAATAAAGATCAAGAAGAAGCTAATAAAGTTTATGGTAAAAAATTTAATAGTTACAACATTAATTTAACCACATTAAATTACAAAGAAATTAATGCAATCAACAAGCAAGCGCGTCAACAAAAACTTGTGTATGTTGGTCGTATTGAAAATTCACAAAAAAATATGAAATATTTTTCAAAGGTTGCAAAATATCTTAAATATCCTGTTGATGTTTATGGGCGTGGAAAATACACAAGACAAATTGCTATAAAGAAAAACATTAATTATTGTGGTGTTCTTAAAAGAGAAAAACTATTTAGCACAATTTCAAACTACACTGCTACACTGCTTTTATCAAAATATGAAGGGTTCCCTTACGCTGCAATTGAATCATTAACAGCAGGGACTCCTTTAATTTCTTCTGATACATATTGTTCAGCTAAGTTATTAACAAAAGAAAAAGGTTTGTTAGTAGACATTAAACAATCTCCAAAAAAATGTGCAGAACAAATAAATGATTTTTTGAAAAAAACCGATATTGAAACTATGTCAAAAAAATGCACAAACTTTGCTCTTAAAAATCTTACTAATAAAATTTTTGAAAATAAATGAAAAGAAATAATTAAGAATTATTAATTCTTACTTTTCTTTAATTCTTTTTTAAAAAATATTTTAAAAAGAAGTGTCAAGATTTTCTTTCATCAGCTTTTATTCTTTGCACTAATAGGATATCCTGTTTTTTGAAGAACATTTAAAGCTTCGATTTTATTTTTTTCAAATATTTTTTTGCTATTTGCATCCCTTGGGTGTCTAAAGAAAATAAAATAACCAATTGGTGCAAACAAACAACCCAAAATAGCTTCTTGATATTTAGGATTGTTTAAATACCCTTCTTTCTTAAACAATTCTAACAAACCATCAGTTTGTTTCATAACATGTTGTAAAACTGTATATTCTGTTCCTTCAAATTTACTAGTAGAATTTTTCCTTCTTAAATAAACATAAAAATTAGCATTTATTGTTTTAAATTTTTTTGCTTTTAAAAAAACGTAAGGCATAATTCCTAAATCTTCAAATACTCTTGAAACCTTATCATTGAAAGAGATGTTTAATTTATTTCAATATGATTTTCTAATAAAACATCCTCAACATAAACAAATATTTTTTTCAACATATTTAATGTTGTTAGTCTTTGAATTAAAAGAACTTGTTGGAAAAAAGTTAAATTTAATTATTGGCCATCCACTAAACACTACTTTGGTTTTGCCGACAACCATATCATAATTTTCACCTTCTAATGAATCAACAAATTTTTTACATGTAGTTTTAAACATTCAATCATCTGAATCTAAAAAGAACATGTATTCACCATGACAAAGTTTAATTAATAAATTTCTATTAGTTGCAATTCCTTTGTTAACTTTATTACGATAAATTCTTATTCTCTTATCTCTACTAGCATATTCTTTAAGAATATCATATGTAAAGTCTTTAGAGCAATCGTCAAGACAAACAATTTCAATATTATGAAAAGTTTGTTTAATTGCGCTGTTTAAACATTTTCTTATATATTTCTCACTATTGTGAGTAGGAATTAATATAGAAATCTTAGGTTTATTACTTGTCATGTTTTAAAACAATTTTTCAAATCTCTTTTTGAGAAGATGGATTAATAACTAAAAAATGATCACCTTCACTAAAAATTTCAATGCCATTATTTTTTAATTTATAACTTGTTAGTTTATCTATAGTGTTTTTATTTTTTTGATAATAAAAATCTTCTTTTGAAGTAATCAAAGTAATTTGTGGCATTGCATCGATTTCATAATGATTTAATATAAATTTTCTGGCTTTAGACATACTAAACCATGTTGCAAGATTTATTTTAGTGCTTTGTTTGTTTTCTTGAGCTCTCATTTTTCACATTCTTAAAAAAACAATGTTGTTTGTCAAATTGTGTATTCCATGCGGAATAGAATATGTATCAATATTAGTTAATAATGTAAATATATATTTACATGCTAACTTGAAAGTGTTATCTGTATTTTTTTCTTCTTTAGTTTTTTTTGGATTTCTAATTTTAAACGGAGGATTTAACAAAATATATTGATTGTTCTCATAGAAATATTTTTTACAATATAAAGAAGCTAAATTAGCACCAAACGATTCACCAAAGAAAATAATTTTTTTATTTGGATCTTTAGCCTTAATTTGATCTACTATTTCATGAATTATTCTTATATAGTAATGTGGGTGTCTACTTGGTTTAATTTTACATGAGCCATGACCTGGTAAATCAATTGAAAGAAAAACAGAATGTTTGAAATCTGGAATGTTATAAAACTTTATAAGTTCTTTGATTCCGCATGCAATGTTTAAATGAATAATAATATTTTTTGCATTTTCAAATTTTCCACAATAAATAGCAGGAATTAAACCTTTAGATGTTTTAAAATCTAAATTTTTAAAAGTTATTGCCATTATGCGACCGCCTTTTTTGTTTTTTTAATAAATTTAAACTGTAAATAACACAAGAAACCAAACATTGGTATTCCTAATAATGTTGGGATATATGCAGAAAACATTCTAAACACTAAAATCGAATCTTTTACTAAAGGTTCTATTTCATCTGGTTGTAATTGATTATTAATATGCCCACTAATTAAAATAGTTTCTTTTAAAGCAACGTCTAACGCCATTTGACTACCAGGAATCGGAAACATTTTACAAGCGGTCACAGCAACGTTAGCACAATTGAAAATTCCTCAAAATGGTAAACCAACATTGTCTGGAGCAATTCATTGAAGAGAAACATACATAGCGCCATATGTTCATATTTCGCCAGCAAAAAAGATTAAAGAAATGATAATGGTATATTTTCAATGTTTAATCATTTCGATTGATTCTTTCTTAGCTTTTTGTTCTCTTAAATATTTTTGTTTTACTTCTTCATTTGTGTGATATTGAAGATGTAATAATTTTTTAACATTATTAAAACTTAAAGATAAAACATAAGTAAAATGAGATGAAAAGGATGTTAAAAAGAAAAATCCAAGAATAAATCAATCTAAAGCAAAACCAACAACCATTAATCAATAAAACGAGAAAGCAGCAGCGTCAGCTTCTTTATAGTTTTGATAATCTGCAGCTATAAAACAAAACGATGGTAATGTTACTAACATTTGAATCATTTGATAAATTAAGCCGTTTGTTGCAACAATACAATAAGCTCTTGAATTTTCTACATTATGAGATTTTATTCAATAAATAGAAAATGGATCAGATACTAAATTAGCAGGAGTAATGTTCTGTAAGAAAATTAATGTGAAACACATTGAAAGTGTGTCATATAATTTAACTTTAATACCCATTTCTATCAATCTAACAGTAGCACTAACAGATGCAATAATAGGTTTAACAAGTAAGAAAAGTATTAAAAACACCAAAAAACCTGGTCTAGTTGATGTTGCATGACTTACTCTTTTGCCAAAGTTAGCAAAATCAACATCTAATATCTTTCAAATAGTTAAAGAAACCAACACAATAGTGATGATAAAACCTAAAGAAATAATCAAAATTCTTTTGTTTGTTAAGAATTTAGTGTTAGCCTTATCTTGAATGGTTTTACCTTTTTTAAGGTTAGCGTTTTTTTTCATTACTATAGTTTATCTTTATTATTATATTTATAATATAAAATAATTGTTATATGTTAAGTCCAAGAACTAGTGTCTTCGCCCCAAGAAGAAGAATATTAAAAAAAGCAAAATTATTAGCTACAAAAGTTGAAAGTTATGTTGATCATTTTAGAAAAATGCCTAATGCGCAATTATCTAATATGACTAATGTTTTTATTAAACGTTTGGAAAAGGGCGAAACATTAGATGATATCTTACCTGAAGCATTTGCTGTTGCTAGAGAAGCAATTTATCGTGTAACTGGAATGTTTGCTTTTAAAGTGCAAATTATTGGTGCTATTGTTGCACACCAAGGTGATTTTGCTGAAATGTATACTGGTGAAGGTAAAACATTAACTGTTGTTATTGTTTCATATTTAAACGCTTTATCTAAACAAGGTGTGCATGTTGTTACTGTAAACGAATATTTAGTTGAACGTGATGCTAGATTCTGTGCACAATGTTTAAACCCATTAGGAATCACCGTTGGATACAACTTAGCTTCATTTAGACCTGAAGAAAAAAAGAAAATGTATGCGTGCGATATCACTTATACAACTAACTCTGAATTAGGATTTGATTATCTTCGTGATAACATGGTGAGAAAATATGAAGAAAAAGTTATTCGTGGATTAAACTTTGCTATTATCGATGAAGCAGACTCTGTATTAATTGATGAAGCTAGAACTCCATTAATCATTTCTGGTCAACCTAAAAAAGATGTTTCGATGTATGTTGAAGTTGATGAGTTCGTTAAGACTTTATCAAAAAACGATTACAAAATTGAACCTGAATCGAATGCTATTTCGTTAACTGATTCTGGTGTTGCTAAAACAAATCAACATTATCGCATTAAAAATTTGTTTGATTTTGCAAACTCTGAATTACTACATAAAATTAAAAACGCAATGACTGCAAACTTTGTTTTCCAAAATGGTGTTGAATACGTTGTTAAAGAAAATAAAATTTTACTAGTTGATCACTTTACAGGTCGTATTCTAGAAGGACGTAGCTATAATGCTGGTTTACAACAAGCTATTCAAGCAAAAGAATATGTTAAAATTGAACCAGAAAACATTACAGTTGCAACTATTACATATCAATCATTCTTCCGTTTATATAAAAAGATTTGTGGTTTATCTGGTACAGCTTTAACTGAAGAAGAAGAATTTTTAAAAATTTATAACATGGTTGTTGTTCCTATTCCAACAAATAAACCTGTTATCAGAAAAGACTTAAATGATTATGTTTTTTCTAACAAACCAAGTAAATGAAAGCACGTTGTAGCTGAAATTGAAAAAATTCATGCAACTGGTCAACCTATTCTTGTTGGTACAGCTTCTGTAGAAGATTCAGAAGATTTATCTCATTATTTAAGAAATAAAGGATTAAGATTCGAGTTGTTAAACGCCAAGAACAATGCACGTGAAGCTGAAATTGTAAAAAATGCTGGTCAAAGAGGTGCTATTACAATTTCTACTAATATGGCTGGTCGTGGTACAGATATTAAGTTAGGTGAAGGAATTGCTGAACTTGGTGGTTTATATGTTATTGGCACAGAACACAACGAATCAAGACGTATTGATAACCAATTAAGAGGACGTTCTGGTAGACAAGGTGACCCAGGTATCACTAGATTCTTTATTTCATTGGATGATATGTTGTTCAAACGTTTTGCTACTGAAAAGCAAGACAAGGCAAACATTAAAGTAGAAGATGATGAATATTATGATTCATGATTCTTTACAAAACTATTAAACTCTACTCAAAAGAAAGTTGAAGGATTAAATTTTGATACTCGTAAAAATTTAATTGATTACGATAGTGTTTTGACTAACCAAAGAGAATTGGTTTATACACAACGTAACCAAATTCTTTTAGGAAAAGAAAATTCAGATATTCTTAAAGGAATGGCTAAGGTTGTAGCATATGATTTAGCTAGAATGTTTAAAAATCCTGATAATGAAGTTCACATTAACGCTAACAGAGTTGCTGAAGCAATTAATAAAAGTATATTTAACACTCCTATTATTACTTATCACTTTTTCGAAAACAAAACAATTGAACAAGGTGAAAAAATTATTTTTGAAATTCTTTGATTAAGCGTTCAAAATAGAATTAAATTATTAAAACCAGAAGCAGCTCAAAACATTTTAAGAGATTTAATGATTCAATGTTTGGACTATCAATGAACTAGTCACCTAGACAGAATTATTAAAATTCGTGAAGGTGTTCAATTGCGTTCTTTAGAACAACGTTCTCCATTAAATATTTACGTTGAAGAAGCAGATTGAAACTTTAATGAGATGAAAAAGAATATTGCTCACCAAGTAATTGTTTCATTACACAGAATCTTTATTCCTAAAGTAAATGAAGAATTAAGAAAAGAATTAGAAAAGATTCTGCCAAAACTAAATTTAACTTCTGAGGCTTTAGTTGAAAACCCTAAAGTTGATGATATCAAAATTGAAGAAGTTTTTAATAGTAAACCTGATCTTAAGATTAACACTAACCCTAAATTGCCTACCGATAAACATAAAGGTGATGCAAAACAAGAATTATTAAAGAAAATGAATGAACAAAAAAAGAAGCAATCAAAATAATTACTTCTTTGTTTGCTTTATACTTTTTGTTTGTCTTCAATAAGAAAACGTTTGTGGTATTGTTTCAAATTTCTTTCATCAAGAGTTGTGATAAATATCTAAAGGAATATCATATTTAATATGCAACATTTGCATATATTCATATTTAATTTTTTGTTTTTGTATTTTTGTTTGTTTGTTATTAAGTTTAATTTTATATTTTGAAATAAAAGAACCAGCACCAATAGATATTGCAGAAAATATTGCTCTTAATTTTTTATCATCTTTTAAGAAGCCTTTTTTCTTGGATAAGTCTAATAAATAATCTACTTGTAACAGCATGTCTCTAAGAGTATCAATCTTGCCTTTTTTAATTGATGATAATTTGCCAGTGTTTACTTTGTAATAGTAATAACCTATTTTAGGAATTGGCATAAATTTTTTAGTACACAAGACAACATAAGGCATAAATCCTAAATCTTCACAAGTCCGTGCATATGGACAAAAAGTTTTCTTTAAAGATAGAAAATATTTTCTATTAATAAAATATCCTCATGGAACAAATAGATTTTTTTCAGTAAATGTAATAGGAGTAGTGTTTCTATTAAAGTTATTTGAGCAAATGTTATGGAACCGAATATTACCTTTTAAACCAAAGCGAACCATTGATTTAAATGGTGCTACATCGCATTTAACTCCACTACCATTTGCTCTTTTGACAAATTCTTCACAAATTTTTAAATCTAATTCATCATCATCATCCAAAAATGTAAAATATTCTCCTCTACTATTTTTGATAAGTACATTTCTATTCATGGAAATGCCTAAATTAATCTTGTTATTAATTAATTTAATCCTACTGTCTTTTTTTATATATTGTTTAATGATTTTAGCGGTATTGTCACTACTACAATCATTAACACAAACAATCTCAATATTTTTAAAAGTCTGATTAATTGCGCTGTCCAAAGCTCTTTTAATTGTTTTTTCAGCATTATATGATGCAATTAATATTGAAATCTTTGGAATCATAATATAGTAATATTATTATATAGATATGGATAGTTTTAAACTTACTACAGATAAAACTCCAAAAGGTGATCAACCAAACGCCATTAAACAACTTACTAATAACATTAAAAAAGGAATTAAATCTCAAGTGTTATTAGGAGCAACTGGTACTGGTAAAACCTTTACTATTGCTAATGTAATTAAAAATACCCAAAAAAATACATTAGTTATTGTTCATAACAAAACATTGGCAGCTCAACTATATTCTGAATTTAAAGAATTATTTAAAGATAACAAAGTAGAATATTTTGTTTCGTATTTTGATTTTTATCAACCTGAAGCTTATATTCCTAGAACTGATACATATATTGAAAAATCTGCTCAACAAAATCAAGAAATTGAAATGTTAAGACTTTCTACAATCAATTCTTTAGCTACTGAAAAAAGAGTTATAGTTGTTGCTTCTGTTGCATCTATTTATGCATCAGTAGCCCCTGAAGATTTTAATGTTTTCAGAATAATTCTTACTAAAGATCAACAGATGAACATGAAACAATTCACTTATGATCTTGTAAGGTTACAATATCATAGAAATAATATTGATTTGTCTCCTGGTACATTTAGAAAAAAGGGAGATGTAATAGAAATAGCACCTGGTTATGCTGATAACTATTATTTAAGAATTTCATTCTTTGGTGATCAAATTGAAGATATTGCAAAGATAGATGTTTTAACTGGAACTGTTATAGAAAAACTAAAAATTTGCGTTATCGCTCCAGCTAATGAATACATCATGAACCATGATCGTATGGAAGAATCAGTTAAAAGAATTAAAGAAGAATTGGTTGAAACTGAAAAGAAATTTAGATTAGAAAATAAATTACTTGAAGCTCAAAGAATTCACGAAAGAACTTTAAGAGATGTAGAATCTATCCAAGAATTGGGATATTGCCCTGGCATTGAAAATTATTCAAGACACCTTGAATTAAGAAAAGAAGGTCAAACCCCTTATACTTTATTTGATTATTTCAAAAACAATTGATTATTAGTTGTAGATGAATCTCACATGACTATCCCTCAGGTTCGTGGTATGTATAACACTGATAGATCTAGAAAAGAAACACTAGTTAAATATGGTTTTAGATTGCCATCTGCATTAGATAATAGACCATTAAATTTTAAAGAGTTTAATGATAAACTAGATAATGTTATTTATGTATCCGCTACTCCTAATGACTATGAAATTGAAAAATCTCATAATTGTGTAGTCGAACAAATTGTTAGACCTACAGGTCTATTAGATCCTAAAATTGAAATCCATTCATCTAAATATCAAATAGATGATTTGGTTATAGAATTACAAAAACAAGTTAAGAAAAAAGAAAGAACTTTCATTACTGTCTTAACTATTAAGATGGCAGAAAGTCTTACTGAATATTTACAAAAGCAAAAGTTTAAAGTTGCATATTTACATAACGAATTAAAAACTTTAGATCGTGCTAAAATCATTAATGATTTAAGACGTGGTAAATATGATGTATTAGTAGGAATTAACTTACTACGTGAAGGTTTAGATGTTCCTGAAGTATCATTAGTTGCTATTATCGATGCAGATAAACCTGGTTTTTTTAGAAATGAAAAGGCACTTCTACAAACATTTGGTCGTGCAGCTAGAAATGCTAATGGTAGAGTAATTCTATATGCTGATACAACAACAGATGCTATGAGAATTGCAATCGACGAAACTAATAGACGTAGAAAAATTCAAGAAGAGTTTAATAAAAAGCATCACATTATCCCAAAGACAATTGTTAAACCAATCTTTGAGGATCTTAAATCTAAAGATGACCAAAAAGCTGTGGAAGCTATTTTCTATGCTAGAAATAAACCTAATGCTGAAAAAGCAACTAAAGCTATTAATGTATTAAAAAAAGAAATGTTAGAAGCTGCAAAAAATCAAGAATATGAACGTGCAGCTTATCTAAGAGATTTAATGATTGATCTTCAAGAACAAATTAAAAAATAATTATTTTAAATTAAAAAATTTAATAGAGTTGTTAAATATTGTTATTTTTAATTCTTCCTCTGGAATATTTAATTCTTTTTGAATTGCTATAAATGTTTGTTTTACATAGTAAGGCATACAATCTTGACCTCTGTATGGAACGGGAGTTAAATATGGAGAATCGGTCTCGATTAATAATTTATCAATTGGAATTAAGTGAAGTAATTGTCTTAGTTCATCACTCTTTTTAAAAGTAATAATTCCTGATATCGAAATGTAGCAACCAATCGATAAATAATTTAATAAATCTTGTTTGTTACCAGTAAAACAATGAATTAAAATTTTTAAACCATATGCATATTTTCTTAATATATCAAATGTATCTTCCCCTGCGTCTCTTGTGTGAACTATTAATGGAAGATTAAGTTTTTTTGCTAAATTAATATGATTGATAAAAGATTTAACTTGTTTTTCTTTATCATATGGAATAAAGTGATAGTCTAATCCAGTTTCACCAATTCCTACTACTTTATTTGATTTAGCTAATGATTCAATTTCTTTAACCTCTTTGTCTGTATCATTAACATCAGATGGATGAATACCAATTATTGCATAACAATTCTTATATTTATTTGCTTGCTCAACACAAATCCTAGAAGTTTCAAGATCAACACCAATATTGTTCATAATAACTTCTTGTTTATCACATTCAGTTATTATTTCATCTGCTTTTTCTAATAATGGTGAACAACACAAATGACAATGAGTATCGTAAAACTTCATATTATTTACCTACACAAAATTTATTAAATAATTCATCAACAAACGATAAATCATTTGAAAGACCCAAAATAGTCACAAGAATATCAATACATTCTTTTAAATCAGTAGTTAATAATTCTGTATTAATGTTTTTGTCATATATTTGTTTAGCATTCATCAAATGATTTAGTGCTTTAGATAGTAAAGCAACTGATTCTTGTGATTGAAGAAGAATCTTACTTGTAAGATCTAATGTATTAATATTTTTATAAGAAGATAAATATTCAATTAATTTATTAATTTGTTTTTTCTTTGCTGATATTTTGATTCCATTAATTTTGTTTTTGTTAGCAACATCAGTTTTATTTAATACAGTTATGTTTTGTTTTTTAGAAACAAGTTTTAATAGTTGTTTATCTTGTTTATCTAATAACTTAGAATTATCTAAAACAAGTATTACAAGATCTGCTTTATTGATTGAATCTTTTGATTTCTTAATACCAATAGATTCAATCTTACTCTTTGTATTTCTAATACCTGCTGTATCAACAAAAATATATTTTATTCCGTTGATAATACATGAAGATTCAATTGCATCTCTTGTAGTTCCTGGAATGTTTGTAACTATTGCTTTGTCTTCTTTTAACAAAGCATTTAATAAAGATGATTTTCCTACATTAGGTTTGCCAACGATTGCTACTTTAATACCGTCTTTAATGTTTAAAACATTAGATGAATCAGAAATAATTCTTTGAAATGTTTTAATTGAATCATTAAAAATTTTATTAATTTGCTCTTTAGATACATCAGGAGTAGAATCATATTCTGGATAATCGATTGACACTTCAACTTGACCTAAAATTTTAAATATTTCATCTCTTGTATTTTTTAAAACTTTATTAGTTTTATCACTTAATCCGTTAAGAGCAACATCAATAGCTAAATCACTTGATGAATTAATTAAATTATTAATTGCTTCAGATTGAATTAAAGAGATTTTGCCATTTAAAAAAGCACGTTTAGTAAATTCACCTCTTTTAGCTAATGAACACCCTGATTTAATTAATGAATCAATAATTTTATTAACCACATATAAACTACCATGACAGTTAATTTCAATTAAATCTTCTCCTGTATAAGATTTTGGACAAACAAATTTATTAAGTAATACTTCATCAATTTTTTGTTTGCCGTTATAAATATCAACTTTTTGAATTGTATAACCCTTCATTTCAATTCTAGGCTTACAAATCTTTTGTAAACACTCAAAAGTTTTATCACCAGAAACCCTGATAATATGTATTGCTGATTTAAAATTTGGTGTTGATAAAGCTACAATTGTTTTCATTATTTGATGGTATTTAATATTTTATTAAAAAATAAAACTTTATTAGGATTAAATTTGATCAATTTTTGTAATTTGTTTAGTTCAATAATCATATTCGGATAAAACTTGATCAAAATTAATAAAATTTTGTTAATCTTACTGTATGAAAATTTTTTAAATTCATCACACATGTCCTTCATTAATTTAAGATTAGATTCACATTCAGATAAGTTAGAAACAAATTCATAATTATCTTGTAATTCTTTGTTTTGTAAATCTAAGTCTAATTCATTAATTAAGTAATATGTTTCGCATGCTTTAATTAATTTGTCATCTTTAATCTTGTATCTGTTGATAACATCATTAAATTTGTTTTCGGATGGATCCACATAATACAATTGACATCGACTTTTAATTGTTTCAAGAATTGAATTAGGAGATTTTGTAACAAAAATTGCATATGTATTTTTCGGAGGTTCTTCTAAAAATTTAAGTAATGAGTTTGCAGCTTGTGCAGTAATATTCTCAACACCATAAATTACATAGAACTTTTGGTTTGTTTTTTCCACACCTGTATAAGAAAAAGAATTTTTAATATTTAAAATATCTTCTTTTTTTATAGCTTCCTGAAAACCATTGATTTGAATAATATCACAATATTGTCATGAGTCAATTTTTTTACTATAAACTTGTTTATCTTCTTCTGGTAAATTATTTAATACAATCGACTTAATGTATTCTTTAAGTAAGGAATCAATATCTGCTTTTGTTGTGACACAAAATATCACAGCATGTGGTTTTATATGAGATTGGATAAAATCATCAAACATTATCTATCTCCTATTCTTTTAAGAACAACTTCTAAAGTGTCTTGATGAACTTTATCAATATTATTTTCAGCATTTATAGCAATAATTCTATCACTATATTTTTGAGCAATTATTTTGTAACCTTCATATACTTTTTTATGCATATCAAGAGTTTCACGATCTAATCTATTAACATCTCTGTTTTTATTAGCTTGAATTCTTGCTAATCCTTTTTCTGGTTCAATCATTAATAAAATCGTGAAATTAGGCATAGTATTTAAAATAGCAAATTTATTAATTTCTCAAATATTTTCCATGCCAATATTTCTAGCATATCCTTGGTAAACTAATGATGAATCGATGTAACGATCACAAAGAATTATTTTTCCAGATTCTAGATTAGGGATAATAAAATCTTTTACATGTTGAGCACGAGAAGCTGCAAATAACAAAGCTTCTGTACGATCAGAAATTTTGTAGTTTATTTTATTTAATAAAATATTCCTAATATCTTCAGCAATAATGTTATTTTTACCACCAGGTTCTCTTGTTAACACTATATTTTCTTGACCAAACTTCTTTTGTAAATCTTGATATATTAAATTAATGATTGTGGTTTTACCACAACCATCTGGGCCTTCAAATGTAATGAATATACCCCTCTTAGACATTATTTAATGTATTTTTCTCCATCAAAATATTTTCTTAATGGTTCAGGAATTAAAATTGAACCATCAGCTTGTTGATAATTTTCAACAACAGCTGCTCATAAACGGTCAATTGCTAAACCTGATCCATTTAGTGTATGGCAATATTTAGTTTGACCATCTTTATCTTTATATCTTAGTTTTAAATTTCTAGCTTGAAAATCTAGACAGTTAGAACATGAAGAAATTTCTTTAAATGAATTGTATGATGGTAATCACACTTCAATGTCGTATGTTTTAGAAGAACTAAAACCCATATCACCTGTGCATAGAACTATTCTTCTGTGAGGTAAATTCAATGATTCAAGAATCTTTTCTGCTTGACTAGTCATGTGTTCTAATTCATCAAAAGAATTTTCTTGTTTAGTAATTTTAACCATTTCTGTTTTATAAAATTGATGTTGTCTAATAACCCCACGTGTGTCTTTTCCAGCACTTCCTGCTTCGCTTCTAAAACAACAAGTATCAGTTGTAAAATGATAAGGAAGTTTACTTCCATCTAAAATTTCATCACGAAAATAATTAGTCAATTGAACTTCTCCTGTTGGTGATAAATAATCTCCAGAATTTAATTTATATAAATCTTCTTCAAATTTAGGTAGTTGACCTGTACCAACTAATGATTCTCTTTTAACTACAACTGGTGGTAAAAGTTCTTGAAAACCAGCCTTGATGTTCATATCAAGAGTGTATCATTGAAGTGCTCTAATTAATTTAGCACCTAAGCCCTTGTACAAAATGTATCTTGACCCACAAACTTTAACCCCTCTTTCAAAGTCAATCAAACCTAAGCTTTCTGCTAATTCTCAATGTGGTTTAGGTTGAAAGTCAAAATTGGTGGGAGATGAAAATCTTTTAATTTCTTTATTTTCATTTTCATCTGCTCCAATAGGAACTGTTTTATCAGGAATGTTAGGTATAGAATATAAAATATCATTTAATTCAACTTCTAGTTTTTCTTTTTTAGCATTTAATTCTTCTAATTCTTGTTTAGATTGTTTAACAGATCGTTTTAATTGCTCAGCACCTTCTTTGTCTCCTTTAGCAATTAATAAACCAATTTCTTTGGAAATTTTATTAGTATTTGCATTGATGTTTTGAATCTTGGTAGAAATTTCTCTTCAAGATTTATCTAAGTTATTAAAACTATCTAGTTGCTCGTATTTTTTTCCTCTACTTCTAACCTTCTCTGCTGTTTCATTAAAATTATTTCTCAATAAATTTATATCTAACATAATAATAGTTATTATATATATAATAACTTTTATAAATAATATAGTATGGGAAAGTCTAAAATCACTCTAGAATTAGAAGATGAAATTGTTGCAAAAATTAGAGAAATAATGGAAAAAAACAATAATAGTCCATTAGGATCTATGAAAAAATTCAATAATATTGAAGAATTTCTTGCAACCGTTATTACTTCTCAAATCCAAAATGCAGGTAAAATGGAAAAAATGTCTGAAAAATTGAAAGAAAGTATTCAAAAACTTTCTCAAAGTTTAGGAGACATGGGGATAAACCCAGAAGATTTTAATCAAATATTTGGTGATATTGAAAAACCAAAAGAAAACACTGAAACAAAACCAGACAAAAATAATAAAAATTAATAATGAAATTATCTTTTATATATCACGTTAATAGTAACTGAGAAACGCTAGAAAAATCTATAAACTCTATCTTTAATCAAACTAATAAAAATTTTGAGTTAATTTTTGTTTATGATGACCCAAACAATAATGTTGTAAATGAAGTATTGAAATTTAAATTTGATAAAATAAAAAATTTTAAATTTATTTCTACCAACCAAAAAATTGGTCACTCATGATCTTTTAATTCAGGATTAGAACTAGCACAAGGTGACTACGTTTATTACCTAGGTAGTAACGTTACTATAGATAAAGATTTTGTTAAAAATATTTTAAATTTAATTGAAAAAAATAAAGGTTGTGATTTTATTATTTTAAATAATAGAGAAAACAAAATTTCAACAAAAACCTTTAATAAAGTAGGGTTAGATTTATTTTCTGTATTAACTCCATCAATTAAAAACAAAATTTATAATATTAAATTTTTAAGAAAAAATAAGATTCATTTTGAATTATTTAAATACTATCCTTTAACTCATTTATTAAAATGTGTAGATTGCATGAAACAAGCCGTTTGATACAACAATCCTAATTTAGTTACATTTGCTGATAACAAGAAATTTTCTTACAACTTATACAATATCTTTGAACAATCAACTTATTTAATTGAAAACAAAGACAACTTTAATTTTTTAAAAAATAATAAAGACAATAATAATTATTTTGAATACATGATTATCTATTCAATTCTTTACTCGTTCTTATACAAGATACATCAGTCTTATTGAAAACCAACATCTTATTTTTCATCTAAGATTATTGGTAAAGCTCTGCACACATCAAATATTTGATTAACAAAATATATTCCTAATTGAAGAGATAATCCTGTTATTACAAACAACTTGTTTAAACAAATTAAAAATTTAAATAAATACTTTAAAGATTTTAAATTCAAATTGATATATATACACGATTTCTTTAAATAATGAATATATCAAAACAGACTAATAATAAAACTAGATATTTTTTAGCACCAGCTTGAACAAGACTTTTTGCTCGTGTTCTTGATTTATTGTTTTTATTTTTAGTCCTATTTTTATTGTTGTTTATTGTGTTCGCTATTGGTAATAATGATTTCCTGCGTGACAAACATTTTTTTGACAACACACCTGCATGAAAATACTTTATCTTCTCTTTGTTTTCATGCGCTTTAATCTTTGGCTATTTTGTTTGTTTACCACTTATTTGAAGTGGTAAAACAATTGGATGCTGAATTTGTAAAATATGTGTTGTCAACACTCATATTTTTGACACAAAATTTATCGGATTAATTAAGAGAGAGATTTTTTTATCTGAATCATTTGCTGTTATCTCGTTAATTTTAGGAACAACATTAGTTTCACTAGGAGATACTAATGCTGGGTTATTGCTTAAAGCAATGGTGCAAGGTGAACACAATGCTTTTTCTGATGCTACTGTAGTATTTGAAGCATTATATTATGTCTCAGGCATTATGTTGTTTGTATGTATTTTATGGATGTTTGTAAGAAACAAAAAAAGATGTCTACAAGATATTATTAGCGACACTATTACTATTAAACTTAATACACAAAGTGACACAGCTAATAGCAAAACTAATGCTAAAATAAAGACTTCTACCAAGAATTACAAGTTACCAGGTGAAGTAGAATCAATTGATTTAGGAGAAATAAGCGAAGAATAATATGCTTGATCTTTCTAATCTAAATGAAAATCAAAAAAAAGCTGTTACAATCGGTAATGGGCCTGTAGTTGTTGTAGCAGGTGCAGGAACCGGTAAAACAAGAGTTTTAACAACAAGAATTGCATATTTAATTGAAAACAATTTGTTTAACCCAGACTCTATTCTAGCAATCACATTTACAAATAAAGCTGCTAATGAAATGAAACAACGTGTAAATGCCTTAGTTAAAAATACAAGACTTTCATGAATTGGTACATATCATTCAATTTGTTTAAGAATTCTTAAAGAAGATATCGAACATTTAAATAGAAATAGAAACTTTGGCATTATAGACGATGAAGACCAAATGTCTTTAATTAAAGAAATCTACAAACAATTTAAAGTAACTAAAGAGATTTGCTCAACTATTAAACCAAAAAAAGCTCTTCAATTAATTGAAGTAATAAAATTTGGAAATATTGACATTAATAATTTCACACAGTTAGCCGCTTTAATGAAAACAGCATACATATGTGTGCCTGAAGAAGTAAAAGCTATTAGACTAATTTTTACTGAATATCAAAGAAAGTTAATAACAAATAATTTACTTGATTTTAATGATTTGTTAATTTACACTAATAAACTTTTATCTGATAATAAAGAAATAAGAAATAAATGACAAAATAGATTTTCTTACATATTGGTAGATGAGTTTCAAGATACTAATGAAATTCAATTCAATATTTTAAGAATGATAATTGATCAAAAACATAAGAATATTTTTGTAGTCGGTGATCCTGATCAATCAATTTATAAGTGGCGTGGTGCATATGAATGAATATTCAAAGATTTTAGAGAACAAATTCCTGAATCTAAACTAGTTATTTTAGATACTAATTATCGTTCAACTAAAAACATTCTTAATGGATCAAATAAATTAATTTCTAATAATTTTGATCGTATTAAGAAAAATTTAATTACAAATAATGAACAAGGAGAGTTAATTAGTTATTTTCATGGAGATAGTCAACAAGATGAAGGTGAATTTGTAAGTAAAAAAATAATTGAACTTGTTAAAAATGGTGCTAAATATTCGGATATTGCAATTTTGTATAGAAGTAATTATTTATCAAGATTCTGTGAAGACGCTTTAATGATCAACAATATTCCTTACAAGATATTTGGTGGTATTAGATTCTATCAAAGAAAAGAAATTAAAGACTTAATCGCTTATTTAAAATTAATGGTAGGACAAGACGAAATATCCTTAAAAAGGATTATCAATGTGCCTACCCGCGGTATTGGTGAAACAACAATTAGTAAAATTGATAATTATTCAGCTAAAACTGGTTTGTGTTTTTTTGATTGTTTAAATTTACAAGATCAAAATTGAAATTGAAAACAATGTAACAAATTTTATCAAACAATTATTAATTTAAGAAAAGAAATAAAAGATAAACCTGTGTCTGAAGCCTTAAAGAAAATTATTGAATTAACAAATTATGATGAATATCTTAAATCTTTAGATTTAGAAGATAAAAGAGAAAATATTAACGAATTAATAAATTCAATTAAAATTATGGAGTATTCAAAAGAACTTACAATTGAAAGTTATTTAGATGAAATTAGTTTGTATACAGATACTTCTGAACAGAATAATTTAAAAGAAAATTTTATTTCGTTGATGACAGTGCATGTTGCTAAAGGATTAGAATTCCCAATTGTATTTTTAGTGGGTTTTTCAAATAATATATTTCCACCAGCTAAATCAACAGATTATCAAGAAGAAAGAAGAATAGCTTATGTTGCGATGACAAGAGCAAGACAACAACTATATATTACATGCTCAGATGGATATACTTTTTCTGGAGCTACAGGTCCATCAATGTTTCTAAAAGAAATTGGATATGAAAATATGATAAAGATTGAGCAAGAATTTAAATCTATTAGTAGTGCAGATTTGGATTGATATGATTCTAAAAAACAAATTAATGATTTCTCAAATATGTATGAACAAAAAAACATTAATTTTGTCATTGGAGACGTAATTTCTCACACTATATTTGGCCAAGGAGTAGTGACAAATGTTGAAAAAGATTATTTAACTGTTGCATTTAAAGCTCCATATGGTATAAAAACATTAATGAAAAACCATAAGAGTATTAAAAGAATAAAAAATTAATATGAATAGAACTAATAAAGAAATAAGAACAGAATTATTAAGAAAAAGATGAAAATTATCTAATGATGAAAAGAAAATATTAGATAGAAAAATTTTTAATATACTTATTAAAGAATTTGAAAAATGTAAAAAAGATAAATTTATTGGGATGTATTGACCGATTGAAAATGAAGTAGATACTATCGAACCAATTAAATGATTATTAAAACATAAATACCGTGTTTGTATACCAAAAATTAAAGATGGTTTAATGTATTTTACTGAAATTACTTCAACAGATTTTGAATTTGAATGTTGACATTCAATGAAACAAACAAAACATAATAATATTGTTTATCCTGTAAACATTCAGTTAATTATTGTTCCTATGATTGGTTTTAATAAAGAAAAATATAGAATGGGTTATGGATTGAATTGATATAACAATTTTTTAAAATTTAATCCTTTACCAACAATTGGTATAGCTTACCGATTTCAACAAACTGAAGAAATTTTATTAACTGAAAAAGATATTAAATTAGATAAAATTATTACAAAGTAATAAAAATGAAAATTTTATTTATTGGTGATATATTTGGAGAAAAAGGGAAAGAAGCAATTAAGAATGAATTGCCTATTTTAAGACAACAAAATAATATTGATATTGTTATTGCTAATGCTGAAAATTGTACTAAAGGAAGATCATTATCTCTAGCAGACTATAAATTATTGTGTAGTTATGGAGTAGATTATTTTACTTTTGGAAATCATACTTATTATTTAGAGGAAATTAAAGAAGTATTAAAAAATAAAAACACTATAAGACCTTTAAATTTAAAATTAGAATCTCAGTATTACACATGAGGTAATGGAAGTATTACATTTACTTATAATAATAAAAATATTAGAATTACAAATTTACTAGGTTCTACAGTATATTGTCATGATATTCAAACAAATCCATTTATTGAATTAGAAAAATTATTATCTATAGATAATTCTGATATTCATGTTATAGATTTTCACACAGAAACTACAAGTGAAAAAAATGCATTTCTACAACACTTTGCAGGTAAAGTTAGTGCTATTTTAGGTACACATACACATATTCAAAGTGCTGATGAAAGAATTTATAAAAATACAGCTTATATAACAGATACTGGTATGACTGGACCATCTGAAGGTGTTATTGGAGCTAATCCAGAAACTATCATTAATATGTTTAGAGGACAATCTCCAAGATTTAGATTATTAGAAGATACTTCTAAATATCAATTTAATGGAATTATTGTTGAATTTGATAACAAAACAAACGAACCATTTAATTTAAAAAGAATATTTATCAGAGAGAAATAGGGGTTTAGTTTAATGGCAAAACCAAAGTCTCCAAAACTTTTAATGTGAGTTCGATTCTTACAACCCCTGCCAATAAAATTAAAAAAGAGTGAATCCCACTCTTTTTTTAATTATTACCACAAGGTGAAATTAATGTAATAAAATTCTTATCATTAACTTCTTTTATTAAAATTGGACCACGTTCGTTTATAAAATGAAATTCAATTTTATCTGTTTCAATTTCTTTTAATAAATCTAATAAATATTTAATATTTAAAATAATTTGAATATTACTTCCTTTATAATCTTCAATATTTATTTTTTCATAACAACTACCTAATTCAATAGATTTAAAATTTAAATTTAATTCTTTATTATTAATAATCATTTGAACAGTTGGTTTTTTAGAATTGTCAGATGAAAGTAATACTAATCCTCTATTAATCGAATCTATCATTTCTTTTTTAGAAGTTGTAAAGCTATAAGGATAAGTGTTTTGTAAAATCTTATATGGAGATGAATGATATTTACCATCTAGTAATCTTGTAGAGATAATTGTGTTGTTTATTTCAAATAAAATATTATTTTGATCTAAATAAAAATTACAATCACTTTTACTTTCTTTTAGAAGAGAATTAATTAATTTAACAACTTTTAAAGAAAGAGTAATATCAAATTTATCATTAGTAAAATCTTCTTGTAAATAACTTAAATGGTAAGAGTCTGTTGATAATATTTCAATTTTATTATCTAATCTATTTGAATTTAAATTAATACCTGTGAAAATATTTGTTTGATCAGAACTTTCTAAAACAGTAAGTGAAGTTTTATTTGTAATTTTATTAAATAACTGTTTATTAATAGTAATTTTATTTTTATTTTCAAAAGAGAAATTAATTACAGGATAACTATAACTTTCTAATACATTTAGATCTAATGTAAATTTATTAGTAGATATATGAATAATAGAGTTATCAACTAAATCAAATGTAATTTTATCTTCATTTATTTTTGAAATGATATTAAATAATAAATTAGTTTTGATTAATATATTCCCAGTTGAAAAAATAGAAATATTATTTTTAATAGTTGTTTTAGATGATATTAATTGATTACTACAAATAAACTCAATATTATCTTCATTAACATTAATCAATAAATTAGAAAGAATTGGATTGATACTTGATGAATCTACAATCTCATTGCAAAATTTTAATTTATTTAATAAAGATTCTTTGTTAATGGTAAATTTCATTTTATTTATTTTATTTTATATATTATATATATTAATTAAAATGTGGGAAATTTCCTTTATTTATTATTTTTATTACATAAATACAATATTTTTTAATCCACATTTTTCCCACAAATTACCCTTATATTTTTTTATATAAATTAGTTAAAAAATTTTCAAATTCCACATCAGATTTAACTTTCTTTTTAATTTTTTCAATTGATTCCATTACTGTTGAATGATCACGTCCTGAAAAGAAAGAACCGATTTGTGCATAATTCATATTAAATTTTTTTCTTAAAATATACATACACACTTGTCTAACTTGAGTTACTTGTTTAGTTCTATCTTTACTTTTTATAATTTCAGGATCTACAAAATACAAACTACAAACTTGATCAATTATTAAATTAGGGTCTACATCAAAACCAAATTTATTAATACTTTCATTATTTTCTTCCATTGTAATTTTTTTAATTAAATCTAAATTAATAATTACATTTGGTGGTAAATCATTATTGATACAATAAAAAAGAATACGATGTAAAAATCCTTCTAACTGTCTAATGTCTGTTGAATACCTACCACAAATATAATTAATTGCATCATTAGTTAAAATAATTTTAGTATTACTTTCTTTTAATTTATTTTCTAATATAGCTTTTACTGATTTTAGATCTGGTTTACTAATTTTTACAACCAGTCCAGATGAAAATCTAGATTTCATTCTGTTTTCTAAATTTTTTAATTGTGATATATCTTTATCACAAGTCATAACAATAATTTTATTGTTAGCTGTAGCTTTGTTAAAAATATTAAAGAAAATTTCGTTTATTTTTTCTTTTTTTTCTAAAAATTGAACATCATCAAATAATAAAAGATCATATGATTCGTATTTTTGTTTTAATAATTCAACACTATTGCCGCCAATTGAAAAAGCATTATATACTTCTCTAATAAAATCATCAATTGGAATATATTTAACTATTTTATTTGGAAAATGAACTTTATATTCATTACCAATCGCATGTAATAAGTGAGTTTTTCCTAAACCAACACCACCAGTAATAAAAATTTGATTTCAACATGCATCAGTTAAAATAGTTCTAATTGCATTGTAAGCTGACTTATTAAAATTACTAACAACAAAATTTGTAAATTGATAGTGTTTATTAATGTTACTGTTATTATCTTCTTTAATAGTTTGATGTTGGATGGGGTTTGTTTTAAAATTTAAATTTAAATCATTTTCAACAATAAATTCTAAACAGTAATTACTTTTATTAATCTCGTTAAATAATTTTTGAATTTGATTTTTATAATCCGTATTCAATGTTTGTTTGGCAAAAATATTTTTTGTTTTAATATATAAAATGTTTTCTTTAGCATCAACAATTGAAATATTAGAGATATATTCATTAAAAAATACTTGGTTGATACCAAAATTTTGTAATTTAGTTTTTACAATGTCCAAGTTATTATTTAAAACAACTAATGTATTTTTATCTATGGGCATTTTAAAAATTATTATAATAATTTAATATATTTTGATATTATTAATATCTAATATTTGTAATTATGAAAAGAACATATCAACCAAATAAATCTAAAAGAGCTAAAACTCATGGTTTTTTGAACAGATCTTCTACTGCTAATGGTAAGAAAGTTCTTAAAAGAAGAAGAGCTAAAGGACGTAAAAGATTAACAGTTTCTGATGAAAAATAAGAAATTTAGTTCTATTTCTGATAAGAAAACAATAGAACAAATTTTTTCTATAGCAAAAATTGTTAGCGATCGTTACTACTTAGTAAGATTTATTACTTCTGATAGTCCAAGAGTTGGAATCACTATTTCTAAAAAGAATTTTAAGAGAGCAGTGGTAAGAAACAAAATTAGAAGACAAATAAGAAATTTTATTTACAACAGTAATAATATTCCACAAAAAAATATTTTTATAATTGTCAAAAACACATATGATTATAAAAATCATATAGAAATGCAAAAAAGTTTAAATTCACTTTTTCAAAAAATTAAATAATGTCTCAAAAATCCGCTTTAAATTTTAAATTTAATACTGAAAATTCTAGCAATGTAGCTAGTCCTTTTTGAACTAAACCTGAGACTAAAAAAAGCAAAGCTAAGAAAATTTTAAAATTTATTTGAAAATGATCAAAACTTTTATTGTTTGCTTTCTTCATGTTAATGGGTTTATGAGGTTGTTTCCAAAGTATGGGAGACAACACTGTATCTACCGATGTAAATATTGGCAGCGGTCTTGAATTTGGTTTTAATTTTGGAACTACAGGAAATTGAATTTATGATTTATCTTCTGGAAGTTTGTATGGACAGTTCCATACATTTAGTGATTGATCACTAGACTATGGACCATTTTATGCATTCTTTGTTTGACCAGGATCATGATTAGTGTTGCAAATTATGTGGGCAACTAATTCATGAGTTGGTGGGTTAAACGCTTTATTGGCAATCTTTATATTGCTTACAATAATTCGTATTTTTTCCATTTTAGTTACTTTAAGGTCAACTCTTCAAAATGAAAAAATGACAGAAGTCCAAGGTAAAATGTCTGAAATTAATGCTAAATATAAAGGGCTAACAGACCAAGCGTCTAAACAAAAGAAACAACAAGAAATAATGGATTTATATAAGAAAAATAACGTTAAACCATTTGCTGCGTTTGAACAAATGTTTATTACATTACCTATTTTCCTAATTATTTATCGTGTTGTTACTATTGTTAGACCATTTAAATCTACTATTTTATTTGGTATTTGAAACTTTGCTTATACTCCAATGTCTCAAATTTTCAGTAACTTTGCAAGCGGTGGGTGAACATATATATTCTTCATTGCAATAGTTATTCCTGTCCAATTCTTATCTATGAAGCTACCACAACGTTGAGCTAAGAAACGTAATAGAAACGCAGTTTCTTCTTCAAGTAAAGGTGGTAAACAAATGAAGAAGATGAACATGACTCAAAACATCTTTGCTGCTGTAATGTCATTAATCGTTGTGTTCTCTGCTACTGGTGTAGGTGTATATTGATTCTTTAATGCTTTATATTCTATTTTACAATCATGAATTATGCATAAAGTAATCATGCATAGTAGAAGCAAGAACTCTTCTCTTGAATCTAAACTTAATCGTTTAATTCTTGAGTAATGGATTTTAAAAAAACACATGAATATATAACAAGTAGACAATTTAATCCGTCTAAAAAGATGGGTCAAAATTTTCTTGTTAATGAAGAAATATCAAAAAAAATTGTAGAAAAAATAGATTTATCTAAAGCAAACTTGGTAATTGAAATTGGCCCTGGATTGGGTTCTTTAACTGATCATTTAATTGATAAAAAGTTTGATTTAGTTCTTATAGAATTAGATAAAAGACTTAATGAATTTTTAGTTAAAAGATATAAAGATAAAAAAATGGAAATCATTAATTCTGATGTATTAAAAGTAGATTTTAACCAAATCTCTAAAGGTTATAAACACTGTGTAATAGTTTCTAATTTACCATATTCAATTAGCTCTCTTGTAGTAATGAAATTTTTAAAGTCTTCTAATATTGATTTATTTTATTGCATGTTGCAAAAAGAAATGGTTGATCGCATTATGGCTCCTGTTAGTTCCAAAAAATATAATGGATTAACTGCACTTGCAACATATTATTTTAATATTGAAAGATTAATGAATATTTCACCGAACAATTTTTATCCTATCCCAGAAGTTGATTCCACATTTATTAAAATTAAAAAAAATAATAAAATTTATGATGAAAAGTTTGATAAGTTCTTAAGAACTTGTTTCTTAAACAGAAGAAAAACTTTGATTAATAATTTAAAGCATACTTATAAAATTGATCAACTAAATTTAGTTATTAATAGTTTAAATTTTAAGCTAACATCTCGTGCAGAAGAATTTACACCAGAACAACTTCACACTCTTTACACAACTCTGAACAATGAAAATTAAGTCATACGCAAAAACAAATTTAATATTAAAAATTTATCCGAAAAACAAACAAGAAATAAAACATAAAATTAAAAGTTTATTTATTTTGGATAAAACTTTGTTTGATTTAATTTCTATAAAGTCTTCAAAAAAAGACACAGTTGTTTATAAAAATAAAAATAAAACTTTTGTTTTAAATGATTGCTTAATTGTTAAATCTTTAAAGTATTTAAAAAATAAATTTAATATTGCAAAACATTATTCAATTAAAGTTGAAAAGAATATTAACATAATGTCTGGATTAGGTGGTGGAAGTTCAAATGCAGCAACTGTAATTAAATATGTAATGAAAGATAATAAGATATCGTTGACAAAATTAAATTTAAAAGACATTGCCTTAAAATTAGGTAGTGATATTCCTTTCTTTTTATCTTCTTACAATAGTGCCATTGTTTCAGATTATGGAAATAAAGTTGAAAAGTTTAATTCATCTAAAAAAATTTCATATAAAATTCACACGAATAATATTAAAGTTTCTACTAAAGAAGTGTTTAAACAATTAGAGAAAACCATACCTTATAAATCTCAAGTAAATTTTTCTAAATGTTTAGATTCATTATTGAATAAAACTTTTAATAATCATTATGTATATAATGATTTACATCCATATATTTTTAAAGTTAGTGATAAAAAACTACTTGAAAATATAAACAAAATATTTTCAAAAAATAAGATTATTTGTGGTTCTGGAGGAACGATATTAACTATTCATGAGTAACAAGGTAAGAACAAGATATGCACCAAGCCCTACAGGGTTCTTCCATATCGGAGGAGCACGCACTGCTTTATTCAACTATCTATACGCTAAACACTGTAATGGTGATTTTATCGTTCGTATCGAAGACACCGATATTGAAAGAAATGTTGAGGGTGGTATTGATTCACAATTAAATAATTTAACTTGGTTAAAAATTCCTTATGATGAATCAATAAAAAACCCTGGTAAGTTTGGACCATATATTCAGTCACAAAAGTTAGAAAGATATCGTGAATTAGCCAATAAACTTCTACAAGAAGGTAAGGCTTATTATTGTTTTTGTTCTAAAGAAGAATTAGATTTGCAACGTGAAATTGCAATGAAACAAGGACACACACCTAAATATAACCGTAAGTGTTTATACTTGTCAAAAGAAGAAATACAAGAAAAATTAAGTCAAAATATTCCTCATGTAATTAGATTAAAAATGCATGATAACGAAAACATTGAATGAGATGATCTAATTAGAGGACACATGAGTGTTCCTACATCAGCTTTAACTGATCCTGTTATTCTTAAATCCAATGGTATTCCTATGTACAACTTTGCTGTTGTAGTGGATGATTATGATATGGAAATAACTCATGTATTACGTGGTGAAGAACATTTATCTAATACCCCATATCAAATTGCCATTAAGAAAGCCTTAAACTTTGATACTAGAGAGATTAAGTATGGACATTTGTCTATCATTATTGATGAGACAGGCAAAAAGTTATCTAAAAGAAACAAAACATTAAAACAATTTATCCAAGATTATAAAGATATGGGAGTTTTACCAGAAGCTATTACTAACTTCTTAGCTTTACTTGGATGAAGTTCTAAATCAAATAATGAAATTTTATCAATGGATGAAATTATTAAAGAATTTGATTTTGATAGAATTTCAAAATCCCCAGCATTTTTTGATTTTAAGAAAATGTTATGGATCTCAAATTCATATTTAAAAAATATGAATGATCAAGATTATTTAACATTTGTTAAGAAATTTTTAACTGTTGATTTAAATAAATATGCAAAACATAAAGATGAAATTTTATTAATTTTCAAACCACAAATTCAATATGGTCAACAAATTAATGAATTAGTCACTGATATCTTTATGTCTGACATTAATAACTTACCTGTTGAATTACAAGAAACGGTTAAACAAGATTTCTTTAAAAAGAACATGGAAGCATTTAAACAAGTTATTTCAGAAATAGATGTAATTACTTATGAAAATGCAAAAGACATTGTTAATAATGTAAAACAAATTTCAGGATTAAAAGGTAAAGAATTATTTTTACCAATGAGAATTGCTTGTATTGGGAAAGAGCACGGTCCTGAAATGAATAAAATATTAACAATAATTGGCAAAGATCAAATATTGAAAAATATTGATACATTAATGAAATAATATGCAATTAAAAAAGAAATCGACATTTATAAAAGATCCTATCCATGGTGAAATTAATTTCTCAGAGAATGATGTTTGATTATGAGAAATTTTATTTACTAATGAATTTCAAAGACTAAATAGAATTAGACAATTAGGATTGTCTTACCAATTATTTCCATCTGCTACTCATACAAGATTTTCTCACTCTATAGGTGTGTATGAAACAGCTCGTAGATTCATAGATAATTTAAAAATTAAAAACTTAACACCTAAAAAACGTAAAGTAATTTTAGCTGCTGCATTACTACATGATATTGGACACGGTCCTAATTCTCATGCATTTGAAAAATATACAAATATTTCTCATGAGACTTATACAAAAATGATCATTTCTAATAAGAATGGTAGTATTTATAAAATCTTAACTAAAAACAATGTTCCTGTTAAAGATGTATTAGACATTTTAGATAAGAAGAGTAAAAATGAATGAATGAATTCTTTGGTAAGTAGTCAAATTGACGTTGACAGAATTGACTACTTACAACGTGATTCTCATTATACTGGTGCTACATATGGTGAAATTGATTCATCAATGATTGCTAGACGTGCAATGTTTATGAACAACCAGATAGTATTTAGTTTAAAAGCTATTTCTACTATTGAGAATTTTTTAATAGGTAGATTCCATATGTATGAACAAGTATATGAAAATGTTCATACAATTGCTAACGAATGAATTATTCAACAAATTATGACTAGAGTTAAAGAATTGTACAAATCTGGTTATAAATTTGTTGATTACAACAATTTATTAGAATTATTTAATCCTTGATTGAACGACAGGTTATTCACTGTAGAGGAATTTATTAAATTAGATGATTGAAATTTAAGTGTTTTGTTAGATTCACTTAAACATGAGAAGGATCCAATTCTAAAGACATTGTTAGAAGAAAGAGATACTAAAAACAAATATGTCTGCATAGATTACACTAAAAAAGATTATCAAGCAGCAATTGCAAAAGCTAAAAAACTAAAAATGCCAATTAAATACAACATTGACATCATTAAACATAAAGCAATTTGTTTATATGATCCAAATAAACAACCAATAAAAATTTACAATAGTCTAACTAAAAAAATTGAAAATTTTGACACTTTAAGTAATATTGTTTCAAAAAATCAATTCATTAAAAAAGAAAGAACTTTATTAATTATTAATTCTAAATTAATAAAATATAAATTTTAATATATAATAACGCAATAATATTATTAAAGAATTATGTCAAAACAAATTAATGACATTGCTTACGAAGTTGCTAAAGAAGAATTTGGGGACAAAGTCTTCTCTTTTAACCAACTATGAAGCAAAACCGCAAGTAGGATTAAAACGCCTACAAAACAACAAGCTACTGTTAAAGGCGAATTGTACTCTGAAATAATGCAAGATACAAACTTTCTTTACATTGGTAAACAAAATTGAAAGTTAAGAGAGTTTGTTGATCAAAACACACTTAAGAAAACATTAGCGTCTTCACTTTATGATTTTGATAAATCTTTAACTGAAGAAGACATTGAAGATATGGATGTATTAAGTGAACGTTTTGATGAAGAATCTGGAATGTATTACGATGAAACAGAAGATGAAGCTATTCAATCATTGCAAGGAATGGCTGAAATATCAAAAGATGAGGAGGGGAATGAATAATGAGAAAAACTGTAAATATTAAACAAATGGTTAAAGATGCTGCTATGGGTCATTATGCTATAGCTCACATTAACATTAATAACCTTGAATGAATTAAAGGTGCTTTATCAGCTGCAAAAGAAACTAACACTCCTATTATTTTAGGTGTATCTGAAGGTGCAGCTAAATATATGTGTGGTTTTAAAAACATCGTTGATATGGTAAACAACATGATTGTATCAATGGGAGTTACACAACCAGTTGCATTACATTTAGATCATGGATCATATGAAGGTGCTATGGCAGCATTAAAAGCTGGATTTAGTTCAGTAATGTTTGATGGTTCACACTTACCATTTGATCAAAACATTGCTAAACTTAAAAAAGTTCTTGCTTATGCTATGATTAAAAATGCATCTGTAGAAGCAGAAGTTGGATCAATTGGCGGACAAGAAGATGGTGTTGTAGGTAATGGTGAATTAGCTGATGTTAATCAATGTGAAACAATTGCTAAACTTTCTATTTCATGTTTAGCTGCTGGTATTGGTAACATTCATGGTATTTATCCTAAAAACTGAAAAGGTTTAAATTTTAAACGTTTAAGTGAAATTACAAGAGTATGTAATAACAAACCACTTGTATTACATGGTGGAACAGGAATTCCAACTGATCAAATTAAACAAGCTATTTCTTTAGGTGTAGCTAAAATTAATGTAAATACTGAATGCCAATTGGCATTTGCTGCTGCTACAAGAAAATACATTGAAGAAAAGAAAGATTTAGATACTAACGCTAAAGGATTTGATCCTCGTAAATTATTGAAACCAGGTACTGAAGCAATCAAAAACATGGTTATCGAAAAATTTGAAATCTTTGGTTGCAAAGGAAAGGCTTAAGACATAAAAAATCAAGCGGAATGCTTGATTTTTTATTTGCAAATAAATGTTCGTTATGTTTTGAATAAGTTATTTACCAACTTCTCAACTTTCTGGTAATGAACGACTGCTTTGTTTTAAATAATTAAGTAATGCTTGGCTATCATTACCACCTACTGGATTAGTTACTTTAAGTATTAATGGGCGATCAGTAACACTAGTGCCAGCAGATAAAAACGCTTCTTGCAAAACTGTTGTTTTAGATGGACCTTGTCATCCGTCCCATACAATACTACTCAACATCATTAAACTTTTAAAACCGTTACTTTTAATTTCAGTTAATTTGTTTGGTAAACTCAAAGAAGTAATGGATGTGTTGTTGATAAAAGCACGATAACCAACAGAAACACAATTAGAATTTTTTGTAAATTTTATATGTGAAATAAATGAAGGAATTGTAGTTGCTGAAGCATTTTCAAAAGCACTTTCACCAATGCTTGTTATTCTATCTGGAATTAATATAGTATCATATTCACTATATGCAGTTTGATTGTCTAAAAAATCTTGACTAAAACCTTTTAAAATACTGTTTGTTTCATCTATATCATAAACTTCTTCTGGTAATGCATTAATTTCTTCTTCCGATGAAGAAGAACCACAACTTGTAGTTGCAAATGGAATTGATGTAGCAATTGCAACTCCAGATGCAATGCATAAAATTGATTTTAGTAATTTCTTATTCATATTTTTCTCCTTCTTTCTTAATATTATATACGTTTTTTTGCAACAAAAAAGTTAAAATTTGTGAACATTCATATATTTTTTAAATTAATTTTATAATATAAACTATGGCATTATCTGCTGGAATAGTAGGATTACCAAATGTAGGTAAATCAACTTTATTTAATACAATAACTAATTTGCAAGTGGAAGCAGCGAATTATCCCTTTGCTACTATTAATCCAAATGTAGGTATTGTTAAGGTTCCTGATGAAAGACTAGAAAAATTAGGTGCAATTATCAACCCTGATAAACTAACACATGCAATCTGTACTTTTGTTGATATTGCTGGTCTAGTTAAAGGCGCATCAAAAGGTGAAGGCTTAGGCAACCAGTTTTTATCTAACATTAGAGAAGTTGATGCTATTTGCCATGTAGTCAGATGTTTTGATGATAAAAACATTAATCACGTATACGACTCAGTTGATCCAATAAGAGACACGGAAGTTATTAATTTAGAATTAATTCTTGCTGATTTACAAACATTAGAAAAAAGATTTACTCACATTGTAGCTAAATCAAAATCTGGTGATAAACAAGCAGCTATTGAAGAATCTGCTGTTAGAAAAGTTTTAGAAGCACTTAAAGCAAATAAATTTGCCAAAACTGTTGAATTAACAGATGAAGAAAAGAAATTTATTAAAAACTATAATTTATTAACTATTAAACCTGTTTTATATATTGCTAATGTAAATGAATCAGATATTAATAATCCTGAAGCAAATCCACATTATTTAAAATTAAAAAATAAAATAGCTGAAATAGATAATTCATTAATTATTCCTATATCAGTTAGTCTAGAGTACGAAATATCAAGACTAACAGGAGAAGACAAAAAAATGTTTATGGAAGACATGAATATTAAAACTCCTGGTCTAGACAGATTAATTCAAGCTACATATAAATTATTAAATTTAAGAACTTTCTTTACTTTTGGTAAATCAGAAACAAGAGCATGAACCTTTACTAATGGTATGACTGCTCCAGAATGTGCAGGAGTAATTCATTCAGATTTTCAAAGAGGTTTTATTAAAGCTGAAATTTATGATTGTAATGATATGTTTGAATACAAATCAGAAACGGTTTTAAGAGAAAAAGGAAAAATTAGAATGGAAGGCAAAGAATACGTTATGAAAGACGGAGATGTTTGCCTATTCAAATTTAATGTTTAATTTCTGATAAAATTAAGTTTTTTATTTAAATATTAAATAAAATATTATGGGGAGACTATCAATGACTAAAAAAAATATTAAAAAACAGTGTTTATTACTTATTGGTTCTCAATATGGAGACGAAGGTAAGGGAAAATTTGTAGATATTTTGTCAGAAGGATATGACTACATAGTTAGATTCCAAGGTGGTGACAATGCAGGTCACTCAATTGTTATAGGTGGCAAGAAATACAAACTAAGATTAATTCCATCTGGAATTTTTAAAAAAGATAAAAAAGTAGTTATTGGTCATGGTGTAGTTGTTAACCCTAAGACTTTATTAAATGAAATTGAATATTTAAAACAAAATGGTTTCTCTGTAAAAGGTAGGTTGTTTGTAGCTGACCGTGCCCATGTTATTTTAGATTACCATAGACAAATCGATAAATACCAAGAAGACTTAAAAGGAGATCAAAAAGTAGGAACTACTTTATGTGGTATTGGTCCTTGTTATTCAGATAAGATTCAACGTGTTGGTATAAGAATTGCCGATTTATTAAATAAAAAAGAATTAGAAAATAAAATTACATTATCTTTTAAGACGAAAGTTGATTTATTACCTAAATTAGGATACAAAATCTCTGATGCTAAGAAAATAGCAGAAGAATATTACAAAATAGGTCTAAAAATTAAACCTTACATTTCAAACACAATTGATTTATTAAATGATGCATATAGAGCAGGTAAGAAAATTTTATTTGAAGGAGCACAAGGCTCTTTCTTAGATATTGATATGGGTACATATCCATACGTTACTTCTTCATCTACTATTGCTGGTGTATCAAGTGGTAGTGGTATTAGTTTAACTAAAGTTAATGATGTATTAGGTATTGTTAAAGCGTATACATCAAGAGTTGGCGAAGGACCTTTTGTTTGTGAAATTTTTGGTCCAATAGCAAAGAAAATAAGAGACGCTGGTGGCGAATATGGAACAGTAACTAAACGTCCAAGAAGAATTGGATGATTAGATCTAGTGATGTTAAGATATGCAGTTAACGTTGTAGGTATTACTGAAATTGCTTTAACATTAGTGGATGTATTATCTGGATTAAAAGAAATTAAGGTATGTGTTGGTTATAAATACAAAGGTAAAACTATCAATGAAATTTTACCAGACAACACTGAATATGCTAAATGTAAACCTATTTATAAAACATTTAAAGGTTGAAAAGAAGATATTAGCAAGATTAAGAAATATGCAGATCTTCCCGCTAATTGCAAAAAATATGTTGAATATATTTCTAAAGTAGTTGAAACTCCTATTGCATTTGTTTCAGTAGGTAATGATAGAACTCAAACAATATTAAAATAGTATGGCTAAATCTAACGCATTTACAAGAAAAGGATGAATTGAAGTTATCTGCGGACCAATGTTTGCAGGTAAGTCTGAAGAACTTTTAAGAAAAATTAACAGGCTTAAATACGCTGAAGTTGATTATTTGGTTTTTAAACCAACAGTTGACACACGTAGTAAGAAATCTGTTGAGTCAAGAGACGGAAGAAAACTTGCTGCTATTGAAGTTGCTACTTCTATGGATATCATTAAGCAAATTAATAAAGCAAAACCGATTCCACAAGTTATTGCAATTGATGAAATTCAATTTTTTGATGATGATTTACCAAAAGTATGTAATTTTTTAGCAGATAATGGAATAAATATTTATGCCGCAGGTTTGGATACAGACTTTAGAGGTGTTCCTTTTAAAAACACTGCTAGTTTGTTAGCTACTGCTGAAAACGTTGTTAAATTAACAGCAATTTGTACTGAATGTGGGGCACCAGCTACTAGAACTCAAAAATTAATTAATGGAAAGCCTGCTTCTTACAACTCTCCAAGAATTGTTGTGGGCAATGTAGAAACATATACGGCAAGATGTCGTAAACACCACGTTGTTAAAGATAAACCAGATTTTTCTTTTAAAGATTAATTTTTAATCAATTAATTGAATTTTGTTATTAGGGTATGAGTTATCCTGCTTTTTAAATGCAGTCAAACCAACAACGCATAAACAACCAATTTGGATTGCTAACATTGCGAAAAACGATATAAAACCAAACAAATTAAATGTTGAATAAAAAGGGAAATATAAAGAACCAAAAATTAATATGCATAAAATCACTAAAAATGATGAAAATAAAAACCAGAAGAATTTTTTATCTTTTTCTACAGAAGACATTTTTTTGTTTGTAACTATAAATTTTTTAGCACCATTAAATATAAAAACTTTTATAAAAGCAAATAAATATATGTAAGGCATTAATGGAGATAAAATTATTGAAAAGAAAGGAATAATAAAATACTTTCTTCTTCTTAACAATAAAAAGATTGAGACTATAAATGTTCCTACATATCCAGTGATGTATCCAAAAACGCACATACAACTTGTAAGAACCACATAATTTGATTAGAAAATATAATTGTTATTTTTCAATAATTTCAGGTAGTAAATTTGACCAAATTTACAACCAAATACTTAAATATTTTGATAAAGAATTATTCAACAATTTTATTATTTTTCCTTTATTGGGGGGGAGTTATACTCTTACAAGAACGGAAAATTTGTCAAGAATAAATTAGTAATTGATATTTCAAAGCACACATTTAATAAAGTTTCTAAAAGAATTAAGACATTAGCTTGTGAAAATAACATTTGATGTGAAAATCCTAATGGAGTAATTATTGAACATCGTGGTGTCCAAATTACGTATTCTGCTTTAGGTCAAAACGCTACTTATAAAGACAAAAAAGAATGAAATGAAAAATACTCCAAGACTAAAAAGAAGTTAGCAAAACAAATTCAAAAAGAATTTCCTGATTTATCAGTTAAATTAGGTGGAATTACAAGTATAGATATTAGTGATCCTAATATATCAAAAGAATTTGCAATTAAAACTTTATTAAAAAAATATAAATTGTCTAAATCAGAAGTTATGTTTTTTGGAGATAATTTTAAAAAGGATGGTAATGATTATCCAACAATTAAAACAGGAGTTAAAATTAAAAAAGTAAAATGTTGACAAGACACATATAAGATTTTGTCACTATTACTCAATTAGAATTTAATTTTAGAAATTTTAATATTTAAATTCTTTTTAACAGAACACACAGCCATCATACTTTTTCCTATTTTTTTTGTACAAAAATAATACTCATTATTTAAATAAGAAGTTTCTCACTCTTTTTTAAATTGAATTGATGTTTTTTTGATCTTAGAGATTCCTAAATCTAAAATCTTTATTAACGATTCTTTGCAACATCATATTTTGTAAAAAACATCAAAAGATTTTTCTTGTTTATTAACTAGTAAATTTTCTTCAACAGAAAATATGTTTTTTGAAATTTTATTAAAATCTGATTCAACAATAGTTTCAATATCACAACCAACCGGTTTGTTATCATAAGCTAATACTACCAAACCATTTGAATGAGAAATAGAAAAATAAATTTTATTACTTTTTATAAAAGGTTTTTTATTTTGCTTTCTTACTAATTGATTTGCTGGTATTTTAAATTTATTTAAAATATTTGCAATTAATAAACTACTAATTAGATATTCTTTTTGATTAATTTCGTTTTTGTAAGATTTAAATTGCTTTCAATTAATAATACTTTTTAAATCTTTTTCAAATCTTTTGTAATTAGAAAGATCAATGTCATTTGCATTGCAAAATAAAATGTTAATAGAATTACTCATTATCTAATTTTCTTAATATATTTCATTACTTCTTTTGATATTTCAGGATCTTTTAAAGCCATATCGATTGTAGCTTCCACATATCCTTGTTTAGAACCAATATCATATCTTTTGCCAGAGAAGTTATAAGCTGCAACTTTATGTTGTAAACAAAGTTTTTGAATAGCATCAGTTAATTGAATTTCTCCTGATTTATCAGCCTTTGTATTTTGTAGTGCTTGAAAAATATCTTTTGTCAATACATATCTACCTAATACTGCATATTGACTTGGTGCGTCTTCTTTTTTAGGTTTTTCTACAACAGATTTAACTTTAATAATTGAATTACTTATTTTTCCTTCTGGTTCAATAATTCCATATTTATGAACATTTTGTTTAGACACTTTTTGAACACCAACAATAGATTTACCAGTTTTTTCATAAGCTTCAATGCATTGAAGTAATGCAGGTTTTTTATTAGGTTTTGTGTACACAAAATCATCACCTAATAAAACAGCAAACGGTTCATTACCCATGAATACAGATGCTAATGAAATAGCATCTCCTAATCCATTAGGTTCTTTTTGTCTAATAAAGTGAATATTTACTGAATTAGAGATTTTCTTAACCATTTTATATAAATTGATTTTATTTTTTTCTAATAATCTTTTTTCTAATTCATATGAAGTATCAAAATGATCAATAATAGAATTTTTAGATGAAGAAACAATTAATAAAATTTCTTTAATACCACTCTTAACAGCTTCATTAACTATATGCTGAATTGTTGGAATGTTAACAATGGGTAACATTTCTTTTGGTAATGCTTTAGTAGCAGGAAGAAATCTTGTACCCATTCCAGCAGCTGGAATAACAGCCTTTATAATTTTTTTCATATCTTATATAAATATAGTATATTATGAATAATAATATGGAAAAACTTTTAATAGTTGGATTAGGTAACTACCCACAACAATACAACTATACTAGACATAACGTTGGATTTATGGCAATTGATAAACTGACAAAAGAACTATCAATTGATTTAAACAACAAAAAATTTAATGGAATGTTTGGTTATAAGAATATTGGGAAATATTCTGTAATACTAGCAAAACCGTATACATTAATGAATCTATCTGGTGATTTTGTTCAACCATTAATGGATTACTACAAGATAGATATTAATAATTTACTAGTGATTTGTGATGATATAGATACTCCATTTGGCTTTATTAGAGTTAAGAAAACAGGTAGTAGTGGCGGCCAAAACGGTTTAAAATCCATTATTAATAGATTAAATTCTCAGGATTTTAAAAGAATAAAAATTGGAATCGGTCGCCCAAATAACGGAATGTCTATGGCAGATTATGTGTTATCTAAATTAAGTCGTAATCAATTAGAAAATTTAGACAAAATTAATAATGAAATCGTTAAGTTAGTCTTTAAGATAACAGAAGACGTTCCGTTTGATTCAATAATGAGCCAATTTAACAAAAAAATTGCTTAATATTTTGACCAACATTTTAATAAATTAAAATGTTGGTCATTTTTTATATATCTTTAATTTTTAATATTATAATTGTTATACATTTTATAAGATAGAAAGCAATTATGAAATACGTATTAAAAAGAGATGAAAGAAGAGTAAAATTTAATGAAGAAAAAATTGAAAATGCTTTAATTAAAGCTGTTTCAGGGAGTGGAATTGATGTTCCATTTACTGAAATTATTAATGTTAAGAATTCAGTATTAGAAAGAATTAATGCGTTAAGAGATGAAGATGTAATTAGTGTTGAAGAAATTCAAAACTTAGTTGTTGAAACATTAAAAGACAATAAACATTCTGATTTAGCTCAATCATATGATACATATAGACGTGAAAGAACAAGACAACGTGAAGTTAAGTCTGAAATCATGCAAACCATTCACAAGATTGGTGTTGAAACAGATCGTGATAATGCCAATGTTGGTAATAACTTCTCTGCTAAATTATTACGTATTGCTTCAGAATCTAACAAATGACATATTTTATTATCTGTATTACCAAAAGAATTAGCACGTGCTCATGAAGTTGGTGATTTATATATTCACGACTTAGATTCATATAACTTAACAGTTAACTGTTTGCATATTCCTACATCTAAGTTATTAAGAGAAGGATTTAATACAGGTTATGGTACTATTAATCCACCTAAACATATTGAAGTTGCTGCAGAGTTATTATGTATTATTCTTCAATCAACTCAAAATGATATGTTTGGTGGACAATCACATCCTAACTTTGATAACGACTTAGCTCCTTATGTTAAATTAACTAAAAATCAAATTAGAAAAGAATGTGAAGAAATTGGTGTGCCAACTGATAGATTAGACGAGGTAACTAACAAATTACTATTTAAAAAACTTCGTCAAGCTATGCAAGCTGTTGTTTTTAATTTAAACACAATGCATTCACGTGCAGGAAGTCAAGTTCCGTTTTCATCTATTAACATTGGTATTCCTAAAACTGATGAAGCAGCAATGGTTTGCCAAGCTTTCTTAGAAGAATACAACAAAGGTATGGGACAAGGTGAACAACCAATCTTTCCTAACATTATTTTTAGAGTTAAAAAAGGTGTTAACCGTGAAACAACCGATCCATATTATTACTTATTCCAATTAGCTTGCCATGTAGCAGCTAACAGAATGAATCCTACATTCATGAATATTGATTCAGACTTCAACAAGAAATATTATGATATGGGTATTTTACCTGCGACTATGGGATGTAGAACGTATTTATGTTCTAACATTAACGGTCAACCAGGCGTTGAAGGACGTGGAAACAATGCTCCTGCAACAATCAATTTAGTAAGACTTGGTATAAAAGCTAAAAAAGATATTAATAAGTTCTTTGAATTATTTGATAATATGATTGATCTTGCTGAAAAACAATTGTTACACAGATTTGAAGTTTTATGTAAATTAAAAGTTAAAGATTTACCTTTTGTTGCTGGCCAACACTTAATGATGGGTAGTGAAAACTTGGGACCTAATGATTCAATTAAACCAATTATGTTAAATGGTACATGAGGTATTGGTTTCATTGGTCTTGCTGAAACATTAAAATTATTAACAGGTAAACACCACGGTGAATCTAAAGAATCACAAGAATTAGGAATTAAGATCATTACTCACTTAAGAGAACGTTGTGATAAATTAACTCAAAAACACAAAATGAACTTTAGTTGTTATGCAACACCAGCTGAAGGATTATCAGGCAAATTCACAGTATTAGATCAAAAGTTCTATGGAGACATTCCGTGAATTACAGATAAAAACTTCTATACTAATAGTTTCCATGTTCCAGTAGATTATCCTATTTCAATTGCTGAAAAATTAGCAATTGAAGCCCCATACCATGCATTATGTAATGCTGGACACATTTCATATGTTGAATTTGATAACTACCCAACTGGTGAACAAATTGAAAAAGTTATTCGTTGAGCTTACTCAAATACTAACATTAACTATGTAGGTATCAATTTTCACATTCGTTATTGTAGAGAATGTGCTAGAAGAAGAAATGCTGAACAAATAGCAAAGAGACAAAAGCAACTTTGCGACTGTTAAGTTATGGCTGACAAAATCAGATTAGCAGGAATAGCACAACAAAGCCTTGTTAATGGTAAAGGCTTAAGAAAGGTTTACTTTTCTCAAGGGTGCACACATCATTGTAAAAATTGTTTTAATCCAGAAACATGGCCGTTTGTAGGTGGACAAGAATTTGATATGGATGATTTATTACATAAATTATCTATTGAAACATATTTAGATGGAGTTACTTTTAGTGGTGGTGATCCATTTCAACAAGCAGACAAATTTGCTTACATGGCTGTTAAAATTCATCAAATGGGTTTTAACATTTGAAGTTATACAGGATATAAATTTGAAGAGTTATTAGAATTAGCTAAAACAGATAAGAACATAGATATTATGTTACATAATATAGACGTTATAGTGGATGGCGAATTTGTTCAAGAATTATATGATGAACATTTAAAGTTTAGAGGATCATCAAATCAAAGAATTATTGATGTACCAAAAAGTTTAGAAACTAATTCAATAGTAATAATAGATTTTTAAGAAATTCAATTTCATTAAAAAATTTTAGTGCATCAAATACACACTTAGTCTAAAAAGTGTTATACTAACATATGTAAAAATTAAAGGAGTAGAAAAAATAATGAAACAAGTTAACCAAGTTACTTACTTAAGCCCATCTGATAAATCTTGCCCAATCTGTGGATCACACGATATTCAATCAGTTAGTCGTATTACTGGATACTTATCATTAGATGAAAGATTCGGTGCAGGTAAAGTTGCAGAAAAAAACTCAAGAGTAAGTCACAACAACGATTGCCACGAAAAAGTTTATAACAAGTAGTCTTTTTCTATTCTAGAGTCAAAAAAATAACCATTGATAGTGGTTATTTTTTTATTTCATTTATGATTTTGTCAATTGTTAGTTTAGTTGGTTTTGTTCTAAACAAACCATAGTATGTTCCATTTGCTAATTTTCCATTATCAAAATCTTTTTGTTTATATTTATCTATTCCATTTATTTGAAGCATGTAACATGAAATGTATTTTGGTTTAAAATCACGAACAATAACTGTTGTAGGTCTACTTCCGTGAGCGCCAACAGCAACTGCTGGAACTGCCAATGGTACTGAATAGAAATATTTAATTGTGACATTTGAAATAAAACTATGGATTTCTTTAGAAATCTTAGCACTATCAGTTTGTTTAGTTTCAATGATAATGTTAGTTTCAAATTTAACATCAGCAAATACTTTTTTATAAATAGAATCTACAAAAGCTTCTGATTGAATAGAAGAAGAAATAGGAATGTTTTTAGAAGGCAATTTATAGTCTTCTCTATAAAACAATGGAAGACATGAAAAAGGAGATTGGAGCTTACTAAATCTAGTAATAAAATTATTGATTTGAGTAAGTTTTACATCTTTCATTTGATCAAGATCATAAGAAGAACATTCAGTTAATGTACCAAATGAATAATTAATACAATCACTATTTAGTAATTCTTTTAATTCATCTTCTTTTGATTTTCTTCTTCTAGAAGAAAGTTTTTTAATCTCAAATTGAGGTCTCTTTTGATAAGTAATTACATTATCACTATCTTTTAATAAAACAAAATCTGGATAAGTAGCTAATAAATTAACTATTTTTTCTTGAGTTAATACAGTGAATGCAACTCTAAATTGTTGCTCATCATTTCTAGAACAAGCAAATTTTTTATCGAATTCTGGATTATCCATTGGCAATTGATCTTTGTTTTTTCTTTTAAACCAATGATGTTTTACTTCATTATTTCCAATAAAAGACAAGTTTTTAACAAGATTGGTTTTAATTGCCATGTAATCATTAATCTTATATACAGGGAATGGTCAATACACAATTGCCATAGCCATTTCTGTCCCAGTACCATTTTGAGTACGGTAATGAATAGGAACTTCTTTAAAGTATGGCATATCAATTCAAGATTGCATTTTGCCTTTAGCAACAATGAATGGAGTGCTGTACATTTCTCCAGAGACTAATTCACATATAGAAAAATCTTTGTCTTTATTAAATAAAGGAATAATTGAATCACTAAAGTTTTCTCATAACGGAATATGTTCATAAGAAAGGGTTGGAGAAAACTTAAAATCTTCAAATGATTTATTTAAAACATTTTCAATTACTCCATATGAACTATATAGTTTGTATAAAGGTTCTAGTTGTTTTTGTAATCTATTTTCTAGATCGTTCAATTCTTTGTTTTGAGATTCAATTTTTGGAGTAATGTTTTTTATTTGATTATTAAGAATAAAATAAGGAAAAATTAATCAAATAAAAATTCATTTTAAAATATTTTTAGTTCTTCTTGATTTTTCTAATTTAGCAGTGTTATCATATAAATCATAATATTTTGTTGCTAACTCTTTGTTTTCTGATTTATTAATATTAGACTTATTTAATAAGTTATTAAAGTATTGATCAAAAAGTTTCTCAGCTTCTATCGTGATTTTATTACTATCTTCACTATTAGAAATCTGGGGATTTAATTGAGACATAGTTTAATTACTTATTAAGTTTTAGAGGAACGTCTTTTTGTTGCTCTTCACTTGCATTAAATAATGCAAATGTGTGTAAACCTTGTTTTGTTGCAACAACTTTTGCAGGGAATGTGAATAATTCTTGGTTAAATTGAGTAACAACAGAGTTATATAGTCTACGACTAGCAGCGATTTCTTGTTCTAAGTATTCTGCACTATTCATTAAATTTTTAATAGCTTCTGTAGAAGCGATCTTAGGGTAGTTTTCATAAGTTGCTAACAATCTAGCAAATGCTGAATCAATTTTTTGATTTGCTTCATTAAGGTTGTCATCTGTAATTTTATAACTTCTTAATTTAGTAATATCAGATAATAAACCTTTTTCAAAGTCCATAGATGATTTAGTAGCATCTACTAATTTAACTAAAGTATCACGTCTTTGAGCTAGTTGAATTTGAATTCCACTAGCTTTTTCATTAATTTGCATTTGCAATCTATTGAATTTATTTTTCTTAGTAATAGAATAAATAAAAAATAAACCAATAGTTACAACTCCTAAAGCGATATAGCCAACTTTATCACCAGTTGAACAAGTGGCGTTTATTTGTCTGTTTTGAACATTTGGATTAAATCCTTTTGTTTGTTGTTCATTTTCTCTTGTATCAATTAACATAAATTTCTCCTAATACATTAGATTATATAATTTTTGTTATTTAATTAATTTTTAATAATGCAATTCAAATAATAAAACATTTTCAAACAAAAATTGAACTTTTTTTGGAAAATTTTCGAACAAATTACGTACATTTTTTCGTTATTTTCATATTATGATTTTTTAGAAACAATTAATTATGAACAACTTGGAAAAAGAAACTATTCTTATTAAGAATATTGAACAATTAAAACAAACTATTAAAGACAAATCTTATAATAGTTATGAATTAGTTGAACCGATTATGATTAAAGGTGTTAAATGCTCTAAACCAAAGCCTAAAGCTCCAAGATGATTTACAGAGTTCGCCAACGAACAACGTGCATTTAACAAAGTCGTTATTAATCGTTTGGATAACGTTGACAAACGTTTAGATAAACAAGAAGAATTTAATAAACAAACATCAATGCTTATTAAAACAGTTATTAAATTAAACAACTTAAAAACTGAATAGTTATTTCGAAATAGCACAAACCTTGTATGTATATTAATAAAAAGAAAATCCTAGCTTTAATTAGAACTATTTCTAAACAAATAGATGACTGTATTGATATGTGAAAAGAAAATCAGTAAAACTATAAAGTATTATTAATATATTTTTTATTAACAGACAATAATGTAGCTCAAGATGTCTTTTGAGGTCTAATCAACTCTAAAAAGAATTAAATCTAACTTTAATATTTAAAATCACTAAACACTAATTCATTATTTTTTATTTCAAAAAATATTAATTTTACAGGGGCACATTTTTCACTATATTCTTCATTAAATTTTCTAATTTTTTCTAAATTATTTTTAAAACTTTTTTTATTTAACAGACTTTTTTTACAAATAATTGCTGGGCATATATCACACAATCTATTTGTCTTGTAATACTGAATAATTCAATCAACATATCTCTTAATTTGATTAACAATGTAATTTGGAAGTTCTTTACATTTTAATTCAACAGGTCAAATCTCAACTTGATCATTCCTTTTTAAATCAACTACAAAGTCAATACTCTGCATTCCAACACCACAACCCATTTCATTACCTATAAAATTAATTTTTACATTATCATTCTTAAAAAAACACTCATCTAATGAAGTATTAATATTTTTTCCAAAAATTTTACAAATATATGATTGTAGATGAACTTCAAATGATTTATTATTTTTATTTTTAAATAACAACCTAGGTAAAATATTAATTTCTTCTTTTAGACCTTTATAAGTAGTTTTTACATTTGAATATTCAATTTCTTGAGTATCTTCATTAAAAGTAATTTTTCTATTACTATCCAAAACATTCCTAGAGTTTTTATCTCTTATTACTTGTATTAATCTATCACTTTCATATAAAGTAATCATAGTGTTACCTCTATTACCTCTTAATTTACGATAAATTAATGACCAAAGCATTTGATATGGATGTAAGATTTGTTTTATTTCATCTAAAGCTTCTCATTCAGTTATTCCTTTTGGATAAATATTATCTGGTTCAATTTGAACTCTAAAAGTTAAACTTTTACCTAAATCATTAATTAAAAATTGATTTTCACCATTACCTGCAAAAAATGATCAATCACTTTTTGCTTTGAATACTCCATAAAATTTCCCTTCAGCAAGATTATTTTCATTATGTCTAGTTGTTTCTTGTTGTAAATAAAATATTATTTTATCTCCTTTACGAATTCTACAAGCATCTGCAGTCATACTTACCAACATTCTTTCAGCAGTTGCATTTAAATTTGATTCTTCACAATTATTAAAATCTACTATGTAATCTTTAGAACCAGTTCCAGCAAACATATATTCTAAATGATATTTAAATGTTTTTGAATTAACTATAAAAACGTGAGTAGTCATTATTTACTCATCCTTTCTAAAAAACTTTTAAAATATTTTTTATCTATTTCACAACCAATACATTTTCTATTTAGGTTCTTTGCAGCAATAGCTGTTGTTCCACTTCCTAAAAAAGTATCAAGGACTAAATCACCAGGGTTAGAATGCTTTTTGATTAAAGCTTCAAATAGTTTTAATGATTTTTGAGTAGGGTGGCATCTATTTGATGTATGCTCAATTGGGAAATTATAAATACCATTGTCGTATTTAGAATTAAAAACGGGTTTATTGCCTTTAACTGCAACAACAGCAATCTCTCGTGAATTTGTTAAATAATTTATTTTTGAATTTATAGGAACAGGATTTGTTTTAACTCATTCAATAAAACGTAGCTGTTTAAACCCCGAAAGAACTAGCATATTAGCTAACTCTTGTATTTTCCATAAATCTCAAAAAATAATTACAGTGCCGTGTTGTTTCAAAACTCTATAAAATTCATCACATAATTTAATGAAATTAATTTCATTACTTTGTTTTTTATCTCAATGGCCAAAGTCCATAGAAACTCTAAATCTATCTGTATAATTACCTTTCAAATCTCCAGATTGAAAATTTGTTTTACGAGAAATTTGATAAGGTGGATCTGTAAGAATTAAATCAACACTTCTAGAATCAATTTTTTTTAAATAATCAAAACAATCAATGTTTTCAAAACAATTATTAATTGTTTTTTTTAACATATTAAAATAAAAACTCTATAGGCTTAAACCTACAGAGTTATTCCTCCTAATTTAAAAATTACTAAAGAGCAGTTACTCTCTCTCTCTCTCTCGAGTTGCGACTAAATTCTTTTTATTAGTAGCCATAATTTAATTAGTTTGTTAAAACAATTATATTTAATTATTGTAGTCATATTCTATAAGAATAACATCATATAAATCAAATATAATTACTAATGAATTTATGGGTAAAAAAGAATTTAAGTTTTTACATAATTATCATTCACATACCATCTATTGTTATCATGCAGTTAACACTGTACAAGATGTTATTTTAATGGCGATTAAAAATGGTTGAAAAACAATTGGTATTAGTGAACATGCTCCATTAAACACTCATAGAAAATTTAGATTAAATTGAGATACTATTGATGACTATATCCAAGAAGTTTCTTTTTATAAAAGAAAATATAAAGATCAAATTACAGTTTTATGTGGATTAGAAGCAGAATATGATGGTTCTCAATATGAATACTATAAAAAGCTAAGAGATAAAAAAGGGATAGATTATATGATCTTAGGTAACCATAATATTGGTAACCCAAGTGATTGCAAAGTATGAAATGTAAATAATCCTGATTTATTTCAATACTATAAGCAATATGAAGAAGCAGCTAAAAGTGGTTTATTTGCTTATTGTGCACATCCAGATATTATTTACAGATATTATCTTAAGTGAGATGCGGATGCTATTAAAATAGCAAAGAAAATTATCGCTACTTCAATCAAATATGATTTTCCATTAGGTTTTAACATTAATGGTTTGAGAATGAAACTTGTAGATTTTGATTATCCTACTGATATGTTTTGAGAATTAGTAGCTAAATCAAAAGCTAAAGTAATTATTGAAACAGATGCTCATGATCCATACACTATGAGTCAAGAAATGGTTGACAAAGGTGTTGCATTAGTAAAACAATGAGGGTTAGAAAAGAATTTAATTAATAAATTAACTTTACAAAGCAAGCGTTTAAAGAAATAAACCTATTTAAGGAATATCACCTCTAAATAAATAGAGTCATATAATATAAATATGGGGAAATACCATTATCAAATTGAAAAACAAGAAACTAAAACATCAGGAGTTGTTGATTTAGTCAAAGTCAAAAAAACTTCACGTGGTGGTAAAAAACCATCAAAATTTTCAACTCGTGATTTATTGTTAGGATTTATTGATGAACAACGACAGTTTAATAAACAAATTATCAATCGTTTAGATAATGTAGATAATCGTTTAAACAATCTCGTTAAGCAAAACAACCTTAAAGAATAATTAAATCTATTAAAAATACACTTAGAATCTTTGGGTGTATTTTTTCTTTTACTTTAACTATTTAAAAACAAAGAATAAATATAATATTTAATAAAATAAATATGATGCAAAAAAAGCGTTTTGTGGATAAAGGTTTAAAAGCACATAAATTATATGCACAGACACCTTTGTTTAAAGCTGTATTACTTGTAGCTATTCCTGGGTTATTAATATCATTTATGTCAGGAATTTATGTTTTTGCTGATCAATTATTATTGTCTTTATTAGTACCAGAAGATCCTGTTCATAATATGGAGAAGATTTATTTAACTCAAGGAATTACTCAGGATAATTTAGATTGGATTAAAGATAATGTTAAAAATTTTGCTGACACTAAACAAATGGTAAAGAGTTCAATTGCTATCACTTTACCAATTATGATGGTAATTAATGCTGTTCCAAATATTGCAGCAATTGGTGCTGGATCAATGTATGGTCAATGTATTGCAAAAGATAATAAACCTAAAGCATTGCAAATTTGAAAATCTACATTTTATTGTGCAATTTGCATCGGCTTATTATCATCATTAGTTTTTTATTCAATAAATGACTCTGTATTAAAATTAATGGCAGGTCATATACCACATTGAGAAAATGATGAACACCAAGTAAATGAATATTTTCAAATTGCTTATAGTACTCAAATTTTGTGAAGTCATGAATTTCTAGATATTCTATCATGAAGTTCAATTCTTAATGTGTTCATTTTATATTTCTCTTTTATGGTAAGAGCAGAGGGTAAACTTTCATTTGTTACAATTGCAGAAGTATTCTGCAATTTAGCAAATGTATTGTTTGATTATGTCTATATCAAGTATTTTCATACAGGTATGAAAGGTGGAGGTTATGCCACACTTACTGGTTGAGCAATCAATTTTGTTGTTTATGCTGTATATATCTGAGTGCTTGGAATTCAGGGTAAAACTTGGATGAAATATAAAGACTTATTACCAAAAAATGGTATTCCAATATCTTACAACCTTCTTGTACCAATTGTAATTATTGGTTTATCTGTATTCTTAAGAAACTTTAGTAACGCATTTGCTAACACTGCATTTATGACGTTATTGGGTAATGTAGCTGAAAAAACTGGTAATGATTCACAATATTGACAAAGTATCTCAGGAGCTGTATGGCCAGTAGGTAGTTTATTCTTTTATGCAATTTTTGGTATAGCAGATGGTGTGAGAACATTGGTTGCATACAACTATGCAAGAAATTTTTATGCAAGAATCAAAAAAACATATTGATATGCAACATTACTATCATTTATATATGGTATTGTAATTTATACGTGCTTGGCAACATTCTTAGGCCAATGATTAATTGGTTTATTTGATTTAGATCCATCAATGGCTGCTCAAACATTGAAATACATGAGAATTCAAGTGATATTTATTCCTTGCGTTGCATTATCAATTGGTGGATTACTAATGTTCCAAGCTACAAACCAAATGGCTATGGCCAACTTTATTGCTGTTTTACAAGCATTAATAGTGTTCCCTATAGCTTCTGGTACTATGTATCCTGTTGCTATCAATCTTAATGATCCGTTAATGTTTGTAATAACTAACCCATTAAATACAGGGGTAGCTGGTTTGATAATTACATGCATCTCAATTGTGTATTTATACAAATATCTAGGTAGAACTAGATTTGATATGAGGGTAAATACAGGAACAAGAATAGAAAAAATAAAGATTTCTGTACCATCTAATGCTAAAAAGATGTCATATGCTGAAAGAGAACTACAGAAATCTCTTATTCAATCATCTAAATAATTTTTCTTAATTTTTTAAGGTGTTTATATAATATAAACACAATGGAATATATCAGTCTTTATAGAAAATATAGACCAACCAATTTTAATACAGTTGTTGGGCAAAAACCAATTATTAGAACCTTATTGAATTCGATTCAACAAGGTAAAATTGCTCATGCTTATATTTTCTATGGATCTAAAGGTATAGGAAAAACTTCTATTGCAAAGATATTTGCAAAAGCCGTTAACTGTTTAAATCCGGTCAATGGAGATGCGTGTAACGAATGTGAAAACTGTAAATTAATCATCGATAGTAAAACAAGTGATATTATTGAATTAGACGCTGCTTCTAATAACGGAGTAGATGAAGTTAGAAACATTATTGATAGTGTTGGATTTTTACCGACAGCACTTAAATATAAAGTTTATATTATTGATGAAGCACACATGTTAACCACATCTGCGTGAAACGCTTTATTAAAAACAATTGAAGAACCTCCTCATCATGTAATTTTTATTTTTGCTACAACAGAAATGAACAAGATTCCTGCAACAATTTTATCTCGTTGTCAAAACTTTCAATTTTCTAGAATGACCGAAAACGATGCAAGAGAAATATTAACCAACGTCATTAAAAATGAAAATATTAAAATTGACGAAACATCAATTAATAAAATTATTCAACTAGGTAATGGATCGGCAAGAGATTTATTAAGTATTCTTGATCAGTTATGCATTTATACAAATAACAATATTACCGAACAAGCGATTAATGAAATTTTTGGTTTAGTAGATTTAAATTCAAAAATATCATTTATTAATAATTTAATTTCTAGGAAATTAGATATTATTATTAACCAAGTTGAAAAATATTCAACACAAGGAATCAATTACACAGTATTTGTAACAGAATTAATTTCAATTTTATTAGACAAATTAATTTATTTACAAACTAATAAATTTGATAATTTAAAAATGTTAAACAAAGATACTATTAATGCTTTTACTTTATCAGAACATGAATTAATTTCTTACATTAATATTTGACAAAAGATTTTCATTCAAATTAAAAATGCCAATGATCAAAAATCGGTTTTCTTAATCGGAGTGTTTGAAACATTCAACTTAAATTCTAATCAGCAAACAGTTAGTGTTAAAGCTAAAGTAGAACAACCAATTAAAACTAATTTACCACCAACTGAACCTAATAAACCAATGTTCACAACTTCTGTTTATAAAATTCATAAACCTGTTGTTTCTCAAACAAAGGAAGTTCTTCCCACACAACCAGTTAAACAACCTGTGGTTAAAAACGATCAACCAATAATTAAAACAGAATCTAATAATTTATCTCCAACAGACATCTTCAAACATGTAGCATCTAATGCAAACAAATCTACTATTACAAATATGCAAAGCATATTTAATAAATTATTAGAAGATGAAAATATACCCGCATGTGCAAATTGTTTAATGCTAGCTGAAAAAGTATTTGTAGCTTCGAACAATGGAATAATTTTAAAATTTAATAATGAAGCAGATGCTTTTATTTTAAATAAAAATTATTCAAAACCAGCATTTCAAGACTTTGTGATTAAATACTTTAACCATCCAATATATTTTGCTGGATTTGTAAACAAAGATTTACAAGAATTAACTAAGGAATTTAAAACTAATAAATATAAACTTCCTGAATTAGATGTCAATAACCTTCTGAGTGAAGACAACAAAAAAGATGGTGAAATGCTATCTTTATTCAATAAAATATTTAATAAATAAAAAACATGTTAAAAATATTTAAATTTATCAAAGGAAAAGCTTTAATTTTTGCAATTATATCTGTAATACTTACAACAGGTGGTTGCGTTTGTGATTTATACCAACCAACATTGTTACAAGATGTAATTGCTGCAGCTACTAAAGTTTCGTTAGGACTAGGTGGTTGAGAAGAATTATGAACTAAAATAGGAATGATTTCTGGATTAGCTTGTGGAGGATTAGGGTGTGCTGTAATAGCGATGATTTATGCAGCTAAAGCATCTTTGCTAGCCACTCAATATTTGAGAAGCGGGTTGTACAAAAAAGTTTTAGGTTTTTCATTTGCTAACATTGATAAGTTTTCTACAGGTTCATTAATCACTAGATTAACAACAGATACTAATAACTTTCAAATGTTAACACAGTTAACATTAACAATACTTATTAGATCGCCAATCACATTCGTTGGTGGGTTAGCAATATCATTTACTACAGTAGGCTGAGTATTTGGTTTAATAGCAGTTGGTGTGTGTTTATTAATGCTTGGTGTAATGATGTTGTTTGGTAGAAATGTATTCCGCTGATTTGAAAAAGCTGAAAAACAATTAGATATTACCAACAACATCATGAGAGAAAATATTCTTGGAATGAGAGTGGTTAAATCTTTTGGTATTCAAGAAGAACAAACAACAAGATTTAGAAAAGCTAATACACACTACAAAAAATATCGTATTAAAGCACAAATTTTAATATCACCTATTATGTCAACAATCACTATGTGTTTGCAACTTGGTATTTTTGCAGGATTGATGGCTACAGGATTTTTAGGAGAAAACAACTCAAGTTTAGTAGGAAAAATTTTCTCATTTACAAGCTTATTAATGATTGTGTTGTCTTCAGTTGTTATGGCAATTGTTGTAGTAGTTCAATTCATTACTGCAAAACCATCAATCATAAGAATGCAAGAAGTGTTTAACACCGAATCTACTATTGTAGATTCTAAAAATCCTAAACATCTAGAAAATGATTATTCAATTAAATTTAATCATGTTAACTTCAAATATTCTAATAAAGCTAAAAGCAATATTTTATCTAACATTAATTTTGAAGTTAAACAAGGTCAATTTTTAGGAATTATCGGAGGAACAGGTAGTGGTAAATCATCATTAGTAAATTTAATTCCAAGATTATATGATGTTCAAAGCGGTTCAATTAGCTTAGGTGGAATTAATGTTAAAGACATTTCTTTATCTGATTTGAGAGAACAAATTGGGGTTGTTTTACAAGAAAATAGTTTATTCCAAGGAAATGTAAGAGAAAATCTTAAATATGGTAATAGAAATGCTACTGATGAAGAATTGATTAAAGCTTGCGAGAACGCATGTGCTTGAGATTTCTTAAGCAAGATGAAAGGTAAATTGGATTATCCTGTTGATCAAAGGGGAAGAAATTTTTCAGGTGGACAAAAGCAAAGATTATGCATTGCAAGAGCATTAGTTAAAAAACCAAAAATTTTAATTATGGACGATTCTACAAGCGCTTTAGATTTAATCACAGAAGCTAAAGTTCAAGAAAATATTAGAAGAGACTATAAAGATTCTACAGTGATTATTGTTAGTCAAAGAGTAGCCTCTATTAAAAATGCAGACAAAATTATTGTTATGGACAACGGTAAGATTTCAGGTATTGGTACACACAAACAATTAGTAAAATCTAGTGAAACATACCGTAATATAGTTTCATCACAATTAGGAAAGGAGGGGTTAAGATAATATGCCACCAATTTTAATTAATACCTCTGCTAAGCAAAAATACGCTAAAGGAACGACTAAAAAGTTGTGATCATATTTTGCAAAATATAAATGACAAATAATTGTTTCATTTACAGTTTCTACAATAGCAGGCGCATTTACAGCAGTTGCTATTTACATGTATGCACTACTTTATTCATATTTAATGAAGTTTATGGGTATGCCTGATACTGCATTAATTAACACAATAAGTGGTTTTGTTTTTGCAGGAATGGGTTTGTTAATTATTTATATTTTATCCAATTTATTTACATGATTAACATCGTTTTTAACTGTTAAAATAGCAGAACGTGGATGTTATCATTTAAGAACAGCTATTTTTAGAAAATTACACAAAATTCCTATTAAGTATTTTGATCAAACACCTTCAGGTGACATTATTAGTAGAACAGCTAATGATGTTGACAACATTACAAGATTTATTTCTCAATATGTTGGTAATAGTATCTTTTGAATTTGTAGCATTGTTTCAGTAGGACTATTAATGTTCTTAGCTAATTGGGCACTAAGTTTAATAGTTTTATTGATTTATCCATTAGTAGCGTTAATCAATATGTTCATTATCAAGACATTAAGGCCTTACTATGTAAAACAACAAAAATGCTTAGGCGAACTAAATGGGTATATTGAAGAATATATTTCTGGTACTAAGATTATTTCTTTATTTAAGATGGAAGATGAAGTTAAGAAAAATTTTGACATCTTAAATGAAAAATTAACTAAGAATTCTACAATAGCAAACAGTGTAACAAACGTTATGATGCCTTTAAATGGTTTCTTTAACAACATGTCATTCGTTATCTTAGCTGCATGAGGTGTGGTATTTATTCTTAATGGATGAATTAAAACATCTTGAGGTGTTTTAAACATTCTTGATCCTACTGTTTTCTTAGTAATGTTTACGATGATTGCTAGAAATTTAACAAACCCTATTAATCAGTTAATTTCTACATTTGGTCAAATGATGTTATGTTTAGCATCAAGTGATCGTGTGTTCCAAATTTTAGAACAAGATGAAGAAAAAGATCCTGCAAATGCTAAAATGTTAACACCAGATTCAATTCAAGGTGTTGTCGAAGCAAAGAATATGGATTTTGCTTACACAAAAGATAAACCTATTTTAAAGAATATTAATTTTATAGCAAAACCCGGAACTGTAACTGCTTTAGTAGGTCCAACAGGAGCAGGAAAAACTACTATTGTTAACTTGATAACAAAATTCTATGACATTAATGGTGGTAAGTTAATGGTGGATGGCACTCCGATTGCTGATATTGATCGTACTTCATTAAGACAAAACATTACTATGGTTTTACAAGACACATATTTGTTTGGTGTTTCTATTTATGAAAACATTAGGTATGGTAAGTTAAATGCTGCTAAAAATGAAATTATTAAAGCAGCCAAACTAGCTGACTGTCATAGTTTCATTACTAAATTACCAAACGGATATGACACTATTCTATCTGATAATGGTGGTAATTTATCTCAAGGACAACGTCAATTAATCGCTATTGCTCGTGCTTTCTTAGCGGATTCTAAAATAGTTATTTTAGATGAAGCTACTTCTTCTATTGATACAAAAACTGAAATCCAAATTCAAGAAGCTATGGAAAAATTAATTAAAAATAGAACGACATTAATGATTGCTCATAGATTATCAACAATTAAGAATGCCGATAACATTTTAGTAATTGATAATGGTCAAATTGTAGAACATGGTAAACATAAAGATTTAATAGCTAAAAAGGGTTTCTATTACAAACTTTATATGTCACAATTCAGAGGAAATCAAATTTAATTTTAAGAACTTAATTGCATTAATTCTTGCAAGAAAAAGCAAACTTTGGGAAGGTTTTTTAACTATAATTTAAAATAACAATGCGAAGAACATTTGATGATTATAAAAAAAAGAAATTTATTCCTTGTATAGTTTCTTTTTATATATATATATATGTATATGTGCTTTAGTAATATACTTTACTGTTACTAGTGTTGTCAAAAACGCTCAATATTTTTCAGTTATTGTCTATCTAGTATTATCTGCAATCATGATGATCAGTGTGTGATTTTATAGCATCTATGATATCATAATTCTTATAGTATGTTTCTTTAGGAAAAAAACAGCTTTCAAGTTTTATGATAATATTTTAAAAAATAACAAGATAATTGACTCTAAAGCTAAAGTCGCTGTTATGTATTATGTATGTGATGATTTTTTGATTAATGCTTTTCTAACAACACAAAAACTTACATACAAAAATTACAAAGTATTTGTTTGTGATGATTCAAGAAAACAAAATAATATTGATTTAATCAATAACTTACAAAAGAGATACAAATTTGAAATAGTAAGAAGAAATGGTGTTGGCCCTAAAAACAAAAGCGGTAATGTAAACTATTTCCTATCTCAATATAAAGAACAATTTGATTATTATTTACCAATGGACTCTGATACATATTTAACAAAAGATTGTATTCAAAAGTTTTTAGCTTACTTTAATCAATTTAAAAATACTGGAGTAATTCAAGGATCTTTTGTTAATGTTAATATTGATAACATGTTTAGAGCTAACTTAAATAGTTGTACGAGTTTGTCAAGAAAGTATTGATCAACTATGAAAATTATGAATAATGAATATGGTTATTGTTCGATGTATGGTCATGGATGTCTAATTTCTAAAGAAGCATATGGAGCAAATGGATGAAGGATTTCTGAAATTAATTGTGAAGACATGTCCTTTACAATTGATACATCATACAACGGTTATAGAGTTATTCTTGCACCAAACATTATTTTAGGCGAGGAAATACCACCTAACTACTTTGCGTTTAAGAGTAGACAAATGAGATGATTAAAATCTACTGAAGAACTTTATTTAAAATTTACTCCTAAGCTATTAAAGAGTAAAATGCTATGATTTGAGAAGATTCATTTCTTATCTCCATCACAAGTATTTATTATGCCTATTTACTCCTTTATTTCTTTTGTTATATTTTATATAGCTGTTTCATTCTTGCCAACAGATTATGATTACCATTTATTTCCTTGAGAACTATACATTTTATCAATAATTTTCTTTATATTTTCTCTAGTTTCACAATCAATTTATTGTGCTATTTCTAATCAATCATTTTTGAAAGGATTATCAAGTTCTTTAATATCTATGTTTATTTACGGTTCTTTCTTTGTTCCATCATTTATAGCAGCAATAAAAACATTGTTTAATAGGAAACACAAATACAATGTTTCTATTAAAAATAATCAAAAAATTACATTTTGAGAAGTTATTCGAAATGAAAAATTAAACCTGTTAGCAACAGGTATATTGTTAGCTGGAGCAATAGGAATTATTGTATGAAAACATACATGGTTCTTAATATTGAATCCATTCTTGATTATTTTGTTTATTTCATTTATTTGTATCCCGATTGTAGCAACTATTTCAAACAAGAAATGTAAAGTTATTAATGACTACAAAAAATTAAAGTAGTTGCTTATAAGTTTTTATTTCTATATTTGTAATCAGCAAGAATCATTTGTTTAATTGAATGGGTTGGTTTTCATTTCAATTCTTTTTTAGCTAATTGATTACTTGCTAATAAATTATCAGGATCCCCTGGTCTATTAGGTTTGTAAATAAAGTTTGGTTTCTTTTTTAATACTTTACAAGCTTCATCATAGATTTGTTTTACAGTACTTCCTTTTTGATTACCTATGTTAAAGATACCTGACTTCTTGTTCACATATGAAGAAGATAAGAAGAATGCTTTAGCAATATCGTTAACATCAATGTAATCACGAGAAGCTGTTTTATCGATAGTCTTGTAGTTATTACCAAAGATATTGAATTCTTTGTTTAATCTAAATGAGTCATTGATACAAGGAATTAATAAGTACGGTTTAATTTTTAGTAGTCCATACTTACCAGAATCAGAAGCTCCTGCAACATTAAATAATCTTAAACAAACATAATTAAAATTTTTATGAGTTTTTTTGTGATTTTTAATCAGTTGTTCACCAATTAGTTTTGTCTCACCATAAGGATTACATGGTTTTTTAATAGAATTTTCTGTGATAACTGATTTTTTAATATTACCATACACAGCAGCACTACTTGCAAATAATATTTTGTTAACATGAAGTTTTTCCATGGCCTTAAGAATGTTTGCTGTACCATTAACATTTACTTTGTGATACAAAGTAGGTTTTCTTACAGATTCAGAAACAACAATTTTAGCAGCTAAATGAAGGATTAAATCAATTTTGTTTTCTTTGATGGTTTTACAAAGCAAAGAATAGTTAAGGATTGATCCTTTAACAAATTTTGCTCTTTTATCAACTAGTTTTAAAAATCCTGTTGATAAATCATCATAAATTATTACATTATGTTTGTTGTTTAAAAATAATTCAGCGGTAACAGAACCAATATAACCTGCACCACCAGTAATTAATACGTTCATTATTCAGCGTCTTCAGGGTTAGGGGCAGGTCCTTGGTCTGTGTTATTATCTTCTAAAGAAGATTCATTGATTTCTACATCTGTAGTTTCTTCGTTTTCAGATGGTGTAAACAATGTAACTGATTGAATTTTTTCGTTTTCATCAACATCCATTAATTTAACACCTGAAGTACTACGACCAATTGTATTAACTTGCGATAATGAGAATCTAATTATTTTACCTGCTGAAGTGATCATTAACGCATCTTCATCACCTACAACAGCACCTGTATAAACAAGTTTACCAGTTTTTTGGTTAACTTTAAGAGTTTTAACACCTTTAGCGTTTCTTTTTGTTAATCTGTATTCTTCAACAGGTGTTAACTTACCAACACCTTTTGCTCCAACAGATAAAATCTTATTACCACTTTGACTAGAAGACAAACCTACAATGTATTCTTTATCATCCAATCTCATACCATGAACACCAGCAGCTTGTCTACCCATGCTTCTTACTTGACTAGATAAGAATCTAGCTAAGTTGCCATTACTTCCAGCTAAATAAATTTCATCATTATCATTTACATGGATAACATTAAATAACTTATCACCTTCTTTTAATGTAATAGCTATTTTACCATTAGATTGGATTCTTGCATATTCATTTAGTGAAGTTTTCTTTACTATACCATTAACTGTAGCAAAGAATAGACAACCATTTTCATAATTATCAATTGGTAAAATAGTTAAGACTTTTTCATTTTTTTCTATACCAATTAAGTTAATAGCAGGAATACCTTTTGATGTTCTAACACCTTTTGGAATTTGGTATCCTCTTAATCTATATACTTTACCAAAGTCTGTAAAGAATAAGATATCAGTATGCGTAGATGCAGCAATAATCTTTTGAACATTATCATCATTGTGTGTTTGTAATCCAATAACACCAACACCACCTCTTTTTTGGGCACGGTATGTATCGATTGGAACACGTTTAAAGTATCCACGGTTAGACATTGTAATAATGATGTCTTCTACTGGGATTAAGTCTTCATCATCAATTTCACTTGATGCATCAAAAGCAATTGTGGTTCTTCTCTTATCACCAAATCTTCTTACTAATTCATCAAGGTTTGTGTTAATAATTTCGATCTTACGTTCATATCTAGCTAAAATGTCTTTTAAGTCAATGATTCTTGCTTTTAATTCTTCTAATTCTTGTTCAATCTTTTTGCGTTCAATACCACTTAATGAACGAAGTTTCATTTCAAGAATAGCTTTAGATTGAATTTCAGATAATTTAAATTCTGTCATTAACTGAGTTAATGCAGCATTATTGTCATCTGCTTTTCTGATGATTTCAATAACACGTTCAATGTTACCAGTAGCAATATGTAAACCTTCTAAAATATGTTCACGTTCTGTAGCTTTCTTTAAATTGAATTCAGTTTTACGTGTTAATACTTCAATTTGATGTTCTAAGTAGATTTCTAATGCTTGTTTAATATTTAATAATTTAGGTTCATTTTTATATAAAGCTAACATGTTAACAGCAAAGTTAGTTTGTAATGGAGTAGCTTTATATAATTGGTTCATTAAAACTTCAGGAACAACATCTTTCTTTGTTTCAATAACAATTCTGATACCTTCACGGTTAGTTTCATCACGAAGATCCGCGATTCCTTCAATTTGCATAGTTTTAACAAGATCAACAATCTTTTCAATTAATGCAGTCTTGTTAACCATGTATGGGATTTCAGTGAAGATAATAGTAGATTTACCATTAGATTCAGTTGTGTAAGTACCCTTAGCTCTAATAGTAATAGAACCACGTCCTGTATTAAAGTAGTCATTAATTCCTTTAGCACCAATAATTTCAGCACCAGTTGGGAAATCTGGGCCAGATAATACTTGTTTAATTTCTTCAATTGTAGTATCTGGTTCAGCTGCAATTAATTTAATAGCAGCTACTAATTCATTTAAGTTGTGTGGAGGAATGTTGGTTGCCATACCTACAGCAATACCACTTGATCCATTTGCTAATAAGTTAGGAAATAATGCTGGTAAGACTACTGGTTCTTTTTCACTACCATCATAGTTGTCAGTGAAATCAACAGTATTCTTATCGATGTCATTCATGATAGTATCTGCCAATTTAGATAATCTGCATTCTGTATAACGCATAGCAGCTGCACCATCACCATCAATTGAACCAAAGTTACCATGACCATCAATAAGTAAATATCTCATTGAAAAGTCTTGAGCCATACGAACAGCTGTTTCATAAGCAGCAGTATCTCCGTGTGGGTGATACTTACCAATAACTTCACCAACTAACCGAGCGGATTTTTTATATGCTCTATCACTTGTCATACCTAATCCATATGCAGCATACAAAACTCTACGGTGAACTGGTTTAAAACCATCACGAGCATCAGGAATAGCACGAGCAACGATAACACTCATTGCATAGTCTAAGAATGATGTTTGTAATTCTTTTACAATAGGACGATCTTTAACGACTGTTTTTGTTAAAGATTCACGAATTTTTTCAATATTTGAATTATCAGCCATAATTTTCTCCTTTTATTAGATGTCTAAGTTCTTAACGAACTTGGCATTCTTTGAAATGAAATCTTTTCTAGGCATTACATCATCACCCATTAATAATGAGAATTCTGCATCTGCTTTAACAGCATCATCAATAGATATTTTTTGAAGAATTCTATATTGTGGATCCATAGTTGTATCTCATAATTGTTCAGGATTCATTTCACCCAAACCTTTATATCTTTGTACTGAATAATGAGTATTACCAGCAGCTTTTTTGAAGTCTTCTAATTCTTGATCTGTATATGCATACTTAATAGTTTTACCTAACATAAATTTGTATAAAGGTGGTTGAGCAGCATAAATGTGTCCACTTTCAATTAATGGATACATATATCTGAAGAAGAATGTAAGTAATAAGATACGAATGTGACTACCATCGACATCGGCATCGGTCATAATGATGATCTTGTCATAACGAATTTTAGTTAAATCAAATTCTGGGTTAACACCAGCTCCGATTGCAGTAATCATTGCCATGATTTCATCATTTTCAAAAATTTTATTAGTTTTTGCTTTTTCAACATTTAAGATTTTACCTTTCAAAGGTAAAATTGCTTGGAATTCACGGTTTCTACCTAGCTTAGCAGAACCACCTGCTGAATCACCTTCGACGATATACAATTCAGAGATTGTATGATCTTTTGTAGAACAATCTGCAAGTTTACCAGGTAAAGATGCTGAGTCAAATGGAGATTTTCTTCTTGTAGCATCTTTAGCTTCTTGAGATTTTCTACGAGCTTCTTGAGCTAACATGATCTTCTTGATAATGATGATTGCATCATCTGGGTTTTCAAGAACATATTTTTCAAATACATCAGATGTTACTTTATTTACAAAAGGACGAACTTCAGTGTTTCCTAATTTACGTTTAGTTTGACCTTCATATTGAGGGTTAGGGTGTTTAATTGAAACAATAGCAGTTAAACCTTCAACCACATCGTCTTTTGTAAATTTTTCATCAGATTCTTTAATAAATTTCTTTTCAATAGCAAATCTATTTAAGATCTTAACTAAAGCTAATCTAAAACCTTCTTCGTGAGTTCCACCTTCAATAGTGTTAATGTTGTTACAGAAAGAATAACAAGAGTTGTTATATGTCTTGTTATATTGGAATGCAACTTCAACTTTAATGTTGTATGTTTCATCTTGTAAACTATTAGGAATTTTTACTTTTGCTTCTTCTTCGCCATAAACAATTGATGGAACAAGTTTTTCTTTATCACGGTTTAAATCTTCAATGTATTCTTTTAAACCACCTTCATACAATCATTCATCTTTTTGGTTTGTTTGTTCATCAATAAAAATGATTTTTAAACCTTTGTTTAGATATGTTAATTGTCTTAGACGTCCAGCAATAATGTCATGTTCAAATGTAGCTTGTTCCATAACAGTAAAGTCTGGGAAGAATTCTACAATAGTTCCTTGTAGTTTATCAGAATGTCCTAGTTTCTTTAATGGCTCTACTGTGTGACCACCATTTCGGAATTCTACATAGTATTCTTCATGGTTTCTTGATACTCATACTTTCATTCATTTAGATAATGCATTAGTAACAGATGCACCCACACCGTGTAAACCACCAGAGATCTTATAAGATGTATTATCAAACTTACCACCAGCATGTAACACTGTTAAAACAGTTTCTACAGTTGATTTACCAGTTTTAGGATGGATATCCACTGGGATACCACGACCATCATCGTCCACTCTAATAGACCCCTGTTTAGTTAATGTAACAATAACTCTTGTTGCATAACCACCCATTGCTTCATCAATGGCGTTATCAACAATTTCCCAGATCATGTGGTGTAATCCTTGAGGTCCTGTAGATCCGATATACATACCAGGACGCTTTCTAACAGCTTCTAGACCTTCTAGAATCCGAATACTACTTGCACCATATTCTTTTTCTTGTTCAAGTTTTATTTGTTCATTTTGTTCGTTTTCCATAATACTTATTCCCTTACAATCTTATATTCCAAATCATCTATAACCACTAGATCATTAGGATAAATTTTTTTACCACGTCTGTTTTCAATAATACCATTATGAGTAATATTGTGATTTGTGACAAAAAATTTAGCTTGTGATCCATTATCTATTAATCCAACAAATTTTATTAATTGACCTAATGTAATATATTCAGTATGGATTTTAACTAGGGTCATAGACAATATTTATATATTATATATAATATATAAATATATACATAAAAAATTGAAAAATTAAATTTAAATATAAAACAAATAGTTTTGTATATATAAACAACGTTAATTATATAATTAATTTTACACAAAATATTTATGGATAACAAAAGGGAAGTTGAAAGAAAAAAATTACATTCAGCAATTTGAAAAATTGCTGAAGACTTAAGAGGTGGTATGGAAGGATCAGATTTCAAGAATTATGTTCTTGGAATTATGTTTTATCGTTACATCTCTGAAAATATAATTTCATAGAAAAATTATCAAAATTTGTTGCAAAAAAAAAAAAAAGAGTATATTTATTAATATACAAAGACGAATATGAACAAGAA
>CATDIL010000005.1 GCA_949517355.1 uncultured Mycoplasmatota bacterium
ACATTTAGAACCTTCTGCAAAGGTTAAATTTTCAATAAAATCTGGAATTGTTGATTCTGATCCGTTATAAAAAGCACTTTCATTAATACTTGTAACTCTAGCAGGGATTTGCATAGTGTTACATAATCTATATGCTCTTGAATTAGCTAAGAATTCTGAAGTAAAACCCATTAAGACATCGTTTTCAATGCGATATACACTATCTGGTAATTCAGCATCTGGTAATCAACTTTCTGGTAATCCACCATTATTTAATAAATATTCAAGCAATGCTATACTATCATGTGCGTCATCACTTTGGTTTGCAACAGTCACAGCTCCTCTATCTGAATAAACACCACTGAATGAAGTATCATATAATGTTGTATTACCCTTTCAAGAATCTCATGTAATACTATTTAAACTAGAACAACCAGCAAAAACATTCATACCCAATGTTGATAAATTACTTGGCAAAGATATAGAAGTGAGTGATAAACACTTTTCAAAAGCACAATTGCCAATTGAAGATAAACTAGTTACATTTGAAAAATCAATAGAGGATAATGAAGAACAACCTCGAAATCCATAGTATTCAATTTTTTCTAAACTTTCTGGAAGTTTTACTGAAGTTAATGATTTACAGGTATCAAATCCAGAATGATCAATTAATGTTAAATTAGTGCAGTTTGATAAATCAATTGAGGTAAGTTTAGAACAATTACCAAAAGCTTCAGATGGAATTTTGGTTAAATTATCTGAAAAATTTACTGAAATTAATGATGTACAACCATAAAATGCATAAAATTCCATTGAAGAAAGAATAGTACATTTTGATAAATCAACAGAAGTTAATGATGAACAATTTTCAAAAGCGTGGCCTCTAATCAAAGACAAGTTAATTGCATTTGAAAAATCAATATGATTTAGTGTTGAACTTTCAAAAGAACGTATTCCAAAAGAAGAACATTTAGAACCTTCTGCAAAGGTTAAATTTTCAATAAAATCTGGAATTGTTGATTCTGATCCGTTAAAAAAAGCATTTTCATTAATACTTGTAACTCTTTCTGGAATCTGCATAGTGTGAAAATCTTGAAAATTGTCTTTATAAATAGGAGAAGTTGAATCGTTTAAAAATTCATCTTTAAATCCCAATAAAACATTGTCGCTGTTAATTTCATAAACATCATCTGGTAAAACTTTTTGATCAACAGGTTCATCTCCGCCTCCGCTGTTTTTTTCTTGAATGGAATAAACTATTCCACCTATGCCGACTGCAACTGTAGCTGTTATTCCACTACATAATGCAATCAAATTTAATAATTTTTTGTTTAACTTCTTGTTCATATTTACCTTTATATATTAATATAATATACTCTTTTTTTTTTTTTTTTTCAAAAAAATCGAAAAATAACAAAAAAAATGTACCCAATATTTTGAGTACATTTGCAATTAAGTTAATTAATCTTTAGCTACTTCTCAAGAAGACAGTAATCCACCTTTTTCTTTTAAAAGTGATAATAATTCACTAGAAGTATAATTTCCTGTTGATTTAACATGTCCTGTATTTGGGATATATTTAAAACTTTCAACTCCAATTATTGGAGCGCTGTTTAAATTATTTCAAATAATTTCTTCAATAGACCTACAAAATTCAAAAGCAGAATCACCAATTATTTGTAAACTACCTGGGAATGTTATAGAATGTGATTTGCATTCAAAAAACGCAAATGCATCAATCGAAGTTAGATTGATATATTTTGATAAATCAAGAGGTGTTGATAATGGACAAGCAAAAAAAGCATACATACCAATTGATGATAAATTATTACAATTTGATAAATTAACTGTTGTTAAAGAATAACATCATCCAAAGGAATTCATACCAATTGAAGATAAATTGTTAGGAAACTTAATAGAAGTTAATTTATTACGTCTACAAAAACCACTTTGTCCTATTGATAACAAATTAGTGCAATTCGATAAATCAATGTAAGTAATTTCACCAGGCTCTTGTCCTGAAGTTCCTGATGCTCTAAAAGCACTTTGACCAATTGTAGAACATTGAGATCCTTTAGCAAAAGTTAATTTTGTAATAAATGATGGAATTGTTGATGTTGGTTGAGAAGAATCGGGAATAAAAAAAGCATTGTCAGCAACACATCTTACTCTTGCTGGAATTTGCATAACACTACGTTCACCATAAGCAGATGGATTATCTAAAAATTCTTGAGTAAAACCTCGCAAAACATTATTTTCGTCTATATTATAAACTTCATCTGGTAAAGGTAATCAACTCTCTGGTAACCCACCATTATCATGTAAACATTGAAGCAATTCATTTTCACTATGTTCACCACTAGTATTAGTTATAGTCACTATTCCGCCAGTTGGACAAACACCACTGAATGCATCGCTAGATAAAAAACGGAATGAACCAGTTCAACGATCTCATATAATACTATTTAAACTAGGACAATCATTAAAAACATTTAAATCAACAGATGTTACAGTACTTGAAAAATCAATAGAAGTTAATGAAGAACATTCCATAAATGCAGATTGATTAATTTGTGTTAGATTATTCGCTTTTGAAATATCAGCTGAAACCAATGATGAGCAAGAACGAAAAGCGGAGTGATCAATAGATGAACAATTAGAATTTTCAGCAAAAGTTAAATTTTTGATAAAAGATGGAATTGTTGATACAGAATTCTTATAAAAAGCTTTTCCACTAATTTTTGTTACTCTTGCTGGAATTTGCATAGTATTGCATAATCTATAAGCACTTTGATTAACTAAAAATTCAGTAGTAAATCCTTTTAATACATGGTAGAGCATGGTGCAAGATATGATAAATTTGCTAAATTTCTTAATTCAAAAGGGTATTTAGTAGTAGCTGATGATCATAGAGGGCATGGAAACACAGATAAAACTACTTTAGGTTATTGTGATGGTGATATGTTTGCTGATACAGTTAAAGATGAAGGATTTATTACAGACTACTATAAACAAAAATATCCTAATCTTAAATACTTTGTATTCGGTTTTTCTTATGGTTCATTTCTAACTCAAAGTTATATTGGTAAATATGGTTACAAAATTGATGGAGTAGTAATTGGTGGAAGTAATTACAAGAAAGATTTTCAAGTATACTTAGGATCTTTTGTGTGTTTATTTAATAACAAAAAGAAACCAGCAAAACTTATTGAAAAACTTTCTTTTGGTGCATATGCAAAGAATTTTGATGAAGGAGAATGATTAAGTGTTGATAAAGATAATAATGCACGTTATCATGCTGATCCTTATTGTAAATTTACTTGCTCATACAGATTTTATGCAGATTTCTTTAGAGGGTTAAGGAAATTGTATACTAAAAAATACATTAGTAATCTTAACAAAAATTTGCCTATTTTATTGATTTCTGGTAAAGATGACCCTGTTGGTAATATGGGTAAAGGTGTGAAAAAATTATTTAATTTTTATAAAAATAAAGCCAAAATTAAACATGTTTCATTGATTTTATTTCCTCATAGTAGACATGAGTTTTTAAACGAGATGCCTGAAGCTTTAAAAAGATATGAAATCTTATTAGATTTTTTTAATAAATATAATGCTTAATACTTAATTAACTAATAACTTTATAATTTAGTTTTTACAAAATTATGTTTACTAATGTAAAAATTAATAATTATTATATTTATAATGATTAATATCATTATGAACGCTACCATTATCATCATATTAATTTTAGTATTGATATCATTAATTGCTACTTGCATTATTTTAAAACTATTTTTAGATAATAAAAATAAAAATAACACTGCAGATACTGTTGTTACCACACAAATTAAATCAATTGAAGAAAATATTAATAATAATTATCATTTTTTTGAAGAAAGATTAAATGAGATTAGAAAAGAAATTGATAATAAATTTGATATCAAATTTAAAGATTTAACCGATTTAAATGAATCTAAACTGAAAGAAATTAAACAAACAGTTGATGAAAAACTTTCCGAAACAATAACTAAGAGATTTAACGAAAGTTTTGATTTATTAAGTAAACGTCTTGAAGAAGTACAAAAATCTGCTGGGGAAATGAAAAGAGTTGGAGAGAGTGTCGGTAATCTTCAAAAAATTTTATCCAATGTTAAAACAACAGGTATTTTTGGGGAAATTCAATTAGGAGCTATATTAGAACAAATTTTAACTAGAGATCAATATGAAACAAATATTGTTACAGGAACAAAACGTGATCCAGTAGAATTTGCCATTAAATTCCCTGGGATGGAGGAAAATGAACATGTATATTTACCAATTGATTCTAAATTTCCTCTTGAAAAATATACTCAATTAAATGATGCAATTCAATTAGGTGATGAAAACCTGATTAATGAAAGAAGAAAAAGTCTTGTTACTACCATTAAGAATATGGCAAAAGACATTAATGAGAAATACATTAATATCCCTAAAACAACTGATATTGCTATTATGTTTTTACCAATTGAAGGTTTATATGCAGAAGTGTGTAAAAACGGTTTGATTGAAGAATTGCAAAATAAATATCATGTAGTAATTGCTGGACCAACTACTATGAGTGCTATTCTCACAAGTTTCAGAATGGGCTTTAAGACGTTAGCTCTTCAAAAAGAATCAGCTAATATTTGAAAAACTTTAGCAGCTATTAGAGTAGAATTTGATCGTTATAACAAACTTGTTATTAACATTAGTGATAGATTTAAAAAGACTAATGAAGACTTCGATAAGTTAATTACTACAAGAACTAATAAAATTACAAGTAAATTAAATAAAATTGAAACTAATAATTTAAGCATTAGTGAAGCTAATAAGATATTAGGTTTAGAAGAGTCTAAAGAAACACAAAACGAATAGACAAAAAACAACACAAACTAGATGACATTTCTAATAGAATTAAAATATAAAATTTATATTCTTATTTATTAATAAGATTATTCAAAAGCAATAATTTTTATTAATTAAAAATTCATTTCTTTTATTTATTCATCTGATTTATTTTGAATATTTATAAGATTAAAAAAATTTATTAGGATTTTTTTCAAAATCAATTATTGTTAACTTAGAAGAGTATTGAAAAAGATAGTCATCCCTATAAATATTACTAAGTTAAAACAAAATTAATGAAGCTATAGATCGAATAAATAATTTACAAAAACCCAAATTATACTATAAATTGTGAATTAAACTAAGTTGTCAGGAAATTTGGTTTTTTGACTTAGTATTTGCATTATAAATGTATTGTTAATAAATATGTTTTATTTGAGTTAAATTATTTTGAAGATTTGAAGGTCAATAATTCTGAATTTTTGCAAATCATTTTTTCAATATTATTTATTTTGTAAATAACATTTTCTTCATATTTTTCAATTAATGGTCTTACATTATCTAGTAAAGAATTAATAATCAAATCATGAGTTTTTTTATCATACCCTAATTTAAAAATAATTTATCTTTATAATGATGAATTTTACTATGGGAATATGCATCAATATAAATCATGTTTTCTCAACAATCAATTAATTTTCATTGTTCTGCTGTATCAGCTTGCTCAAGAGGAACGATATGATGGAGATTAAAACCTGGTTTTTTTTCTATTTCGTGCATTTGCATATATTTTTTCTTTTCTATTAAACTTCTACCCAAATTTTTCTCAGAATCAACAACACCACCTTTTCCAATTCTAATAAATAAATTATAATTATTATCCTTTTCAAAATGCGCAGTTAGTGCTAAAATGTTAATAATTTGTTGTGCTTCATTTTTTCAATTATGTCAATCTCTATCTAAATCCTTTGATAAATTATATTTTTTTCTATTTGCATGGCACTCCTTACAATAATTTTTTATTGCAGTAATAAAAGCACATTTTTTAAATTTATTTAATTTTTGATATTCAATTAAATAATTTTTAATGTTATCTAATGTGTATTTTTTTTCTGAGAAAATTTGATCAATTCCTGTTAAAAATAACATTCAAGTTTCAGGAGAAAATTTAGCTTTAACTTTTTCTAATGATTCACAAAGAATATCAAATATTTTAGTAAAATATCCATTCATCAAACGTTTGATACAAATGCTAAATATTATTAGTCTTTCATCAGCATTTTTTTCTAATAATTTTTTTCCTAATTTACTTATTCTAACAAATTTTACTGATTGTTTTTTTTGTTGTTCATTTATAAGAATAAAGTTTTTATTAAATCTTTCAATTAGTCCCATTCGTGCAAGGTCTGGAAAAATATTTTTTTTAATTGTATTAAGAGTGCCACTATTTAGAGTGTCTTTTATATTTTGAACAAATTTTCTATATTTATCTATAGAACATTCATATGACCCAGTATCATCTCCTACTAAAATTTCCATAAAGTCTTCAGAAGAGGTAAAATTATTTAGTTCAGTGAGTATGCGAATAATCATATTTAAATTTCATCTGTTATGTTGAGAAAAATGCAATCCTCTATAATTTTTATCTAGCAACCTATTTTTGATAAAAATTGGGATTTTAGATTGAGGTAAGCAAATTCGTTCTAACTCTTTAATTAATTTTTCCATTTTTTATGTTTCTTAAAATATTTTTATAAAATAACTTATTATTTTCGCACCCACTACAATTTATCCCTAATTTATTGCAAGCAATTATTGTTTGACCAGAGCCCGAAAATAGATCTAAAACTATTGAGTTTTTATTTGCAGATGCATTCAAAATTCTTTCAATCATTGCTTGTGGTTTTATTGTTGGATGAGAGAGTTTTTTTGTCTTTCCATTAATTTTTTTGCTGTGTCGTTCAGATGAAAATTCTCAAACATCTGTACATAATTTTCCTTTTGGATTAGGTTTTCAATATTTTCCTTGCTTAGTTTTTATTCCTAAAGAATTTGAAAGCCTTTGCTTTGATAAATATGGTATTCTAACATTATCAAAATTGAATATTTTAGGATTGCCGTTAGACATAAATAAACATGTCTCTTGGTTGTTAACAAATTTATTCTTAGAAGGATGAAATCCATCTTTTTTATATCATGTAATTCAATTGTTAAAAGTTAACTTATTTTTTAATAAATTTAAAGTTATGGCAGAATTAAATTGATTGTTAAATATATATATGGATGCACCAATTTTCATTTTTTGAATACATAATGAAATTCATTTTTTCATAAACATTCAATATTGATCTTGAGAATCAAATTTATCTCATTCATCAATTCCAATGTTATAAGGTGGATCAGCTATTATTAAATCAACACTCTTATCCTTAATTGTGTTTAAAAATTCAACAACATCCATTAAAAATATTTTATTTTTCATAAACTTTTTTATTGATTACTGGTTTGTAATTTTTATAAATTTCATACCCTATAAAATTTCTATTATTATTTTTTGCCGAAACTAATGTTGTTCCACTTCCTGCAAACGGATCTAATATAGTGTCACCTATAAAAGAATATAACTTTATACATCTATTGGCAATTTCTATTGGCATAATTGCACAATGTTTTCCAAATGCTTTATCATTTCTATTTGGGATAGGGATATTTCAAATTTGACTTGTAAATCTTAATCAATCACTTTGTGTAATTTTCGATTTTTCTTTAATTGTTTTACTTACTTTTTTTGCTTTACCAGGTTTAACATAAACTGAAATAAATTCAGTTGTATTTTGTGCATAAAAATTTGATGGATATGGATATGAACCAAACATTAATCGTTTAGTAGAATTAATTCTATTTCATATGTACAAATCAAGCAAATTAAATCTTGTATTAGTAAGAATAGAATGTTGTATTTCTGCTTGTAAGTCATATATTGTTCTGTTATGGAATCTATTATCATATTTTTTTAAAATTGGAATTAGAGGAACATTTATGCAAATTTTTCCATTTGGTTTTAAAACTCTATAACATTCTTTTCATACAGGTAAAAGTTTTTGAATATATTTATTAAACTTTTTTGCATAACTTACATCTTTTTTTAAAACTGAAGAATGTTTTGTTTTTTGGTACCCATCATATGCATAGTTTTTTATATTAAAATAAGGAGGGGAGGTAACTACTAAATCAACACTGTTATTTTTTAATTCCTTCATTTTTGATGAGTCTTTATAAAAAACAACATTTATCATAAATACAAAAATATTCTATAGATAAAATCTATAGAATATCCCCTCCTACACTAAAAATAATTAGAGAGCAGTTACTCTCTCTCTCTCTCTCGAGTTACAACGAAAATTTTATTAATAGACATATATTCAATAGATGTTTTCCAAATACATTTATTATGTAAAATAATTTTAATACCTTCTTAAATTTTTGTAGATATTATTATACAATTTAATTTTATTTTTAATAAAATTATTGTTTAAAATGATAGAATAATAAGTTCATTGTTTGGTTTAAATCTAGTTGGTACACAATTGTATAAATATTGTTTTATTTGGAACAATAAATACAAAAGATAGTTAGTACTGTTTTAAAAGAGAATAAATTTGTTATTAATTAAAATATTTGTAAATCAAAAATAATTGTTATGCGTAAAATATATAAATAATATGTGAAATCAATAATATCTTTACCAATTATTTTAACTAAAAATTAAGGTTATTAGCTGCAAAATTTTTGATATTTCAATAATTTGTTTTTTTCAAATGTTTTAATATATTCATTAATGTAATATTGGCGACACGAATTTAATGAATTTGTTGGTATTTTTTTGTGTTCGCTTAGCATTAAAAGAATTCATTTTTCAACAATTTGCCAAGAATTAATTTTTTGTAGTTCTCCATTTACTTTTCAGTATATTTTTTTATCATCATAATTTTTATGAAGTTGAGTAGGCAACGGCATTATATTATTTTGATCTGATATTTCATTTAAATGTCTTGCTCATTGATTTCTTTGGGTTGTAAAACATTTTTGTCTTGACATATAGACTGGATATATGTGAGCTAATTGGACTTGATTTCCACTATGATATTTTTCTCAAAAATTCATATAAAACTGATCTCTGCTACCTACATTTTTTTCTAATTCGCATCTCTTTCTTCTTACTAATATATCTAGATCTTGTTTAATTCTTATTTGTTTAGTATTTCTTTCTCTTCACCTTTTTAGCTTATTTTTCCATTGCCAAACAGTATGCCCTTCAATGTTGAATCATTCAAAATTATCAATAAATTCCGGATTCCTATTTACTATTCAGTCATTAAATGAGTATTGATTTATGTTAACACATTGAACTTTTTCAAAAAGTAATTTACTTTCTTCTAAAGAAAGAATTAATGATTGAATGAATGAAGCAAATGCATATTTTTGATTTCTATAAAAAATTTTAAATTGTGCTTTTTTTGGAGAGCCCTCTTCTCCTGATGAATTACTACCAAAAAGAATGTAATTTATACTTTTTAATGTTAATCTTTCTGTTTTTAAATGTTTATTAAAAATATTATTTAATTTTTTGATTTGTTCAATATTTAAAATTTTATGAGTTTTTCTATGTTCACTGGCACTATAATGTGGCAATCCTAATTCTTTTAATATCTTATCTCTAAATAAAAATCAAGATTTTTTAACATTTTTTCCTTCAAAATGTTTTGCTGTAGTTGTTAATTGAATGCAAACTTTTTTAAATTCTATTCTGAAATCATGGATTAATTCTTGATTATCAAAAAGGAATTTAAATGTTCCTTGTGTCTCTTGACCTTTATAAACATTGTATACATCTAAAGTTACTACACTTGGATCATATTCATCAATTAATTCTTGAATTTTTGAATCATTCATTAAATTATCACCTCTTTTAACATTTCATCTATTTTTTTAGGTTTATTTGTATATGGAGTTAATGAAAATTTTTTACATTTAAATTTATTGTGTTTTTTTTGATAATTTTGAAATTGATTAATTATTTCTATTAATAATTTTGATGGAACTTTTGAACGCTCCATTGAATTTTTTTTGTAAATTATTTTAAGTGTTATTTTTTTATTAAATTTTTTAGAAAGTTTTTCTTCTATTCATTTTCTTCGTTTTTCATCTTTAATATTGTTTTTACATGCTCCAGATAGCGTTAACACATATTCATTTTTTGAAACTTGGAGAATGTTAGCCCCCACACTAGATTTTTTTAATTTTAGATTAACATTTGATAAAAAACCTGTAGGTTTTTTGCTAAAAGTTTTATCATATGCAGAATAATGTGAAATATGAACTTTTCCAGATTTAAACCCTAAATTGTGACGTATGTATTTTCACATCATGGATTTTGCTGGATTTTCTATATATCAACATTTTGGTTGAAAATAGCATATAAGTTTAATTGCATTTTGACAACATCTTTCACCTAATTCTGATACATATTTAGGTACGGACTGTGAACCATTTGGATAACTGTTACCAGAAAAACCATTTCATCTAATATTTTTGTTCCTTGGTCACCTACATATTTTTTTCTTTTCATAATCTCAGTAATGGTGCGGATTTCCAGAAAAATAGTTACCTTTTGAATCTTTAAGATTAGAAACTGATTGCATTGCAACGCTAAAAGATTGGCAAAGTGGAGAACAAACAATATAATCTGGTTTTTGTATTTTTCCTGATTTAATTAATTTATCAAATTTTTGTTCTATGTTATCAGTAGCTAAATCAAAGACAATATTATTGAAATTATTTGATTTAGGAACAATATCAAAAGTGTAAACTGAAAAATTAGAAAGTTGTTTGCTTTCTTTTAGTGCTGAACGAAGGGAGTTCAGCCCCCCCCCTCAAAGATCTCAGATTACTGTTTTTTTCATCCTTATAAATACTATTAGTAATTATAAATATAAACAAAATGAACTAGAATAATATTTGTAATTATTAATAATATAATACTATCTAATAATATTAAATGAAATCTAAGAAGTTAATTTGTGTTGATGGTAATACTGCAACAGCTTATATAGGATATGCCTTAAGTGAAGTAAGCTGTATCTTTCCTATTACACCATCATCTATGATGTCTGAATTAATTGATGAATGATCTTCTGAAAACAAAAAGAATGTTTTTGGTGATCGAGTATATGTAACAGAAATGCAATCAGAAGGTGGTGTAGCAGGAGCAGTTCACGGGAGTGCACTAGCAGGAATATTAACATCTACTTACACTGCTAGTCAAGGATTATTATTAATGATCCCTAACATGTATAAGATTGCTGGTGAATTATTACCAGTAGTCTTCCATGTTTCTTCACGTTCTATTGCGTCTCATGCAATAAACATCTTTAGTGATCATTCAGATGTTATGGCGTGCAGACAAACAGGTTTTTGTATGCTAGCTTCTAATAATGTGCAAGAAGCTATGGATATGGCATTAATAGCACATATCTCTGCGATAAAAGCTTCCTTACCTTTCCTACATTTCTTTGATGGTTTTAGAACTTCACATGAAATATCTAAGATTGAAGAAATTTCATATGAAACTATCAGAGAGATGCTTCCTATTGACATGATAAGTATCTATAAAGCAAATGCTCATAATCCTGAACGTCCTAAGTTAACAGGAACTGCTCAAAATTCTGATACATTTATGCAGAATAGAGAAGCATCCAATCCGTTCTATAACAATGTTTATAACATTGTTAATCAAACCATGGATGAATTAGCAGAAAAAACAGGAAGAACATATAAACCATTCATGTATTATGGACCAACTGATGCAACAGATGTAATAGTAACAATGTGCAGTAGTGCTGATGTTGTTCATGAAACAATTGATTACTTAAACAAAGATAATGGTAAATACGGATTAGTTGAAGTTCATTTATATCGTCCATTTAATGCTAAAGCATTCTATGAATGCTTACCAAAGAGTATTAAAAGAATAACTGTATTAGATAAAACCAAAGAGCAAGGTAGTATTGGTGAACCATTATATCTTGATGTATTAGCTGCACTAAAAGACAACGGATTAGATCATATCCAAGTATATGGTGGTAGATATGGATTAGGTGGTAAAGATTTTCTTCCTGAACATGTAGTTAGTGTTTTTGAAAACATGCAAGCATCTAACCCTATGAAACATTTTACTGTTGGCATCAATGATGATGTTACTCACACATCATTACCATCTCCTAAAAACTTTAAAGGATTACAAAGTAAATGCTATGAATGCCAATTTTGAGGACTAGGTAGTGATGGTACAATTTCAGCTAACAAGAGTAGTATCAAAATTATTGGAGAAAATACTAATAAATATATCCAAGGTTACTTTGAGTATGACTCAAAGAAATCTGGTGGACTAACTATTTCTCATTTACGTACTTCTGATTATCCGATCTTAAGTAGTTATTCTGTTTACAATGCTGATTTTATAGCAATTCATAACTACACATATGTACACAAATATGATGTATTAGAAGTTTTAAAGAAAAATGGTACAGTATTGTTAAATACTGATCTATCAATTGATGAATTAGCGAATGATCTACCATCTAACTTTAAACAACATTTAAAAGATAAAAACGCTAAATTATTTATTATTCCAGCAGCTAAAGTAGCTTCTGATTCTGGATTGAAAAACAGAATTAGCACTATTATGCAAGCTTGCTTCTTTAAAATCAGCAATGTTATAGATTATTCAATTGCTGACAAGCAAATAAAAGAATTTGTTATTAAGTCATATAGTAAACAAGGCGATGCAATAGTTAATAGCAACATGAATGCAATTGACCAAGCTATTAAAAATTTAACAGAAGTTGATGTTAATAAACTTATTAACATTAAATCTAATGATAAAAATAATAAAAACTTTAATTCTAAATACTTTAAAGAATTTATTTCTTTTATTGAAAAAAGAAAAGGAGATCAATTACCAGTTTCTTGTTTTAATGCAGATGGATCTGTTCCAACAGGCACATCTAAGTTTGAAAAACGTGGTATTGCTAATAGTGTTCCTAAATGAGTTCCAGACAAATGTATTCAATGTGGTCAATGTGTATTAGTGTGTCCACATGCTGCTATTCGTAGTAAATTATTAACTAATGAACAAGTAAATAATGCTCCAGAAGGATTTACTTCTAAAGCAGCATTTGGAGTAAAAGATGCTCAATTTAAAATTGCAATTAGTTCATTAGATTGTACAGGTTGTGAAAACTGTACTCATGTATGTCCAACACATTCATTAGAAATGACAAATGATAAATCTATAATTCAACAACAAGCAAAAAATTGAGATTACTTTGTAAACTTAAATAATGAAGTAGAGAATCCATTCAATAAAAAAACTGTAAAAGGAATTCAATTTGAACAACCTTATTTTGAATTTAGTGGAGCATGTGCAGGGTGTGGTGAAACACCATACATTAAATTAGTTACTCAATTATTTGGAGATGAATTAGTTATCGCTAATGCAACAGGATGTTCATCAATCTATAGTAGCAGTTGTCCTACATGTCCATATACTGTAGACAAAAACAATCATGGACCAACATGAGCAAATAGTTTATTTGAAGATAATGCTGAATTTGGTTATGGAATGAATATTGGTTTAAATTATCGTCGTAACCAAGCATTAGAACTATTGAATGTTCTAACATCTTTAAATATTTCTGATAAATTAAAATCAGGAATCAATGAATTAATTAAAGTATGAGATGATAGAGTCCTTTCTAAAGAAAAAGCTAAATTAGTAGAAGGATTATTAAAGATTGAACTTGAATCTAATTCAAGTAATAAAGATGTTTTACTAGAAGCTTTATCATATAAAAACTTATTTGCTAAGAAATCTGTATGGATCTTTGGAGGAGATGGATGAGCATACGACATTGGTTTTAGTGGACTAGACCATGTAATTGCATCAAATGCAAATGTAAACATTTTAGTATTAGATACCGAGGTGTATTCTAATACTGGTGGTCAATCATCAAAAGCCACTCCATTAGGTAGCGTTGCTAAATTTTCGATAGATGGTAAAAAAACAGGTAAGAAAAACTTAGCAGCTATTGCTATGAGTTATAAAAATGTATATGTAGCCCAAATTTCAATGGGAGCAAATTACCAACAAGCTATTAAAGCAATTGCAGATGCTGAATCATATAATGGGCCAAGCATCATAATCGCTTATGCACCATGTATTAATCATGGAATTGATATGTCTGCTACACAAGCAGAAATGAAAAAAGCAGTAGATTCTGGTTATTGATCATTATTTAGATATGATCCACGTAACAAGGACAATCCTTTATCAATTGATTGTAATGAACCTTCAATTGATTACAAAGAATTTGTCAAAGGTGAAAACAGATACGCTCGCTTGTTAAAACAAGATCCAGATAAAGCTGAACAACTATTCAACGAAGCTAAACAACAAGCCAAAGATAGACTTGAAGTAGTCAAAGCTATTGCAAAAGCAAAATAGTTAAAAACTAACAATTTTCTTCGTATTCACTAATTTTATTGATTCTTTTTAAATGTCGATCACCATTAAATGTGGCATTTAAAAAGTTGTTAATAATTTGAATATTAGTATCAAGATCATTAAATCTAGCTGATAAACATAAAACATTAGCGTTATTGTGTTCTACACCTAATGCAGCAGTTTCTGGTTTATAAACATTAACTGCTCTAATTCCTTTAACTTTATTAGCAGCAATTGTCATTCCAAAACCGGTTCCACAAATAAGAATACCAATTGCATTCTTTGCTAATACTTCTTTACACAACTTAAATGCATAGTCAGGATAATCCACTGATTCATTAGAATCAGTCCCTAAATTTTCATACTTTATTTGTTTTTGATCAAAGTATTTACAGATGTTTTTTTTCATTTCTGTTGCTGCATGATCATTAGCAATAATAATTAATTTTTGATTCATAAAATTATTATAGAAGTAAACTTAAATATTTATAATATTTAAGTTAATAATTTTATAGGAGAAAAAATGGCAAAAACAAATAAAGCACAAGAAATTGGTTTTGAAATAGTGTCACTTGCTGGTGATGCAAGAAGTTTGTATCTAGAATGTTTAGATACATTAAGAAAATCAACTAAAGCTAATCTTAAATCTTCTATTTCATCTATTGAGAAAAAGATGAAAGAAGCAGAAGATTTATTAAATGAATGTCATGTTAAACAAACTGACATGTTACAAGCTGAAGCGCAAGGTAAAGCTCAACCATTTGCTTATTTAATGGTTCATGCACAAGATCATTTAATGACTACTATCTTGTTAAAAGAAATGTTAGCTTCTTTCATTGATCTATATAAAAAGGTATTTTAGTTATGAAAATAGGAATTATTAGTGATACTAAAAATGCTGCAATCAAAGATGAACTAATGGCTTATGTTAAATCAATTGGACATGAACCAATTGATTTAAATAAGCATTCAGGAATTCTTGAAAATTGTGATGAATTAGTAAATGCATATAATTCGCACTCAATTGATAGAGGGTTAGCAATTGATGATTGAGGAATTATTACATTTATGTATTTAGCTAAAAACAAAGGAATTGTAGTAGCTGAAATTAATGATGAACATTCAGCAAGAATGACTACTGAACACAATAACAGTAGTATTCTTACATTTGGTAGTGAAATTTCAACTATCAACCAAATGAAAAGAATGGTAAATAAATTCTTAGCAGCTAAATATGAAGGTGGTCGTCATAAAGTAAGAATTGATATGATGGACACATTGTTAGAAAAGGAGGGTAAATAATATGAAAATAGCAATTGGATGTGATCATATAGTTACACCTATTAAAGATGAAGTAGTTAAGTTCTTAACTAATAAAGGTCATCAAGTCATTGATTGTGGTACTTACGACAGAGTCAGAACTCACTATGCAGTTTATGGTTTTGAAGTAGCAAGACAAGTTGTATCTAAACAAGCAGATTTAGGTGTTTGTATTTGTGGTACAGGTGTTGGTATTTCTAACTCTGCTCAAAAAACAAAAGGAGCAAGAGTATGTCTTACAAGAGATGTAGCATCTGCAGTAGCTGCTAGAAAATACTATGATGCTAACATCATTGCCATGGGTGGTAGAATTAGTGGTCAAGGATTAATTGAAGAAATTATTAATGCTTTTATAACCACAGAATATAATGGATCTAATAAAGACTTATTAGATAAGGTTAATAATAAGATTAAAAACGACAACTATGATATCTGCATGTTTGATGGCGAAATTGAAAAATGACACCAAGGTGGATATTGTGAAGGGGAAAAACAAGAAACTATTCCTCTACCAAAAACCTGAAATAAATAGGAGAAAATAAATAATGGAAAAGGTTATTGAAAAACAATCATTGGGTAGATATTATTTGCAAACATTTGCAAATGGTATTAAACGTTTTACCCAATCTAAATGAATGGTAGCGATTGTAAATGGATTCATTGCTGTAATGCCAATTATTATTACTGCATCAATCTTTACACTTCTATCAGCATTACCTGAAATGGTAATGACTATCATTTGACAAAAAGAAGGGCCGACTGCTTGAAAAGATCACATTGATTATGCAATGTTTGAACAATACCAAGCATGAGCAGGGGCCATATCTAACTGATCAATGGGTATTATTGGTTTATTAGCAACTGCTGCAATTGCTAAGAATTTAGCAGTTGAACTAAACAACAAATTACCTTTTGAAAGAAGAATGAATGAAACAGCCATTTTCTTTGCTGCTATTTGTGTTTACTTTATGCTATCTGTAATTGAATTTTCAGTTGGTGATAATGATGCATGAAAAGCAGTAATGCCTGACCACACAGGTCGTGCAATCTTTGTTGATGGTTTAGCAGCACAAGGTATTTTACCTGGTATTATTATTGGTTTAACATTACCTTATGTATTCTATATTTCATATAAGAAAAACTGAACGATCAGATTACCTAAATCTGTACCACAAACAATTTGTCAAGCATTCTTGGCAATTATTCCTCTATTCTTAACATTTGCTATTTTCGGATCAATTGGATTTGGATTTAACAAATGATTAGGAGAACCAATCCTATTCTTTATTTTCGAAAAAATCCAAACAGGATTATCAGCTAACCCAAATATTAACAATAGTTATGGATTAATTGTTATCTATACATTAATGGAAGGTGGCTTCTGATTCTTAGGTGTTCACCCAGAACCAGTGCATGCAATTATGCGTGCTACTTTCTGATTCTCAAATATTGCTGATAACGCACATGGTGGAAATAATTTATTTATTGAACCATTAATGTATGGTTATGGCGCTATGGGTGGATCTGGATGTACATTAATGTTACCTGCATTAGCATTGTTGTTCTGTAGATCAACTCAAATGAAAGTAACAGGTAAAACAGCTGTATTACCAATCTTCTTCCAAGTTAATGAGCCTGCATTATTTGGAACGCCAACAATTTTAAACCCATTGTTTGCATTCCCAATGATTTTTACAGGTATGTTTAACGACTTGTTATTTAAAGCGTTTGCGGATGCAACTGCTTTCCAAGCTGGAACATTGTATTTACCATGATCTACTCCTTACTTCTTACAAACAGCATTACCAACTCCGACAAATTGAATGCCATGAGTATTTAACATCATTGCTTTAGCAATTTGTACTTTAACTTATTTACCAGCAGTTATCTTACATGATAAGAACTGTTTAAAGGAAGAAGCTAAGAAATTAAATATTAACTCAATTAACTTCAAACCACAAAATGGTATTGAAATTATTAAGAGTAAATTGTTTATTGGTGATGCAACAGCAAGAAATGAACATAAAATTTTCAAAAAACAATTAAACAAGAAAACTAAAAAAGCTATTGCTTTAGTAAATGGTAACGATCAACAAAAGAGTCAAATCAAATTAGCTAAGAAAATTAAACTATTAAAGAATAAAGCTATTTGTTTATCTGATGAATTAGCAATTGTTGCTAAATCATTTGAATTAACTAAGAAAAACAAAAAAGCTAAATTAAATGCTAAACTTGAAAATTTATCTGAAAAAGTAGATCTATGCATTGATCAAGCAAATGACAAGAAAAATGCTAAGATTCAAAAATTAAACAAGAAATTAGAAACTTTAAAAGCAAAGATTTCTACTTTCAAACAAATTTCTAGTCAATCTAAATCTAAATTGACTAAAAAAATAACTACTAAAGGAATTGCAAATACAAAAGTTAAGATTGAAAAAATAGAAACCAAGATTGCTTCTAAACAATCAGCTCCTGCAAAAGTTCATTGCAATGTAAAAGATATTGATGTAGTTAAAGCTAAAGAAACTCATAAGATTGAAACTTCTTATGCAAACTCTTGTATTAGAGCAAACAAAAAATTTGCTAGAAGACACAAAGTATTACAAAATAAAGCCGACAAATTAAATATCAAAATTGCATATCTTAACGTTCCAACAGCTTTAAAGAAATTTAAAAATGTAAAAGCATTTAAAAAAGCAAACAAGAAACAATCATTCAAAGAAATTATTTCTAAGAATAAAGCAGAAATCGCTCAATGTAAAAATCCATGAGCAAAAGTTGAAAAAGAAGTAGCACCTTCTGTGGTTGTTGCTACAACTGCTACTCCTGTTAAAACTCAAAAAACTGCTCAAGCATCAACTAATGGAATCGATCCTAATAAAAAATACCAAGTATTGGTATTATGTTTAGGTGCTGGTTCATCAGCTGTATTGGCAAACACTATTAACAAAGGATTAAAAGCTAATAGTATTAAAAATATTAAAGCAGCTGCATTAGCTTGAGGTCAACACGAATCTGCATTAGCTTCAAGTGATCTTGTAATCTTGTCTCCTCAATTAGGTTCACATGCAAACAATTTATCTAAACAAGCACAAGACATAGGATTTAAACTATTAGCTTGCAGAGGTAGAGACTACATTGATCTATCAAAAAATCCAGCAAACGCTGCTGACATTGTAATTAGGGAATTAACATCAAAATAAAATGATAAACAACTATAAACAACACAATTTAGTAAATATGGATAAAATGTTACATGATGCCAAAGAAGGGCATTATGCCATTTTACATATCAATGCAGTCAATTATGACTGAATTAAAGTAACCATCTTAACTGCACAAGAAACTAATTCACCAATCATTGTTGCTTTAACAGAGAAATCTATGAAAGGTATTATTTCTCCAGTAGGTATCGCTCATATGGTGTATGACATAATGGACACTTATAAAATAAGTGTTCCTGTTACTTTACACTTAGATCACGGATCATATGATGCTGCTGTTGAATGTATTAAAGCAGGATTTAGTTCTGTAATGTATGACGGATCTAAAGAACCAATTGATATCAATATTAAGAAAACTAATGAAATCTTAGCATTAGCTAAACAATATGATGTATCAGTTGAAGGTGAAGTAGGAGCAATTGGTGGTAAAGAAGATGGCGTTACTGGAAATGGTGAGCAAGCAAGCCCGAATGAATGCTCACGTTTAGCAGCAACTGGAATTTCGTGTTTAGCTGCAGGAATCGGCAACGTTCATGGCATCTATCCACCTGATTGAAAAGGAATTAACTTAAAGTTATTAGAAGAAATTAAAGCTCATACTAATAACATCCCATTAGTATTACACGGTGGAAGTGGAATTCCAACCGAACAAGTACAAGAAGCGATTAGGCTTGGCGTATGTAAAGTTAATGTTGGTACAGAAACTTTACTTGCCTTTACAGATGCATTATCTCCTTATTTCTTATCTGGCAAACATAAAGAAGGTAAAGGCTTTGATACTAGAAAATATTTCCCAATTGGTTATGAAGGTGTAAAACAAAAAATCATTGAGAAATTAAAAATGATTGGTTCATTTGGTAAAGCTAAATAAGAAGAATAGTTAAGATTAAATTCTTAACTATTTTTTATAATGTTCATTGCTTCTTTAATTTGTTTATTAGTGGGTTCTTTTATTCCTTTAAGTCTATAAGGAATTTTTAAATTTGTGTATTTACTTATTCCTAAAGTGTGATACGGTAATAACTCAAACTTTTCCATATGTTTTAAATTTTTTAAGAATTTACCTAACTTTTCTAAATCCTTTTTATCATCAGTATATTTAGGAATAAATACTTGTCTTACTCAATAGTGTTGTTTATTAACATCCAAGAACTTAATCAAATCTAATTCATTAGTGTTATTAATACCACAAATTATTTTATGCTTTGATTTATTAATATGTTTAATATCAACTAATCACATTGTATTGTAGTCAAAGAATTTTTTGTATTTATTAATGTTAGCTTTAGTAAAAGTTGCTCCTGAAGTGTCTAAAGCTACATTAATATTTTCTTTTGTAGCTAACTTGCACACTTCTAAACAAAAGTCATAATGGATTAACGGCTCGCCACCTGAAACAGTAATTCCTCCATCGTTTTTGTAAAACGATTCATTTGCTTTATATTTTTGAATTACTTGTGCAGGTGTAATATATTTATCTGATCCATTTGGATTTCATGATTCAGGATTATGACAATATAGACAACGGTATGGACAACCTTGTAAAAACAGAACCATTCTGATTCCTGGACCATCAACCGCTCCAAATGTTTCTATTTTGAAATATGGTGCTTTTATTGCTTTTGCCATATAAAATATTATACCTTACTATATAAATAGGTATTAATACAATATATACTTGTTTTTTTCTTGAAAAAAAATAAACTTTTTTTGGAAAAATTTCAAACAAATTCCGTACTTTTCTTTTGCCATTTTCACATATTATTTTTTCATGTGAGGAAAAATAAAAAAAATGAAATATAGTGAAGAAACTATTCTTATTAAGAATATTGAACAATTAAAGCAAATTATTAAAGACAAATCCTATAATAATTATGAATTAGTCGAACCTATTATGATTAAAGGTGTTAAATGTTCTAAACCTAGAACAGAACCAAAACAAAAACCTAAAACATTAAGACAATTAATGTTAGAAGGTTTTGATAAAATCAATAATCGGTTAGATAAGCAAGAAGAATTTAATCAAATGGTTCTTGACCAATTCAAGAAACACCAGTGAATTAAATAATCTTAAAAACAGTTTCTTTGATCCTTGCATATAAAGAAGAAAGGACAAATGATGAATAAAATAAACAAAGAAACTATTCTTATTAAGAATATTGAACAATTAAAACAAATTATTAAAGACAAATCTTATAATAATTATGAATTAGTCGAACCTATTATGATTAAAGGTGTTAAATGTTCTAAACCAGAGCCTAAAGCTCCAGAGTGATTTTCAAGTTGAGTTAAAAACCAATATGAAAAAACTCCGCCATCTTGATTTACTGGTTGAGTTAAAAACCAATATGAAAAAGATATTAAACACATCAATAATCGTATAGACAAGGTTGATACTCGTTTAGATAATGTTGATAAACGTTTAGACAATGTTGTTAAACTTAACAAATTAAAAGAATAGTTAAGTTAAATACACCGCAACTGTATGTGGTGTTTTTTGTTTTCTAAAAATAATTTTTAAAAATTTCAAAAAAATATTGAACAAATTTAAGATAAAATATTTAATAAATTCATTGAAATTTCTAAAATATTAAAAATTTTTTTCATCTTAAAAATATAGCAGGTATAGTGTTTTATGGATATTCTCAAAAAATTTTTTAAAAAAAAATACATTTTTCCAAAAATGTGTATAATATGTCTTACGTCTCTACAAAATGTGGTGACGTGATCGTTCTTTGAAAACTAAATAGAATCCGTCAATTTTTTGAGAGTTTGATCCTGGCTCAGGATTAACGCTAGCGGTATGCATAATACATGCAAGTCGAGCGGATGTAGCAATACATTAGCGGCAAACGGGTGAGTAATACATATCTAACCTACCTTTTAGAGAAGAATAACTGATCGAAAGATTAGCTAATACTTCATAGGATATTTGAACGCATGTTTAAATATTTAAAGTTCCGTTTGGAACACTTTAAGATGGGGGTGTGGTTTATCAGATAGTTGGTGAGGTAATGGCCCACCAAGTCAATGACGAATAGCTATGCTGAGAGGTAGAATAGCCACAAGGGGACTGAGACACGGCCCCTACTCCTACGGGAGGCAGCAGTAGGGAATTTTTCACAATGGGCGAAAGCCTGATGGAGCAATACCGCGTGGATGATGAAGGTCTTTGGATTGTAAAATCCTTTTATTAGGGACGAATGACATAAGTAGGAAATGATTTATGTTTGACTGTACCTTTTGAATAAGTAACGGCAAACTATGTGCCAGCAGCCGCGGTAATACATAGGTTACAAGCGTTATCCGGATTTACTGGGCGTAAAGCGAGCGCAGGCTGATTTACAAGTCTGGTGTTAAATGCAGTTGCTCAACAACTGTTTGCATTGGAAACTGTAAGTCTAGAGTGTGATAGGGAGTTCTGGAACTCCATGTGGAGCGGTGGAATGCGTAGATATATGGAAGAACACCAGTGGCGAAAGCGAGAACTTAGGTCACAACTGACGCTTAGGCTCGAAAGTGTGGGGAGCAAATAGGATTAGATACCCTAGTAGTCCACACCGTAAACGATGATCATTAGTTGTTAATGTTAAGCATTAGTGACGTAGCAAACGCGTTAAATGATCCGCCTGGGTAGTACATTCGCAAGAATGAAACTCAAACGGAATTGACGGGGACCCGCACAAGTGGTGGAGCATGTTGTTTAATTCGTCAGTACACGTAAAACCTTACCAAGATTTGACATCCATAGCAAAACTATAGAAATATAGCGGAGGTTAACTGTGAGACAGGTGGTGCATGGTCGCCGTCAGCTCGTGTCGTGAGATGTTGGGTTAAGTCCCGCAACGAGCGCAACCCTTATTGTTAGTTAATTCATCTAGCAAGACTGCCAACGTAAGTTGGAGGAAGGTGGGGATGACGTCAGATCATCATGCCCTTTATATCTTGGGCCACAAACGTGCTACAATGGTTGGTACAAACTGTCGCAAGTTCGTAAGAATGAGCCAATCAGAAAAAGCCAATCCCAGTTCGGATTGAGGGCTGCAATTCGTCCTCATGAAGTTGGAATCACTAGTAATCGCAAATCAGACATGTTGCGGTGAATACGTTCTCGGGTCTTGTACACACCGCCCGTCAAACTATGAGAGCTGTTAATACTTAAAACCGTTCGTCTAACCGTAAGGAGGACAACGTCTAGAGTAGGAACGGTGATTGGAGTTAAGTCGTAACAAGGTACCCCTACGAGAACGTGGGGGTGGATCACCTCCTTTCAATGGAGTTATTTACATAACTACACTGATACAGTGTACATTTTAAAATCCATTTAATGAACTTTGACCCATTGATAATTTATCAAAGTTTAATCATTAATGGTCGGATTCTATTTAGTTTTGAGAGGATGTATTTCTTCTCAGGAATGTTCTTTGAAAATTTTATAAAATCAACAATCTTTCTAATTTTAAAAGTAAGCAATTATTTTTAAAGAGAAAATCAAACCAAAACATAATAAACTAGTAATAGTTAAAAAATGTAGGATATCACATAATAAGTTACAAAGGGCTTATGGTGGATGCCTTGGGACTGAATGGCGATGAAGGTCGTGCAAATCTGCGAAAAGTTACGGGGAGTCGATAAGAGGCTACAATCCGTAAATTACCTAATGAGGCAACTCTGTTAATAGAGATATTAACAATCATTAAATGAATTCATAGTTTAATGAGGCAATACCCAGTGAAGTGAAACATCTCAGTAGCTGGAGGAAAAGAAAACAACGTGATTCCGTCAGTAGCGGCGAGCGAAAGCGGAACAGACCAAACCGGATTTATCCGGGGTTATAGGACTATAATGTGGACTTAGAAATGATAGTAGAAGTAGTTGGGAAGCTACGCGATAAAGGGTGACAGCCCCGTATACGAAATCATTTTTATACCTAATAGTATCCTGAGTACGTCGGGACACGTGAAATCTTGACGGAAGTCACCGCGACCATGCGGTAAGTCTAAATACAAATCAGTCACCGATAGCGAAACAGTACCGTGAGGGAAAGGTGAAAAGAACCCAGAGATGGGAGTGAAATAGATTCTGAAACCATATGCCTACAACGAGTTGGAGCACATTAATGTGTGACAGCGTGCGTTTTGAAGTATGAGCCGGCGAGTTATTGTTGCATGCAAGGTTAAGCCGTAGAGGTGGAGCCGTAGGGAAACCGAATCTTAATAGGGTGTTTAGTATGTAGCAATAGACCCGAAACGGGATGATCTAGTTATGAGCAGGTTGAAGTTTGAGTAACATCAAATGGAGGACCGAACCCACTTTCGTTGAAACGACAGGGGATGACTCGTGACTAGCGGTGAAATTCCAATCGAATTCCGTGATAGCTGGTTCTCGTCGATATAATTTTAGGATTAGCGTTAGATTATGAACATGTGGGGGTAAAGCGCTGACTGATTGATGGCGTCACCTTGACGTACTGATTTCAATTAAACTCTGAATACCATATGTTTTACTCTAGCAGTCAGACTGTGGGGGATAAGCTTCATAGTCGTGAGGGAAAGAGCCCAGATCATTAGCTAAGGTCCCAAATATAAACTAAGTGGAAAAGGATGTTGAGTGTCTCAGACACCAAGGATGTTGGCTTAGAAGCAGCCATCGTTTAAAGAGTGCGTAACAGCTCACTTGTCGAGATACTCTGCGCCGAAGATTCAACGGGGCTTAAGTTTATAACCGAAGCTATGGACTATTTAATAGTGGTAGACGAGCGTTGTATATAGGATGAAGGTAGACCGTGAGGACTATTGGACAGTATACAAGTGAGAATGCCGGCGTGAGTAACGTATGAAAGTGAGAATCTTTCAAGCCGAATTGACTAAGATTTCCAGGACTAGGGTCGTCCTTCCTGGGTTAGTCGGAACCTAAGGCGAGGCTGAAAAGCGTAGCCGATGGAAAACAGGTCAATATTCCTGTACTAAGTATGTAAGTGATGGAGTGACGGAGAAGGTTAATGCGTGCCAGTTATTGGATTCTGGTTTAAGCATCAAGTTTTAGAAGTAGGTAAATCCGCTTCTTTTAAGAACAAGGTGTGAATACTAAAGAAAACTTCGGTAAGTAAAGAAGACGCATACATCATGCTTCCAAGAAAAACTTCTAACGTTAATTGCATATTTATCCGTATTGAGAACGAACACACGTGGTCAAGGAGAATATCCTAAGGCTAGCGAGTTAACTATTGTTAAGGAACTCTGCAAATTCGCCCCGTAAGTTAGCAATAAGGGGTGCTCAGTTTAATGAGCCACAGTAAAGAGCGAGGGGGGACTGTTTATCAAAAACACAGCTTTATGCTAAGTCGCAAGACGATGTATATGAGGTGACACCTGCCCAGTGCTGGAAGGTCAAGGGAGGAGGTCAGGCGCAAGCCAAAGCTTCTAACTTAAGCCCCAGTGAACGGCGGCCGTAACTATAACGGTCCTAAGGTAGCGAAATTCCTTGTCGGGTAAATTCCGTCCCGCTTGAATGGTGTAACCATCTCTTGACTGTCTCGACAATAGACTCGGTGAAATCCTGGTCCGGGTGCAGACGCCCGGTTGGCGTGATTGGACGGAAAGACCCCATGAAGCTTTACTGTAGTTTAATATTGAAAAAATATCTTGTGTTTAGAGCATAGGTGGGAGACTTTGAAGTAGAGTCGCTAGATTCTATGGAGTCAACACTGTAATACCACCATCATAATATGTTTTTTCTAACCTGTAACTGTTATCCAGTTAAGGGACAGTGTTAGATGGGCAGTTTGACTGGGGCGGTCGCCTCCCAAAATGTAACGGAGGCGCGCAACGGTACCCTCAGCACGGTTGGAAATCGTGCCTCGAGCGTAATGGTATAAGGGTGCTTGACTGCGAGACTTACACGTCGAGCAGGTAAGAAATTAGGTCATAGTGATCCGGTGGTTCAGAATGGAATGGCCATCGCTCAACGGATAAAAGCTACTCTGGGGATAACAGGCTGATACTGACCAAGAGTTCATATCGACGTCAGTGTTTGGCACCTCGATGTCGACTCATCTCATCCTGGGGCTGTAGTAGGTCCCAAGGGTTCGGCTGTTCGCCGATTAAAGAGATACGTGAGTTGGGTTCAAACCGTCGTGAGACAGGTTGGTCCCTATCTGTCATGCCCGTAGGAAGATTGAGAAGAGCTGCTCCTAGTACGAGAGGATCGGAGTGGAGATACCTCTAATGTTTCAGTTGTATTGCCAAATGCACAGCTGGGTAGTTACGTATCGACGGGATAAACGCTGAAAGCATATAAGCGTGAAGCCTCCTTCAAGATTAATCTTCCCATCCCGCAAGGGAGTAAGAATCGTTGTAGACTACAACGTTGATAGGTTAAAGGTGTAAGTGCAGTGATGCATTAAGCTGATTAATACTAATAATTCGAGGACTTAATAGGTGATTGAATACATTTACTTAAAAGTCAAGGTTAAGATATTCTAAAAAGAGAGTTGATTTTATAAAGTCTTTAAATAATATTCCGGTGTGGTGCTCATATCGTTAGTGGATACACCTGTTCCCATCCCGAACACAGAAGTTAAGCACTATGGAGCTGAAGGTAGCAGCAATGTGAGAATAAGTAGGTGCCACGCAAACAAAGAAAAAAGAAATGTACTCAAAGCAATTTGGGTACATTTTTTTGTCAATTTTAAAAATTTGTTGCAAAAAAAACAGTATAATATTAAAAATGGGAGAACAAATTATGAATAAAAAATTAATCAAAACTATTGCAAGTATTACTTGCGGACTAGGAATTGTTGGATTGATTTCAATAACATCTACTAGTTGTAATAATCATTCATGACCAAAAAAACGCTATACCAAAAGAATATCTTAATATCTCTAATGGCACATTGTATGGATTTAAAGACACTTTTATTCCAACTGATCACGCTAATGATTATGACACATTATTAATCCCAAAAGACGTGATAACCATTAATCGAGGAGCATTTGATTTTGATAGTGACACTGCATTACCTTTATTTGTTAGAAATATAATGTTTGAAGATAATTCAAAAATTAATACCATTCAAGACTTTGCTTTTAATTTTGGTTCATATACTCCAGATAAAATTGTTTTGCCAGAGGGATTAACACAAATGGGCTGTTTTTATTCTTATAATAATGGCATCTCAACTATTGTTTTACCTTCCACTCTTAATGAAATTCCAAGTAATTCTTTATTTAATGGAGAAACATTATGAATAGGCAGCATTATATTTAACAATATAGATTTATCAAACAATCATAATTGATTAAAAAAAATTAGCTCTGTAACATTTTCTTCTGATTCATTGCTTTTAACTGGAGCAATCAGAGTATCTGGTAAAAGCAATAATAGCTCAACAGAAGTTTTAAATTATTTAATAGAACATACAAAAGATCCACAATCACAAAAATCGCCATTTTCTTATTGGGCAGCAATATAGAATACAAGATATGGAACGGTTTGATATTCAAATAGTTCCGTTTTTCACAACAATTATTAGAACGAATTATAAAAAAAAGATAGTTTTTCAACTGTAGATGGTTGAAGACTTGTTGAAATTTTTAATTAATAAATTAATATTTTGCAGGAATGTATTCAAATAATTTTGAGTACATTTTTTTGTAAATTTATTCAAAAAAAAAAGAGAGTATATAATACTAAATATTAGATAAAAATATGAATATGAATAAGAAATTACTAAAATCAATTTTATGCATTGCATCTGGAGTTGCAATTGCTACATCAATTCCGTTTGCTACTACTGGTTGTGGGAGTGCAATAATTGAATCAAAAATATTACCATATGATGTTTACAATATAGATACCAATAATATGTTCCAAGGGTTTAAAAATGAATTTTTAAATGATTCAGCTTCCCCTATTTATAAAGACAATTTTAAAAATTGCGACACTATGGAAATTCCGGCTAATGTTAAAGAGGTTATACATACAGGTCTTAATACAGCTATTCCATCATATATTAAGAACTTAACTTTTGCTAAAAATTCTCAATTGTCATCAATTAATTCTTGTGCTTTTCAAAATTGTTCATCATTAACTTCTGTTGATCTTTCAAACTGTAATAGTTTAAAAATAATTTTAGATAGTAATTTTAGAGATTGTGAATCATTGTCCTCTGTAATTTTACCAAGTAATTTAACTACAATAAAAGTAAATGCTTTCAGAGAAACTGCATTAACATCAATAACTTTCCCAAGTACTTTACAAACAATTGAAAATGCTTCCTTCGATGATTGCTCTAATTTAAGCAGTATTACATGAAATAAATGAGGTAATGTTAATTTTACAATAGGAAATAATCCATTTCGAAATATTTCTTCTAAAGGAACAATAACAGTTATAGATCCAATTGATCAAAACCATAATAGCGAAGCGTTACTTGCATATTTAAAAACTAATGCCGGGCTGCCATCGGGTGAAGGAACTGATTGGAAGTCAGTTTAATTACTTATTATTCAATAAAATACTATGAAAATACAACACCAATTATTTTACCATTGATGTTGTATTTTAAATTAAACAAAGAATTAATAACTATAAAATGCTTGTAAAATTATTCTTTTAAAGTTCATGAAGTAAATGAATTTACTTCTTTATCTGAAAAACTTTTCTTTACTCCATCAATTGTAAGCAACGGAGAATTAAGAATTGTTATGTATCCAGATAATGGAATGTTTTGATGTAGCTAGGAATTATTGCAGAAAAATCCACAATGTCTACAGAAGCGGGTATACACATTGTATCTATTCCGCTATTAGGATATTATGATTCATCAAAATCGTTCACAAAATTACGAAGAATAGTTATGCCTTGTAATTGACGAGGAACGCTTACTGTCTCAACATTAAATACATCACATGGTAAAAAGTTTGATTTTCAATATGTGTTATTTTGTTTACAAGATGATACAAAACAAGGTATAGATGAAAAAAACAACTAATCCAAGAGCAATAGTTGATATTTTTTTAATTAATTTTTGTCCATTTTTTACTTTTTTATATATTTTATGTTTTTTAAAAATATAAATTTAAATAAAAAATGAATTGATAACTTTTGCAAAAAGTTTATTATTCATTTGGATTAACTGTATAGTATTGAAAGATAATTTCATTTAAGTTAAGATCTACAACCGATGGAAAAACCATCTTAGCCTTCAATGATTTTTCATGACTATAATTGCTTACATAAACACTAAAGATATTGAATAAATTAAATTCTAATATTCCTTCTTCAGTTGACTCTATACCAATACATTCTCCACCATTGATTCCTGAAATTTTTAAAAATTCAGCAATAGAATTACTAATTGGTGAAGCACCAATTAAAGAAGTAATACCATCATTATCATTTTCTTTTGGAAAACAAAGAAAATCAAATGCTTTTGATAAACCTAATCTTTCTATGGCTATTTTTGCATTCTTAGAATGTGATATTACACACACTTTAAGATCTTTAGCTTTTGCTTCTGTAATAATATTAAGAATGTTAGGGAATACATTAGTTGGTGACAATTCATTAGCAATCAATGATTTATATAACTCATTTTTTTCATTACAAATTTTATCAATTATTAAATTATCATATTCAATGTTATTTTTTTCAAGAACTAACTTAGCAATAGTTGTTCTAGAATGATCTTTAATTTCATTTCATAAGTCTTCATCAAGGTTAACGTCATAGTGTGAAAAAACACTCTTTCAAGATAAATAGTTGTATGTAGATAGGTTCGTGATAACACCATCTAAATTGAATAATATTGCTTTTAACATAAATATTATTTATATATATTATCTATTTTTAATAGTTCTTCTCTAATTTTTTTATCTTTAATTTTTTGATAATACTTAAGTCTTTCAATATTAATCTTATGAAGATTTAATTTAGATTCATAAGACAACAGCTGTTTTTTGCATCTTTTGATAAGATCAAAAACAGCAACTGGAGACACATGACATTCATTTGATATTTCTTGGTAAGTCATATCATTAAAAAAGTACAAAGAAAGGTATTTCTGTTGTTTTTTAGTGAACAATGGAAGATAGTGGTATAGAAGCTCACTATATTTAATTAATTCTTTCATATTAAATTATGATGCTATTAGTGATACCGAAGACAAACTTTTCTAAATCAAACTCTTCTAAATCATCTGCTTTTTCACCTAAACCAATAAATTTAACTGGTAAATTAAATGCATCTTTAATAGATAAAATAATACCACCTTTAGATGTAGAGTCCATTTTAGTTAAGATTATGCCTGTTAATTTAGTGACTTCATTAAAAGCTCTTGCTTGATTAATACCACTTTGTCCTGTTGTTGCATCAATAACTAATAAAGACTCAATTGGTTGTGAATTATCAAATCTTTTGATAATATTATCAATTTTTTTTAATTCATTCATTAGGTTCACTTTATTTTGTAACCTTCCTGATGTATCACAAATTACTACATTTAAGTTATCTTTAAAAGCTTGAGTTATACCATTATAAACAACACTTGCTGGATCTTGACCTTGTTTTGCTGGCTTATAAATATGAATATTTAATCGTTGTGCTCAAATTGATAATTGTTCTACTGCTCCCGCTCTAAATGTGTCAGCAGCTACCAATCCAACTTTTAAACCTTCTTTAATAAATTTATTAGCAAGTTTCGCAATAGAAGTAGTTTTACCAACCCCATTAACTCCTGTAACTAAAATTACATTAGGTTTATCAGGAATGATATTAATTACACTATTTACATCAGTATCTTGGATATAGTAGATAAATAATTTATCTACTATAATCTCTTTAATTAGTTTAGGATCATTAACTTTTTGAAATTTAATTTCTTCAACAATAGAATCTAAAATTTTATGGACAGAGGCATATCCTATATCAAATTGCAATAGAAAATTTTCTATCTTTTCTATTAATTGCTCATCTACTCTTACATAACTTTTAGCAATTTCATTTAAGGAATCTTGAATAAAGTTTGAAGATTTCTTCAAACCCTGGTCAAATTTTTCTTGTTTAATTACAGAATTTTCTTCTTGTTTTTTTTGAATTTGAGTAGAAACTTTATTTTTCTTTTTTAAAGATAAAGCTTCTTTGATCTTACTAAAAATACCCATGATTAATTAACAAAGTCTCTTTTTGCTTCAGAAATAGAAATTTTAAAGATACTTGTAACACCTTTAACTTGCATAGTAGCACCATACAACACATCACAACGTTCCATAGTACCAGGTCTATGAGTAATGACAATGAATTGAGTGTTATCACCATTTTCGTGAATAATGTTAGCAAATCTTTCAACATTAGCTGGATCAAGAGCAGATTCTGCTTCATCTAAAATGATTAATGGGAAGTTTTTTATTTGCAATATTGCAAATAAAATAGATAAAGCTACTAATGTTTTTTCTCCACCCGATAATAAGTTTAAGTGAACGATATTTTTTCCTGGCGGATTAGCAATTACATCCAAACCAGAAGCCAAAATATCTTCAGGGTTTGAATATTGAATTTGACAGTTACCACCACCAAATAAATATCTAAAGATTTCTGGTAACTTAGCATTAACATCTTCAATAGTCTTTCTAAAGTCTTCTCTTGCCTTATTATCTAATTCAGTTATGATGTTAACAATTTCATTTTTAGCATCTTCCAAATCTTGTTTTTGTTTTGATAATGTATCAAAACGAGCTTGAATATCTTCTAATTCTTCAAGAGCTTCCATGTTAATAGAACCTAATTTTTCAATTTCTGATTGTAAACGTGCTACTAATTCACGAGCTTCATTATTGGACATTGGTAATTCTCCAGAATAGTTTTCTGTAGCATATTCAATAGTCATTTTGTAATCTTTATTAAGTTTATTCTTAATATTTTCTAGTAAAGATTCACATTTAACTTTATCTTTTTCACATTCATTGATTTGATCACGATATTTGTCGATTTGGAATCTTAATTCTGTCAATTTATCTTCTTTATCTTGAATTTCTGACTTGTAGATAGTTTTTGTGTTTTTATCTACATTTATTTGTTCTGTTAGTTTGTCTTTTTTAGAATTTAAACGAGCTAATTCTTCATTAATTGAAACTTCGTTTCATTCTTGTTTAATTTTAGTTAAATTATTTTTATTAACTAATTGTTGGTATTCGGTTTCTAGTCTAATATGTTCGTTTTCATTATTAGTTAATGTTTGTTCATAGTTAGATAAAAGAATTTTCTTTTCATTTTGTTTAGCTGATATTGAATTAAAATTAGCAGTAGCTTCATCTAACTCTTGTTTAATTCCGACTAATAAATGACTTGTTTGTTCATAAGTCTTGTTTAATTCTTCTAATTTAGATTCTAAATTAACAGTAGAAGCGATGATTGGTTTATTAAAACCACCAGTCATAATACCACCAACATTGATAATATCACCATCTAGGGTAACTACACGATATAAAGAATATGTGTAATTAGATAATTTAGTTGCATTGCTTAATTCATCTGCAATGATAACACTACCTAATAAATTAGAATAAACATTTTCATATTGTTTTTGAGTGGTGATTAATTCGCTTGCAATTCCAACAAAACCATTAAGTGTCTTTAACACTTCAATATGTTCTGGCTTTACCATTTTTGGTTTAATAGACATTGGCAAGAATGTAGCTTTACCAGCTTGATTCTTCTTTAAGAAATTAATTGCATCTACCGCATCGTCTTGTTCTTCAACAATTACATTGTTGACTTGTTTACCAAGAGCAGTAAAAATTGCTTTTTCATATTTCACATCTGTTTGGATAAAGTCTTTAACTAACCCTTTAATACCGCTTAATGCGTTTCTATTTTCAATAACAGTACGCGGTCCTGCATCTACACTATTTTTATTATTTAATTGTTCAATGATGTTTTTAGTCATCATTCTAGTTTCAGTCAATTTAGTAGATAAATCACTCGCTTGATTAGACAATTGTTCACGTCTTGCTTTTAATTGTTCAATCATGTTGTTGTATTCTTCAATTTGACCTTTTAAAGTATCAATGTTGTTTTTAGCATTATTGATTTCAAATTTAGTAGCAGCGATTAATTGTTGATATGCTTGCGCTTTCTTTTCAGCATTTTCACTAGTTAAGTCATTATGTAAGTTAGACTCAATTGAATTCTTGCGAATTTCTAACTTATTGATTTGTTGTAATAATGAAGTATATTCATTATTCAATGATTCAATATTTTTGTCTGCTGTTTCTAATTTGTCTTTAGCAAATTTAAGAGATTGTTCAATTGAATCAACATTTGGTTCAAACACCTCTAGCTCATTCTTTGCTTTTTCAAAGTTAGAGTTAGCTAGATTTAATTTATCTGAATAATATTGAAAATCTTTAACAGATAACATTAAGTCTAACTTTGTTAGCTCTTTTCTTTTTTCTTTATAAATTAATACCTTTTCAGCTTGCTTTTTAAGTTTATTTAGTGTTCTTTCTAATTCGTTAACTACAGAAGTAACATTATTTAAATTAACAGTTGTTCTTTCTAATTGGCTATTAGCTTCATCTTTTTGTTTAGTATATAAACCAATACCGGCTGCTTCTTCAAAAATTCTTCTACGTTCTTCTGGTTTTGCTTCAACAAATCATTGAACAGTACCTTGTGAAATAATACCAAGCGATCCTTTAGACAAACCTGTGTCTAAAAAGATGTTTTGAATATCTTTTAAACGTGCAGGTTCACCATTAATAAAATATTCATTATTTCCACTGCCACGTTCTACACGTCTAGTAACAGATAATTCTTTACCTTCATAATGAATCATTCCGTTAGAATTATCAAACACAAGAGTAACTTCTGCATATTTACTAGGTTCATGATTAGTAGAACCATGAAAGATGATATCTTCAGAAGTCTTTCCTCTTAATGCTTTATTTGACTTTTCTCCTAAAACTCATTTAATGGCATCAACTATGTTAGATTTACCACTTCCGTTCGGTCCAACAACACCAGACATTTGTTTGTCAAAAACAAATTCAGTTTTAGTAGCAAAAGATTTAAATCCTGTAGCAATAAATTTCTTTAGAAAAACCATACTATTTCTTTAATTTATTATAAGCATTCATGGCCGCTAATTTTTCAGCTTCTTTTCTTTTAGTAGCTTTTGCCTTTCCGTAACAGATACCATTAGTAAAAACTGATACTTCATAAAATGGGTATTCATCATCTTTTGAAATGTTTTTGCAAACATATTTAATTTTATTTTTACCATAATGTTGCATTGCTTCTTGAAATAAAGATTTATAGTCAGTAGAAAACTTATCTAATGAATGAATTTCATATAAATGAATGATAGTTCTCTTTAAGACTTTAAAAGTTTCTTTTTCTCCAAGATCAAAGTAGATAGCAGCAATAATTGCCTCAAATGAATCTTCCAGAATCTTATCAGAAATATTACCATTTTGATCTACTAAAGAATTTTGTAAGAAGATGTATTTATTTAGTTCAAGATTTTTGGCTGCTAAAGATTCTGTATGTGATTGAACAATCATAATTTTAATTTTTGTCATTTCACCTTCAGACATTTCTGGATGTTTTTTAAATAAATATTCTCTTACTATTTTTTCAATGATAGAGTCTCCCAAAAACTCTAACCTTTGATAATCATAGTCAACATTAGCAACAGTTCTATATGAAGGATGAGTTAATGCTTCAATATATCAAGAGTAAGTTTTAGGTTTTATCAGTAATTTATCAAATAATGGTTGTAGATCTCTCATGTTACTTTAAATTTTCTTTAATCTTATCTATAACATTATTTTTAACTGAGCGGTATAACATGCTTAATGAACTATAAAATTGTTGATAATCAGCGTTTCCGTGTGTTTTGACAGCAATTTTATTAAGTCCGATAACTAATGCACCAGCATTGTTTTTGTAATCAAAAGTCTTTTTAACACCTTTGATTGCAAAAATAGAAAACAAAGCCCCTAATCAGTTTCAAGGTTTTTTGTATTGCACCTTTAAACTGTTAGTTACAGTTTTAAGAGCACCTTCTGAAGCTTTCAATGTAATATTACCTGTATATCCATCACAAACAGCGATATCTACTATGCCATTAAGTAATTCTCTAGTTTCTATAAAACCTACATAATTTAAAGAATTGTCTGCCTTTAATAAATTATTTGCTTCATGATGATAAGCAAAACCTTTTTCTTTCTCACTACCAATGTTAATAACACCAATTTTTGGATTATTAATACCTCTTATGGTTTCGCAATAGATCTTGGCCATTTGAGCAAATTGATATAAATCTTTACCAGAACACTCTTTATTTGCTCCAACATCTAATAAAGTAAGGCCTTTACCGTTACTAGTAGGCACATATGGCATAAATGCTGGTTTATTAATTCCTGGAATAGTTCTAATTAACCCATAAACCAATAAAACATAACAAGCTGTGCTTCCAGCAGACAATACACCATCAGTAATTCCATCAGCTGCAGACTTAATTGCTTTATACATTGAAGTTTCGTTTTTTCTTAAAGCTGTAATCGGGGTGTCATCCATATGGATGATATCAGAACAATGAACAATTTCAAATTCATTGGGAGTTAGTAATTTTGGCTTGATAATGTTTTCGTTACCAAAAAGAATTACTGAAACATCATTATGTTTAGAAACAAAATCTCTAGCTGCTTGAATTGCTTCATTTGGATCATTTTCAAAACCCATTACATCTAATGCTAATTTCATATTATTTTAGAACAATGTGGAAGTAGTAAATTGTTTCATTTGTAGGTATCAATGTAACTTCCATACCGTGTTTTTCCATTCATTCTTTTTCGATAACACTTAAAGTGGCAGGATTTATATTAGAACCATAGAAAACATAAGCGTGTTTAGAATGTTTTTGATGTTTACTTAATAAAGTAAAAGTTTGTTCAATAACTTTATTAATGTTTGTTGAAGAAGAAATAATTTTCTTAGAAATGATTCCTATGTAATCATTCTTCTTAATATTAATATGTGAATATTTAACCATTTTGATAGATTTAGAAATCTTGCCGGCTGCTAAACCTTTACATTGTTTTGTAAGAATTTTAATATTATTTTTGTATTCAGATTCTGGATTATATGCTAGACATAATGCATATGTTGTGGCAATATCGCCTGTATTTATTAGTGTAATACTTGCTGATTTGTTAACATTTTTAAACAATGAAATAGCTTCTTTAGCTGCTAAAATCATATTTCCATCATCTACTAACAAAATAACCTTTGAAGACTTAGTAGAGTTTAGAGCATCTAAAAATTCTTGAATAGATGGGTTACCATTCTTTTCACATTCAATTACATAATCAACAGCTAGATCATTTTTAAATGTCTTTGATAACAACCCTGTTGGACTAGTAATGATAATTACTGGTTTGTTAGACAAAGTAATTTTCTTAGTAGAAGAAGAACTTCCAAGAGTCATTCCAGGATTTCTTTCTAAGAATTGGAAAGTCATGTTTTCAACTTTAACTTTTGAAAATTCGCCATATTTTTGACCAATTTGTAACACTTTATATGGATTTATCGAGTGAACATGAACTTTTAAGATGTCTTCATCATTAACAGCAACCAAAGAATCACCGATAGCCATTAATTCTTCTTTTAAGTTTTTTAAATTAAAATTTTCTTTGTTTTTTTGTTCTAAAACAACTTTTGCTCCTAATTTTAAGATAAATTCACAACAATATCCAAAACCGTCATTATTATCAACAAATCCTGGTACTGTACTTATTTCTTTTTTTGGAGTTTGCTTAGCTGTTGGTTTTTCATTACTTTTCTTATTAGATAAAGATTCTTCAATACCTTTGAAGAAACATACTAATCCATAACCACCAGAATCTACTACTCCTGCATTTTTAAGTTCAATTAAGAATTCAGGGGTCTTTTTTAAAATTTCATTAGATTCTTTAACTATGTCTTTAACCAAAGCTTCTATAGTTTTATAAGTACTACGTTTCTTTGCGATATTTTCACTTGTAACTCTAATAACTGTTAAAATTGTACCTTCTACTGGTGTAGAAACAGAACGATAAGCAATTTCTTTGGCTTTGCATAAAGCATCAATGAATTGATCAATAGATAATTTAGTTGATTTCTCAGTAAATACTGAAACAAATCCTTTAATAATTTGACTAAAGATAACACCTGAGTTGCCACGAGCATTCATTAATAAAGCTCTTGAAAAAGCTTTTCCTAAAGTTTGCAAATCATTAAATTGCATATCTTTAATAGTAGAGATAGCGCCTTCTGTAGTAATTTTTAAATTACTCCCTGTATCTCCATCAGGTACTGGAAAAACATTAAGCTCATTAATATACTCATATTCATTAGAAATGAATTGAGTACCTACAGCAAACATATTTTTAATTTGTTCAATAGTTAAATTAGTCATTTTCTATAATGCTCCTACATTAATTGTTAATTTGTCACAATCAAAGATAGCTTTTAATTCAAAGTATAGCAAATCTTGGATCTCTGTTAAAGTGGTATATACACCATAATTTGAATGATGGAAGGCAACCTTAATATCAAAAACCATATTTTTAGTGTCAATAGAGATTTTTGGTTGTACCTTATTGTCAATTAAAGGGACCTTATCTAAATATTGAAGAATGATCTCTTCAATAACGTCTGCTTTAAATTCAATTTTAGCATTTGGCATATATTTATATATTTATATGAAGTCTTAAACTCATATAAATTAGTTAATATTATATAAAAAATACTATATAATAGACAATTATATTATTAGGAAAAAATTATGGCTGTTCAACAAAGAAGAGTATCAAAATCACGTAAAGGAATGAGAAAATCTCATCAAGCATTAAAAGCTCCTAAGACTGTGATTTGTAAACAATGTGGAAAACCAATTAAACCTCACCGAGTATGTCCGTACTGTGGATATTACGATGGTAAAAAAGTAATTGAAGTTAAATAATTACATGAAAAAAACTAAACAAGCAAGTCTTACTGACTTAAACTTTGATAGTATTGTTAATTCTGATCAATTCCAAAATAACAAGGTAGTGCAAGAAAAACGTTTTTCAAATGTTATTAAATCAATTTTGTTTACTATTGTTGGTATTGGATTAGGTAGTGGATTATTTTGCTTGTTTTATTATCTATGTAAATAGATTTAGTGGTGCCTTAGCCAAGTGGTAAGGTCCGAAGCTGCAACCTTCGTATTCGTCAGTTCGAATCTGACAGGCACCTCCATAAGCGCCTTTAGCTCAATTGGATAGAGCGTTTGGCTACGGACCAAAAGGTTGCGGGTTCAACTCCTACAAGGCGCGCCATTAAAAAAAAATAAACCCTCACACTAAGTGGGGGTTTTTATTTTAACAAAATACGTTTAAATTAAATCCGATAATTACGTTTGTTTTTAAGCTATCGTTAGTTACTCCAAAAACTTCAATTTTTACATACGTATCTGGGCTGATTTTTATACATGTTACTTGCAATTGGTTTTGATCGTTAATTTCAAGTGTAATATACTCTCTTCAATTATCTCATATAACATAGTCTGATTGAGGGCTACTAGTATAAAAAACATTGAACGATCAAGAAAATGAAGATGGTTTTTGAGGTATTATAAAAAAGGTTCCTTCAGTTTTAGTTGTATGTGGATCATTGTTACAACCTATTTGTTCTAAATTTTTAGATTGTTCTGTACCATTATATTTAATTTCAACTTTTTCAGTAGGTGTCTCATTTGAGTTGCAACTTGATATAGCAAATGGAATAGTAGTAGTTATTCCTAATCCACATGTAATGCTTGCGATAGTTTTGATTAATTTTTTATTCATATTTTCTCCTTTTTAATATTTATACTTTTTTTGCAACAAATTTGAGAAAAACTAGATTGTAAAAGTTAATTAATCTTCAGCTGCTCTTCATCCAGATGGTAATCCACCATCTTGTTTTAAAAGTGATAATAATTGACTAGAAGTATAATTTCCTGTTGATTTAACATGTCCTGTATTTGCGACTTCTCAAAAACTTAGAGTTCCAATTGTTGGAGTGTTGTTTAAACTATTTCAAACAATTTCTTCAAGAGAATGACAATCAGTAAAAGCATTTGCACCAATTGATGTTAAACTGCTTGGGAATGTTACAGAAGTTAATGAATCACAACTATTGAAACCACCTACACCAATTTGAGTTATACCTTCAGGAATAATAACATCACCTTGTACAAGGGAACCAACTTCTTTACTAGTGTTAGTCCATTTATAATTACCATCACTATCTTTTTCTACAACAACTTGTGCATTATCTCCAAGATTTGTTGCTAAACCATATTTTCCGTTATTATCTTCAGGAAAAGATATAGAAGTTAATGCTGAACAACCATAAAAAGCACGATAATCAATTGATTGCAAACCACTAGGAAAATCTACAGAAGCTAATTTTGAAGAAGAAGCAAAAACATCAATACCAATTGTTTGTAAAGTGTTATTAAATTTAATAAAAGTTAATGGTGAACCATAAAAAGCATCTTGTCCAATTGAAGTGCAATTAGACCTTTTAGCAAAAGTTAAATTTTTAATAAAAGATGGAATTGTTGATGCAAAATTGTTTTCAAAAGCATTATCAGCAACACTTGTTACTCTTGCTGGAATTTGCATAGTATTACGTATGCCGTCATCATATTGAGATAAATCAATTCCTACTTTAAATCATAATAAAACATTGTTTGTATCAATGTTATAAACTTCATAAGGTAATGCATTTAGAGGTATAACATCATCTTCTGAATCATCTTATGATGAACATCCACAACTAGTAGTTGCAAAAGGAATAGATGTAGCAACTCCTAATCCGCATGCAATACTTGTAATTACTTTTATTAATTTTTTATTCATTTTTTTATCTCCTTATATAGTATTTATACTACTTTTTTTGCAAGAAAAAAATTAAAAAACGCCATTTTTCATCATTGGAACTAAAAAAATAATAATATTATTAATTTTTGATATACAATATATATGCAATATGCCAAAGACAGTAACTGGGTATTAATCCTTAATAATGTTACCGAGGTATGAATACTATATCATATTTCAAAGTTTTTGGTTCTATTGTGTAAACACACAATAAAATCAAGAATTTTTAATTGTATATTGCAAAATATCAGCAAAACGAATAAGGAGAATATTGTGAAATCTGTTATTGCAAAAAAAGAAGCTGATTCTCAATCTCTAGCTGAAGAACTTAAAGGATGTAAATCTTTCTTAGTCTTTGAATATCTAGGTTTAAACGCTAAGGAAGCTACTGCTTTAAGAAGAAGACTTCATGAAGCTGATGCTAAAATGTACGTAGCAAAGAACAATATCTTTAATCGTGCAATGAAATCAGCAGGAATTGATAAAATTAGCGATATCTCTGGTCCTAATGCGTTGATAATTTCAAAGGGAGATGAAATTCTTCCTTTTAAAGAAATTGATGGAATTATTAAAAAATATAAATTCATCAAGTTCAAAGGTGGAATTATTGATAACCAATTAGTAGATCAACAATCATTATCACAAATTGCTAGTATCCCAGGAAGAGAAGGATTGTACTCAATGTTATTATCTTGCTTACAAGCTCCAATCCGTAACTTCTTATATGGAATAAAAGCTGTTGGTGAACAAAAACAATAAATATTATTAAAGGAGAAAATATATTATGGCAAAACTTACAAATGAACAAATTATTGAATCATTAAAAGAAATGACTTTACTTGAAATCAGTGATTTAGTAAAATCTATTGAAACTGCATTCGGCGTTAGCGCTGCTGCTCCAGTTGCTGCTGCAGCTGGTCCTGCTGCCGCTGCTGCTCCTACATCAGTTAACTTAATCTTAACTGATGCTGGTTCACAAAAGGTTGCAGTTATTAAGTTATTTAGAGAAATCACAGGTTTAGGCTTAATGGAAGCTAAAAATGCAGTTGAAAAAACTCCAGCTACAATTAAAGAAAACATTAAACCTGAAGAAGCAGCTGAATTACAAAAGAAATTCGAAGCTGTTGGTGCTAAAGTTAAAGCTGAATAGTTTTATTTTTAGATAATTGATTATTAAAATACTAACGGTTACCCGCTAGTATTTTTTTATTCAAAGAAAAATAAATCTTCAAATTTGCAATCTAATGCAATTGTAATTAGTAATGCTAATTTTGCCGAAGGATAATAAGTTCCTTTCTCAATAGAAATGATTGTTTGTCTTGTAGTTCCTACAAGATTTGCTAATTCTAATTGTGACAAGTTTTTATTATTTCGAACTTCTTTAATATTATTTTTTAATATTAATTTATTCTTCATTAGCCTAAAATTCCCATTTCAAATAGAGAAAATAAAACAAATGAAACGATTGCTGCAATTCCTTCTAGAGATGCACCGATCAAGATTCCTACATATCTTCTTTTAGCAATAAAGTATTGTAAAAAATAGAATAGACTAGCTCAACAAAAGCAAATTGCAGCTATTGCTCAAATTGAACTAAAGTGTCCAAGTGCTCCTAACGTAATCATCATAATTACTGCAATAATTCCAGCAAAGATCAACGCTATTCAACAACATATGTTGATTTTATTTTGTTCCATTTCTCCTATTGGGTGTTTCTTTTGAACTTTGCTCAATATTTTATTTTTTTCCATAATTCTCCTTTAATATAAATGTAAAGTTTCCTTTACATATTAGTTATAACAGAAAAAAATAAAAATGTAAAACAAACTTTACATTAATCATCACTTAAGATTTTAATAAATGCATCTTGTGGTACCGAAACATTACCAATAGCTTTAAGTTTTTTCTTACCTTCTTTTTGTTGTTCTAATAACTTCTTCTTACGGCTAACGTCTCCACCATAACACTTAGCTAATACATTTTTATATAGGGCTTTGATGTTTTCTCTGGCAATAATCTTTCCACCAATTACAGCTTGAATAGGAATCTCAAACTGTTGACGTGGAATGTGTTCTTTTAATTTCTCACAAATCTTCTTAGATTTAGCTCTTGAAAAATTTGTATGAGAAATTAAAGATAAAGCATCTACTTTAGTACCATTTAATAAAATATCAATTTTTACAAGATTTTGTAGTTTATAACTTGTAAATTCATAATCCATTGTTGCATAACCACGTGAAATAGTTTTTAAATTATCAAAAAAGTTATAAATAATTTCCCCTAATGGTATTTCGTAAACTAATCTACGTCTAATAGAATCAACATATTCTAAATCAATGTATTCTCCACGGCGATTATGACATAAATCCATAATGCCACCAATGTACTCTTCTGGAGTGATGATTGATAATTTAACAAAAGGTTCTTCTATTTGTTTGATATAAGTACGGTCTGGTAACTTAGATGGGTTATCAATCATCATAGTTTCACCACTTGTTAACAAAACTTTATATTTAACGCTTGGAGCTGTTAATATCAATTCAATATTGAATTCTCTTAAGATTCTTTCTTTAATTACATCCATGTGTAGTAAACCTAAGAATCCACAACGAATACCAAACCCTAAAGCTTTGGAAGTTTCATATTCATATGTCAATGATGAATCTGATAAAGAAATCTTCATCATTGCTTCCTTTAGATCATCAAACTTAGAGTTATCTATAGGATAGATACCACAATATACCATTGGTAAAATTTTTTTGTAACCCTTTAATGGAATATCAGCTGGATTATCAAAATCAGTAATAGTATCACCAACACTAATGTCTTTTGCTGTTTTAATGTTTGCTGCTACCCAACCAACTTCTCCAGATAATAATTCTTGCTTATTAATAACTTTAGGTGTTCTTACTCCAAGTTCTGATACAATAAAGTCTTTATTACTAGACATCATTTTAATGTGTTGTCCTACTTTGATAGTTCCGTTTTTTACTCTAATTAAACAAATAACTCCTTTGTATGAATCATAATAACTATCAAATATTAACACTTGTAATTTAGCATTATCATCTCCGACTGGAGGAGGAACATATTTAATAATCGCTTCAATAACTTTTTCTACATTTAACCCTGTTTTTGCAGAAATACACGGCGCATTAGAGCAATCAATTCCAATTAGATTTTCAATTTCTTGTTTTGTATTTTCTATATTAGCAGTTGGTAAGTCAACTTTGTTGATAATTGGAATAATTTCTAAATTATTTTCTAATGCTAAATAAATGTTAGACAAGGTTTGAGCTTCTACGCCTTGTGAAGCATCAACAACTAATAAAGCACCTTCGCAAGCTGCTAAACTTCTTGAAACTTCATAAGTGAAGTCAATGTGCCCGGGAGTATCTATTAAATGGAAAATATAGTCTTTATTATCTTCATCAAAATGATAATGCAATTGAATTGCGTTCAATTTTATAGTAATTCCACGTTCACGTTCAATGTCCATGGAATCTAAAATTTGATCTTGCATCTCTCTTTTTTCTAGTCCATGTGTTAACTCAATGATCCGGTCAGACAAAGTAGACTTACCATGATCAATGTGAGCAATAATACTAAAATTTCTAATCTGTGATTTGTCCATTTTTATCGAAAGATTTTAAAAATTGAGTAAAGTATTTGTAAAACAAATTAGGTTGATCGACAGACACACAATGTGCAGCGTTGTGAATAATATGAACTTCTAGATCATCAACATTAGACATATAGTTTTCATAAGTATCTGTTAAAGGAATATAAATATCTTTTTCTCCTAACAGTAGTAAAGTAGGGACATCGATTTTGTCAATACCATTTTGAATTCTGTTTAATGAAGAAAAATTCAAAATATTTATCAACAAACTTGAATATTCTTCTTTTTGTTCAGACATATCTCTAAAATAATGTGTTAATTTTGGTTTCAACAATTTTCTAGTCATTTCTTCTTTAATTAATGTGATGGTATTTCTAATAGAACTAAAAGAACGATTAACAACTCTTTTGTTGTGAGGAGCTTCTAAAATAATACCTTTTAATTTATTACCAAATGCTTTTTCACCAGCCAAAACAGAAGTTAATCCTCCACCCATTGAGTGTCCCATAATAACAAAAGATGGTAAATTTAATTTTTTAATTTGTTCAATTATATATTTAACTAAAAAATCAAATGTGATGTCTTGAATGTCATACAAATCTTTCAAAGATCCATGACCAGGTAAATCAAAAGTATAAAATTTATAACCAGCCTTTTTAACTGCTTTAGCTAACATAGGATGATCTAATTTATTGGCACTAAATCCGTGGATATAAATTAAATTTTTCTTACTCTTCATTTAATGATATTATAATTTTAATAATGAAAAATGTAATCAATTCTAGGGATATTGTTAAAGACCTAGAAGATAAAGGGTTGGTTGTTGATGACAGTAAACAATTTAACTTCTACATTAAGAATTTTAATTACAATACTGTAATTTTGAACTACAGTGATGTTTTTTACTTAGATGAAAACAAGAAAAAATATGATCCAGAAGCTAATAGTTCACATCTAATTGCTTTATATAAATTTGATCATGACTTAGGAAACCACATTTTAAGATACATCTTAGTTATCGAAAAAATGTTAAATACTAATGTAGCTTATGAGATTATTAATGAATTTCACATTACAGATAGATGTTTATTTAAAATTAATGAAAAATTCATTATTCAAAACATTTTACCAAATTTTAATAGTGTAGAAACTCATTTATCTCCTAAATTATTTATTCATTCATGAGTAAAATATTGCTCTACTAATAAAATAACTAAAAAATACTACAATCCTAATGGAAGAGATGAAATGGCTAGATGAGAAAATTGCCCATTAGACATAATGTGTTTAACATGAAGTTTCTCTACTACATTTTCTATCTTTTTAGCATTAACAGATAGGGTAAGAAACAGAATTGTTAATAACTTTAGGCTATATCCAAGTCAATTAAAAGGTTTTTCTGATTTTCTTAAAAATGTTTTAAATATTAGAAATTTAATTTCACACAATTATCCAATCTATAATTGTGAAGTTAAATATCAATCTCCTGAATTAACTGAAATATATAATTCAATTTTTAACACAAATATAAATCATATCTCAGTTATGAACATGGTTGAACTTATTGAATACTTTTCATTTAATAAAACTTTAGTTTCAAACACTAAATATTATTTAAAGAAAATGCAAGTTCCAGAAAAGTTTAAGGCAAAGATTGAACAAAAATTAAGTAAATAATATGGCTAAAACTTTATATAAAAACTATCATTTAAGTTTATATGAAACAGAACGTGGTTTTATATTTGCTCAAAGAAGAAATATTAATTCTACAGCTGCTCTTTTGTATAAAAAAGAGAAGAATGATTACAAATTCTTGTTAAGATATCAACCACTTCCTGAATTAAAAATTAATAACAAGCGAAGTGGTTGAAACCAATTGTTTCCTTGTTGTGTTACCGGTTCATTAGAGCCAAAAGAAACACCAACAATTAATTGTATTAAAGAAGTTTTAGAAGAAACAGGGTACAAAATTTCTAAAAAAGATATTAAAGCATCTTGTGTAGCTGTTGCATCTACTCAATCAAATGAATGTGTTTACAATTTTATTGTAGACATTACTAAAACCAAAAAAACTAATAAAGGAAATGGTGATGGAAGCATCTTTGAAGAAGTTTCAAGAAATATTTGGGTATCTCACAAAGAACTTAAAAATATTTTAAAAACTAAGCTTTATTTATCTAGTCTAGCAAGTGCCTACTTATTATTTGTAGACAAAATTTTAACTAAATAAATCTTTTCATTTTATAAACTAAATATACAATACTATGTATTGTATAAAAGATATAATAAAATAAGAAAATGTATGATTAATTTAAATAACCAAAATAAAAATAAGTTTACACTTAAAGCTGTTAAAAAAATATCATCTAATACAGATGAATTTAACAAACAATTTTTATACGAATTAGATCCTAAGGATTTCTTAGGTGGTAATTTCTATAAAAAAATGAGAAATTACTTTGAAAAAATTAATTTTAACATTAACATTGATTTAAACTCGTTCTTAGCTATTGTTAATAAAGAAGGTCAACTACCTTTATTAAATGCAATTTTTTCAAGTCATGAAAACATTTATCATTTACCTTGTTGTTTCAAATCTAAGTTACCTAAAAAGATTCATCATAACTTTTTAGTAGATACTAAAAAATACGGGAAAGTAGTAAATGAAGCACTTTCATTTGTTTATGCCGAATCTTTTTCTAGAAAACTAATGGGATTACCAAACAATTATTTAAATCCAGCTAAATTTGTTCAATTTGTGAAAGAAGAATTTAGTAAATTTAACAATGTTGAAATTAAAGTTTTAGATAAGAAAGACTTAATAAATAAAAAAATGAACCTAATCTTAGGAGTTGGTGCAAATGCTAAGAAAGAAGACGAACCTATGTTATTGGTTGTTTCTTCAAAAATAAGAACCGGTAAGAAATTAGCATTAGTAGGAAAGGGTGTTTGTTTTGATACTGGAGGATTAAACTTAAAACCAGGTTCATACCTAATGGGTATGAACTATGATATGTCAGGCGCAGCTGTTGTGGTAGGAACTATGATGGCTATTGCTAATAATAACATTAATGCAAATGTTTCAATCGTTTGCCCACTAGTAGTTAATGATATCAGTAATGAAGGTATGAAAGTGTCTGATGTAATTACTTCATACTCTAAACAAACTGTAGAGATTACTAATACAGATGCTGAAGGTAGGTTAATTTTAGCAGATGCTATTACATACGCAGAAAAAGATCTTAAAGCAGATACAATTGTTTCTATTGCAACATTAACAGGCGCAGTAGAATATTGTTTTAGTGATGTATACACACCTGTTTGGTGTACAAATAGAAAACAATTTAATTTATTCCAACAAGCTGCCAATAAAGCAGGTGAACTCATATGAGAAATGCCAATGCATTTTGAATATGAAAATAGAATGAAATCTTCTAAGATAGCTGATATGTTAAATAGTGAAAAAACAAGAGGAGCAGGTAGTTCTACAGCCGCTTGTTTCTTATCTTTCTTTAGAAAGAAAGCAAACTATAACCATATGGATATTGCTTCGACAAATGAATACAAATCTTTACCATTACCAATCATGGTAAAGACTCTATACTACTTTACAAAGGAGTTTAAATAATATGTTATTAAAAAATAAAGTTGCGATCATTACTGGTGGAACAAGAGGAATTGGTTTTGAAATAGCAAGACAATTTGTTATTAATGGAGCAAGTGTAGCTATTTGCGGTTCAAGAGATGAAACCGTTAATAACGCTTTAACGTTGTTAAAGCAAGAATTTAAAGACTTAAATATCTTAGGCTTTAAAACTAAATTAACTGATGAACAAGAAGTTAATAAGATGTTCAAACAAGTTGAAGAACATTTTGGAAAAATAGATATTTTGGTTAACAATGCAGGTGTGTCCTCAGCTACTCCAATCCAAAATTACACAGCAGAAGAATACGATAAGATCGTTAACATTAATATTAAATCTGTCTTTATTTGCTCAAAAGTAGCTGTAAGCTACTTAGCTAAAACTAAAGGAGTTATTTTAAACACAAGTTCAATGGTAAGTAAATATGGACAACCATCTGGAATAATGTATCCAGTAAGTAAATTTGCTGTTAATGGATTAACTATTTCATTAGCTAGAGAATTAGCAAGTAAACATATAAGAGTAAATGCGGTTGCTCCTGGGATAACAAAAACAGACATGGTAAAAGCATTACCAGACGCTGTTATTCAACCATTAATTAAAACAATACCTTTAGGTCGTATTGGTGAACCTGAAGATATTGCTAATGCTTTTGTGTTTTTAGCTAGTGATATGGCTAGTTATATTACAGGCGAAGTCATCCATGTAGATGGATGTGCTCGCGCTTAATTAATCAACTAATAATGGTTTTCCTGTCATTTCACCAGGAATCTCAATATTTAAATATTTTAATATAGTAGGTGCTATATTACATAACGCAGCTTGTTCATTAGACAAGTTGATGTTATGGTCTGTAATTATGAATGGAACAGGATTTGTTGTATGTTTTGTTACTGGTTTACCTGATTCATCGGCCATCTCATCAGCGTTTCCGTGATCTGCAGTGATAAACAATGTTGTTTTTGTTTCCTGAGCTTTATCATAAATTCTAGAAATCATTTCATCAACTGTTTCTACAGCTTTAATTGCAGCTTTAAGATTACCAGTATGACCAACCATGTCACCATTAGCAAAATTAACAATGATAACATCAGTTTTATCCATTTCATTAAGCAACTTATCAGTTACTTCTAAAGCTGACATTTCAGGTTGTAAATCATAAGTCGCTACTTTTGGCGAATTTACAAGAATCTTTTTTTCATTAGGGAAATCAATTTCTTTTCCACCATCGAAAAAGAATGTAACATGTGCATACTTTTCAGTTTCAGCAATTCTTAATTGTTTTTTGTTGTAATTAGCTAATACTTGACCAAAAGTGTTTTTAATCACTTGTGGAGGATAAGCTACCATTGAAGGAGTAATTCCTTCATAGTTCATCATTGTAACAAAGAAAATGTTTTCTTTATGAACGTTTTTATAGTCATAATAATGACTACCAAAAATCATGTGAGTTAATTGTCTAGCACGATCTGGTCTGAAGTTAGCAAAAATCACTGCATCGTTGTCAGCTAAAGCAATTTGTTCTTTAGAAACTCCTTTATTGTATGCAGGTAAGATAAATTCATCCGTAACATCTTTATCATATGAACCTTGCACGTATTTAATAGGATCTAAGAAACAATTATCAGTTTCACATGTAATAGCTTTGTAAGCTAATTCAACACGATCTCATCTTTTGTCACGGTCCATTGCATAATATCTTCCAGAAATTGTAGCCAGCAATCCATTACATGATTGTAACTTAGATAAAATGATTGGTAAATCATTAATAAAAGTTTTAGGATCTACATCTCGCCCATCACTAAAACAATGTAAGACTGGTTGAACATTGTTTTGGTACGCTAAATCAATTAGAGCTAAAATATGGTTAAGATTTGAATGAACACCACCATTAGAGCATAAACCCATAATATGGAACTTAGAATGATGCTTTTTAACATGATTAATTGCTTTTAAAAAAGCCTCATTCTTGTAGAATTGTCCATCTTCTAATTCTTTGTTTATTAAAGAAAGACCTGTATAAACAATTCTTCCAGCGCCAATATTTAAATGACCAACTTCCGAATTACCCATTTGACCATCAGGTAATCCTACATAGTGACCAGATGCTTGCAATTGTGTATGTGGATATTCTTTTAACAATTTATCTAAGCACGGAGTCTTAGCTAATGCTACTGCATTATTTTTGGTATTATTATTAATACCAACTCCATCCATAATAATTAATATTGCTTTACTATTTCTCATTTTGTTTCTTTACTCTTATGTATTCGGGACAAGATGTAATAATCTTGTAAAGGCTTTCTGCTTTCATTGAAGCTCCACCGATTAATCCACCATCAACATTATTTAATGATAAGATATCTAAAGCATTTTCAGGTTTAAGACTTCCACCATATAGAATTCTTACAGAATTTCCAGCATTACCAAAAATGTTTACAAGAATTTTTCTAATTTTATTGCATGTAGTTTTAATTTCATTAATTGTTGGAGTTATACCAGTACCGATTGCTCAAATAGGTTCGTATGCAATAATTACTTGACTAGCCAATTCTGGTGAAATATTTGTACAATCAGCAACTAATTGTTTTTCAAGAACAACAATTGTTTTTTTCTTCTTGTATTCAGCTAATGATTCACCAATACAAATAATTGGAACCATTTTGTTATCAAGTAACTTTAATGCTTTAGCATTAATCATAGTGTCAGATTCATGTAAGTATTGTCTTACTTCTGAGTGACCTAAAATTACATAGTTAATATCAAATTCTTTTAATTGAGAATAAGAAATTTGAGAAGTGTATGCACCTTTTTCAATACCAGCAGCATTTTGTGCACCAACTATAACATTACTTTTTAGCATGCTACGTGCTGGTAGTATAGATAAAAATGTTGGAGCAACACCATATTGAATATTAGTTTTCTTTAAAATTTTGTCTTTTCTAGTTAATTTGTTAAATGTCTTACTGAAAGTGCTTACTTCATTGTAAGTCATGTTCATTTTTCAGTTTCCAAAGATAAATTTGCTATTTTTCTTCATTCTTGTACCCTTTATTTATTAATAAATTAATTATATTAATAATTGGTAGAATAAAATGATTAAAAATTAATAAATTTTTTATTTATAAAACAACGAAAATACTAGAGTTTTTTAATAAATGAAAAAGTTTTTTACAAAAATCAGCAACTAAAAACATAGATATATAGTGAAGGGGTAAATAGTATATTTAAACCTTCATGAATGGTAACTAAACATACACAAATACATTGATGTAAATGGTATTTTATTAGCATAACAAAATATGATAAAGTTAAAACGTTTAAATTCTTTAATAGAAAATAGCAAACCTCGAACATTCAAAGTTCTTTATAACTGCAACGGTATAATAATATTACAACCTATGAAACAAAAGATAAACAAACCAGGTAAGTCAGGTATTAAACAAAAGTCTTTAAGACAAGTTGTCTTAGAAGGTTTTGCAAAACAAGAAGAACGTTGGGAATGTCAAGAACAATTTAATAAACAGGTAATAAATCGTTTAGATAGACACGATCAATTATTTCAAATAGTTCTTGATCATTTCAAGAAACATAAATGAATCAAATAAGTTTAAAACAAAATAACTACTAAATATTTAGTTAAAGAAAGGAATAAATATGAAAAAAATTAGTCAAGATCTGAAGAAAAAGACTAATGGCGGTTTAGGTGTTATGGCAGCGTGAGTAGCAGTTATGGCTGTTACAATGATTGCTAGCACCATAGGTTCAACAATTACTAGTGTAGTGGATAAAGTCACAGCTGACTCAAGTAATGGCCAAAAGTCTTATTCTACTTCAAACGCTAAAAAATCCACTTATGTAAGAATGTCTCCATTCCCAAACAGAAGTGCAGTAAGTATGTGAATGTAATTCAGATTTATTAAATAATTAAGTATTAATTTATATTAATACTTTTTTATTTATAATATAAAACTAATTATATGAAGAAAACTAACGTTAAAAGTAAATCTAAAAAGATAGTTAAAACAAAAAAATCTTCTCCTAAAAAGAAGATTGCTAAATCATCAAAACCTGTGAAAAAAGTCACAAAGAAAGTTATTAAAAAACAACCTAAAAAAGTTAATAAACTAAAAAAAAGTGTTAAAACAAAGCCTACAAAGAAGCTGATAAATAAATCAGCAAACAAGAAAAAGTCATATTTTTCAACAATCCTTGAATCAAAAGGAACGGCCAACAAGATTACTGATTTTGAATATGGCATCAAATTAAAAAAACTTTTAAAAGATCACCAAAAAAAGCATCGTAACAAAAATGTTATTGATATTAAAATTGTTAAAAACAACTTTAAAGGGTGAGACTACACTGATGAATTACATCAAAAAATTGAAAAATCTTTAAAAGATGTTGGTATCAAAATAACTGGTACATTAGCTAATGCTGATGATTATGATGAAGATGTTCCAAAAAACAAACATTTTCAAGTTAATAATTTGCAAGGAATTAAAATTTCTACAAAAGAACGTGTTGCTGATGGCGTAAGAACGTTCTTAGGTACATTAAGTTACTCTAAAATGTTAAATGCTAAAGATGAAGTAGTAATTGCTAGAAAACTTGGTTCTACTAACCCTAGAGAAAGAGAATATGCTGTCAACCAATTAGTTACTTCTAACTTGAGACTTGTAACAAGTATTGCTAAAAAGTTTTCTAATAGAGGATTGGATATGGAAGATCTAATCCAAGAAGGAACTATGGGTTTAATCAAGGCTATTCAAAAATTTGATTATAAACGTGGTAATAAATTTAGTACTTATGCAACTTGATGAATTAGACAAGCAATTACTAGAGCAATTGCTGAGCAATCAAGAACTATAAGAATTCCTGTTCATATGCTTGAATGTATCAATCAAATTTCGCATGCTGAAAAAGAATTAACTACTGAATTAAGTAGAACACCAACAATTGAAGAGTTAACTCAAAAATTAAAATCTATGGGTCACAACTATTCAATTAAAAAAGTAAGTGATATTAAAAAGATCAGTGTTGATCCTGTTTCTCTTGACAAACCAATTGGTCATGATGAAGAATCACAATTTGTAGACTTTATTAAAGAAACAGATTCTGAAACTCCTGATAAATTTACAGAAAATGATCTTGTTAAAGATCATATTAACGATTTGTTGAAAACTGTATTAACTGAAACTGAAGAAGAAATCGTTCGTTTAAGATATGGAATTATAAGGAAAGAATTACCAGCTGTTAGAACAACTGAAGGTAATAAAAAACCAATAATTTCTTATTCTGAATTATTAATTAACGATCCGAATTTAACTGAGGAACAAAAATTAAATGAAATCAATAAAAATTACAAATCTCCATTATCTTTAGGAGAAACTGCTAAGGTTTTAGGAAAAACAAGAGAATCTATTAGACAAATTGAAGCAAAAGCAATTAGAAAACTAAAACACCCAAGCAAGAGTGCTAAGTTATTAAACTTCATGGTTGATGCGGATTAATAAAATAGTTAATTTAATTAAACCAAATAGCATTATTATTGATGTTGGTAGTGATCATGCAAAAGTAGCAATTAAGTCTTTAACTAATAAGGTTGCTACTTTTGTTTATAACATAGAGATTAATCAAGCACCATTAGACAATACAATTAATAACCTTAATAAATATGATTTATTAGATAAAACTAATAATATCTTAAATGATGGTTTAAAAGGTTTAAAAATTAAAGATATAATCAACTATTGTATTATTGCTGGTATGGGTGGAAAAAATATTGTTAATATTTTATCTAACAAGTCCAAACAATTGCAAATTGATAGCTATATTTTAGTTCCTAACAATAACACTTATTTATTAAGAACTTATTTAAAGGACAATGGTTATAAGATTCAATATGAAGAAATAATTAAAGAATCCAATCATTATTATGAGCTTATCCAAACTAGCAAACATAATGGTTTAAAAATCAGTTCTAATGAAGATTGTTATTTCGGTAGTTACAATTTAAAACACCAAAACAAGAATTTTAAAGAATACCACAAAAATAAACTTGACCATATCCTTAATAGCAAAAATTATTTAGTTAACAAACAAAAAGCTAAAGAATTAGAATTATTGAAAAAAAGTTTGTAAAAAATAAACTCCCAAACAGGAGTTTTATTTTTATCTCTTGAAAATTGAATTAAAGATTTCGTCATAGTGTTCTACTAAATGGAATTTGATTTTATCTCTTACTTCTTGTGGAACATCATCAAGATATCTTTCATCACTCTTAGGAATAAAGATTTCATTTACTCCACCACGAAAAGCTGAAATTACTTTTTCTTTAATACCACCAATGATTAATACTTTACCTCTTAAAGTAATTTCTCCAGTCATAGAGATTGTGCTTGGAACAATTTTCTTACTTAATGCAGAGATAATAGCGGTTGTTAATGCAACACCAGCTGAAGGACCGTCCTTTGGAATACCACCACTTGGAACGTGAATGTGGATATCAATTTTACCAAAATCAATATTTTTAAGACCAAATGCTTCTGCATTTGCTTTTACATAACCTAAAGCAACTGATGCAGACTCTTTCATAGTTTCTTTTAAATTACCTGTAATAACAATGTTGCCTTTTCCTGGGAAACATGTCGCTTCAATTGGTAATAGATCACCACCAGCAGTTGTGTAAGCCATACCGTTAACTACACCAGGAAGAGCTTTTTCATCTTTAATATTGTATTCAAACAATTCTTTCTTTAAATCTTCTTTAACGATAGTTAAATTTACAACTTCAGATTTAATCTTTTTATCTTGTTGTTTAACAGCAAATTTTCTAGTAATGTTTCTAATTAGACGTTCAAGTTCACGAACACCAGCTTCTCTTGTGTAATGTCTAATTATGTACAAGATAGCATCATCTTCAAATTTTAATTCATCTTTCGAAACACATGAATCTGCTAATACCTTTGGTATTAAATAATGTTTAGCAATTTCTAATTTTTCTTTTTCAGTATATGAAGTTAATTCAATAATTTCTAAACGATCATATAAAGGGGCAGAGATTTGATCTGGATAGTTAGCAGTTGCTACAAACATAACTTTAGATAGATCGTAATCTTCTTCAATGTAGTTGTCACTGAATCTTGAGTTTTGTTCAGTATCTAAAACTTCTAGCAAAGCACTTGAAGGGTCGCCTCTCATATCACTAGTCATTTTATCTACTTCATCTAATAAGAATAGAGGGTTAATTACGCCAGCTTTTTTCATAGCTTTAATGATTCGTCCTGGCATAGAACCTAGATACGTTCTTCTATGACCTCTGATTTCTGCTTCATCTCTTACACCACCAAGGGCAGCTTTAACAAATGTTTTGTTTAAAGATTTAGCTATAGAATAAGCTAATGTAGATTTACCAACACCTGGAGGACCAACTAAACAAATGATTGGTGCTTTAGAATTTGGCGAACGCATTTTAATTGCTAAATATTCGATAATTCTTTGCTTTACTTTTTCCAAACCATAGTGAGATTCATCTAAAGTTTTTATAACTTTAGATAAATCAATTGAATCTTTAGTCATTTGTCATCAAGGAAGATCCAACAATCATTGTACATATGACAAATTTAACGCAGCTTCTTGAGGGTGAGTGGATTCAATTTTAGCAAGTTCTGATAAAACTCTATCTTTAATATATTTTGGATAAGGATTTTCATTAACTCTCTTTTTAAAGCTTTCCACTTCAGATTCTCTTGAAGATAATTGACCAAGTTCTTCCTTAATTGCTTTCATCTTCTCACGAAGATAAAATTCTTTTTGTCCTTTGTTTAATGATTTAGCGACTTTGTTATTTAATTCTCTATCAATTTTTGACATTTCATCATCAACTATGCAAAGTTTAGACAATAATTCAACACGTTTTGTTAAATCCACTTCTTCTAGAATTGCTTGTTTTTTAGTAGTTGACATTGCTAATAAATTAGCAACTATATCAATTACTTTAGAATTGGTAGTTGGTTTAATGTTAGAGAATAATTGTTTGATTATTTTTGCATCATTGTCAGAAATTTTAGGGTTTCTAACAGTTAAAATATTGGCAATCTCTTTTAATTTAGATGCAACTTCAGGGTTTGTTGTATTAATATCTTTCAATACTTCATATTGACAAGAATAATATTGTTGATTTTGTTGATTATCCAAACCATCAATTTTAATGTTTAAAATCTTAACTCTTTTTAATCCTCTAAATGTAATAGTTAAAGAATCATCATCCGCTTTCTTTAAACTAGTAATTTCACATAATGTACCTACTTTGTATAAATCTTCAGGATTTGGGTTATCAATAGATGGATCTTTTTGTGATAGCAATACTATCTTTTTAAGATCTGTAGAAGCTGTAATCGCATTAATTGACATACTTCTTCCGACATCTAAAGTGTCAGAAGAATATGGTAATATGATTATTCCACGAGTGATTAATAATGGTGAATTCATGATACCTCCTAATGGTATATTTATATTTTAGCACAAAATTGGTAAGAGTGCTAATTTATTTTTAGAAAAATAAAACTCCATAAAGATGGAGTTTAAAATTTAATTAGAATATTGAACTTCCTGGTAATGCAGTGCCAACCATTAATAAAGCAATTGACAACACTGAAACACCTAAAATTAATGGTCATGCTGATTTATAGAATCTAGATAATGAAATGTCAGAAATTTGCAATCCGATAACAAAAGGAGCTGCTGTTGGAATGGTTAAGTTAACTAATCCATTTGCAAATGAGAAACCTAAGATTGATCCAGATACAGTCATTCCAGTTCCATTAACAGCTGCTACCCCTCCTGTCAATGCTGGACCAACTGTTGGGAATACACTTCGAGCAAAACCAGACATTGATGGAATAAAAATCGAAATTATATAGAACAATATAAATATCACTATTGCAAATGCGGGTGCAGGCATTACTTTTGATGTTGTACTAATTGCACTAATTAAAACTGTTTGGATTCCAGTTTCAGCTAACAAAATACTAAAACCATTAGCAATAGCTAATATTAATGAAACTGCAACAAATTCTTGAGCACCACCGATTACTAAATTTCCAAATGCTTTTTCTCCATGTCAATTTACTATTGAAACAACAAAAGCTCCGACAAAGAATAAGAATGCCATTTCAAATATTGATCAAGTACCAATTGGATCGATATTTGCAACAACTTGATGAGTAATAGGATCATATGTTTGACCTACTAAGTATGGAAAACATGATGCAAGGACATTACCTAACATTTGAAATCCATTTAATCCAGTCATTGTATCTCATGGAATAGCACCAATAATTAACATTAAAAATGTTAAACAAAAGCAAACAAGAATAATTTTTCTTTTTTTAGTTAATGGAGGGATTGAGTTGACATTAAATGAAAAATTTTCTAAGTGCTTATCTCTTAAATCATAAACAATTGATTTTGCAGGGTTTGCTTTAATTCTTTTTGTATACCATAAAATATAACAAATTACAAATCCTGACAAAACAACTAATGACACTAAACGTCATACGATACCTGTTGATGATAATAATGCTTGTACATCAGTAAATACAGAAGCAATACCACTATTTGCAGCATTGAATGCATTATCAATTAATACGGGGTTTATTGTTGAAGCTAACACACCAATACCGGCCCCATAACAAATAACTAAGAATGCTGTAAACGAATCATATCCTGCCGCTATTAATACAGGTATTAATAGGAAGTAGAAAGGAATGGCTGCTTCACACATACCAAATGTTGTACCACATAATACAAAAACAAAGAAAAGAATAATGATTAATGAAGTTTCTTTTCCTTTAAGTTTTAAAAAGATTGATCCAATTCCTGCTTCTAAAGCTTTTGATTCATTTACTGCTTTCAAGAAAGCAGACATCAAAAATAAGAAGATTATTAGGTCTGCTGAGTTTACAAACCCTTTAATTGGTGCTGTAAATATTTCTAAAATACCAGCAGGGTGAAAATTACCAGAAGGATTTGCTCCTGTTGCTCAATAAAGAATTCAACTTATAACAATTACTAAGAATAATAAAGAAAGTAAAATTGCAAATATAGATGGACTATAAATCTTCTTTTTATTCTTAGATTTGTTTTTTTTCTTATTGAACATTACCCAATAAGTATAAATTATTTTTTTATCTATTAAAATATTTTTTAATATTTTATTTAATAAAGCTCTTTAGTTAAATTATTTTAATATTTTATATTAAAATAAATTATAGGTAGGAGAAAAAATGAAAAAAACAAATTACTTAGTTTCATTAGATGAAATTAAAACTGCAAAGAAAAAAATGAGTAGCATTATCGCTACAACACCATGTGTTTATGAATGATATTCATCAAATATGTTTGGTGCTGAAATATATATGAAGCTTGAAAATATGAATATTGTTAAATCTTTCAAGATTCGTGGTGCATTAAATTCAATTCTAAATTTAGATAAGAAAAAAGTTAAAGGTGTTATTACAGCTTCTGCTGGTAACCATGCTCAAGGCGTTGCTTATTCAGCAACTAAAGCAGGAATTAAATCGATTATTGTAATGCCGGACACTGCACCTTTAGCAAAGATTAACGCTACTAAAGGTTTCGGTGGTACAGTTGTAGCTGACAAATGTCATACATTTGATGAATGTAATGCTTATGCTCAAGAACAGGCTAAAAAATTAAACTATACATTCATTCCACCATTTGATTCAAAGGATGTAATCGCTGGTCAAGGTACAATTGGTTTAGAATTAATGGACCAAGTTAAGAATTTGGATATTGTTATTGTTCAAATTGGAGGAGGTGGTTTAATTGCTGGTGTTGCATCAGCTGTTAAACAAATTAATCCTAAAATTAAAATTGTTGGTGTTCAAGCCCAAAACTTCCCAGCAATGGTTAATTCATGAAAAACTAAAAAATTACATGCAGAAGCAGTTGGTGTACCAACTCTAGCAGATGGTATGGCTGTTAAGCAACCTGGTAAGATCACTTATGCAGTAGTTAAAGATCTTGTTGATCAAATGGTTACATTAACAGAAGAAGAAATCTCTAATGCTATTGAATTCTTACAAGAAAAAGGTAAAATTGTTGCAGAAGGTGCTGGTGCTTGTGGTATGGCTGCAATCCTTGCTAAGAAAGTTAATGTTAAAGGCAAGAAAGTTGCTATTATCATTTCCGGCGGTAACATTGATCCAGATAAATTTATTTCAGTTAATGAGACTGTATTAAATAAACAAGGTAGACAAGCTACTTTAACTATAAAGTTAGCTAATAAAAAAGCTGTTGAAAAATTGTTTAATGTGGCTGCAAAATGTGAAGCTAAATTGTATCACGCATCTGGATGCGCTGCATGTGTTAAGTGTGTTCCTATCAAAACGAGTGTTACATTAAAAGTTTACTTCCCTAATAAAGAAGCAGTTACTAAATTCTCTAAATCTTTCAAAATTAATTAATTTGTTTTCTAATCTCACTCAATAAAATACCAGTTGAGACAGAAACATTAAAAGATTGAACTTTGCCAAACATTCTGATTTTAATTTTAAAGTCAGAATGTTTTTGTACTAAAGGAGAAATTCCATTATTCTCATTACCAACAATTAATGCAGTCTTGTTATCATATTTAACTTTAGAATAATCATGAGATGTTTCATCTAAACATGAAGCATATACTCAAAATCCTTTTTCTTTTAACAAGTTAATTTCATTAACTAAATTAGCAACTTTAAATAATTTTAAATTGGCAACAGCACCCATGCTTGTTTTATTTACTAATTCATTAATTTGCACTTGATTATTCTTTTTGTAAATTACAGCATCTACTCCAAATCCTTCTGCTGTTCTTAATATTGCACCAAAATTTTGTGGATCTTGAATACTATCAACAATTAGTATTAATTGTTTTTGTTGATTGTTAATAGAATTTAAATAGTCTTTTAAAGATGTGTTCTCATTATTATTTAATAGAATAGCAATATTTTGATGATTTAATTTTTTATCAAACTTTTTAAAGAAAACATCATTTTTTAAAACTTCATAAGAAATATTGTTTTTCTTTAAAACTTTCAATGTTTCATTTGAAGGTTTATAAATATAAACCATCTTGATTTCTTTATCTAAATTATCAAACAATGCTTTCTTACCAAATAAATACATTAGATTATTCCTCTTTCAATAAATGAATTTCTGATTTTATCAGCTTTTACAAAATCTTTATTTGTTAAAGCAAGTTTTCATTCATTAATTAATTTTAAATTGTCATTAGTCAATATGTTTTCGTATTTAAGACCTAAGATTCTAAATTCATTATTAATCGAAGAAAGATTTTTTGCTAATTGTTCATAATCTTTCTTTGATATTAAACTTCTTAATGATTTTACATCTGATCAAACTGATTGAACAGCATTTGGAAAATTCAAATCATTATCTAAAGCACTAATGAATGAAGAATTTAAATAATCTATATTAAAGTTAATTTTAATATCTTTTAAAATTAAGTCAATATATGTTTGATTAATTGTTTTAATTAATTTTGAAAAATCATTCTGAAGTTGATTTAAAGATTCTTTTGTAAAATTAATTGGGTTTTCGTATTGGGTTTGATACATGAATCAACGAAGAACATTAGATGAATATTCTTGTAATAAATCTTTAGCTAATATAAAGTTACCTTCAGACTTGGCCATTTTTTTATTGTCTATATTAATATGACCAACATGCATTCAAATTTTAGCAATGTTTACGTTGCTAATTGCTAAGTTCTGAGCGTTTTCGTTTTCATGATGAGGAAATTTTAAATCAATTCCACCACCATGAATTTCTACTTGTTTGCCAAAATATTTATTAATAAAGTAAGAACATTCTGAATGTCATCCAGGTCTACCTTTAGATCAAGGAGAATCTCAATTGATGCCTTCTGAAGTTTCTTTTCATAATGCAAAATCTAAATTAGATTTTTTGTTTGATGAATTTTCAATTCTTACACCAGACATTAATTCATCAATTTTTTGATGAGATACCAAACCATAATTACTAATTGATCTTACATCAAAATAAACATCACCATTTGATACATAAGCATGGTTTAAATCAATTAATTTTTGAATGTAGTTGATTAAGCCATCTATGTTTTCAGAAACCTTAGGCATTACGATGTTTGTATCAATATTTAATTGTTTCAAAACATCAAGATATCTTAAATAATAACGATTAGATAATGTTAATTCATTTTCATTATTTTGTTTTGCTGCTTTAATGATCTTATCATCAATATCTGTGATATTGTGGACAAATTTAACTTGCTTTTTAAAAAATAAACAAAATCTATTTAATACATCAAAAGTAATAATTGGACGAATGTTACCAATATGAACATCGTTATAAACTGTTGGACCACAACAATATATTGTTATTGGTTCAACAACTTCAACATTTTTATTTGATAATGAATCATAGATCTTCATGTTATTCTCAAATCTTCTCTTTAATTATATTAATACCTAACTTAGCTGCTTTTTGTTGTTTACTACCACCATTTTCACCAACAATCAAATAATCAGTTGTAGCGTTAAGCGATTCTGATACATAAGCATCAAATTTATCTTCTAATAGTTTCTTAATTTGACTTCTTGGAATGTCAAAGCTTCCGGTAATACAGAATTTCTTTTGATAATAAGGAGATTCTTTATTAACATCTGAAACGTTGATAGTATTCTTGTATTCCATATTAACACCAAAAGATTTAAGATCATTAATTAACTTAATGTTGTTTTCATTTTTAAAGTAATCAATTATTGATACAGCTACCACTTCACCAATATCATTAATTTTTTGTAAATCTAATAATGTTGCATTGCTTAATGCATCCATAGTTTTAAAATGTTTTGCTAGTGCTTTAGAAGTTGTCTCACCAACATGTCTAATACCTAAACCAAAGATTAATTTTTCCAAAGAGTTATTCTTAGAGTTTTCTATATTCATAGAAATCTTTTCAAACATTTTATCTTTAATTTTTAGATCAGATTTTAAAATAAAATCTTTTTTATCTTTAAATCTATAAATGTCTTGAATAGAATTAATCACTTTAGCGTCTGAAAGTTTTGTTAAATTCATTTCAGATAATTCCTCAATATTCATCGCTTTCTTTTCACAGAAATGAACTGTTGATTGTAATATTCTTGCTGGACAAGAAGTATTTGTGCAATATTGATCAATTTCTCCATCTTGCTTTTCTAGTAAAGAATCACAAATAGGACAAGTGACAATCGGTTTGAAGACATCTAAATTTTGTTTACGTTCATTAATTACTGGTCCTAACACTTTAGGGATAATTTCACCTGCTTTAAAAATTTGAACGGTATCACCAACTCTAATATCTTTTTCTTTAATGTAGTCAGCATTATGCAATGTAGCATTAGAAATAATGCTACCTGATAATTGTACTGGTTCTAACTCAGCTACATATGTAATTCTTCCTGTTCTGCCTACAGTAGCTTTAATATTTTTTAATTTTGTCTTAACAATTTCTGGAGGAAATTTATAAGCTACTGCTCATTTTGGGAACTTAGATGTACGTCCTAAAATGTCATATAGTTCCATTTCATTTAATTTAATTACCATTCCATCGATTGGGAATTTCATTTTAGATAAATTAACTGCTACAAACTTAATGTAATCAATAACTTCTTCAATTGAATTACATTTTTTATTTTCAATAGCTGTTCTAAATCCAAGTTCTTTTAACTTTGTTAAAACATCTGCTTGAGAATGAATGTTTAGCTCTTTTAAATTATTAGGGTTTGGCAAATAATATGCAATCATTTCTAGATTTCTTTGTGCAGTTAATTTGCTGTCTAGGTTTCTTAAAGAACCAGCAGCTGCATTTCTTGGATTTGAAAATTTCTTTTCTTCGTCTTTTATCTTGTCATTAATTGCATTGAATTGTTTAAATGATAAGAACACTTCTCCACGTGCTTCTACATCTTTTAAATCTGTATGAATATTTAACGGAATAGATCTTATTGTTTTAGCATTAACAGTAACATCTTCACCATATTCTCCATCACCTCTAGTTAAAGCTCTAATTAATTTACCATCTTTATATCTAAGCGAAATACTTAAACCATCAATTTTTGGTTCAACTGTGTATGAATATTTAGTGTCTTTGTTGAAGCTGGCTAAAGTTTTTTTAATATCATTATCAAACTTAACAATTTCTTCATAACTAAACACATCTGATAATGATAACATAGGATAATCATGTTTAAATTTATTGAATTTATCTACAACTGTTCCTCCAACTCTTTTAGTCGGGGAATCATCTGTAACATATTGAGGATATTTTTGTTCAAGAGCAATCAATTCATTCATTGCCATGTCATATTCAACATCAGAAACTAATGGATTATCAAGAGCATAATAATGATATTCCCACTTCTTAAGATTAACTTTTAAATGATTGATCCTTGTTAAAACTTCATCCATAATTATTTATTAATATTATTAGCAATATTGCCCTTTTTATGTTTTTTATTTGTATGAAGTTTTCTATTGCTCAAATCAGTTATTAATAACAACGGAATAAAATAGATTAAATTTAATAAAGAAAACATACTTAATAAATCACTTGGTAAGAATGTCTCAAACATTCTCATTGGAACAGGGTTGATAAAAAATATAGCTACAAACAGATAGTAATTAAATAAGTAAACATAATTTTGTTTTCTTTTACGAATAAATGTGTAGAACAATCATCCAATAATTGATGTGGCATATATTAGTCATAAAAATATGTTAGCATACATAACGCCAGAATCTGATAAATCAAAGTTTCAAATGTTATCAAAGTTATATATATAAAAGTCAATTGATTTACTATTGTTAACAATTCAATATAAAGAAACTAAATAAAATAATATCCCAATTGTAAAAAAGATTAGTTTAGACCCTTCATTTAATCCTTTTGAAATCTGAGACATCAATAAATAGTTATGCCCTCACATATATCTTGCAACATAAAATATAACAATCAATGCATAAATAATATAAAATGTAATTCATCAAATTTGTTCTTGCAATATGTTATACATATTGACTATTTGAAATGCATTAATTAATACAACATTAAAGAAAGCAAGCAATGGGGCAATATTGTTTTTTCAACATAATCATAAAACAAATAAACTTAGAAATAAAGAAAAAACAACACCATTTTGAACAAAAGATGTAAATGAAAACAAAGCAAGACTAATAATGGTTAAATAAGATTTATGGTCAAGGCGACCGCCAACAATTAATGAATATATAAAATATGAAAAGGCAATACATAATCATGTCTCACCAATAGCCGTTGAGTCGTATGTTAAAAAGCTAAAAAATAAAAGAAATATTTCAATTATTAAAAAAAATGGATAGCTAATTCATCAACTTAATTTACTTGTGCAAAATGTAGATGATAAGATTAGTGAAACACAAAAAGCAAACAAGATAGTTCATCCTCATTTAAAAAAGATAATAGCGTTAGTTTCGTTATTAATTTTGAATAAGTTCTTACAAATTTCAGTAAAAATGTTTATTACAGAGAAATCTATTAATTTTGTTAAATACATTTTCTGATGAATATCTGCAGTTTGATTTTTAAGATGTTCTAACAAGTTAATTTCTTTATCAACATTTGCTCAACCGATGACTTGATTGTACATATAAACAAATAAAATGCCAACCACTAAACTTGTAAAGAAAAAAAGTAGAGATTTTCATTCACTTTCATAAAACAAAAACCATCTTCAATTAAAACCATAAATAACTAATAAAATTATTTGAACTATTAAGATTACATATAAATATGAAGATATGTTTGCATTAAAAACATAAACAAATGTGAATATGATTTGAAATAAACCAAAAACAATCAATATTCCAGTTAATAAATTAAAATATTTATTAAAAAATATTTTTGTTTTTTTAAACAAAACACTGATGCCATATCCATTGAATATAAAGAATAATGGAATTAGGATTATTGCTGCATAAATCATTATTTGAGAATATCTTTAACTATTTGTTGTGGAGTAATATGATTTTCTTTTAAGACAACTTCAACGTTAAACCGATCAATAAATTCCTTTTTATATCCATAGTTAAATATTTTGATGTTGCTTGACCCAAAATGTCTTGCTATATTAGAACCAAATCCACCTTGAAGAATACCATCTTCAATAGTTACTACTATTGAATGGTCTCTTTTTAATGAATTTAGTGTCTTAATGTCAAGATCTGTTACAAAATAAGGATTAATTAATGTTGGAGTAATACCGGTCTTTTGTTTGTATAACTTTGCCGCTTGTTCAGCTAATGGATAAAAAATACCTAAACCAATAAAGGCAACTTTCTTTCCTTTTTGATTAACATCATATTTAATTTTTGAAAAATCTTTTGTGCATTTTTGTCCCTCTATAACATATCCAGGAGTCTTAATAAATACTGGTTTTTCATTTTGATCTATAGCATAATCAACCGCTTTTAAGAACTCTTGTTTTGTTGTAGGCGCAATATATGATAAATTAGGAATGCTAGATAAAAAAGGAATATCAAAAATCCCTAAATGCGTTTTATCTTTAAAACCATAAATACCACTTGTGTTTATAATAATAGCAACAGGTGATTTATTTAGACAGATATCTTGTGATATCTGATCATATGTTCTATTAATAAATGATGCGGGAACAGGTCAAATTGGTTTTCCACCATTTTTTGCACATCCAGAACAAACAGCTGCTGCAGTTTCTTCTGCTATTCCTACATCAATATATTGCTTACCGAGCTGCTTTCTTTGTTTTTCAAATAAACCAAAACTACCTGGAGTGGCAGCAGATACTACTAACACTTTTGGATCGTGTTTTGTTTTATTTAATAAATATTCTGTAATGATAGGTGGGTAAGCATTGTTTATAGAATTTAACAATTTCCCAGTTTTAGGATTAAATGGCATCTTAAAATGCCATGTTTCTTTATCTTGTTCAGCAAACCCTAATCCTTTACCCTTTGTAGTTTTTATGTGAACAACAATTGGTCTTGTTGTTTTTTTAGCTTTTTTAAATGCAACAACTAAATCTTTTATATTATTGCCATTGTCAACGTAAAGATAATCATAACAAAAAGCTTTAAAGATATTGTTTTTAGCTGTTCCTTTAGATTCTCTTAATTCTGCTAAATGGTTATATAATCCACCATGATTTTCAGAAATACACATATCATTGTCATTAAGAACAATGATGAAATTAGAATGTAACTCATTGCAAGCATTAAGTCCTTCTAATGCTTCTCCACCAGAAAGTGATCCATCACCAATAAAGGCAATAACATTGTATTTTTGTTTTTGTAAATCTCTAGCTTTCGCAACTCCAATCGCTAAACTTATCGATGTAGAAGTATGGCCAATATTAAACATGTCATATTCGCTTTCAGATGGATCTGTATATCCAGAGATTTTACAAAAATCTTTATCATTTAAAAACCCATACGCTCTACCTGTTAATAATTTATGAGGATAACACTGATGTGATACATCATAAATTATTTTGTCAATTGGGCAATTAAATACATAATGTAATGCTATTATTGCTTCAACAGAACCAAAGTTAGGGCCAACATGCCCACCAATTTTACTCACTCTATTGAGAAGTGCTGCTCTCATTTCTGTAGCTAATTTTGGTAAATTATTTAACGAAATTTTCTTAATATCTTTTGGTGTCTTGATTTTTTCTAGCATATTACTTAAATTATAAAGTTTTTATATTAATATAAAGTTCTTTAAATAAAAAGCATTAAAGAATACCCTTAATGCTAATTTTTTATTAAATTTAATGGAGCAGATGACGAGAATCGAACTCGCGTTTTGACCTTGGCAAGGTCACATTCTACCATTGAACTACATCTGCATAATAAATAGATATTAATATTATATTAATTTCTATCTTGTTAAATAAATACTTAAATCAATTTTTTACTCTTTAAAAATTTAGTAACTAAAGCATTAACTTGATCAATAGTTTCTAATTCAAGAGCTTGTTTAGCTAATTCTACACATTCAGCTTTTGAAAGACTGTTGATAATCTTTCTAGCTTGAGGAATACTTGTTGCGCTCATAGAGAATGCATCTAGTCCAAGACCTAATAAAATTGGAACTGATAATACATCTCCTGCCATTTCACCACACATACCTACTCAACGTTTTTGTGAGTGGCCACCTTGAATAGTAGAGTTAATCATCCTTAATAATGATGGGTTGTTTGGTTGATATAAATATGAAACCTCTTTAGACATACGGTCACATGCAAATGAATATTGGTTTAAATCGTTTGTTCCAATACTAAAGAAGTCAGAATGAACAGCAAATTTATCAGCTAAGATTGCAGCAGAAGGGATTTCAACCATCATACCTAATTGAATATCATCACTAACTTTATGACCTTCTTTTTTTAATTGTTTAAAGCAATCAAGTGCCATTTTCTTTGCTTTTTTAAATTCATCAATTGTAGCGATCATTGGAAACATGATAGCTAATTTTCCATAAACAGAAGCACGTCCTAATGCTCTTAATTGAGTTTTAAACATCTTTGGTTCGTCCAAGCATAATCTAATAGCACGATAGCCTAAGAATGGGTTCATTTCTTGTGGAAATGTGAAGTAAGAAAGTTTTTTGTCACCACCAATATCAAGAGTTCTAATAACTACTAATTGATTTTTGCAAGCTTGTAAAGCTTTTTTGTAAGCTTCAAATTGTTGATCTTCTGTTGGTCAATTATCATTGTCCATATATAAGAATTCACTACGGAATAACCCAATACCTTCACAGCCATAACTTTGAGCACTAATTGCATCTTCTGGTTTTCCAATGTTTGCTTCAATGTGAACACGAACACCATCTTTTGTACATGTTTTTACATTAATGTATTTTTTTAGTTCAGTTTGGTTTTTCTTAAAGGCTGTAATTTTATTTTGTCATTCTTTTTTGTTTTTTGGATTAATTTCTACTTCACCTGTTTTACCATCAATTGCTATATAAGAATTTTTATCAACACTACTTGTAATAGATTTTAATCCCAAAACCGCTGGGATTTCCATAGTTCTAGCCATAATAGCTGCATGTGAGGTTCTTCCACCAATATCTGTAACAAACCCTTTAATGTAGTCTTTATTTAATAATGCTGTTTCACTTGGAGTTAAATCATGAGCAACAATAATCGATTCTTTATCAATATTTAAAATATCAGGTAATTCAACATCTAGCAAATTACTTAACAATCTATTTTTAACATCAATAACGTCAGCTGCACGTTCTTTAAAGTATGGATCATCCATAGCAGCAAATGTGTCGTGGTATTTATCAAACACAGCAGCAGTTATATATTCAATATTATGTTTTTGTTCTTTTACAGTAGTTTCTACTTCATTAGCTATTTCTGGATCGCTAATAATTTGGATGTGAGCATCAAAGATTTCTGCTTTTTCTGCTCCTAATTTCTTAGTTGCAATAGCTTTTACTTTGTTTAATTGGCTAACTGATTTTTCTAATGCTTTTTTAAATTTAGCAAATTCAGTTTTAGGGTTAGTAATCTTTTTTTGTTTAATGTCGAATTTTGGAGTTTTTAAGATGTATGCTTTAGCATAAGCAACACCAACACTAGCTCCTGTACCTTTAAATTTTTTCATGATTGAATTAATAATATAAATATTATTAAATATTATAATAATTTTAGATATTAATAACATATGATTAAAGATCAGTTGAATAGAACTTCTGTTAGAAATTACTTACCTAAAAAGATTGAAAAATCAAAGATTAATATTTTAAAGAAAGTAATTAATGCTAGTCCAACTGCCAAGAACTTTCAATGCTTTAGTGCAATTTTTATCACAAATAAAACAATTAAACAAAAATTATCAAACATAAATTGAAATCAAAAGCATATTATTGATGCTCCATTAGTTGTCTTATTTTGTGCAGATAACAACAGAATTGACATGTGTACAAATAAAACTATACACACTAATGAAGAATACATTTTAGCAGTGATTGATGCAACGATTGCAGCAACCAATGCTGTAAATGCAGCAATTGAATTAGGGTTGGGTACTTGTTATCTTGGTGGAATAAGATTTCAAGCAGATACTATTGCTAAAACACTGAACTTAAAAGGTTCAATTACTCCTGTTCTTGGATTATGTGTTGGTTATCCTAATAAAATTGCTCCAAAGCGTCCTAAAATTAATAAATGTTATGATGAGAAATACTGTTTAGCTAAAGTTAAACAAGAAATGAAAGAATATGACAAACTAATGCTTAAATACTATAAAAAGGTATTTAACAAAGATTACACCTTCACTATTGTGAACAAAAAATCATTTGATAAATTTGACATAATTAGAAGTAAAAAAATTTTGAGAGATCAATTCAAAATTAAATAATTGCACAAAAAAATGTACCTGATTTAGGTACATTTATCAATTAAGTTAGTCGATTATGCAACAATTCAACTCTCTGGTAATCCAGAATTTTGTTTCAAATATGCAAGTAATGCTGCACTATTATGTGCATCATCGATTGGGTTAATAACAGTCACTGTTCCACCAGTTGGACAAACACCACTAAATGCATCGCTAGCTAAAAAATCGAAGGAACCAGTTCAACGATCTCATGTAATACTACTTAAATTAGGACAATTATTAAAAATACTTCATTGAATTTCAATTAAACTGCTTGGAAAACTTACAGAAGTTAATGCAGAACAAAACGAAAAAGCAGAATTATTAATTGATGATAAATTTTGACAGTTTAATAAATTAACAGAAGTTAATGATGAACAATTTTGAAAAGTATTATTACCAATTGAACCACAATTAGAGTTTTCTTCAAAAGTTAATCTTGTAATAAATGATGGAATTCTTGAACTTGAGTCAGCATAATCATAAAAAGCAAGATTACCAATACTTGTTACTCTTGCTGGAATTTCCATGGTGTTATACATATCATAAGCAGTTGGATTAGCTAAAAATTCATCAGTAAATCCTAATAAAACATTCCTTTGATCAACTTCATAAACTTCTTCTGGTAAGGGGTTTACTTTAGCTCAGCTTTGTGGTAATCCGCCATAATCTAATAAAAATTTAAGCAATTTATCACTATCATGACCAATAGGGTTAGTTACAGTAACTGTTCCGCCAGTTGGACAAACACCACTGAATGAAGTATCATATAATGTTGTATTACCCTTTCAAGAATCTCATGTAATACTATTTAAACTAGAACAACCAGCAAAAACATTCATACCCAATGTTGATAAATTACTTGGCAAAGATATAGAAGTGAGTGATAAACACTTTTCAAAAGCACAATTGCCAATTGAAGATAAACTAGTTACATTTGAAAAATCAATAGAGGATAATGAAGAACATTCCATAAATGCAGATTGATTAATTTGTGTTAGATTATTCGCTTTTGAAATATCAGCTGAAACCAATGATGAGCAAGAACGAAAAGCGGAGTGATCAATAGATGAACAATTAGAATTTTCAGCAAAAGTTAAATTTTCAATAAAATCTGGAATTGTTGATGCAGAATTATTATAAAAAGCATTGTATTTAATTCTTGTTACTTTTGCCGGAATTTCCATAGTGTGGCAATTTCTAAAATTGTCTTTATAAATAGGAGAAGCTGAATCATTTAAAAAAGCATCCTGAAAACCTAATAACGTTTTACCATCTTCAGAAAATTCATAAACTTCTTCTGGTAAAACTTTTTGATCAACAGGTTCATCTCCGCCTCCG
>CATDIL010000006.1 GCA_949517355.1 uncultured Mycoplasmatota bacterium
ATCAACAATTCCAGATTTTATTGAAAATTTAACCTTTGCAGAAGGTTCTAAATGTACTTCAATTAGTGATCGCGCTTTTGAACTATCACCTATCACTTCTACAACTTTTCCAAATTGTTTAACTACAATTGGTGTTTCTGCTTTTGAAAATTCTAAATTAACTTCTATAGTATTACCTAGTAGTTTAACAACAATAGGTGCTTTAGCTTTTAATGGTTGCTCACTTTTAAATCGTATTACTTGAGATGCTTGAAGTGGTCACATTAATCTACAAACATCTTCATTCTCTAATGTTTTTGAAGGCATTGGGAAAGTTGTTGTAACCAACCCTAGTGGACATGGCGGTGCAAAATTGCTACAATATTTATATGAAAATGGCGGGTTACCAGCAACATGAATAGGGGCTTTACCTGATGCTGTTTATAACATAGATGAAAATAATGTTTTATTAGGATTTAAAAATGAATTTTTAAATGATCCTGAAGTTTATAGTCAATATGATATTATGCAAATTCCAGCAAGAGTAACAAAAATTAGTGGAAATGCTTTTTATAATAATTCTGCATCAACAATTCCATCTTTTATCAAAAATTTAACTTTTGCTGAAAATTCTAATTGTTCATCTATTGATCACTCCGCTTTTCGTTCTTGCTCATCATTGGTTTCAGCTGATATTTCAAAAGCGAATAATCTAACACAAATTAATCAATCTGCATTTATGGAATGTTCTTCATTAACTTCTATTGATTTTTCAAGTACTGTAACATCTGTTGATTTAAATGTTTTTAATGATTGTCCTAGTTTAAATAGTATTATATGAGATCGTTGAACTGGTTCATTCCGTTTTTTATCTAGCGATGCATTCAGTGGTGTTTGTCCAACTGGCGGAATAGTGACTATAACTAATACTAGTGGTGAACATAGTGAAAATGAATTGCTTCAATGTTTACATGATAATGGTGGGTTACCAGAGAGTTGATTACCTTTACCAGATGAAGTTTATAATATAGACGAAAATAATGTTTTGCGAGGTTTTACTCAAGAATTTTTAGATAATCCATCTGCTTATGGTGAACGTAGTGTTATGCAAATTCCAGCAAGAGTAAGATGTGTTGCTGACAATGCTTTTTTTATTCCCGATTCTTCTCAACCAACATCAACAATTCCATCATTTATTACAAAATTAACTTTTGCTAAAGGATCTCAATGTTCTACAATTGGTCAAAGTGCTTTTAGAGCATCAGGAACTTCAGGACAAGAGCCTGGTGAAATTACTTACATTGATTTATCGAATTGCACTAATTTGTTATCAATAGGACAAAGTGGTTTTTGTAGACGTAATAAATTAACTTCTATTAAGTTTCCTAACAATTTATCTTCAATTGGTATGAATTCCTTTGGATGATGTTATTCTTTAACAACAGTTAATTTATCAAATTGTAATAATTTATCATTAATTGATAGAAACGCTTTTACCCGGTGCAGTAAATTAACTTCTGTAGTTTTTCCAAGTAGTCTTACTGAAATAGGTATGAATGCTTTTAATTATTGTGTAGTTTTAAATTCTATCATATGAGATGGATGATCAGGTAATACCACCTGCGGTTATGCATTTTCATCATATTCCACGGGAACTGAAGGCTGCACTATTCTTTCACTAAATCCTATTGATAATGATCACAACAGTGCTGCTTTGCTTCAATACCTTATAGATAATGGTAATTTAAATAGTGAACGATCAACTGCTGCAGATCCGGAATTAAATTAGTTTTATAGGATAATTTTGATATAGAGTTTTTTAAATATATTTATTATTTAATTTGCATTATTGCTATAATTTATATTATTAATATATAGGAGATAAAAAATGAAATTATTCAATAAACACAATTGCAAGATTACTGAAGTAATTCCTTATGAAGTATTAGATTCAAGGGGTTTTCCTACAGTAGCTTGTATCGTAAAACTGGCTTGTGGTGCTGTTGGTAAAGCAATGGTTCCATCTGGTGCTTCAACAGGAGAAAGAGAAGCATTAGAATTAAGAGATGGTGATAAAAAACGTTTCAATGGTAAAGGCGTATTAAAAGCTGTTGAAAATATTAAGAAAATCATCACTCCAGCGATCATTGGTATGGATGCATCTAAACAAACTGAATTAGATGATGCAATGATTAAATTAGATGGTACTGAATTCAAAACAAATTTAGGTGCCAATGCAATCTTAGCTGTTTCATTAGCTGCTGCTAACGCATCTGCTAATGCATATGGTAAACCTTTATACCAATACATTAGAGAAAATATCTTAGGAAGCAACGACAACTTATACAAAATGCCTGTTCCAATGTTAAACGTTATTAATGGTGGTGCACATGCAGATAACACTATTGACTTCCAAGAATTTATGTTTATGCCAGTAGGTGCTACAAGCATTAAAAAAGCTGTACAAATTGCTTCTGAATGTTTCCATGCATTACAAAGTATTCTTAAATCTAAAAAACAATCTACTGGAAAAGGTGATGAAGGTGGATTTGCTCCTGATTTAGATAAAGCAGAAGATGCTTTAGACTTAATGGTAGAAGCTATAAAAGCTGCAGGATACCAACCAGGTGTTGATAAAGATGTTGCTATTGCATTAGACGTAGCTGCTAGTGAATTATATGATTCAGAAAAGAAAGTATATGTTTTCAAAAAAGCATTAGCTGAAAAAATCTTATCAGCTGAAGAAGCTCACAAAACTACTGATCAAATGATTGACTATTTAGAAAAATTAATTAAGAAATACCCAATCATTTCAATTGAAGATGGTTTAAGTGAAAACGATTGAGAAGGTTTCATTAAATTAATGGAAAGAGTTGGAGACAAAATCCAAATCGTAGGTGATGACATTTATTGTACAAATCCTAAGATTTGTATGCGTGGTGTTGAAAACAAAGTTACAAATGCAGTTTTAATTAAGTTGAACCAAATTGGTTCATTAACTGAAACAATTCAAACAATTAAGATCGCAATGAATGCTAAATGATGTGCTGTTGTATCTCACCGTTCAGGTGAAACAGAAGATACAACAATTGCTGATTTAGCAGTTGCTTTAGGAACTGGACAAATTAAAACAGGTTCTATGTCTAGATCTGAAAGAATTTGCAAATATAACCGTTTAATTGAAATTGAAAACGAATTAGGTGTTAGAGCATCATATGATGGTGTAAAGACATTCTACAACTTGTCTAAATAATTTTTATATGGCTAAGAAATCTACTAAAGTAAAAAAGATCGCAATATTAGCATCAGGTGGTAATTCACCTGGTATGAATAATGCTGTTATTGCTTTATGTAAGAAAGCAATAGCTAAAAAAATTACTCCGTATGTTATTTATGATGGTTACAAAGGATTACTTGAAGAAAAATTTGTCTTAATCGACCAAGAAAAATTACTTCATATTGAAGAATATAATTCACGTGGTAATATTTTCATTGGATCAGCGCGTAGTCTTGATTTTTATAAACCAGAAGTAAAAACTAAAGCTGGTAAGATTTTAAAAAATCATGGAATTGATGTTTTATTTGCTGTTGGAGGAGATGGTACATATAAAGGTGCTGCTGGTCTTCATAAATATGGTAAAGTTAATGTTATGGGTTTACCAGGAACAATTGATAATGATATTTCAAGCAGTGAACAAACCATTGGTTTCTTTACTTGTTTAAACAGAATTGTTAATACAATTGATGCATTAAGAGATTCATTTGATTCTCATAGTGGTGTATGTTTTTGTGAAGTAATGGGTAGAGGATTTAGCGATCTTGCAATTTACGCTGGTGTTGCTACTGATGTAGAAGCTATTGTTACAAAAGATAATCTTAAAACTAAAGAAGAATTCTTAAAGATTGCAAACGAAACTAAAAACAACGGTAAACGTTCATGTTTATTTGTAATTACTGAAAGTCTATATGGTAAAGATGGTTTACCATCATTACAAGAAATGGCTAAATATATCGAAAAAGAAACTGGCAGAGTAACAAGAGTTAATGTTATTGGTCATGTTCAACGTGGTGGAACAACTGATGCATGAGATCGTGCTAATGCTGCATTAATGGCATACAAAGCCATGGATTGTGTTTTATCTGGTAAGTTTAATAGAGTTATTTCAATGATTAAAGGTCAAATTGTAGATATTGATATTACGAAAGCAACAAATGCAAGTAGAAAGAAAAACAAGATGAATATCTTGAAAGAACATAAAGAAGTTTGTTTAATTTAATTTTTAAGACACAGGGTTAATGCTCTGTGTTTTTTCTTATAATTTTAATATGAAAGTTTTAATTAGTCCTGCAAACTATGAAAACGCTCTCGATCTTATTAACATCAATACTGATTATTTAATTATTGGTCAAGAAGGTTTTTCTGTAAGAAAAAATTATGATTTTTCTTTTGAAGAATTAGAAAAGATAATTTCTCAAAAGAAAGATTCAAAAATTCTTATTTTAGTTAATAGAATCTTTTTTGAAGAAGACATTGATTCTTTGACTAAATACTTAGTTAATTTATCTAAATTAAACATTGATGGAATTATCTTTGCTGATTTTGGAGTGATTCAAATTTGTAATGAACAAAACTTAAAATTTAATTTTTTTTATAATCCTGAAACATTAGTTACAAATTATGGAAGCTTTGATTTTTATTTAAGAAATAAAATTAACAACGTCTTTGTTTCAAGAGAATTAAGAAAAAAAGAAGTTTTAGAAATCTTAGACAATAAAAATCAAATGAATGTTGCTATCCAAGCAGCAGGATATTCATTTATTATGGAATCTAAATGAAAGATGATCGAAAATTTTAATCAAGAATATAACCTTCAAATTTCAACAAATAAAAAACTATTTTTAAGTGAAGAAACAAGAAATTTTCCAACAATTATTTATCAAGATAAATATGGAACATATTTATATACAGCCTACAGTTTATCAACAATTAAGTTTTTAGATGAATTAAATAAATTAGACTACTTATACATTGATTCGTTTTTACATGATGCTAATTGAACATTAGAAATTACTAAATTATATAGGCAAGTAATTAATAATCCAACCGGCATTGATAAATATGAATCATTAGAAAAACAAATTTGTAAAAACGAATCTGTTAATAATGGATTTTTAGGAGACACCAGAGATATGGTGTATTTAAGAGATGAAAAATAAAATTGAATTACTATCACCAGCTGGTGACATTATTAAAGGTAAATACGCTTTAAATTATGGAGCAGATGCTATTTATTTAGGAGCTAAAGCTTATTCGCTAAGAGCAAGGAGTTCTAACTTTGATTTTAAAGAAGTAGCAGAAATCATTAACTATGCTCATTCATTAAATAAAAAAGTATATCTTGTAACAAACATCGTTTGTCATAATGGTCATCTAAGTGCTTTTAATGGTTTTATAAAACAAATTATTCCACTTAAACCAGATGCGTATATTTGCACTGATCCATTCATTATGGATCGTATTAGACAATATGATAAGAATGCAGAGATTCATGTTTCTACTCAACAATCAATATGTAATTCTAAAGCTGCATTATTCTTTAAGAATAATGGATGCAAAAGAATTGTTTTAGCTCGTGAGAATAGCTATGATGAAATAGTTAAAATGATTCAAGCATTAAAAAATGCTATAGATATAGAACATTTTATTCATGGAGCATTATGTATTGCTTATTCAGGTAGATGCATGATCAGCAATAATTTTTCATTAAGAGATTCTAATGTTGGAGGTTGTGCTCAAAGTTGTAGATGAGTTTACAAAATTTATGATGAATCTAAAACTTATTCAAATAAGTTTACCATGTCAGCTAAAGATATGAATCAAATATCTAACATGCCAAAATTAATAGATTCTGGAATTAAATCTTTTAAGATCGAAGGTAGAATGAAATCAGAATATTATATTGCCACTGTTGTTAATACTTACCGTAAACTAATTGATGAATATTTAACAACAAGTCAAATAAAAGATATGAATAAGTATCTTGATGAAATCAAAAATGCTGAAAATAGACCAACAGCACAAGGCTGGTTTGATGGTCATCCAAATAAAGATGAAATGCTTTATCATGATGTGCAAACTAAAGTCAATCAAATTTTTGCTTTTGTTGTTTACAAAAAAATCTCGAATAACACTTATGAAGTTATTTCAAGAAATAACTTTAACAAAGATATGGAATTTACTATTATTGGTCCAAACCATCAGAACATTAAAACAAAAATTAAATTAATTAAAGATGAGCTAGGTAATTTAATTTCCGTAGTTAAAACACCAATGAGCAAGATAAGTATTACATTTGATCAACAGCTTGAGTTAGATAAAAATGATATAGCAAGAATTGCTAAATAATTTCTTGTTTAGTATCATTTTTAATAAAAATCAAAAAAATTTTTTATTCTTAAACAATTGAAAATATAGGGTTTTAGAACAGCTTGTAAAAATTTTTTATAAAAATAGCCTCTTTGAACCATAGATATATATATGAGAGGACAAATAATGAAGAATTCAAACAAAGAAACTATTCTTATTAAGAATATTGAACAATTAAAACAAACAATTAAAGATAGATCATATAATAATTATGAATTTGTCGAACCTATTATGATTAAAGGTGTTAAATATTCTAAACCACAACCAAAAGCTCCAGAATGATTTTCAAATTGGGTTAAAAACCAATATGAAAAAGATATTAAACACATTAATAATCGTTTAGATAAACATGATCAATTATTTGAAATGGTTCTTGGTCAGTTCAAGAAGCATAAATGAATTTAATAATCTTAAAAACAGTTTCTTTGTCTCTCGTATGTAAAAGAAGGACAAATAATGAACAATTCAAACAAAGAAACTATTCTTATAAAGAATATTGAACAATTAAAACAAACGATTAAAAACAAATCTTATAATAATTATGAATTAGTTTAACCGATTATGATTAAAGGTGTTAAATGTTCTAAACCAGAGCCTAAAGCTCCAGAATGATTCACAGAGTTTGCTAATGAAGTTAGAGCAAACTTTAACAAAGTTAATAATCGGTTAGACAATGTAGAAAAACGTTTAAATGAGCACGATCTAATATTTAAGCGTAACAAACTAATATAGCTTGTAAATAGGATTTTTATTTAGATTTTCTAATAATTGCTTGATAAGCAGTGATGTACGAAAGTTTTACTACATCTTCAGTAGAGGCGCCACGACTCAAATCATTAACCGGTAAATCTAATCCAATTAGTACTGGACCAATAGCATCATATCCACCCATTCTTTGAGCAATTTTGTAACCAATATTACCAGCATCAATGTTAGGGAATACATAAATTTTAGCGTTTGTATCCCAATTTAAAGCTTTAGCTTTTTTGTGCATTACTTGTGGGACAAATGATGCATCAAATTGAATTTCACCAAAGATTTGAAAAGCTTTCGCTTCTTCGTCATTTTTCAACAATTCATATGCACCTCTTACTTTATCAACTGATTCTCCGGCACCACTTCCAGCAGTCGAATAACTTAATAAAGCAATTTTTAAATTAGTCATTGACACTATGTCTTTTGCAAAGAAACCTAGCATCTTAGCAATATTTGCTAATTGTGTTGAGTCAGGATACAAATTAATTGCACAATCGCCAAATATGTATTGATCATCTCCTTTTTCTAGTACAAATGCACTACAAACTAATTTTGCTCCAGGAGCAGTTTTGATAATTTGAAGAGCAGGTTTTAAGGTATCCTTTGTAGAATATTGAATACCACAGATTTCTCCATCTGCTTCTCCCATTTTTACCATTAATGAAGCTAAGTAATTTGGTTGTTTTGCTAATTGTTTAGCTTGATCTTCAGTCATCCCTTTTGCTTTTCTACATTCATACAAGAATGTAGCATATTTTGTTAAATCCATTTTTTCAATTACTACATAATCTAAATCAATTCCTGAAAACACTTCAGTTTCTGTTCTGAAAATCAAAATTGGTCTAACTATGTTGTTTGCTTTCAATTGTTTAGCAGCGTCATAAATGCTTTGATCTCAACCTTCTGCATAAACAATTGCTGGTTTATATTGATTGTTTGCTAATTTTTTATTTAAAGTGTCTGTAAAACTCATAATATTTCTTTCATTTCTTAATACCATTAATTATATATAATTAATTTACGCTTTTACATTCATGAAAAACGCTATTTTTCCAGGTTCATTTGATCCTATTCATGGAGGTCATATTGACATAATCAAACGTGCTAGTAAATTATTTGATAATTTATATATTGTTGTTTCAGTAAATATTAGTAAAAAATCAAAACCTCTTAAAGAGCGTTATTTAGAAACTAAGAAAGTAGTTGATGGTTTAAAATTAAAAAATGTTAAAGTTTTTATGAACGAAAACTTTACAATTGATTTTGCAAATAAACACAAATGCAAATATATTGTTCGTTCATTAAGAGACACAAAAGACTTTAAATATGAATTAACAATGGCTCAATCTAACTATAAGTTAGAGAGCAATTTAGAAACAATATTGTTTTTTTCTAATCCTTCCTTAACTAATATTTCTTCTCATGCTATTAGAGAAATACAAAAGAATATGAAAGCTTTAAAAAAGGATTAAAGTTTTGTTATTTCGTATTTTAAGCTATTACCTTTTTGAGATTTTACAACCATTACCGAAAAGTTTTTATTTTCATAATGATCATGTCATTTGTTATGAGAGAATTTAAAGATTGACTTTAAATATGTTTCTAAAGTAATCTTTTTATTTTTAATCTTAATACCTATATGTTCTAACATAAAGTTATAAGCATTAACATCAGGATCTACAACTCATGTAAATGAGTTGATTGTTTGAATAGTGTTAACTAAATCTTTTTCATCATAAATTTTACCAACTAATTGCTCAAGAATAATTTCCATAGTAATAATTCCTGATAGTTTCTTAGAATCTTTTTTATTAACAACACCTAACATGTGAGTGTTAGTTCGTTGCATTATTCTTAATGCATCATCTAAGTTTGTATTGCATGTAACAAAATGTAATGGATTTAAAAAATCATTTATCTTAAATGATTTACTAATATTTTTGTTGATCGCTCAAGCTTCTAAAATGTCTTTTCCTAAAATGAAGCCAATTGCTCTATCACGATTATTAATCACTGGCATTCTAGAATATTGAGTTTTAGTAAATTTTTTCATAATATCTGTAAAATTATCAGAAGTATCAATATATACATATCTTCTAACCATAGCACTTGACACAGGTGTATCGTCAAATTTTAAAGCATTACTTACTAAACTAGCTTCGTCTCTTTCTAAAACACCTTCTTTTTGAATCTCTTTTACAAGATACTTAACTTCTCTTTCACTTGCTGTTAATTGTTTAGTATCTTTATCAAATATCAGAAAGAAGATATAACTAATTGGAAAAAATAAATAGTAAAACGCAAGAATTGTTCATCAAAAATAATTCATTCATTCTAGTGAACGTTTTCTAGCAATTGATTTTGGTAAATATTCACAGAAAATTAAAACTATAAAAGCTAGCACACCTGTTGCTAATGCTACATAAATAGCTTGTCCGTTTGCTTCTACTACATATGTCACCAAAGAAGAAACTACAATATTGCAAATGGTGTTACCAACAAGAATTGCTCCCAGTGTAAGTGAATAGTTATTAAGTATCTTAATAACAGATTTATTTTTAATGGAATCTAATTTAGTGTTATTAGTTCATGACAATCACTGATAAGGCTTAATATTAGTAATCGATATTTCATTACCAGAGAAAAGACTACTTAAAATACTTAATAAAACTATAAATATAGAAACAATAATGTTGGTGCCAATACTCATATAATATATTTTATAAAATTAAATCATTTATGAAACTAATTATTGATGCTGGTAATACAAATATTAAAATTGGTTATTACAAGAATAATAGACAAATTAACTTTGTTAATTTTCCTAAAGAAAACATTGAAAAAATTTCTTTACCAAAAGTTAATGAAAAAATTAGTTTAGTTGCTATTGGTAGTGTAATTCCTAGTTTTAATGAAAGAATTTCAAACAAGATTTATAAGGTTTATAAAATAAAACCAATTATTATTTCTAATAAAATGTTTACCAAACATTTTGATCTAAAAAAATTTGATCTTAATGAAATTGGCACTGACATTTTAGGGCTTGCTTTATATTTGAAGGCTAACTATAAAAAAGCTATGGCTATTAGTTTTGGAACAGCCATATTCTCAGTAGCTGTAAACAATAAACAAATTTACGGTGTAATGATTGCTCCTGATTTTTTATTAGCTCTTGATGATTTAAATAAGTTAACTGAATTGACAAGAACCAATAATTTTAACAAAAATAAAAAAATACATAACTGATTTAAATTTGGTAATAACACTCCAAAAGCGCTAGCAGCAGGAATTAATCACTTATCTAAAGGGTTTATTGATAATATGTATGATTATGCTAAAAAGGAAATTAAAGTTAATAAACTTTATGTTTGTGGCGGAAGAAGTAAAGAAATCTATTTTTTAAATTCTAAAGAATATAACAAAAAAATAATAACCTTGTCTGATCCGATCATTGAAGGTTATTATTATTTGGTTAAATCTTTATAGATTAGTTAGTACGTTTTCAATCTGCTACTCAAGATTGACCTAATTGATCGTTGAATCTACGGTCATAAACATTGATTTTTTTACCGTTGAAAACTTTCTTAATAATATCACTAATTGCTTTTGATTGAATATCTGAGTTCATTGCATATTGAACTGCAATTGATCTTAAAATGTTTTTACCAGCTGTTTCTCCACCAAAGATTTTTACTAAGTGGTTAGTAATATTTTCATATTTGTCTCCATCAGCAGTTGAGTTTAAATCTCTATTACAGAATTGAATCATATAAGCACGTGCATATGTACTTCCATCAATTCTGATTGCTGCCCCACCTGATTTGTTTTTGATTTCAACACCACCAATTTGGTTATCATCAAAGTTAAAGCCTTTGAACATTTCGTCTTTAATAACATCTGGATTTCTTAATTGATCTAATAAAATGTCTTTGTATTGTTGAGGAGTAACTAAATCTCTACCTTGTGCATCTTTTCCTTGATCGATCAAGTTAACAGCAGTATTAAACGCTTCATTATTAGGGATGCAATTTCTAATGTTAAGAGCATAACTCTTAATTTCAGAAATATCTTGTGAAGGTTCAATAGCATTAATTAATTCTTCTCTTGAACCATATTGATATAATGAACCTTCACCTTTCTCACCTGCTTGAGGATTGTGTAAAGATGAAACACTGTCATATAAATGTTGGTTGTTTCTATTAAAGATAATATCAGAAACTTGTGTATCCATTTGTGAAGATGAACGAGATGTTTGAATTCCTAAGAAATTCATTGCTGGACTCAATGTACTGATATTAGAGCCAGTTCCTGAATAGTAAGGCATTGTGGCATAATTGTAATAATTACTCATCTCTACAAAAGATTTATTCATGGCTGGTTCATCACCAGTTATGTCAGTTTCTTGATAAGTTTTATCATACATACCTAAATAGTTTGGATTGAAACCATAAATGTTTTCAAAATCACTAGGATTAGAACATTGGTTGTTAAAACTTGCATTAAATGGAATTAAATCTTTTTCATATCAAACAATAGCAGCTGAAACGTTCTTACCTACATCTGATTGAAGTCTATTAATCAATTCTTTATTGTTATCATTAGTTAATCACGATAGTGTTGCTAATGTTAGTTGGTAATTAATTGCATTAGATGAATAATTTTGTGAACCACTTGTTTCAATAGATTTGTATTGGTTTGAATTTCATGCATTATTTATTGCATCTTTCAATTGATTTGCAGTAATTGGCTTACTTGAAGAATAATAAGTTAAAGGAAGATCACTTGTGAAAGCAGAAGAAGATTTATAAATAGCAGTTAATTCATTAGCATAAGTGCTTTCGATTGAAGATTGTGTATCATTAATGTATTTAGTGTAGGCATTGTATTTAACAATGTTACTGAATATATCGCTTCCACCAAAAGCATTAAATGCAGCATTGATTGCATCATTTGCTCATTTGTCTTCATCTTGTCCACCATCTCTCTTAATTAAAATATGTTCAGAATATTTTAACATTCCATCTTTTGAAGTCTCTGGTTGAGCATTGTGTGTTCAAAATGTTTGGATAGCATTATTTGCATCTGCTGCCACTTTATCTAAGTCTTTCTTAGATAAATTAGTAATATTGTGACCATTAACTGAAGGCAAGTAGTTAGAATCAAATCCATAAATTAAATTAGATGCAGTATATGTACTTGCAGCTGTTAATAAACTAGAATCTATTGAGAAAACTGAAGTTACATTTCCATCATTTAATACAAACGGTAATGGATTAGCTAAACCGTTTTTATAAATGTCAGATGTAATGTTTCCGGTTTTGATAAACATATCATTCTTAACATATTTAGAATTGTTTTGGAATAATTTTTTGTTTGCATCATCAAGAGTTTTTAAAACTTTATAGTAATTAAAATATGTACTTTGAGCATTAATTAAGCCGTTGATGTAATCAAATGTTCCATCTCCTCATAGGTTTTCTTTAAAGATTGTTTCTTTATCGTCACCTGTTTTAGCTGTATGAGCTTCTATTTTTTTTCCTCAAATTTCTAAGATGATGTCATCAGCGTTATTAGAGAAGTATTCTTTTAATTTAGAATTTAAAGTCATACCACTACCTTGGTTTCCATAACCTAAACTTTCATTTAATGAACGGAATTTTAACACATTAGCTTCTGTTGCTCATTTATCTGATTGACTACTAATGTATGATGCACAATCTAAACCTATTACATGAACACCAAAACTATCACGTATTAAAATTAATGGTAATTTTTTATCAGAGTTATCTAACAATCTAACTGCAGGTGTTACATATCTTACACCGTTACTTTTTGTAGTTTTAGCATATGGACTTGAGTTTTGGTTGAACAAATATGAGCTGAATGAATCGCCTTTTGCTAAAGTTGAATTTCCATCATATTCAAATAATTTTGATAAATCAATACTATATTTGTCTGAAGGTTTATCTTCATCGTTTGTAAAGAAGAAATTAGATAAAATATCAGTGTCTTGATATTTTGATGGAATTGATAATTTTGCATTCAAGTAGTCATTATCAATATGTGTTTGACCATTACCAAAATAACCATTTCATAAATCACTAACAACTCCAGCAAAAGAAATATCTAATGAACTAAAAGCAGAATTACCTTCAGTAATCATTAATGTTGCAGAATCTTCTGTATATGATTTATCGATATTAATTGCTCCGTTGTTTTGATCAATAAAGTTATGTTGATCATTTCATACAGCAGAGAATTGATAGTATAAGTCATTACCGACCTGAGATGAACTAATAGGAGAAGTAGGAGCAGCAAATGCTGGGTATTCATAACTTGCAGATAGTTCTCCATCTTTTAATGTAGTGTTGGTTTTATCGCTATCTCCACCAGAAGAAGGAATTTTATTAGCATTATAAATTGAATTTATACCAGCTGTTGGTGCTGCATATTTTCATAAACACATTGCAGTAGAAATCGGTCTAATAACAGCCATGTATTTTTCAAATACATAATTTTGAATTACAGCAAATTGGTTAGCAATTTTAGCTGTATCATCATTTGAGAATAATGGATCATTGTAGCTAAAGAAACCAATTTTATTTCAATTATCAGAAGAAGAAATTTGTTGTTTGCTTGGAGTGTTTACTGTTGGAGAACGTTCATCAGTTGCATCGTTTTGTGATAATTTTAAGTCATCTGTATTAAAAACAGCATCTATGAAACTTGTTCTTACATTTTTTACTATTTCATTACGAATAAAAGCATCTTTAGTTCCACCAACTGGATCTAATACTTCATTTTGAAAATAATATTCTCAATCGTTTTTATGATTAGATTTGTATGAAGAAACTTTGTCATCATATGCAGACTTTGCATCTTTTTCTCATTTAGTTCAGTTGTCTTTATATGATGTTTGAGAGTCTTTGTTTGTTTTATATCAATCATATAAAATGTCATCGACTAGTTTTTGTTTAAATGCATCATAACCAGTTGCGTTTGTTAATGCGTTTGTAAACTCCTTATCGATTGTAATATCGGTTGCAAATAATGTAGAATCTCCTTTGTCCACCATGTTGTCAAGAACATCTTGACTAACACTTGCACATGAAGTCGTAGTAGTTGTAACTACTAGTCCAGTCGCTAATAATGCTGCTGTTGATAATAATAATTTCTTTAGTTTCATAGTAAAATATATTTTTATATTATATGTATAATAATAAAAAGATTGTATAAAATAATATGTTACATAAATTTCAAGTTAAAGATTTAAATAGCCAAATTAATGGTCAAAATTTTATAAGGAATATCGATTTAAGCCTTAAAACCGGTGATATATTAATTGTTTTTGGCCCTAATGGAGCTGGAAAATCATCACTTCTTAAATCTTTAATGGGACATTATAATTACCCTATTACCAAAGGTAAGATTTTATTAGATAACAAAGATATTACCAATTTACCAACAGATGAAAAGGCAAGAATGGGTTTGTTTTATTTTAACCAAAACCCAATGGAATTAGAAGGAGTTCAAATGCTTGAATTCTTTAAGTTAATGACTAAACATCAAAATCAATCATTTATTGATTTTTTTAAGAAAATTAATAATTCAATGAAAGAAGTTGGTCTTAAAAACGAATTATTAAAAGCTTCAGTAAATGTTGGTATGTCAGGTGGAGAGAAAAAGCGTAATGAAATTTTACAATCTATGATCTTAAATCCAAAAATTGTTTTGATTGATGAAATTGACTCAGGATTAGACTTAGATGCTATTAAAATGGTAACAGATTATATCAATCAAAACAAATCCAAATGAATAACAATCATTGTAAGTCATCATTTAGACTTTTTAAAGAAGATAAAACACAATAAGTCTATCGTTTTGATTGATGGAGAAATAGTTGCTAAAAACCAAAAAGATATTATTAATTATATTAATAATAACGGTTATAAATCTTTCTTTAAAAAGCAACAATCTAAGACATTGCCGATTGCTTGTTGCAACAAATAAAATGATCAAAAATAAATCATTAATTTTAGACAAAAATAAAGCTCAAAAAATCATTAAAAAAATTAATGATAATTTTTTAATTGTTTTAAATGATTTAAATGATAAAAATATTAATAAAACTATTCATTTAGATTTTGCTAAAAACAGTGCTTGTAAAATCTATTGCATTATTGTTAATTTTAATAACATAAAAGAATATATTTTTAATTTAAATCAAGATTTAAATTCACATGTAGATATCAAAGTAAAAATCTTTGGTTTTAAAAATTCATATACTAAGGTATTGATAAATAGCGACATTCCTAAAAACGCTCAAAAAATATACTTAAACCAAGAAATTAATGGGTATTTATTTTCAGATGATGCAACAATTTTAGCTACTCCGTCAATGAATGTTTCTAATAACAAAATTGTTGCTAATCACTCTGTAAATGTTGGTTCAATTAATCCAGAAAAATTATTTTATTTAATGTCTCGTGGGATTACAAAAAAATCAGCAATTAATTTGTTAATTAAATCTGAATATCAATATTTAAAAGATTTAAATATTTCTAATGCTGAATATTACTATAAAAAAGTGGATAATAAGATTAGTAAAAACATTTAACAATGGCAAAGATTAAATTAACAAATTACAAGAAAGATTTTCCTTGATTTAATAATAATAAAAATTACACATATTTAGATAGTGCTGCTACTGCATTAAAACCAAAATGTGTAATTGATGCTATTGTTGATTATTATTCAAATGCTGGAACTAATCCGCATAACACTGATTCTTCGTTTAGTTACAACATTTATAAAAATGTTGAAGTAGATATCAGAGCAAAATTGGCTAATTATTTTAAATGCGAACCATCTGAAATAATTTACACTTCAGGTGCTACTGAATCATTATGTTTATTTGCTTTTGGATTAACTAAATTTTTAAATAAAAATGATGAAGTTTTATTAACTAGCCATGAACACACTTCTAACATCATTCCGTGGCTACAAGCAAATAAACAGCATGATTTTAAAATTAAAATTATAGATTTTAAAAATTCGATTCCTAATGAACAAAAAATCGTTAATAGTGTTTCTAAAAATACTAAAGTTTTAAGTTTTTGTAATGTTTCTAACCTATATGGTTATGAATTAGATGTAGCAAAAATTTCTAAAGCTGTTAGAAAGATTAATAAAAACATCATTATTATTGTTGATGCTGCACAAGCAGTTAGTCATCATGTAATTAATTTAAAATCATGAAACATTGATTTTATGGCTGCTAGTGCTCATAAAATGTTTGGCCCAACAGGAATTGGATGTGCATACATAAACAAAAAATGATTAGATAAGTTAGACCCAATCAAACTTGGTGGCTCTATGAATGCAGAAGTTACAAAAGAAAACTTTACATACGCACAAGCTCCTTACAAGTTTGAAGGTGGAACATTAAATGTTTCGGGTATCATCGGATGAGGCGCAGCTATTGATTACATCAATAAGATAGGAATTGATAACATTAATAAGCGAATTAAATTATTAAAATCATATGCTGATAGTAAATTAAAAACTATTAAAAATTTGAATTATTACAATTTGTCAATTCCTGCACCAACGATGATCTTTAATTTTAAAAATGTTCATTCTCAAGATTTAGCTAGTTATCTTGGTAATAAAAACATTATTGTAAGATCTGGGTTGTCATGTTCTAAACTAATTGGATGCTCTACAGGTATAGATTCATATGTTAGAGCATCATTAGCATTTTATAATGATTATCAAGACATTGATAATTTATATAATGCTCTTAAAAATTTTAAGAAAGGAGATGAATTGGACCATGTCCTTTAATGAAGATAAAGATATAAGAAGAATGATTATTTTGGATCATTATGAAAATCCAAAATATTTTGTTAGTGAAAAACAAAAAATTGATTCTTCTTATCAATCATTTAACAATAATTCTCCAACATGTATTGATAATATTACAGCTTATGTTAAACTCAATAAAGATAAGATTGCTGATATTAAATTACAAGGAATAGGATGTGCTATTGCTACAAGTTCAACAGACATTATGGCTAGTATGTTAATAGGAAAATCTATCAAACAAGCTAACCAAATAATTAGCAATTATTTGGATATGATTGCTCAAAAGAAATTTGATGAAAAACAATTGCAAGATTTATACGTCTTTAGCAATGTTAATAAACAAGCTAATAGAATTAATTGTGCAAAGGTTGGCATTCTTGCTATAAAAAACGCTTTAAATAATGACAAAAAATAATTTTAATAAAAAATACCAATACGGTTTTAAAGATGTTAATAAACCTTTAGTGCAATTGAAAAAAGGTTTATCAGTTGATGTAATTAAAACTATTTCAAAAATTAAAAATGAACCAAAATGAATGGCTGATAATCGTCTTAAAGCTTTTCAAGCATTTAAGAAGATTAAAAATCCTAAGTGAGGACCAAATTTAAGTTTTATTAATTTTGATGATTACATTTATTATTCATCAGTTATTACAGGTGGTTATAAAACTGATTGAAATGAAATTCCAGACAATGTTAAAAACACTTTTAAAAAACTAAATATTTCAGATGAACATGCAAAAGTGTTGTCTGGAGTTAATGATCAATATGATTCAGAGAATGTTTATCATTCATTAGAAAAAGAACTTCAAGAAAAACATGTTATTTTTTCTAACATTGAAACAGCAATTAAAGAACACCGTGAATTGGTAAAAAAATATTTTGGAAAGCTTGTTCCTATGACTGATAACAAATATGCAGCACTAAATACTGCTGTTTGATCAGGTGGAAGTTTTTTATACGTTCCTAAGAACGTAAAATTAGATAAACCTTTACAATCTTACTTTCGAATCAATACAAAGTCTGTAGGACAATTTGAAAGAACATTAATTATTATCGACGAAGGAGCAACAGCTCATTATGTAGAAGGGTGTACCGCTCCAATTTATGATAAAAACAATTTACATGCAGCTGTTGTAGAAGTGTTTGTAGAAAAGAATGCTAAGTTTAGATATTCTACAATTCAAAACTGATCAGACAATGTTTTAAATTTAGTTACTAAAAGAGCACGTGTAGAAGAAAATGCAGTTATGGAATGAATTGATGGTAATTTAGGTAGTGGCCTAAATATGAAATATCCTGCGACATATTTAGTTGGTAAAAACGCTTCTAGCAAATGCATTAGTATTGCAGTGTCTCATAAAGGAGTGATCCAAGACACAGGTGCCAAAATGATTCATCTTGCGCCCAATACTAAATCTTTAATTATTTCTAAATCTATTGCTCATAGTGGTGGAGAAGCAAACTATCGTGGTTTAGTAAATATTACTAAAAATGCGTCATATAGTATGGCTACTGTTACTTGTGATACTTTGATATTGGACTCAATATCAAAGAGCGATACCATCCCTACTGAAATCATTGCTAATAAAACATCTTTTTTAAAACATGAAGCAAAAGTTACTGATTTAGATAAAGAAAAAATGTTTTATTTAAATTCTCGTGGAATTAACGAAGAAGATGCAAAGCATCTGCTTGTATTAGGGTTTATGGAAGAATTTATTAATGAACTTCCTATGGAATACGCTGTTGAATTAAACAGATTATTAAAACAAGATTTAACCAATTAATAAATAATTTTTATTAATTAACTCTGCTTTAGATTGTTTTAAAGATGAAATGTTTTCTTTGTTTTCATAAACAAAGAAAGACACTTGTTCATTAAATTCTTTTTTAATAATAGAATTATTAAAAAGATTTTGGTATTTTTTTATCTGTTCATATGAAAAATTTATTCTGTATAAACTCACCATTTCTACTTTTATCAACTTGTTTGTACAAATTAATTTTTCTGATAAATTACTAAATGCCTCTTTTAAAGGACCTACTCCAAATTTGATTCCACCAAAATATCTAATGATAACAATCATGCAATATGATAAATTATGTTTTTTCATATTGTTGTATATAGGAAATCCAGCAGTTTTATTAGGCTCTCCATCGTCAGAATAATAAAACTCTTCTTGGTTATTACCAAGAATATAGCTATAACAAAAATGGCTTGCATCATGATAATCTTGGTGCAACTGTTTTAAAATTTCTCTAACTTTGTTAGAATCGTCAATATTAAATGCCAGACAAATAAATTTTGACTTATTGATTGTTTCTTTGTAAGATTTATTTGTTTTAAAGCGAAACATAGTTTTATTATAAATACTAATAAATATCAAAATAATTCTTATATATAATTATTTAATATATGTCTAATTCAAAAATAATACCATTAGAAAAGGATTTTGCTAAGTGGTACACTAGTGTTATAGAAAGTGCCAAATTAGTTTCTTATTCATCTATTAAAGGAACAATGATTTATCGTCCAAATGGCTGAGCTATTTGGACTAATATTCAAAAAGAATTAGACAAGAGATTTAAGAAAATTGGTGTTTTTAACGTTCAACTACCTTTGTTTATTAAATTATCTGATTTTACTAAAGAAGCTGAACATGTAGAAGGTTTTGCTCCTGAAGTATTTATGGTAACTAAAAAAGGAAAAGAGGATCTTGTTGATCCTTATGTAGTTAGACCAACTTCAGAAGTATTATTTTGTAATTATTTTAAATCTATCACTAATTCTTATCGTGATTTACCTATTAAGGTAAATCAATGATGTAGTGTTTTTAGAGCTGAAAAAAACACTAAACCATTTTTAAGAACTAGTGAATTCTTTTGAAACGAATTGCATACAATTCATTCATCAAAACAAGAAGCGTTTACTTCTACTATAGAATGCATTAATCTTTATAAAAATTTTGTAGAAAATTTTTTATGCATTCCAACATTAATGGGACAAAAAACTGAAGGAGAAAGATTTGCTGGTGCAGACAATACTTTCACAATTGAAACAATTATGAAAGATGGTCAATGCTTGCAAGCAGGAACCAGTCATTATTTAGGTCAAAATTTTTCTAAAACATATGATATCAAATTCACTAATAAAGAAAACCAACTAGAATATGTTTATCAAACTTCAGTTGGTTTATCGACAAGAATCATAGGCGCAATTATTATGTCTCATGCAGACAATGACGGATTGGTATTGCCTTTTGGTGTAGCACCAACTCAAGTTGCAATACTACCAATTGGTTTTGATAAGAACCCAATTATTTTAAATAAAGCTAAAGAATTAGCAGATCAATTAAGCAAACATTACTCTGTTTACTTAGATGATTCAAATAAATCATTTGGATTTAAAATTTCTGAACAAGAAACAAACGGGACTCCTATTTGCTTAGTTTTAGGTGGAAAAGAATTAGAAAATAATTGCGTTACAGTTATTACAAGAATTTCAAAAGAAAAAACTCAATTGTCAATTGATCAAGTTGCTAATTCAATTGAAAGTTTATCAATTGAATACAATAAACAATTATTTTCTATTGCAAAGCAAAGAATGGATCAGTCAATTGTGAAAGCTAATACTTTTGAAGAAGTATTAAGTATTGTTAACGATCACAAAGTGGCATTAGCTCCTTGAGGCGGAACGCCAGAAGAAGAAAAAATGTTGAAAGTTAAATCTAATGGAATTACTCCTAGATGTATTCATTCAGAAATCTCTGGAGCAAAATGTTTCTTTACAGGTAAACCTGCAAAGAACTTAGTTTACTTTGGAAGGGCATATTAAACATGATTAAACCTGACAAACTAATACATGTTCATTACAACAAACAAAATAGAATAATTTTTAGTCTAACATACACTTTAATTTTTTGTATTTTATTTGTTTTGATAATTGGTGCATCTATCATGTGTGCTAAAGGTGTACAATTTCCAAATAGTGGGAAAGATGATTTTGATCCATCACATAAAGGGTGATATGTATCAAACGATTTGTTATTCGGGTTTGGCATTGCTTTGTTTGTTTTAACATTGATATTAGGATTTTTTCTTTCATTTTATCTTGTTTACTTATTCAAAGCTAGTCAAGCTTTGTATTTCAATACAAAGAGATACAAAAATAATGTTAAAAAATATGAAGGTGTTAATTTAACAAGATATTCAAAAAAACAACTTAAATGACTCTATAAACTTAAATACATTAATAAAAATGATTATCTTGTAACTAAAGCAAATTTTAAAAAGAAAAAATAAAATGGCTGATTTCATTAAAGTTTTTTTTGCTGTATCAACACTATCTATTTTATCATTATTAATATTTTTATTTTTAGTGTTTTATATAAAAAGTGTTTTTTTTCATACAATTGAAAGAAAAAAATATTTAATAATTAGTTTCAATTATTTAATTGGGATTATCTTTGGTGTTGTATTATCTTTAATTTTTGAATTAATTTTTAAGATTAAACCATATGATTCTGTTGGTAATAATCATGTATTGTTGAATGCAATATTTTTCATGTCCTGCACATTTGCTATTGCTTTTTGATACTCAAAAAGAACAGCAATCGGATATTGTTTTGGATGTTTAATAGCATGATTTATTTATTTAAAAACATGAAATTGTGATGAAATGTTTGATCTTTTATACATCTTAATTATGTTTGCAATTTCTATAACGTTTGTTGGAACGTTTAAATCAAACAAACTTTACTATTTTGCTCCTTTAATTTCTGCGGCATTAATGTTGATTTTAATTTTATCAACTAAAAGTTATCGTGTTGATTGATTTCAATATGCAGTGTGAGCAATATTTATTGTTTTTGCTTATCTATGCATCTTAATTGGTAAATTAATTAGTCTACTATTTGATCAATTGAATGCAATTAGATCAAAAATTTATTATGAAAATACTTACTTTGTAAATCCTGTTTATGCCAAGGAATATTTCATTGATTTTATGAGTGAGAACAAAATCAAAGAAGGATATATTACAAAGATTGATTTAAGCAAGAATTCTATTGAAAATTTAGAACACGTGGTTAAAATTATTAAAGAAAATTTAGTTAGATTTAAACATATGTTTTTTAAAACTGATCCTTATAACTTCTTTGTTTTCATAGAAGCTACTAAAGATAAACGAGTTGATCAAACATTAACTTATATTGCTAAATTGTTGCACACTCAAAACATTGAAGTTGATTTCTTGATATCGATATACGGAATTCATTCGTGCATTTTTGATGAATTAGTCCAATATGCTAAATTAATGACAAAACTAGAAATTACAAATCAAGCATTTGTTTTTGAACCACAAATTTTATATAAAGTTTCTAGCCAAGTGCAAAAATTTTATTTATTAAATAAGAACCTTCAATTAAATAGAATTAGCATTGATTTTACAAAAGATACAATAAATGAAAAACAAGTTTGTATTCCTCAAATTTCCTATCCAATCGATTTAAACGAGGATGTTTTAAAGAAAAATTACCCTGCTCAAATCAATGATATTTATAGACTAATTTCTAATAACATTATTTATTCATATATTTATTCAAAATATCATGGAAATTATTTATTGGTTTTACCTTACCCAATTGAATATTTTGATTCTTCAGATTTTAAACCGTCCGAATTTGTTAGTTCATTTGTTAATAACTTCGGCAGACAAAACATAGAGAATGTTATCTTAACATTAGATTTAGAAAAAATAAACAATTTAAATAGAGTTAATAACAATATTTCTGAATTAGAAAAATACGGAGTTAAAGTATATAGATAATTAATATATAATTTTATATATGTCTACTGCAATCTTAGTTTTATTAATATTTGTTATTATCATCTTAACATGTGTATTGTTTTTACAATTTATTAATACTTTTTCTCATTTAGAAGCCCATTCTTTTTTTAAATATTTTAGAAAAAAGAAAGATGATAGTTTTGACAAAATGGTTTCATTTGCTAATAAACTGTCAAGTGCTCTATTAAAAATGTCAACAGACAAAGTAGGCGCATTAATCATTATTGAAAAAAACCAAAGTTTGCAACAATACATTAATATTGGAAGTAAGATTGAATCTGAATTTTTACCAGAATTAATTTATACAATTTTTTACAACAAGAAATCTCCATTACATGATGGAGCAATAATTGTAAGAGACTGAAAAATTGTTTCAGTATCAAGCTATTTGCCTACAAGTAAAAGAATTGTAAATATTTCCTATGGAGCAAGACATCGTGCTGCATTTGGTATTACAGAAAAATTTGATTGCTTTGCCTTTGTTGTTAGTGAAACTACAGGTCAAATTACTGAAGTACATTTAGATGAAGTTAATAAACTTTCAAATATTCCAGAAAAATTAACAAACCAAATTATTAAAATATTTACTACAGCTAATGCTGTTACTCCTCCACTTAATTCAAAGAAAGTAAAGAAAAATGGTAAATAATAAACAAAGAATTTGAGGCTATACTTTTGCTGCTTTATTATTCATAGTAATCTTTGCAGGATTAGTAGCTTTAATTGTCTATGATTTTGATAATCCTGCTACCATATTTGGCACAATTTTAGCAATTCTTGTTATTGATTTCTTTTTTGCCGCTTACATCATGGCAAGTCAAAGATATACAATTATTAAATTGTGTTGAGTATTTGTTGTGTTAGCTTTTCCAATGATTGGAGTTATTATTTTTTTAATCTTTGGTACAACCCCATTCAAAAGAAAAGAATGAAATGAATATAACAAATTCCAAGCTCATTTTATTAAACATGAAAAATTTTATCCTAGAAATCAGTTGCCATTAACAACTGAAGAATACAATGTATTCTCATATGTTAAAAATAATTCTTTTAGACCAATATATAAATGAAATAGTATTAAGATTATTGCAAGCAATTCTAATCTATATAAAGAATCAATAAAGTTGTTACTTTCAGCTCAAGAACACATTCACATTCAAATGTACATTATTCATGATGGTTTTTGATGAAAGACTGTACAAAAAATTTTGATTGATAAAGCTAAGCAAGGTGTTAAAGTTAGAATTATTTATGACTGAGTCGGGTGTCTAAATAGACTTCCTAGAAAAGATATTAAGAATTTAAGAAAAAACGGAATAGAAATAGTAAGTTTTAATCCACATGGTATAAATGTCTTTAAAGGAAGCACAAACTATCGCTCCCACTGTAAGGCTATTATCGTTGATAATAAAAAAGCAATTTTTGGTGGAAGTAATATAGGAGATGAATACTTATCTGTATCCAAAGATTACAACTATTTTTCAGATCTTAATTTCATGATCTCAGGAGAAATTGTTAATAGTCTTAACTTATTGTTTTGTCAACATTATTGCTTTTTTTCTGAAATTAAAAAAGGGTCTAAAGAATTTGATGAAATATATAATAATTTAAATAAAATTTTAGTTCCTAAAAAAGCAACAAATACTACATGTTGTCAGTTAGTTGATTCTTCCCCTGAATATCAAGGTAAGTCTGTTAAAAATTCATTAGTAAATTTAATTTTAAAAGCTAATAAATCAATTGACATTGTTTCTCCTTATTTTGTGCCAACAGAAGATGTCCTTGATGCTTTGATCATCGCTTCAAGAACTGGTATCAAGATTAGAATAATATTTCCTGGTAAATGTGATGATAAAGCATTTACTAGAACTATTAATCGAAGTTATTATCAAAGATTACTAGATGCAAAAATTAAAATTTATGAACATAATGGATTTATCCATTCAAAAGTATTAATTATTGACAATAAAATCATTTTTACTGGTAGTTTTAATTTAGATTACCGTTCATTATGAATTAATTTTGAAAATGGTTTAATTATCAAAGATCTTAAATTAGCAAACAATCTTGATAAAACATTTAAATTTTATTTAAGTAATTCAATACCAATTGATAAAAAAATAGCAGATAAATATTTTAATTTTTGACATAAAATTCAAATTAACTTAATGGAAATTTTCTATCCTCTTTTATAGAAAATTATTTTAAAAAATATTTTTTATTTTTAATAAATTATATAATTAATATATAAGTAAAAAAGTATGAAATCAATCAACGTTAAAATCATTGATCCAATTGGATTACACGCAAGACCAGCTTCTAAAATTACTAATGAAGCTTCTAAATATAAATCTGATATTAAAATCGTAATGGATGGTAAATCTGCTAATGCAAAATCATTAATTAACTTAATGGCGTTAGGTGTTAAGAAAAACAATAAAATTGAAATCCAAGCAAAAGGATTAGATGAAGCTGATGCTATTGCAGGAATTCAAAAAGTTCTTAAATCTTCTAAACTAATATAGTTAATTTATGTCTCTTGAACACACTGTCTTTATCACAGTTGGTGTGATTTGTTTTATTGCATGCGTTCCGCTAGCTTGATGATTTTGACATAGTTATAAATATCCTGTGTCCGAAAATGAAATTGCTTATAGCAATTGATTCATGTCTTGAATTAAAAAGAATAAAGCAACTATCATTCTTTTGTTCACAGTTGTAATATTCTTTACAGGCATAAGTTTAGTTAGTTGTTTATCAATTGACATGAGCGACAAAGACTTGCAATTAGTTTACAATATCTTAAATTAAAAAACCTCCTAAAATTATTAGGGGGGTTTTATTTTAATGGCGCACTCTATAAGAGTCGAACTTACAACCTTTTGGTCCGAAGCCAAATGCTCTATCCAGTTGAGCTAAGAGTGCCTATTTATCCTCTTTATATAATTTATCAAGAGTATTGTTATACAACTTTTCAAAACCTGAAGTAGTTGGAATAATCTTATTATGATGTTTTAACAACTTAGGATTAATTCGCTTATACGAAAAGTTGTATAAATTCTTTTCTTCATCCAATTTGATTAATATAAAATCATATTCATTACCTTCTTTAAAGAAGTCATTAAGATTATTTACTTTATAGTCAGATACTTCTGATATATGGCATATACCATTTACTCCTGAAACAGATAAGATTAAATATGTTGGGTTGATCTTAACAACCAAACAATTATAAACTTTATTTATTTTGAAGTAATCAGACAATACATTCATTAAAAATATTATATACTTAAATAGATTAGTAATTCTCATCATGAGTAAAAATCAATCAAACAACATTTTAACTAGAGTAAAAGATTTACTTGAAACTGTAAGAGTTTATATCAATGCGGACGGTGGTGATATAGAATTTGTTAGTTTAGAAAATAAAGTATTAACTTTAAAAATTTTAGGCGCATGTGTAGGCTGTCCATTTATTGGAGCAACATTCGATGAGGGTGTTAAAACTTTATTTTTATCTGAATTTAAGGATGAATTGAAGGATGTTGTTTTTGTTTCAAATCATCCTACAGATAATAAACCTATATTTTAGGTGCAATTTGTTTAATTATTTCGTCAAATAACTTTTGTTGAGTTAAGAAGACTTTTAAACCTTCTAATCTAGTTGCAAAAGTTTGTTTTAATTGTTCAGCTGGTGTGCCATAGTATCTTGCTAATTTTTCAAAGTATTCATTTAGATCTTTTTCAGACACTTCAATTTTCATAATTTCAATTAGCTTTTCAATTGCTAATACAAGAACAAGGTTCTTGCGAACTGTTTCATCAACATTTTTTAAGAAGTCTGCTTCAGATTTATGACCTAGTTGAGTATCAATGTATTTAAGATAATCAACATTTGCTTGTTGTGCACGGTTTTTAACATCAGAGATAATTCTGTTCTTTTCATCCTTTAATAAAGATTCAGGAATGTAGCTGATCTTAGTCATTTCAATTAATTCTTGAGAAATTAATGGAACTACTGCATCTCTTGCTTGTAATTTCTTCATTTCAAGAATTTGTTCTCTAATATGCTTTCTTAAATCTTCTAATGTATTAACATTAGGTAAATTAAATTTTTTAGCATATTCATTATCAATGTTAGGTTTAGTAATTTGTTTAATATTGTTTACTGTAATTGCAAATTTAGTTTTTTTACCAGCTAATGATTTTTCGTGATAGTCTTCTGGGAAGGTAACAAAAATATTTTTCTTATCACCTTTTTTAAGACCAAGCAATTGGTCTTCAAATCCTGGAATAAATGATCCAGAGCCTATTTCAAGATCAAATGCTTTTGCAGTTCCGCCAGGAAATGGTTTGTCATCTAAGAATCCTTCAAAGTCAATATTAGCCATATCACCTTTAGTAATAATTTGAGAATCTTTATCAGCTAACATTCAGTCGTTCTTTGTCATACGATTGATTTCAAAATCAATTTCTTTATCTTCTACAACTGGATTTGTATATTTAGTTTTTAATGAACTAATTTTAGGGACTGTAATTTCAGGATAGTTTTCAAAAACAAAGCATATTTGCAAATCATTCTTTCTAAGTTCTTTAATATCAATGTTTAAAGCATCAACAATGATTTTTTTATTATCAACTTCTTTAGATGAAGTTAATTCGCGATATAGTTCATCTATCATCGGTTTTAAAGCACGGCTTAAAACTTCTTGTTCACTAATTTTACTTTTAGCAACTTCTGCAGGCACATGTCCTTTTCTAAAACCTTGAATATTTAAATTAGAAGCTAAAGCTTTGTAAGCTTTTGCTTGTTGATCTGCTCATTTTTTGTCATCTGCTTTAACAATTATTTCTGTTTTATTATTTTTTGATTCATTACTAATGATTTTCATATTTCATTCCTTTTTATAAGTACATTTATTATATTAGTCATAAATAAATAATATTTATATTATTTAAAAAAATTTTTAAAAAATAATAACATTCTATGCTCTAATAATATTGCAGATAGAATTATGATGGTTCTTTCTGAATTCAATAAGAAAAAGAATTTAAAATAAGGAATTATTTGTTTTTAAATTAATGTAATTCTAGGTTAGAGTTAAATTAGTCTAAAAGTGAATAAGGAGTTATTAAAACAAGCATCATAAAGTGTTTAATTATCAAAAGTTATTAATTTAAAAACAAATTTGTAATTTTAGATAATTAGATTAATAAAAATGTAAGTTCTTTAAGTTCTTTGGAATATTAATTCAAAAATAACTTAATAATATTATTTGTAAATATCATGTTATAAATAATGAACCTGAGCAATTAGGTTTTTTATTTTTTTATAAAATAATAATAATTTGTGGTATATTTATATATACGTTGGCCACATAGCTCAGCGGTAGAGCAACCGGCTGTTAACCGGTTGGTCGTAAGTTCGATCCTTACTGTGGCCGCCATTAATGGCCTGTTGGTGAAGTGACTTAACACACACGCCTTTCACGCGTGCATTCATGGGTTTGAATCCCGTACAGGTCACCAAATGGAGTGTTAGCTCAGCTGGGAGAGCATATGCCTTACAAGCATAGGGTCGGGGGTTCGATCCCCTCACACTCCACCATTTACAACAAATTTAATAAAGACTAGCACATGCTGGTCTTTTTTTGTTAATAATTCTTAATAAAAATAATTGTATTGAAATTAGAGTTTCTGCCACTATTGATAAAATAGCAATTATATATTTAAAATTATTATAATAAATGATATTTATTATTGAGGTTTCTAATGAAAACAAAATTTTTTAAAAAGATAAATTTCCACAAACATAAAGAAAATAAAAGTAGTGGCAATGTAAGAGAGTTTATTGCTAAGCTTTCTCGTGGTTTAATGTTACCAATTGCAATGTTGCCAATTGCTGGATTATTTTTAGGAATCGGAAATGCTATTGCCTCTAACTGTCCTAGTGGAAGTTTTGGTAATATTTTCGGAATGGTTATTAAAGCACCTGGTCAAGTTATCTTTGATAATTTAGCAGTTTTATTTGCTGTTGCAATTGCTATTACATTTACAGGAGATATTGGTGTTGCTGGTTTGTCTTCGTTTGTAGGTTGAATTGTATTTTGTGCATTACAAAGTGCATTTATTATTACAAAAACACATGTAAATGATGATGGTGTTGTAGTAACAGACTGATATAGATTCTTGTTCTATACATTTGAAGGAAGCAAAGGAATAACAATGTTTAATTCCATCTTCACATCAAATGTCGGTATTAAATCATTATGTACATCAGTATTTGGTGGATTAACTGTTGGATTTACTGTTGCGATGTTATACAACAAATTTAAAAATATCCAACTTCCACAAATTATTGGATTCTTCTCAGGAATCAGATTTATTCCAATTGTCACTTTCATGACAATGATTCCTTTATCTATTTTATTTTCATTAGTATGACCTGGTATTGGTATGGGATTATACTATTTAGGTTACGGATTAGGCTATATTGGAGACAAAACATATGGCTTTAATTCTTTTATCTTTGGATATATTGAAAGAGCGTTAGTTCCGTTTGGATTACACCATGCATTCTATACACCATTATGATATACAGCAGTTGGTGGCCAAATTAATTTTAGTGAAGCTGCTAAACAAATAGTTTGTGATGGACATACTTATACTAGCTGATTTGATTTTGCTAAATCTGTGTCTCCTACATCATTTATAAATGGTACAGCAATTGATGGTGATCAATCTTGTTGATTTATCTTATCTCAATTAGCAGGTAAGACTGTTACAATTGATGGTGATCAAGTTCATTTAACATTTGCAAACTTACCTAAATTAATCGACTCTTCTTCAACTGTTAATGTAGGTCAATATATGCAAGGTAAATACCCATTCATGATGTTTGCATTACCAGCAGCAGCTGCTGCAATGATAACTGTTATTCCTAAAGGAAATAATAGAAAAGTAGCTAGCTCAATTATTCTTTCTGCTGCTTTAACAAGCTTCTTAACCGGTATTACTGAACCATTAGAATTTACATTCTTATTCTTGGCTCCTTGATTGTATTGAGGATTCCATGCATTCTTCTGTGCAATATCATTCTGATTTATGAATCTATTAGGTGCTCACATAGGTATGACATTCTCTGGTGGATTAATTGATTTCTGTATCTATGGTATATTACCTGATAGTTTAGGTGCAGGTGCTAATTGCTACTGGGCTGTTGTAATTGGACTTGTTTTAATTCCTATTTACTACTTCTCTTTCTATTATCTTATCAAGAAATTTGATATTAAAACTCCAGGAAGAGATGGAGCAGGTCTAAACTTGTTCTCTAAAAAAGATTATTTAGCTGCAAAAGAAGGTAAAACTTCTGAAATCAACAAAATATCTAATGCAATAATTGATGCTTATGGTGGTAAAGCAAACATTAAAAATGTTGATGCATGTATTACTAAATTACGTGTTCAAGTAATTGATGCTAATAAAGTTAATAAGAAACAATTAATGGACTTAGGGGCACGTGGTGTAGTTAACCCTTCTAAGCAATCGGTATATGCTGTATTTGGTACACAAGCTGATAGAATTAAGAACGAAATGAAAGATATAATTTCTGGAAGATCACCAAGTATCAGTAATTTAAAATTAGAAACCCCTTCTATAACTAACAATACACAACAAGTTAAAACTGTTAAGGAATTAATGAAAGTGTTTGCACCAGTTGATGGTAAAGTTGTTTCTTTAACAAAAGTTAAAGACGAGACTTTTAGTCAAAACATTATGGGTAAAGGTTTTGCAATCATTCCAAATAATGGAAACTTTGTTTCACCAGTTAATGGAACAGTTACATTAGTTAATAATCATGCTTTTTCTATTAGATCTGAACAAGGATATGATATTCTAGTTCACATTGGTATAGACACAGTTAAACTTGCAAATAAAAAGGGTCGTAAATATAAAAATATTTTTAAGTACAAAGTTAAAGTTGGAAAAAATGTTAAAGTTGGAGATAAGATAGTAACAGCAAATTTACATTTTATTAAATTTAATAAATTTGACACTATTACTCCAGTAATTATTTTAAATGAAACATTAGGTTCTGCTAAAATTAACGGCTTTAAAAATAACACTGATGTAAAAGCTAAAACCCAAGTTATTGAAGTTAAATAAACATTTAACATTTAATCTTAAGTTTTAAAAAAATTAGCATCTCTGCTATTTTTTTTAATTTTATTTGTTAAGATATAGTATCAACTGAATTATTAAAAATAAATGATTTTTAATTTTTGCAAAAAAAAGCATTAAACCATAATGTTCATAGTTTTTCACATTGACTAATATCGACATTAGATAAATTAGTTGATGAAATTGAATATTTACCAATTTGTGTTAATGATAAAGGCAGATTTATTGATTCAAGACTTATACAATTATTAAAAACATAATCTGTAATATTACTTAGCGAAGAAGGTAATTTTACTTTAGCAAGTGAAGTGCATTCTTCAAATGCATATCTTGCTAGTGTAGTCAATTTATTACAATTAGACGAATCTACATCTACTAATTTTAATCAATCGAATGCATGTTCATCAATTGTTACTAAAGAATTATCATTTTCAACTTGAACATATTTAATATAATCTGGTAGTTTTTCAAACGCTCAATCAAGTGTTAATGAAATATTAGATGGAATTGTAACAGCATTACAATTTGAATATTTTGAATATATTTCAGGATCAGTAAAATTCACTTTTAATCCTGATAGTTGTGCGTTATCCATTGTAAAAACTTCATTTGCAGGTAATGATATCTTAGTTATTTTTTTGGTATATGAAGAAGAAATAAACGCAATTCAAGAAGCAATTCCGCCATTACGAAGCAATAGTTCAACCTTTTGGTAAACCTTTAGTTTTTAAAAATGCAAGCAATGCTGCACTATCATTACTACCAATAGGATTAGTTACAAGAACTGTTCCATTTTGACAAACACCACCGAATGAAGAAGATTGATAAGTAGTATCACCATTTCAAGCATCTCATGTAATACTGCTTAAATTTGAACAGTTACCAAAAGCACTACCATTAATTCATTCTAAACTACTTGGAAATGTTACAGAAGTTAATGCTGAACAAGAAAAAAAGGCACGAGTACCAATTGTAGATAAATTAGTACAATTTAGTAGATCAATTGAACTTATATTATTACATCCATTAAAAGCTAAAGCACCTATTGTTGTTAAACTACTAGGTAATACTATAGAAGTTAATTTAGAATTTTCAAAAGCAGAAACACCAATTGTAGTTAAACAATTTGGAAAAGTTGTAGAAGTGATAGGTGATAGTTCAAAAGCGCGATCACTAATTGAAGTACATTTTGATCCTTCAGCAAAAGTTAATCTTGTAATAAACGATGGAATTAGTGTTACATTGAAGACTTATTAAAAAAAGCTCAATGATTAATAGTTGTAACGCTAGCTGGAATTTCCATAGTATCACATGTGTCTTCATATTTATTTAAATCAATTCTAGATTTAAACCCTAATAAAACACCATTATCATCAATGTTATAAACACTTTCAGGTAGTTCTGGACCAGTAGTTATTCTTCATGATTCTGGTAATCCACCATTATCTAATAAATAGTTAAGTAATGCTTCACTATTGTGA
>CATDIL010000007.1 GCA_949517355.1 uncultured Mycoplasmatota bacterium
TTAAATCCCAATAAAACATTGTCGCTGTTAATTTCATAAACATCATCTGGTAAAAAAACTTTTGAATTACTTCAAGAACAACTAGTGACTGAAATAGAAATTGATGAAGCAATTACAACGCCAGATGTAATAGATACAAGAGATTTAAATAATTTCTTATTCATAATTTAACTTTTTATTAAGTAATTTATACTCTTTTTTTTTTTTTTTTGCAACAAATTTTTGAACAAAACAATCAAACACCTTTAATTAAACCAAATTTTTATCAGTTAAATTTTGTTTAGTATTTTTTTCATAACTTTGGCAATTATTTATATAATAAAAGAACATTTAACCAACGAATATTAGTTAAATGATTTCTTTGCCTAAACAATTAGGCATGCCCATAAAGGAGGATTTATAACTATGGCAAAATATGAAATAATGCTTTTAGTTGATGGAAACCTTGAAGAATCTAAAGCTTTAGATTCAATTAAGAGTTTAACAAAACTATTTAGCAAAGAAAAAGACTATAAAGAAACATCTTTAGGTCTTAGAGATCTAGCATACAAGATTAATGGTAACGCAAGAGCTTGATATATTCAACTTAATTTTTCACTATCTGATACAGCAAAGATTGCTGAATTTAGACGTTTAGCTTTATTGGATAAAGCAATAATTAGAAACTTAATCATTAATTTAGACAAAGATTATGGTGCTACAGCTTTAAACAATCCTAAAAAATTAAAACGTAGTGAAAATAAAGCTAAAAAATATAAAGAAAGAATGGCTAAGATTGCTGCTGAAAAGGAAGCTAGAGAAAAACAAATGAAAGAATTAACTGAAATTAATTCTATAGTTGACAACAAGAAAGAAAAATAATTATGAATAAAGTATTTTTAGTCGGCAGACTAGTTGCTGACCCAGTTGCATCTGTTACTTCAAGAGGTACTCAACAATCTAAAATCACTATTGCTGTTAACAGCAATAAAATGAAAGATGAAACATATTTCTTTCCTTGCATTGCTTGAGCAAACCCAGCAAACTTCATTAATAGCTTTCTAAAGAAAGGTGACTTAGTAGCAATTGATGGTGAATTAACAAGACGTAGCTACATTTCAAAACAATCTAACCAAACAGTTTATACTACTGAAATTATTGTTAATACTATAAACTCAATTGGTTCTAGAAAACAAAATAATGAATTTGCAAATGCAATTGAAAACGATCAACCAAAAAAGTCTATTGATGATGCATTTAAAACTAATATAGTTACTAGCAACGAAATGAGTGATCAAAAAACAACATCAGTTCCATCAACAAATGATGAAATTGAATGATATGATGAATTAAATGAAGGAGATAAATAATATGCAAAATAATAAGAAAAATTCTAAACCACGTAAATCTAAAATATTTATGAAGAAAAAACCTTGTGTTTTATGTCAACAAGGTGTAATTTTTGTAGATTACAAAGATACTGAATTACTAAATAGATATTTAGCATACAATGGTAAAATCTTACCACGTAGAATTACTGGTTGTTGCGCTAAACATCAAAAAATGATAGCTAATGCTATTAAACGTGCAAGAATTGTAGCATTATTACCATTTGTAAAAGAATAAAGGGGGGCAAAGCATGCCAAATTTAAAATGACAAAAATTCGAACAAAGTGGGATTGCTAAACAAAATTTTCACTGATTAAAGAAAATTATTCTTGCATTCCTAGCAGGTGTTTTTGTTGCTATGGGATATGCAGCAATGATTATGATTGTAGGAAATGATACAGGAAGTCCAACACCAGGACTAACTAAGTTTTTTGGATCAGTTATTTTCTGTGTTGGTATCTTAATGTGCATGTTCGTAGGAGCTTGTTTATTTACTGCTAATTGTTCAATTTATGCAGGAGTATTAACAAAGAAATGTTCAAGAAAAGTATTCTACATGGATCTTTTATATACATTTATTGGTAACTATTTAGGTTCTTTATTTATGGCTTGCATGATCTATGGTATTGGCTTGCTTGATTCAGAAGGTACTGCTAATCTTGTTAGACAAATTTCTACAACTAAAATCGAATTGGCATGATGAAAAACATTCTTATCAGCTATAATTACTAACTTTTTAGTTGTAGGTTGTGTAATCTCTTTTTCAATATTTGAAAATAAAGTAGTTGGTTTTTTAACAACATTAGTGATGATTACAGCATTTGCTATTTGTAGTTACCAACATGTTGTTGCTAATATGTTCATTACAACAATTGGTGGTTTCTATGGAATCTTTGATGGTAATTGAGGGTTATTAGGTAAAATGTTCTATCAATGCATCTTAATGTCATTATTAGGAAATTTTGTAGGTGGTGTATTCTTGACATATTGTTATTATTTAGTTTGAAACAAACTAAATGTTACAACAACTATAAAAGGAGCTTAATCAATGCAAGTAATTTTAAAAAAAGAAGTAAAAGGATTAGGAAAAGTTAATGACATTGTTAATGTTAAAGATGGTTATGCAAAAAACTATCTTATTCGTAACGGCTTTGCAGTTGTAGTTAATGAAAAAAATATGCAAGATTTAAAATCTGTTTTAAAAAAAGAAGCAGATTTTCAAAAAGAACAATATGATAAAGCTATTGTTTTAAAAGAAAAAATTGAAAAAGTAGAATTAAATTTTTCTTTAAAAGCTCAAAACGGTAAAGCGTTTGGTAGTGTTTCTGTTAGTCAAATTATTGACGAACTGAAAAATAAAAATATTACTATTCATAAATATATGGTAGTTAATGATGACAGAACTTTTGATTTAGGAATTCATTTCATCCAAATTGAATTACATAAAGGTGTAGTTGCTAAATTAAAAGTTAATGTTAATGAACAAACTAAGTAATTCAGACAAAGGAGGCATCTAACATGGCAATTGATCAATCAATCGAAAATCTTGAAATCATGGTTATTGGCAGTATTCTTAATGAACCTGCTTCTTTAGACAATGCGATGTCTAAATTAGACCCTAAAGATTTTTCTAATAGCCAGTTAGGTATTATTTTTTCTGTTGCATGTGCACTTAAACGTGAAGCAAAGGCAGTTGATGCAAACAGTGTTATCACATATTTAGATGCTCATGAAGAATTACAATTCTCTAACTATTCACAAACAATCAATAATATCAATAGACAATTTACGGTATCTGTTGATATTGACGACAAGATTGACACAATTAAAGAACAAGCTATTAAAAGAAACTTAGATAGATTTGCTTCAACTATTTTTGATACAAAAATAGATCACGTTTCATTTAATGATCAAATTCATGAAATCGAACGTAATTTCATGTCAATTATTGGAGCTAAAAAATCAGCTAAATTTAAAAATATGGCTGAAGTATCTGAAACATACCAACAAAGAATTCAAGTTGTTGTTAATTCTAAATCTGAATTATTAGGTGTTACTTCTGGATACCAAGACATTGATCGTGTACTTAATGGATTTCAAGATGGAAATTTAATGATTTTAGCCGCTCGTCCAGGTGTTGGTAAAACAGCTCTTGCATTAAACTTTTTAATCAATGCAGCTGATAGTATTGTTCAAAAAAATGAAAAATCAGAAAATGGTAAAAAAGATGTTGTGGTAATGTTTTCGTTAGAAATGGGTGCTGATCAATTGTTCTCAAGAATGGTTGGTATTAAAGGAAGTTTACCAGTTAAGTTATCAAGAATTAAAAATTATTCAAATCTTGAATGACGATCATTTAATGAAACAATTAATTCTATTGAAGAATTACCTATTTTAATTGATGACTCAAGTGATTTATCAATTCTTGATGTTCAATCAAGACTTAAACAAATTAGCAATGATTACAATATTAAATTAGTTGTTCTAGATTATTTACAATTGTTAAAAGGTCCTAAAGGAGCTACTCAAAATAACCGTCAACAAGAAGTTGCATTTATTTCAAGAACTCTTAAAGGAATTGCTCGTGACAAAGATATTAATGCACCAATCATCGCTATCGCTCAATTATCACGTGCGATTGAACAAAGAGCTGGTGTTAAAGGAAACGCTCGTCCACAATTATCTGATTTAAGAGAATCAGGTGCTATTGAACAAGATGCTGATATTGTAACTTTCTTACAATATAAGCAAAATGAAACGCTTGAAGGTTCAGAAGAAGAACCAGTTATCCAACAAGATCAAACACAAAACACTAATAGTGTTATTGTAGAATTTATTATTGCAAAACATCGTAATGGTGAAATTGCAAATATTAACTTAATATTTGATAAGACATCAAGCTCTTTCTTGCCAATGCCTTCTGATAATAATCAAAATAACAGTAATCAATAATATAATTTAAGTATGTCTTTTTCTAAAAGTAAAAAAATTAAAAATTTAGGTTTATTAGGATTAACTTTAACTTTAGTTATTCCTACAATGACTTTGACATCTTGTGGTAAAGTTTCACAATATTATTTACCTGTATTAGTAGGCGGACCAAACAAAGCAAATAGTCCATTTAGAAATGCTGACACTTCTATAAAAGATGCAAACAATAATAATACTGATTACATTCCAAGTAATTATGATTATTATCTAAATCCATCTTCTACTTCTTCTGCAACTACTTTATACAGTTATGCTCAACCATATGATTTATCACAAAGTGATTTAGATCCTTCTAATTTACCAAAAATGCAAGAAGAATGATATTCTTCAAACGATCAAAATGCATTCAGATTTACTTATACAACTAAAGATTCAAGTGATGATACTAAAAAAATAAATCATTTTGCAGCCAGAAACTATAACATTGGTGCTACAACTTCAGCGGTTAACAGCATTTCATCAAATGCTTCTACTTTACTAAGTTACATGTTGTTTTATCAACTGCATATGGTAGATGGTTTTATTGCTGATAATGACCACAAGACTGATGATCTTAAAAAAATGTATGGTGGCAATGTAACCGGTTTAGATGATTTGACCTCTGCTAGTGCCAAAAAATTCCTTGAATTTAACTATGATTTATCAAATTCAATTTCAAGTTCTAAATCAAAATTAAAATTTGGTCAATCTGCTTGTGATATTGAAGTATTGAATACTGGATTAGGAAACAATCATTTTGGTTTTTTAACAAACTATGCTGATAAAACAAATATGTTAGACACATCTTATCCATATGCTGAAACAAAGCAAGATCCAGATGATGACACTAAACAAATTGTTTCAAGTTATAGATCAATTCCATTCTTGTTTAATGTTAATAATTTAACATTCAATTGATATAACCCTACGCCATCTAGCAAAGATTTCTTACCTAACAATTGATTGATCACTGATAAATCAAAAGTAGATAATGCTGTTTCAAATAGTAAAACATGAAATAAGTTTTTTGATATCACAGGACAAACTACAAAAGAAGTAAGTTCATTAAATATGAAAGTTAATATTGAAAATTCTGGCATATCTACTTCTGATTTCAGTTTTGATAAGTTTAATAAGGAACCATCATTAAAAAATTTAATTAATGGAACGAACATATATAATTCAACATTTGTTGGATTAGCTTCTTACACTTTATACACAATTACTAATGATCAAGACGGAACAGAAGTTAAAGAAAAAATTCCTGTGTTCACAGGAGTAACAGGAATTTACCCTTTATATTTCTTATTAGATGAAAATGTATATTCACCTAAGTCAGAAGATGATACATCAGTATATTTCTTAGATTCTAAAAAGTTAGAAGAAAAAGAAAGCAAATTAATTCAATTTTTAACAGATCGTAAATCTGATCCGACATCAGATTTAAATGGAATTAAATATTTCTTCTCTAAAAAGAATGGTAACGATTGAACTTGTGATGTTAATAGTTTAATCACATACTAATGGAGATTAATATTAACACTTCTTGAAAAGAAGTAATTAAAAAAGAAACTAATAAAGAATACTGAAACAGATTATCTACTTTGGTAGATGAAGCTTATGCTAATAATATTTGCTATCCACCAAAAGAATTAATTTTTGCTTGTTTTAACTATTTTAATTTTGAAGACACTAAAGTAGTAATTATTGGACAAGATCCATATTACATTCCAAAAATGGCTAACGGATTAGCTTTTGCTACTAACAACAATAAATTACCGATGTCTTTAAAAAATATTTATAAAGAATTAAAATCAGATGTAAATGTTACAAAAACAGACGGTGATTTATCTAAATGAGCAAAACAAGGTGTTTTGTTATTAAATAATGCTTTAAGTGTTACAAAGGATAAACCAAACTCACATTTAAAATTTGGTTGAGACACTTTTACTAACAACATTATTAAAGAAATTGATATAAATCTTAATGGAGTTATTTTTGTTTTATGAGGTAATTTTGCACAAGCAAAAGAAAAATTATTAAGAAATAAAAATAACTATGTTTTAAAATCTGCTCATCCATCGCCTTTAAGTTGTCATCATGGGTTTTATGGTTGCAAGCATTTTTCGAAGATTAATGAAATTTTAGAAAAAAATAATCAAAAGATAATTTTTTGATAAATATAATAATTTATAAATATGTATGCTAAATATCCTAGCTTTTCTTAAAAACGGGAGTAACCAAAGTCAGTCTTCTATTAATTCAATAGATGTTATTGCTATTTTTGGAGCATTTGTTTTAGCAACAATTATCTTGTTATTTATTAAAAAAATTTATTATCGTTTGTTTAAAAAGCAACGTTACTACATCTTTCCTAAGATGTCAGTAAAAGGAATTACCAATGTTGCAATGGTAATTTCTATTTCTATTGCTTCAATTTTATTGTTAACAATTTTGTCTGCTGGATTTATGGCTGTAATCTTTAGGGCTTATCCAGGTTGAAGAAGTACTATTGAAGGAGTTTTGATTAAGATTGGTGGACTATTATTTGGACCAATCATTGGATTATTTATTGGTGCATTTACAGATTTATTAACAGTAGGAATTACAGCTGGTATGTTCCATTATGGTTATTTTATAGTAGCCATGGCATATGGATATTTTTCAGGACTTATTAGAACAATAATTACTTTATCTAGAAAGAAAGAATTATCTTTCTTATCGTTGTCATCATTATTTATGGCATTGGTATTTTCTTTACTACTTTGTTTTATTGTTTTTATCAATGATTTAGATGTTTATACAATTGGTTTATTTGGTGTTGATATAACATTTAGAAAAGAAACATTAGAAATTATTTTTTCAAGTGTTTTTGTAATTGGTTTTATAAGTTTATGAATGCTAGGATTAACTTTAGATTTTTGAAAGATTGCTTATTCTTTTAAGAATTTTATTTATGACGTTAAATATATTGCCCCTATTAAAAAATACAAACACAAATTGATGCGCGAACACAATAGTCAAGCCATTGCAGACAAACATATTGATTGAGTTTGTAAGACAGAAAAAAAGAGACAACTAGCATTAAATGATTTAAATAAAATTTCAAAGAGAATTGATTTTGATAAGATAACTGTTTGGTTTCATTATTTTGCACCAGTATTAGTAACGGTAATCACATGTGAAGCAATTGTTGAAGTGTTAATAATGCCAGTATTTGACCTAGATTTTTCTACATTACCATATGATTACTGATTTGCATTCAGATTGTTAATGCTATGTTTTATGACACCAATTAATATTATTATTATCTTCCCTATATATAGGATTGTTTCTCCATCAATGAAGTATGATTACAACAAAGACATTGTTGAAAGTATTTATACACCAATCCACATCGACTAACATGACAAAAGAACAATTAAAAGAAATAGCTAAAAAATATAAATTTGACCTTAATGAAGAGCAGGCAGAAGTTCTTGCTAAGGATTTTTCAAAATTTTTAAGAAATTTAGAAAAGATGCAAACTATAAATGTATCAAATGTTCACGAAACAGATTATTGTGTTGATGCTTCATGTAATACATTGAGAAAAGATGAACCGATTATTGTAGAACATCCAGAAGAATTCACTAAAAATGCTAAAAACAAATTAGACAAATATATTACTATTAAATAATGAAACGCTCTTTAATACTTAAAAAACATCAAGAACTTAAATCAGGAAAAATTAATATTTCTGATTTATATCATTCTTACCTAAAAAAGATTGAAAGTATTAAAGACACAAATTCTATCATTACTCCTGTCGAAGTTAATTTAAAAGATTTTAAATTAACTGACAACCCATTAAGTGCTTGTTTTTATTCATTAAAAGATAATGTATCTACAAAAGGAATAAGAACTACAGGAGCTAGTAAAATGCTTGAGAATTATGTTCCTCCATATAGTGCAACTATATATGAGTTATTACAAAATTCTAATGCTATTTTAACTTCGAAATGTAATTTAGATCAATTTGCGATGGCTGGAACGGGATTAGAATCACCTTATGGTGAAGTGTTAAACGTTTTAGATCATTCTAGAATTGCAGGTGGTAGTTCATCGGGTAGCGTTAACTTAGTAGCTTCTGGTGTAGTGGATTTTGCAATTGGTAGTGACACAGGTGATTCTATTAGAAGACCGGCTTCATTTTTAGGAGTGGTTGGTTATAAACCAAGTTATGGTTTAGTTTCTCGTTATGGTGTTTTACCATATGCTCCAAGTCTTGATCATATTGGTGTGATTGCTAAAAGAGTTTCAGATTGTGCTCTTGTGGCTGATCAAATTTGTCAATTTGATCCAAAGGATTACACAAGTCAAAAATTAAACCACCATTTCTTTGATGACTTAAAAGAATTAAAGAACATGAGGATTGCTGTTATTAGAGGAATAGAAGATGCTATTGCTCCCAATGAAAGAAAACTTTATCTAAATGCTTTAGATAAAATAAAAAAAGCAGGACATACAATTGTAGAAAAATCTACAGATTTTTCTTTATTAGATTCCATTGGTGTTGTTTATCAAGTGATTAGTAACGTTGAAGGATTAAGTTGTTATGGATCATTTACTGGAATTCCGTTTGGTGAAAATGTGGGTGGCAATGATTATGAATCCATCACATTTAATAACCGTAACACATTTTTTAATAGGCAAGTTAAAAAACGTTTTATTATGGGTGCATATGTAACGAGTGACACAAACTTTGAATCAGTTTATATTCATGCCAAAAAAGTAAGAACATTACTTATTAACTTAGTTAATAGTTTATTAGACGATGTAGATGGATTATTAATTCCTTCTGCTTCATCAATTGCTCCAACAATTGAATCTATTAAAAAAGATATACACCATTGTAGTCATGCTGATGATTGTTTAATTTTGGGTAATTTTGCTGGATTACCATCAATTACTGTTCCATGTGGTGAATATAACAACATGCCTTATGGAATAAACATTAATTGTAAGCAGAAAGAAGATCAAAAAACCTTTGATATTGCTTACACAATAGAAGGAATACTAGGAGGCAAAAATGAATAATTTTTTACCAACAATTGGTATTGAAGTACATATTGCACTTAATACTAAGAGCAAAATGTTTTCTCCTAGTAGAAATAACCATAATGATCCAATTAATACTAACATTAATGAAATTGATTTAGCATTACCAGGATCAATGCCTTCAGTTAATGAAATGGCTGTTGTGAAAGCAATTAGATTAGCAACTGCATTAAATATGAAAATTGATCAAAATGTAAGATTTGATAGAAAGAATTATTTCTATCAAGACTTACCAAAAGGATTTCAAATTACACAACAATTTTATCCGATAGGAAAAGATGGAAAAATTGATATTTCTAATAAATCAATTGGTGTGGAAAGAATCCACATGGAAGAAGATACTGCAAAACAATTAATGATTGGTGATAAACTTTGTTTAGATTACAATCGTGCTGGTGTTCCTTTAATTGAAGTTGTATCTCGTCCTGATATTCATTCAGCAGTTGAAGCATATGAATATTTGAATAATTTAAAGAGAATAGTTTCTTTTTTAGATATCTCTGATGCTAAGATGGAAGACGGATCAATGAGAGCAGATATTAATATCTCAATTGCTCCAAGAGGTTCTAATAAATTAGGAACGAAAGTTGAAATTAAAAACATTAACTCATTTAATAACATTATGAAAGCAATTGATTATGAAATCGATCGTCAATCTCAATTATTGCTGACAAACAATAAAGTAGAACAAGAAACACGCAGATGAGATGATGCTACAAAATCAACCATTTTCATGCGTGCTAAAACAAATGCAATTGAATATTCATACTTTACTGAACCAAATATTATTCATATTTTGTTAACGACTGACTTTGTTAATAATGCAATTGGTACAATTAACAAATACCCAAGTGTTATTAAAAAAGAACTTGAAGATTTAAATATCAATTCTTCCTTAATAAACTTGTTATTAGATGATTACGATCTTTATAAAATCTTTAATAAAGTAGCAACTACATCTAACAATCCTACACAAGCTATTACATGAATTGTGATTGAATTAGTAGCTATCCTAAAAAAGCAAGCAAAGTCATTAGAAATAATTTCTAATGAACAAATTGATTCAATTATTGAGATGATTTCATTAATTGATAAAGGTGAAATTAACGGTAAACAAGCTAAAACAATTTTTGAAAAAATTATTTTAGATAATAAAAAACCTAAAGATTTAATTGAACAATTAGGATTTAAACAAATTACTGATCAAAATGTAATTACTGATATTTTAAATAAAATTATTCAAAGTAACCCTAATATGGTTCAACAATATAACGAGCGTCCTGAACGTGCAGAAAAATTCTTTATTGGTCAATTAATGAAAGAAACTCATGGACAAGCTAACCCAGTTGTCTCTATGAAATTACTAAAAGAATTATTAAAAAGATAAATTTTATATATAATATCTTACAAACATTAAAGGTGGTGAAAACAACAAGATGTCTAAAGTAGTAGTTAAAGACGGTGAATTAAATGACGCACTAAAGAAATTTAGTCGTATTACTAGTGAAACTAGAAGAACCGCTCGTAAACACGAATATTACTTACGTCCAGGTCTTAGAGCTAAAGAAAAATCTAAAGAAGCTGCAAGATACAATAAACGTAAATATTAATAAAATCCTCTTGATGAGGATTTTTTATTTATTTTTATATTCAATTAATGCTTGGGCAATCTGATCAGGACAACTTGTTCCTTTGCCTCTACAATCAATTCCTTTAAGTGTATTAATTACTTCATCTATTGTTTTACCAATAACTAGTTTACTAACTGCCATTGTGTTACCTGGACAACCATTAGTAATTTTACATGATTTAATGATATTGTTTTCAATATCAAAATCAAATTGAGAAGAGCAAACTCCTCTAGGAGTGTAACTATATTTCATAATATTTTAATTATAATAATCAAAATATAAAAGAATAGCACTTTTCCTATGGCACATAAAGAATTAAAACAATGAATTAATGAAAAATTAGCTGATCCTAATTATGGTTCTCATCAAGAAGTGAGGGTTTCTAATGAAAATAGACTAAAAGCAGATTATTTGTATAAGTATCCTGATGGGAAAGCAATTATTATTGAGGATAAAGAAGAGAATGACTCATCTATTGAAGATGCAAAAAAACAATTAAAAGAATATAAAAAGGCATTGCAATTACAAGGGTACGATGATTTTATAACAATTGCTATAAAAGATTTAAAAGATAATATTAAAGTTGAAGTTTATCACAATGATAAATTTTTAGATGATACTCTTAAAAGTTTGAAATATTATGAAGAATATTTGCAAACAAAGCCAGTAGCGAATATCACAAATGATATATATATATATATCAAGAATAAATGAAATACTTCATCATCAATTTGTAATTAAACACTTAAATGATCGAATGATCTTTACTGGTGTAGTTTTAGTTGCATCTAAATATTCAAATGGATGTTTTGAAGATTATGCTGGAATTGAGGGGTTTAAAACGTGTGTTATAAACAAATTGACATCTCGTTTTACAATACCTGAATTAAAATCAAAAAAGATTAATGATTTAACTCGCTCATTTAGTAATATTCAGATCGGAACTAATCCTAGCGATGAGACAATCCGTGTCTTATGTAAATGTTGTGAGGAAATAAATAAAATTATTCAAGATAATCCATTAAGCAACATTGATATTATGAACATATTTTTTTCTGAATTTAATAGGTATCGAGGAAAATCTGAGCATGGTCAAGTATTCACTCCAGACCACATAGCTGATTTAATGTCAAAATTGATTGACATTAATGAAAACGATAAAATCTTAGATCCAACATGTGGTTCTGGTTCATTACTAGTAAAATGCGCAAATAGAAATAATAATAAATGAGAGAATATATATGGAAATGATTTTGATACTAATGTTTTATTTCTTTCATATATTAATATGCTTTTACATAATGATGGAATAACAAATTTAGTGCAACTAGATTCATTAACTCAATCATTTTGTCAGTGAGTTAAACGTTATAAAATAACAAAAGTAGTTGCTAATCCACCTTATGAAAATTCTGGTGCAATTGATATATTGAAAAATGTTCTAAAAAATGTTGAAGATGGATGTAAAATTTGCTGATTAATGCCAAATACAAAAATAGAAAAAATCAAAAATGCAAAAGATATTTTAAAAAATAACACATTGACAGATATTGTTTTATTACCTGATATATTTGCCAAAGTAGGTTGTGGTGATGTTTCTTTATTTATCTTTAAAAAAGGAGAACCACAAGGAAACAAAAAAATTAGAGGATGATGAATTGAAGATGACGGGTTTGAAACTGTCAAAAATCAAGGATACCAAGATATAAAACATAAGTGACCAAAAATTGAACAAGATTTTCTAGAAAAATGAAATCAAGGTAAATATGATAAAGAAATTGACCCTAATATTTCTTTGTCTTATCCGAAGGATGTTAAAATTGAACCTGTTACAAAAGAAGATTTTGAAATGACATTATTGCAATGAATGTTGTTTAATACTGGGAAAATTGAATCTCAAAACACTGTACAATCATGTTTTAAATTGTTAATTGAATTTATGAAAATTAATAATTTAGATGATAAATTAAATTTTCTTAAAAAAATTTCAAAAGATAAATAATTATGGAAAAAATATTTAGATTAGTTGGAGAAAATGGTTTATTTAAATATGGTCATGGAACAAGAATACGCAAACAAGATTCGCTTCCTGGGGATATTCCATTAATAACAGCAGGATCAATGAATAATGGGATTAATAGATATATAAAAAAACCAATTAAAAATAAAATTTTCAATGATTGTATAACGATTGATATGTTTGGTAATGTTTTTTACCAAAAAGGTAAATTTGTATGCGATGACAATATATATCCAATTTGGCCAATTAAAAACGAAAAGATTGGATTATTTTTGTCAACAATAATTAGTAAAAAATTAAAAAATAATTATCAAAATCAATTTAGAGAAAAAATTTTAAAAAAATTTGAAATTTTATTACCGGTTGACAAAAACGGTAATCCAGATTGAGAATACATGGAGAAGAGTGTCAAGGAGTTGGAGAAGAGTGTCAAGGAG
>CATDIL010000008.1 GCA_949517355.1 uncultured Mycoplasmatota bacterium
TCACAATAGTGAAGCATTACTTAACTATTTATTAGATAATGGTGGATTACCAGAAACCTGAAAACTTGAAGATCGTGCATTACCAGAAGAAGTTTTTGAAATAGATGGTGATATGATACGTGGTTTTAAAAATGAATTTTTAAATGATCCAACTTCTCCTATTTATAAAGATAATTATAAAAATTGTAACACGATAGAAATACCAGCAGGTATTAGAAGCGCTCCTAGTTTTGATGGAAGCGACGTTCCAAAATTTATTACAAAATTAACATTCGCAGAAGGATCTATTTTTAATACAACAAATTCTTTTACTTTTGCTGGTTGAAAATCATTAATTTCAGCAGACTTTTCAAACGCAACTAGTTGTGTTGAATTTGGAACTTATTTTTTTAAAAACGATTCATCACTAACTTCTATAATTTTACCTCCTGGGTTAAATACTATTAGTGGCAACGCTTTTGATTCCTGCACTTCATTAACTACTATTGATTTATCAAATATATCTTCAATTAATAATGCAGCATTTATGAACTGTACTTCATTAACTACAATAACCTTACCAAGCAAATTAACTTCAATTTCTAAAAATGCTTTTGATGGTTGCTCTAACTTAAAGACCATCATATGGGATTCTTGAAAAGGAGAGGACATCTCTTTAAATGCAGAATCTTTTGTTAATATCGCATCTTCAGGAACTATTATTGTAACTAACCCAATTGATGACGCTCACAATAGTCAAGCATTGCTTGATTATTTAAAAGCAAATGCTGGTTTACCTGAAGGTTGACACATATAATTTTTAATTAATTTATATATGTGAAATGCATTCAATAATATGAATGCATTTTTTATAAAAAACAATTTATTTATCAATATCTTTACGATAATGCATTCCTGAAAAGTTTATGTTCTTAATATCAGCATAAACTTTTTTTGTAGCTTCAGATAAAGTTTTTCCTGTAGAAACAACAGATAAAACTCTTCCTCCACTTGTAATTAATTTTTTGTTTTCAAGTTTAGTACCTGCAAAGAAAATTTTAGAATTTTTTAATTTTTTAATTGTAATTTCTTTACCTATATCTGCTTTTTTAGGATAGCCCTTAGAACATAAAACAACATTAATTGATGCTTTCTTTTCTCAAGACAATTTAACATCTTTTAATTTTTTATTTAATGCTTTTGTAAATACATCTACCAAATCATTTTTAAGTAATGGTAGAATAGATTCTGTTTCAGGATCACCCATTCTTACATTGTATTCAAGAAGTTTAGGACCTTTCTTTGTAATCATAATTCCAAAGAAAATAAAACCCATAAAATCAATCTTATCTTTTTTAAGACCATGTAATGTCGGTAACATTATTTGTTTAACAAAATCATTTAAGACAGATTTTGTTACATAGGGGTTTGGGCATATAGCACCCATACCACCAGTGTTAGGGCCTTTATCGTTATCAAATACTTGTTTATGATCTTTTGAAGAAATAAAAGGATATATTGTGTTACCATCAGTAATACAAATAATAGAAGCTTCTGGCCCTTCTAAGAATTCTTCAATAACAACTTTACTACCTGCTGTTTTAAAGATATTCTTAACCATAAATTCATTAATACAGTTTGTAGCTGATTTTAAATCGGGACAAATTTCTACACCTTTACCGGCTGCTAATCCGTCAGCTTTAATAACTATTGGAAAATCACATTTCTCTTTTAAATATTTGATAGCAGATTTTGGATTTGTAAAACTACCAAACTTTGCAGTAGGAATGTTATGTTTTTGCATAAACTTCTTTGCAAAAACCTTACTACCTTCTAATTGAGCTGCTTTTTTATTTGGTCCAAATATTTTTAATTTATTTTTTTTAAATAAATCTACTACTCCATTTACTAACGGAACCTCAGGGCCAACAACAGTTAAATCAATTTTATTTGCTTTAGCAAACTTAACATATTCGTTGTTAGAATGTAAAGTCACATTCTCACATTTATGTTCAATAGCTGTTCCAGCATTTCCTGGAGCAACATATATTTTTGTAACTTTTTTATTTTGAGCCATCTTTCATGCTAATGCATGTTCACGACCACCTGATCCAATTAATAATATTTTCATAACTAATGTTTAAAATGTCTTATTCCTGTAAAAATCATTGCAATACCGTGTTCATTAGCAGCATCAATAGATTCTTGATCTCTTAACGATCCTCCTGGTTGAATGATTGCTTTAATTCCATATTTAGCACATGTATCAACCACATCTCTAAACGGAAAGAAAGCATCAGAAGCTAAAACAGTAGCTCCTGTTCCTCTTCTTAAAGCATCTTGTGTAGGTCAAATTCTATTAACTTGACCACCACCTATACCGCAAGCTACTCCGTTGTTTGCTACAACAATAGCATTTGATTTAACAAACTTAACAACTTTCATAGCAAATTTTAAGTCTTTCATTTGTTCGTCAGTTGGTGCTATTTTGGTTACAACTTTATATTCTTCTTTTGAGTTTAAGTCTTCACTTTGAACCATAATACCACCATCTACACTAATGTATGCGTGGTTGTTTGTTGGTTTAGAATTAAATTTAAGAACTCTTAAGTTTTTCTTTTTTCTTAAAATTTCTAATGCTTCTGGTTCATAATCAGGAGCACAAATAACTTCTAAGAAAATCTTACTCATTTCAGTAGCTACATCTACAGTAACAGTATTGTTGAATGCAACAATACCACCAAAAATTGATGTAGAGTCTACGTTATATGCTTTCATGTATGAATCATAAGTTGAATTGCCTATTGCAAATCCACACGGAGTATTATGCTTTAACGCACAACATGCATATTCATTTGGTTCAAATTCACAAACTGATTTTCATGCAATATCAACATCTTTGAAATTGTTGTAAGACAATTGTTTACCATTTAAAATTTCAAAACTATTCATCGCACCTTTTCTTACTGTATCTTCGTAAAAACAAGCAGATTGATGAGGGTTTTCTCCATATCTTAATGGTTGTTTCTTAACATAAGAAACTGAAAGATATTTAGGGAATTCATCTTTAGACAAGAAATTGCAAATTGCCGCGTCGTATGCTGTTGTTAAATTAAATACCTTAGCTGCTAATCTTTGTCTTGTTTCTAATGAAGTAGAACCATTTTTAGTTATTTCATCCATAACTGCTTCATAATCATCTGGATCACAAATAACAGTTACATCCTTAAAGTTTTTAGCAGCAGATCTTAACATTGTTGGACCACCAATATCAATAAATTCAACTTTTTGTTCAAATGTTAAATCTTCTTTAACTTTTTCAAAGAAAGGATATAAATTAACAATGACATAATCAATTGGAACAATATTATGTTCATTGATTGTATCCATATGTTGTTTATTTTCTCTGATAGCTAAGATTCCTCCATGAACCATAGGGTGGAGTGTTTTAACCCTTCCATCTAACATTTCTGGGAATTTAGTAATATCACTAATTTCTGTTACAGGAACATTGTTTTCTTTTAAATATTTGTATGTTCCCCCTGTAGAAACTATTTCAACATCATGTTGAGATAAGAATTTTGCAATATCTAATACTTTATCTTTTTTAAATACACTTATTAATGCTCTTGTTTTCATAATTACTTTAATATTTTTGTCCTTTCATTGATTATTTTAATTTTTTGATTTGCTAATAAATTAATTGATTTAACTAATATTTGATGTTCATATTTTAATATCTTTTTTTGAAGTGATTGTGGTGTGTCTCCATAATCAACCGGAACACAATGTTGCATGATTATCGCCCCTCCATCAACTTCTTCATTTACAAAGTGAGTAGTACACCCACTAACTTTAACTCCTGATTTAATGACAGCTTCATGAACATGAAGTCCATACATACCCGGTCCACAAAAAGAAGGAATTAAAGAAGGGTGAATATTAATAATTTTATTTTTATATTTTTTAATAATCTGAGAATCTACAATTGCAAGATACCCTGCTAATACAATGTAATCTATTTTGTGATTTTTTAAAGCTTTTAAAATAACATTAGTTTCTTTAGATTTAATATATAAATTTGGAATGTTTGCTTTTTTAGCTCTAGTTAATCCATAAGCATTTTCTTTGTTAGAAATTACTAAGCCAATTTTATAAAACTTTGATTTTTTAGAATCATCAATAATAGCTTGTAAATTAGTGCCTCCACCAGAGATAAAAACAGCAATATTTTTCATTAGCAATAAACTAATTATAAATAATATTTATGAGTATTTATAACGATTAAAATTATTAAATAATTTTATTGTCTTTTTTTGTATTTTATATATAATACTTTTAATTTTAATTATGAAATAATTAAAGGAAGGAGAATAAGATGAATAGAGAAGAAATCGTAGCTAATGAGTTATTGAAAATAAAAGCAGTCTTTCTTTCTCCATCTAACCCCTTCACTTGAGCAAGTGGAATTAAATCACCTATATATTGCGATAATAGATTAGTTATCTCTTATCCTGAATCTAGAGAAATTATTGAAAATGAAATGGTTAATATGATTAATGAATATTACCCAGAAGCTGAATACATTGTTGGAACATCAACAGCCGGCATTCCTCATGCAGCTATTGTTGCTACAAAAATGAACAAGCCAACAGCTTATGTTCGTAGCAAAGTAAAAGATCACGGTCGTGCAAAACATATTGAAGGATTTATCCCTGAAAATGCAAAAGTAGTAGTAATTGAAGATTTAATGTCTACAGGTGGGTCATCAATCGAAGTTGTTAATATTTTAAGAAACAATAAGATTAATGTTCTAGGCATTGCTTCAATTTTTACTTATAACTTGCAAAAATGTGAAGACAACTTAAAAAATGCTAATGTAATTAACCATTCATTATCAAACTTTAATACATTAATTAAATTTGCTCTTAACCAAAATTACATTAATGAAATTGAACATCGTAAATTATTAGCTTTCCAGAAGGATCCAAATAATGTTGAATGGATGAATATTAAATAAAAAATAAGCAACATTAAAAAGGAGAAAACATTATGAAAAGAAAAGATATTAAAAAAATTATGATTATCGGTTCAGGTCCAATTATTATTGGACAAGCTGCTGAATTTGATTATGCTGGAACTCAAGCTTGTCTAGCATTAAAAGAAGAAGGTTATAAGGTGGTTTTAGTAAACTCTAACCCTGCTACTATCATGACTGATGTTCAAATGGCTGATAAAGTTTACATGGAACCATTAACATTAGAATATGTGGCTAAAATCATTCGTCACGAAAGACCAGATGCTATTATTCCAGGTATTGGTGGCCAAACAGGATTGAATATGGCTGTTCAATTAGAAAAGAAAGGTGTTCTAAAAGAATGTGGTGTTGAATTATTAGGAACAAGTAGTGAAAGTATTCAACTAGCAGAAGACCGTGAATTATTCAAAGAATTATGTGAATCAATTAATGAGCCAGTCATTCCTTCTGAAATTACTTATGATCTTGAACACATGAAAAAAGCTGCTAAGAAGATTGGTTATCCAGTGGTTCTCCGTCCTGGTTTTACATTAGGTGGAACAGGCGGTGGTTTTGCTAATAATGAAAAAGAATTGATTGAATTGGGTGAAAACGCTTTAATGCAATCACCTGTTCACCAAGTATTAGTTGAAAAGTCAGTTAAGGGTTATAAAGAAATTGAATTTGAAATGATGAGAGATAACGCTAATAACGTTATCACTATCTGTGGTATGGAAAACATCGATCCAGTTGGTGTTCATACAGGAGATTCAATTGTTGTTGCTCCAATCATGTCTTTATCTAAAAAAGATGAAAACATGTTAATTAAAAGTGCAACTAAATTAATTAAAGAACTTAAAGTTGCTGGTGGATGTAATGTTCAATTTGCATTGAACCCTAAAACTAGTGAATACTTTTTAATCGAAGTTAACCCTCGTGTTTCTCGTTCATCTGCGTTAGCTTCAAAAGCATCTGGTTATCCAATCGCAAAAGTTACAACTAAAATTGCTGTTGGTATGAATCTTAATGAGATTAAGATTGCAAACACAACTGCAGCTAAAGCACCAAGTCTTGATTATGTAGTTGCTAAGTTACCTAGATTTCCATTTGATAAATTTACTTCTGCATCAAATGCTTTAGGGACTCAAATGAAAGCTACTGGTGAAGTAATGGGAATTGGTTCTACATTAAGTGAATGTTTACTTAAATCAGTTAGATGTCTTGAAACCGGAGTTTATCACTTCTGATTAAAGAAATTTGATTCATACTCTACTGAAAAAATTTATGAATACATTAAACAATTTAGAGATGATAGCATTTATGCTGTAGCTGAATTAATTAGACGTGGAGAATCTACTAAGAAAATTCACCAAGTGTCAATGATTACTGAATTCTTCTTAATTGAATTAAAGAAAATTATTGATTATGAAAAAGTAATCATTAAAAATCCAAAAGATATTAAAGTTTTAAAAGAAGCTAAAAAAATTGGTTTTGGTGATAAATACATTGCTAAGCAATGAAAGATGAAAGAAATTGAATTATTCAATTTGCGTAAAAACAATCACATTATGCCTGTTTATAAAATGGCTGATACATTCCACACTAATGCATACATTCCTTATTTCTATTCATCTTATCAAGGAACAAATAAATCTAAATTATCTAAACAAAGAAAAATTATCGTATTAGGCGCTGGGCCTATTCGTATTGGACAAGGTGTTGAATTTGACTATTCAACAGTTCATGCTGTTCAAACTATTAAAAAAGCTGGATACCAAGCAATCATTGTTAATAACAACCCAGAAACTGTATCAACAGATTACACAACTGCTGATAAGTTATATTTTGAACCATTAACACCAGAAGATGTAATGAACATTGTTGAATTTGAAAAACCTGATGGTGTGATTGCTTCTTTAGGTGGTCAAACAGCAATTAACTTGGCTGGTCCATTACAAGAACGTGGTGTTAAAATCATTGGTACATCAGTAGAAGCTATTGATCGTGCTGAAGATAGAAGATTATTTGAAAACCTTTTAATGAATTTAAACATACCACAACCTCGTGGATTAGCTACAACTAAAATTTCTGAAGGTCTAGCTGCAGCTAAAAAAATAGGTTACCCTGTATTGGTTCGTCCTTCATTTGTATTAGGTGGTAGAGCAATGCAAATTGTTGCTGATGAAAAAGGATTAAAACATTATTTAAAAACAGCTGTTGAGATTGATGAAGACAAACCAGTATTGGTAGATAAATATATTACAGGTAAAGAAGTAGAAGTAGATGCTATTTGTGATGGAAGAGATGTTTTTGTTCCAGGTATTATGGAATTAGTTGAAAAAACCGGTATTCACAGTGGTGACTCAATTAGTGTGTTTCCTTCATTTAGTATTTCAAATAAAGTTAAAGGAACAATTCTTCAATATGCAAAACAATTAGGATTAGCGATTGGTATCATTGGTTTATTCAATATTCAATTTATTGTAGATAAGAATGATAAAGTTTATATTATTGAAGTAAACCCACGTAGTAGTAGAACTGTTCCATTTTTATCAAAAGCTACAGGATATTCACTAGCCGATATTGCTACTGAAGTTATCTTAGGTAAATCATTAAAAGAATTAGGTATCTTTGATTTATATCCAACTGAACCTAAGAGATGATATGTTAAAGTTCCTGTATTCTCATTCAACAAAATTCATGGATTAGATGCATATCTATCTCCTGAAATGAAGTCAACCGGAGAAGCAATTGGATATGACTCTACATTAAACCGTGCTTTCTATAAAGCATTACAAGCTAGTGGAATGAAGATTCAAAATTATGGAACTGTGTTTGCCACTATTTCAAGCAAGGATCGTTTAGAAGCTTTACCATTAATTAGACGTTTCTATAATTTAGGATTTAACATTGTTGCAACGCCTGGAACTTCTAAATTCTTAAACGAGCACAAGATCCACAACAAAGTTGTTAATAAATTCCACGAAGGATCAAATGATATAACTAAGTTATTACATAGTGGTTTCGTAGCATATGTAATTAACACTAGTGAAGTAGGAAAAAACGGAATGGATGGTATCAAAATTAGATCATTATCTATTGAAACAAATACACCTTTATTCACTTCATTAGATACAGTTAAAGTATTACTAGATGTTTTAGATGAATCTACTTTAAAAGTATCTACGATTAACTCAAAATAAAATTTATAAAATCTTCTTTAAGTATTTAGCAGTGTAAGAAATATCGTTATGTTGGGCAACCTGTTCAGGTGTACCAGTGGCGATTATTTTTCCTCCACCTTCTCCACCTTCTGGACCTAAATCAATAATGTAATCTGCACACTTAATTAAATCTAAATTGTGTTCAATTACAATTACTGTACTGCCACCATCTACAATTCTATTCAACACATTAATTAAATTTGCAATATCATGTGTATGTAATCCTGTTGTTGGTTCATCAAGAATTAATATAGTGTTCTTACTTGCTTTACGTTGTAAGAATTTAGCTAGTTTAATTCTTTGAGCCTCACCACCTGATAACTTATCAGAAGGTGTACCTAATTTTAAATAGCCTAATCCCACATCATTCATTAATTGAAGTTTTCTAAAAATATTAGGAATGTTCTTAAAGAATTCCATAGCTTCAACTACAGACATTTCTAACACATCATAAATTGATTTGCTTTTATATTTAATTTGTAATGTTTCTTCGTTGTATCTCTTACCATTACATTCATCACATGCGATATATACATCAGGTAAGAAATGCATTTCAATCCTAATAATTCCATCACCTCAACATTTTTCACAACGTCCACCAGGAACATTAAATGAGAATCTTCCTTTAGTGTATCCACGAGCTTTTGCTTCAGGAACTGATGCAAACAATTCTCTAATATCATCAAATACACCAACATATGTTGCTGGGTTACTTCTTGGTGTTCTACCAATTGGTTCTTGGCTTACTAAAATTAGTTTATCAACACTTTGAGCACCAACTATACTCTTAATCTTTGGTGCACTAACAAATGGGTTAAACAATAATTTTTGAATATTTTTAGCAAACACTCCGTTAATTAATGAAGACTTACCACTACCAGATACTCCTGTAACACAAATTAATTTTCCTAAAGGAAAAGTAACATCTACATTATGAAGGTTATTAAATGTTGCACCTTTCATAATTATTTTTTGTCCACTTCCTGATCTTCTAGATTTTGGAACAGGGATAAATTTTTCACCAGATAAATATTTTCCGGTTAAAGAATCTTTATTATTAATAATTTCTTGTGGAGTACCAACAGCTACAATCTTACCACCATATTGTCCAGCACCTGGACCAACATCAATAATGTAGTCTGATTGCATCATAGTGTCTGTATCGTGTTCTACGACTAATAATGTATTTCCTAAATCTCTCATTTTCTTAAGAGTATCTATTAACATGTCATTATCTTTTTGGTGTAAACCAATAGATGGTTCATCTAAAACATATAAGACACCTGTTAATGAACTACCTATTTGAGTAGCTAATCTAATTCTTTGTGCTTCTCCACCTGATAATGTGCCAGCAGACCTACTTAATGTTAAATATCCTAATCCAACATTATCTAAGAATGTTAAACGGTCAATAATTTCTTTTAAACCTAATTTAGCAATCTTCTTTTGGTTTTCTGTCAACTTAAGATTTAAAAAGAAATCAATTAATCTCTTAATAGATAAATTAGTTAAATCAATAATTGATTTACCATTAATCTTAACACATAATGCTGCTTTTGATAATCTTTGGCCATGACATTCTGAACAAGTTTTTTCAGCTATGTATTTTGAATAATATTGTCTTGCCGTTTCACTTATAGTTTCTAAGTGTCTACGTTTCACTAATGTTAGTACACCTTCAGCGTAATCAAATTTGCTATAAACATTACCGCTTGAAGATTTAATAGTAATATCAATTGGTTCTTTAGAACCATACATTACAATATCCATTTCTTTTTTGGTGAATTCATTTAATGGTTTTGTTTTAGAAATTTTGTAATGTTTAAGTAATTGATCAAATTTTAATCAATCCAATGAAGTTGTGTTAACAGTATTTTTAAAATAATCTAATCCACCTTCATTAATGCTTAATGATGGGTCAGGAATCATTTTATTTTCATCTGGTTCATATGTGAATCCTAAACCATGACATTTAGGACATGCACCAACTGGTGAATTAAAAGAAAATAATCTTGGTTCTAATTCTGGGATATTAAATCCACAAACTTTACATGCATGAGATTGAGAATATAAAGTTTCTTTATTATTTACTAAAACAACAACTTTATTTTCTTCGTGCTTCAAAGCTGTTTCAACGGCTTCATTAATTCTACTTCTTGTGTCACTGTCTTTATTACCAATAATACGATCAATAACTATATCAATGTAATGGAATTTATTTTTTTCTAATTCTATCTTATCGTCTAATGAATAAACTTCTCCGTCAACTCTAACTCTTAAAAACCCTTCAGCCTTTAATTTATCTAGCTCATTCTTAAAAGTACCTTTTTGTTTGTAAGCGATTGGCGATAATATTTGAAGTTTATCGCCTTCTTGAAATGAATCTCAAATTTTATTAACTATTTGTTTAATAGTTAAAGTTTCAATCTTACCATGACCATTTGGACAATATGGTTCACCAATTCTCGCAAACAATACTCTTAAGTAGTCATAGATTTCAGTAATAGTGCCAACAGTAGACCTAGGGTTATTAGAAGTAGATTTTTGATCAACAGCAATTGCAGGAGATAACCCTTCGATCGAATCAACATCTGGCTTTTCATTACCACCTAAAAACTGTCTAGCATAACTAGATAACGATTCAAGATAACGTCTTTGGCCTTCTGAATATATAGTGTCAAAAGCTAGTGACGATTTTCCACTACCACTTAAACCTGTAATAACCACAAGTTTGTTCTTAGGGATATCAACACTAACATTCTTTAGGTTGTTTTCTCTAGCACCATGGACAGAGATAAAGTCCATAGTTTTATTTCCTTTAGACATAATTGTTTTTTACTTACCTGATCTAGAAGATTTATTAGACTTCTTTTTGTCTTGATTTGTTTTTTTATAAGTTATTTTTGAAGGCTTATCCTTCTTAATATAGTCATATGCAAATGGTGTCCTATTATTTACATATTTTTCTAATAAATCTGTATATTTTGTTAGTTTACTAACGGCATCAAATGTTGGCATCAGCATTTCTGATTTATAAGTTAAATCTTCAACTAAATAATCAGCTTTCTTTGCTACTATACCAATTCTTCTGTATGCATTAATAGCATATAGTAAAACAACAATTAGTAAAACTAATGCTACAATACCTAATGTTATTAATGCAATTTGATATGATTCAGACATAATTTAATTATATTAAATAAAGATATGGATTTTGAAAAAGCAAAAAATTTGATTTTAAATAGTAAACACTTAGTAGTTTTTACAGGGGCTGGAATCTCTGTTGAAAGTGGAATTCCGCCTTTTACTGGTGTTGGTGGTTTATGAACACAATATGATCCAAAGTTTATAGAATTAGATTATTTCTTTCGTAATCCAGAAAGTTCATGAAATGAAATCTATAAAATATTTTATCAATTCATGGATAAAGCAAAACCAAATTTTGCTCATACAGAAATTGGTAGATTATCAAAAGAAAAAATTATTAAAGCAGTAATTACTCAAAACATTGATAATCTTCATCAAGAAGGTGGAGCAAATAATGTTATTGAATTTCATGGAACAACTAAAACATTAATATGTCCTAAGTGTCATAAAAAATACAAAACTACAAACGATTTGCTTTCATCTGTCCCTCCTAAATGTACAAAATGCAATGGTATTTTAAAACCTAATTTTGTATTTTATGGAGAAGGAATAAATCCAGAAGTTCAAGACAAAGCGTTTGATGAGTTAGTAAGAGCAGATGTTTTATTAATTATTGGAACAAGTGGACAAGTAATGCCAGCTAATAGTCTTCCTTATCTTGCTAAACAAGAAAGAAAAGATTTGATAATTATTGAAGTTAATCCAATTAAATCTACATTTACAGATGCAATTGTAGACTATTATTTTCCTATTAAAGCAACAGAATTTTTTAAAGGAATTAAATAAAAAATAGAGATTGCTCTCTATTTTCTAAATTGAAATATTAAGTGTTGCACTTTATATTTCAATTTAGAAATACTAGTGGTAATCAAT
>CATDIL010000009.1 GCA_949517355.1 uncultured Mycoplasmatota bacterium
TATGATTTGAATTACTAACGCCTAATGTTGAACTTCAATTATTAGGTAATGCTGTATTACTTCTATATTCCATAGTGAGACCATATCCATTTCCATAAACAGGAGCAGTTGCACCAATACCAATAATAGATGGACTACCTTCTTGTGGAGCAGGTAATGCTGATGTAAAATAATCGTGAATTTTATTTAATGGACACATCTTACCACCAAGAATAGCATCAGTGATATAATTACCTGAAATATTATTAACACCAACTACATTAGAAAAACCTGTATTAACAGTTATAGAATTCTGTAAGTTTTCATCTCTAAATCAATTGTCTCAAATTAAGCAATATGCTCTAAATGGAGCGTGAATAACTTTAACTCCTTCACCTGATAAAACAGGAATACCAAAATGATCGGCAACAGAATCAACAGCAAAACCGCCGCTAGGTATTTGAATAGAAGACATTGTTAAATTTACATCACTAGTTCAATCGGGATTATCTCTATAATTAGCGATTAATTGCTCTCAATTATCTTCAACTATACGCTTTGGAACAAAAAACGCTCAAACAGACATTTTAGCATCGTCCATAACGGGGCGAATAAGTGGACTATTAAAACGTATTACTGAACCAAATTTTAAACTGTAACTATCCCCGGGTAAAACTTCATCTAAAAACAAGGGAACTAAATCGCCTGAATTGAAAGTAGTTATATTCTTTTGATTTCTATTAAACGTTGTACGTGGGACTTTCAAAATACTGTTTAATGTAAATCTTATATCAGTATTCAATTTATTTCTATTTTTCATTATTTACTTTCTCCTTTAACATCACTAATTTCTTTTTTAACTTTATCTTTTACAGAATCTGTTTCTTTTAATTTATCATTAACCAATTTTGTTTTATATTCCTCGATCAAATCAAAAACATTTTTACCTGAAACTTCTTGAACTTTATTGAATGCTTTATTAATAGTTTCAAAATCTCCGAATTCGGACACATCAGCATCTTCTCAATCAGGACTAAAATCTTTTAACATATCAGGATTTAAAACTAACGCTTTTTTATAATCATTCGCATTCCTATTTTTTTGTATATCATCATATAAACTATGATAAACCTGATTACCATCTTTGTCAAATTTAGGCTTAATAACTTTATTCTTTTCATCTAAATAAAATTGTGGCACTTCTTTACCGTCGCCTGAATTATTTTGAAATTCATCTAATTCAAAACTAGAATAACCATTTTTAAAATTCATTATTTCTTATCTCCTTCGTCTTTAATTAAATCTTTAACTTCAATAATTTTTTTTCCGTCAACACTTGCAAATTCAATTAATTCACAATCTTTGATCTGAATTAAAGCACCTGCATTATTAGCGTGTTTAAAATTCTCTAACATACATTTTACACTTCTTAAAGCAGTATCAACATTCTCAGATAAAAATACATTAATAATTGTCTTACTTAATTTATCATAAAGATAATACACTTTCATTTTTTTCTACTCCTCTTATTATTTTTCTTTATATATTATATATATAAAAAAAAAGAAAAACTAATTAAAATGTGTATATAATAACACTATAACTTTACTTATCTTTAAGTTATACTGTTATCTAAGAAAGAAAATATATAAAACAATTAACCTAAAAGAAAAATAAATAAAAAGAAAAGTCCTAATAATAAAGTCAAAAAAAAAAGAAAGAAAAAAAAAGAAAAAAAAAGTAGAATCAAGCAAAAGGTAAAAGTAAATATGAAAAAAATAAGTTTAACAAGTTATCAAATAAAACTAATCGGAAAAATAGCAAGAGATAAAATATTAGAACCTGCTGAAACATTTCAAGAAAGATTTGAATTAGATCAATGATATAAAATAGAAGCTAAACTAAGAAAAGCAGCAGATGAGTTAATGGACTCATATATTTCACGCATTAAAGAATCAAGAAAAAATAAATTATAAAGTCATCATTTTTATAAAAAAAGATATAAAAAACACACCCTAAATTGTGAGTGTGTTTTTATATTAAGTTATAGGTAAAAATAAACTCAATATGTAGTGGCCTAGGAAAACTGCTATAACCTAAAGCCACCACGTCTAGTAATTATACCTGTATTAACTAATTTTGTTTTATTTGCTGTTCTAATAAACTTACGCTTTTGTAATCGTCTATTATGTTTTTTACTTGCCATTTTTATCTCCTTCCAAATTCTTTAAATTACGAAACAAATTAGATAAAGATTTCAATATCTCGTGTAAAGATACAAAACCATTCTTATCAGCATCAATAAAAGTTAGTAAATTGTCAAAACAAGAGTGAATTTGTTCGACACTATATTTTTCTCTTTTAAATCAACGAATAAAAATATCTTTTAATCATTTCATAACCATAAAAATTATATTAAAATATCACATAAATTAAAAATTTTCTCTACACTTATATAAATCAAAAAGGGCTTGATTTAACAATTTTTTATTAGTATGATTAATAGCAACTGCGTCACTATCTTTACCTAAATAAATTTGTTGTCAAGTTTTATCCGAATTTGCGTTAAAAAACTTATCTAATCTCTTTTCATTATTATCAAAATAAAATTGTCTATTCTTTAATCAATCAGAATAAAGTTTATCATCATCAAAAAATTCTCTAATTTTCTTACAAAAATAACGTGGTAAATTTGCTTTTAAAATTCTACTACCAATTCCTAATGTTAAAAAACCATTTTGAATAATATCTTTTTTATACTTTTTAAAAAAATTAAGTCCAAAACCTTGACTAACACGTTGAAAGCAATCAGTATTATTTTTCTTTAAAGTGTAACGTGCTACATAACTACAACTTTTTAAAGATAAAGAACCAATAGCAATCATACCTTTACCTCAAATCTTACTTAATATCTCACTGTTAAAAATACTATCGCCAAAACTATTATATTTGATCAATTTTAAATCAGTTAGAGGTAAACCATAAACGATAGCGTGATAATGCGGGCGATAAGTCCGTGTTCCATATTCGCCACAATAGAAATACTTAATCTTACAACCTTTAAAATTCTTTCTTAAACGTTTCCAAAATAAAGTCATATGATCAGGACACAAAACAAAAGGGTTATATATATCATCATAAGTTAAAGTAATAAATCAACACTTTTGCTGTTCTTCATAACTTAACGCTTGGAATTCAGCAAGACAACGAACCGCTCACTCTTTACTTTTATTAATTCTACATTCATCACACTTGCCGCAAGGAACAGACATAAATTTTTGCCAACTTGGCAATATTTTTAAATCAGTTTCGGGCGCTAAAATAAATTTAGGACTATAACACATACATTTTTAAAAAAAATGGTGTCATTTGGCGTAATATTAATCAAGCAATTAATTACGCCAATGACACGAATTTAATTACTATGCAAACAAAGATAAAATTTTAAATAATTTTAATGCAGTCATAATAGCAACCGCTGACTTACCTACATTAAATAATGCTTTACTTGCCGAATGCTCTCCCTGATTACTACCATTAGCATAAGCATTAGTTGCCGCTCCTTGTCCTTGCGCTGCAAGAACAGGGTTAATACCTGCTTGCTTTAAATCTCACATTCTACGTTGAATAGCGGTATTATCTAATCACTGTTGATAATTTGCTTCTTGCTTACTTCTATTACCACTGAAAAAATTAGCAATATCTCCTCAAATAGAATAGTCAGGCATCTTACCTGAATAAGTAGGCATTACAGTAGAAGTGTTAGAACCTGATACATCATTAGAAGATGCTGTATTAGTACCAAATAAATCTGTTGATGATGCCATATTAAATAATAATATTACCTGAATGATCGACAAGTCCAGGAATTGAATGTAATGGCATAGGACGTGTTGCTTTATTTTTAAAATAAAAATCAGCAATAAATTGAGGCGTTGAACTAGAACCAAGTGCTAATGTTCTATCAATATTAACTTTATCTTCTTTCATTCATTCGCCTGATAAAGTAGGTAATGAACCATAATTATCAGCGTAGTTTCATACCGCAAGAGAATTCGGAACATTAGGACGCATTAAACCTGTTGCTTGATTAGGAAGATATCTATAAGACGCTCACGCTTCTTGATAGCCAAAAACTTCTCTATTAGCACCATCACCACCAACAGGCTTATTTTGTAAATAAATCTCTTGATTTAAAATAGGCTGCTCCCCAATATGACTTAATTCAGGAAAATAATTATCAAATCTTGTAAATCTATCTCAAATTTGATTTAAACCTTGCGAATAAGTTCTATGTCCTACTCTAACACCACCTACAACGACAATATAACCGTGTTCAGTAAATGACTTAGTAAATAAATGAGAAACATTATTAGTTAATGAATATGCGGCAACATTTGCCTGAGGAGTTGTGTTATCAGTTGAACCTGTCTGAGCAACTTGTTGAGTTTCAATATTAAATGTTGCACTTCCAAGATACTCAGGAATTTGCAATCTAGCATCAGAACTAATAACACCAAAATGGCCCATTAAAAATTCTTTATATCTATTTCCATATCTAGCATCAGTTTCTTTAATCATTTGAACTTGAACGGCATATCTTAAATCATTAACACTAATAGAAGTGGCAGCAGATAAATCAGCATAAACACCACTACCAACATTATCTATTTTAGATTTTTGTTTAGAAATAATATTAACAGGAGAATCATTAATAAAATTATTATTAGGTGTTAATTTACCATCACCACCGATAGGTATATAAGCACCATTTGAATTAAATGGAACTAAATGATTATGATTTGAATTACTAACGCCTAATGTTGAACTTCAATTATTAGGTAATGCTGT